>PLXC01000136.1 GCA_003151275.1 Candidatus Melainabacteria bacterium
ATTGAGCGAGCCTATTTCCCGCCTGATACCTTTGCCAAACCGAAGAATTATAAATTAGTCGACAATTTTGTCGCTCTCAGGACCGGTTCAACGAATGTACCGGCGCCTTCAGCTCATGCACTCGACTATATGCTGGATAAAAAATAGGCTTGTTGCTGTGCGACTGATTTAAGTTCGCATGCGGGTTGATCTCGGCATGATGTGAGATCGGCATGCTGATGTATTTTGGCTGCTTGTTGACGGTCGGATGCTAGCACCCTAAGTTCCGGCGAGTGTGTAACCTCGCCCCTTGAGGATCTTCTGCATTTCCAGTAAGCATGTGTAGGTTGGCATGATCCATAAAGTTTCGCCGGGCTGCACCAAATCTAGTGCCTGATCCAGAGCTTTGTCGAGCTTGGGTTCCGTAAGGATATTTTCTCTGGACACGCCGGCGTACTTCATCCGTACGGCCATGTCTTCTGCGCGCTGCCCGCTCACGACCATTTTCTTAGCGTGCGAGGCCAGCAACTCGAAATCTGCATCCCATAGCCACGATATGTCCCGTCCGTCGGCCAGATTGTCGTTGATCGAGATCAATATTCGGGCATTGGGATCCGCGGCCACTGCGCTAATTGCTTGACTGGCACCGGCGGGATTTTTGATTAGTTGGATCAAAACTGATTTACCGGCAATTGAGATTCTCTCCGAGCGACCAAATAATGTTTGATAGTTTTTCAGACCCTGTCGGATCGTTTCAATCGTCACCCCAAGAGAAGCGGCACTAGCAGCTGCAGCAAGGGCGTTGTAGACATTGAACATGCCTGGCAATGGCACTACTGCATCGGCTTTTCGCTCATCAATGGAAAGGATGAAAGTCGAGCCAGTCGGTCCGACTTCTACATCACTTGCTTTGATTCGGGATACCGGTCGCATGTGCTCACATTTTGTACAGCTCCAGTGTCCTAATTGGCCGTAGAACACTAAAGTATACGCAGTCTCGGCGCCACATTGGGCACAATAAGACAGTTCCATCGATTGAACGCCCATACCATCTGCGGTGGCAGCAGCAGGTTTTTGCTCCTGCCCTTTTATTGATTCGACACCGAAAAATATTCGGGGACACTCGGGCACAAGCTGGCTAACGTTAGGATCATCGGCGTTTAAAATTGCCAAGGTTTTGTTTTCGATAATTCCTTTGGAGATTAGTTTCGCGGTCGTATCCAGTTCACCAAAACGATCGAGTTGATCGCGAAATAAATTTGTGACAACAACTTGGGTCAGTTTTACTTCTTTAGCAATCAAAGGCAATGCTGCTTCGTCAGTTTCAAACAAGCAGTAATCGGCTGTTAGTTTGCCACTCCAACTTGCTGATTCAACAAGGCTGGCTGTGATTCCTGCAACCAGATTGGCTCCCTGTTTGTTGTGCACCAGTTCCAAACCGGCGGCACGCAAAATTGATGCTAGCAAACCGGAAGTGGTGCTTTTGCCGTTTGTGCCGGTAACGGCTATGATTCCACTTTTTGCTTGCTCTGAAAGCTTGGTGAGCACGTTTGGAGCAAATCGTCTGGCCAGTTTGCCGGGCAAATTTGAGCCAAGTCCAGCGCCCATGAATCTAATCGCACGGGCAGTAAATTTTCCTGCAACAACTGCAACAGTGTCCGAAGGATCCATTGCTACCTCTTACGTTTCCGAGCTTTTTATACAAACCTGGCGTTGACGTCTGCCGCGATGTAAGCGCGGAGATAGTGAGGACTTCCCTTAACGATCAGTTCGTCTCCAAGCCCGAATTGATAGTCTATATGTTGGCCGTCAATATGCAAAACTCCGGTCCTCATCTGCGAAACAATGCGTATCTCTTGAGAGTGATCGAGCACGCCTTTCAAAAATTGATAGTGCTCACCTGGTCGCATGCAGGGCTCGCGAACTATAAACTGGTAACGGTTGTCCATAATCGGCAGCACTTCCCCACCAGCTGACCTGAGTGAGCCAGTTGAACCACCTGGTGTACCAATCCACATACCCGAAGACCTTTGTTCTTCGCGGGCATCGCCCAACTCCAGGAAGTAGCGGCTTGTAGCAGCCGGGTTCGAATGCGCGACGAGCACTTCATTTAATACCAACTCAGGCAAAACGGAACCGTTTAACCAGAGTTCGAGGCGCAAAATTGGTCTCGTGGACAGTTCACCAGCCTCTATTTGCTCGAGAATTTCTTTTAAATTTTTCTCGTTGCCGAGACAAAAGTGTCCGAAACTGGAAGAACTTGACGAGTTAATACCCAACACTGGAATGCTATCAACCGAGTGAGAGGCGTCTAGAAACGTGCCGTCGCCGCCAACCGAGATGACCAAATCAACATCAGTTACCTTCTGAGTCAGCTCAGAGCGCGCCACTGAGCGGTATTCGACCCCTCTTTTACGAAGTTCCTTCTCAAGTAGTTCGAGCGTCTCAACGTGCTCGTTATGGGCAACCTTGACGCGAGTGACAACCTCGCTACCCTCTTCAAGGAGCTTTAGAAAGCGCGATTCTCTATGCTCGAGAGCTTGGATCTGGAAGGTGGACTTCTTGTGGAGTATCAAAACCTTGCGGAGTTTCACCGGGGGCCGCCTGTAACCAGAAAATCATTAGCAGGAAGGTTAGCAGATCCAGCTTATCATTGCTACATCCGCAGCCCTCCTTGAACAAAGTGAACTGTAGACGGTGTCTGGGTTTTCGCGTTCCGTTACGAAGTAAAAAATTACGGCATTTGTAGGATATACTCAATAGAGTTTGTTTAGAGCGCTGGGAGCGCCGGCTTAGAGCTGGCTTCGACAGCGAAAGCGGTGTCCGTCGAGTCGCCAGGATGGCTGAGCTCCCGGAACGTACGGCGTTTACATCAATTTGGAGGGGAAAATGGCACTGTCTGGTTCGCAAATCAGGGATAAGTTTATTGAATACTTCCGCGATCAGCGCGGACATTCATACTTGCCCAGCTCCAGTTTGATACCTGACAATCCAACCCTGCTTCTGACTTCAGCCGGCATGGTGCAGTTTGTGCCAATCTTTCTTGGTCAAGCGCCTGCACCTGAGCCACCTAGAGCAGTGACTGTGCAGAAATGCGCCCGCGCCGGCGGTAAGGATTCCGACATTGAAAATGTGGGAAGAACCGCTCGCCATCATAGTTTCTTCGAGATGCTCGGTAACTTCAGCTTTGGAGATTATTTCAAGAAAGAAGTAATTCCATGGGCGTGGGAGTTTGTCACCAAGGATTTGGGACTGGAACCAGAAAAACTTTACGTCACTATTTTCAAAGGCGATGAGCTCAATGCTGCCGACGAAGAAGCCTTTGAAATCTGGAATAAGACGGTCGGCGTGCCAGCTGAGCGGATCATCAGGATGTCTCGCTCTGACAATTTCTGGGGACCTCCTGGTCCGACTGGTCCTTGTGGACCATGTTCCGAAATCTACTATGATCGCGGTGAAAAGTTCGGTTGCAGTTCTGATCCAACCAAATGCGGCATAGGCCTGTGTGAATGTGACAGATATCTTGAATTCTGGAATCTCGTCTTCATGGAAATGTTCAAGGACGATAAAGGCAATTTCTCTCCTTTAGCCAAAAAGAACGTCGATACAGGATCAGGTCTGGAACGGGTTGCCTTAATCTTGCAGAAGAAAGACAACAACTACGAAACCGATTTGTTTTTCCCCATTCTTCAAGAAGTGTCGAGACTAGCTGGTGTTCCGTATGTTGGTGGTGTGCCGAAAGCTGAGGATTGGACAAAGTCCGAAGTCAAAAAAGACAGCTATCTTAAAATCATTTCCGATCACACACGCGCAGTAACGTTCTTGGTCGCTGATGGCGTGCGTACCAGCAACATCGGGCGCGGTTACGTGCTCAGATTTATTCTCAGAAGAGCGGCTCGATTTGGCAGATTGCTCGGGATCACCGAACCGTTCATTTACAAGCTGGTACCAAAAGTGGTGGAGCTTTATGGCTCACATTATCCCGAGCTGCGCAACGAACAATTGATCTCTCAAATCATCAAGGACGAGGAAGAGCGCTTCTCCAAGACGATTGATCGAGGCATGAATTTGCTCAACGAATTGCTCGCAGGTGACAAGCCCGAGATTCCGGGACAAGCAGCTTTCAACTTGTATGCCACCTTTGGCTTTCCGATTGAATTGACGCGGGAAATCGCCGAAGAACATGGCAAGACTGTTGACATGGTTGGTTTTAACGAAGCAAGAAAAGCGCACGAAGAGGCTTCAGCGGGAAGTAAATTCAATGTGATCATTGCCGGTGACGAAGCTTTCGGTAAGGTTCTCAAAGAGCATGGTAAGACGAAATTCACCGGCTACAAGAATTTGGAATCAGCGGGCAACGTCCTGGCCATCATTAAAGACGGCAAGCTTGTTGATCACGCTGAAGAGGGCGAAGAAGTTGAGTTGCTCCTCAATGAAACTCCCTTCTACGCAGAGTCTGGCGGGCAAGTCGGCGATACCGGCATCATGGAAAACAGAGCTGCGCGCTTGAATGTTTTGGATACTAGAAAACACGAAGGCCTGCATGTCCACAAGGTGCGCGCCTTGTCGGGATTGTTGGAGCCGGGACAAGAGCTGACCACAGCAGTTGATCGCGATCGCAGAACTGCAACAATGTTGCACCATAGCGCCGCTCATATTTTTCACGCCGCAATCCGACAGCTGCTCGGCAATCACGTGGCTCAGGCTGGTTCGCAAGTTGGTCCACAAACGATGCGTTTTGACTTCTCGTTTGAGCGTCAACCGACTTCAGCTGAACTGAAAAAAATCGAATCCACAATGAACGAGTGGGTGCGTTTGAATCTTCCTGTCACGACAGAAGAGATGCCGATCGAAGAAGCGAAGAGAACTGGTGCTGTTGCCATGTTCGGTGAGAAATATGGCGACGTTGTCCGTGTTTTAAAAATGGGCGATGTCAGCCTGGAATTTTGTGGTGGCACTCACGTCTCTAATACCGGTGAAATTGGACCGATTAAAATCATTTCCGAAGGTAGTATCGCATCTGGTGTGCGTCGGGTAGAAGCACTGGCTGGTCCAACCGCCTGGAATCATATTGCCCAGAGCATGTCGTTGTTGACGGATGCCTCAGGTATCCTCCGTGTCAAGCCTGCGGATCTGGCCAATCAAATCGAACGTTTGCAAGAACAACTTAAGCAAAAAGACAAAGCGTTGCAAGCAAGAGAAGAAGAACTTGCCTTTATGCGCGTTTCTACTTTGCGCCCAGAAAGGCTGGGGCGGATTGATTTGATTGCAGGTGAGTTGCAAGGTATGTCGCCTGAGGGACTGAAGAGTGCCGTGGAAAAAATGCGTAATCAAAGCAACGCAACGGTTGTTTTGCTCGCCTCTTCTTCGGGTCCAGACAAAGTCTCGATCGCGGCAGGCGTCGCTGATACTTTGGTTAAAGATGGAATTAGCGCTGGTAATTTAGTTAAGGATTTTGCGGCAGTCTGCGGGGGCGGCGGCGGCGGCAAGCCACAGGTGGCGCAAGCAGGTGGCAAGGACCCTTCTAAAATCGCGGACGCCTTCACTCAATTGAAACGAGCCCTTGCAGAGAAATCCGGTTAAGATCAAAAGCGTTCAAGTTAAAGTGGGTTGAACCTTAACGGAAGCATTGGCTCAGTCCCGCGTGGACGAGGAGAGTTCGTTGACGGACGGACTGCTTGTGATATATGCCGATGGTGGCTCCAGGGGTAATCCAGGGCCAGCTGGCGCTGGCGCACATCTCACTGTGGATGGACGGATTGTTGCTCAATTGAGCAAATTTATCGGCGTCGCCACTAATAACGTGGCGGAATATACCGGGCTGTTAATTGGTCTTGAGAAAGCTCTTGAGATGGGCTACAAGCGCGTGGAAGTGCGCATGGATTCAGAACTTATCGTCAAGCAGATGATCGGAGTTTATAAAGTCAAGAACGAGAATCTGCAGACTTTGTTTCGCAAAGCGGACACTCTGGCAACCAGATTTTCGGAATTCAAAATTGTTCATGTCAGACGTGCATACAATAAAGACGCGGATCGTTTAGCCAATCAGGCTATGGATCTTGCGGCACAAACATAAGTTGGGCGGCTTGCAACAGCGGTCGAGCAGCTAGGGCGCTCCTCGGATAAACTATCCTCAGATAACATCGGGAGGTTGCAGCGATGGTTTTTTCTTGGTCGGAAGCCAAAAGGATTTTCTTCTGGTGCATCGGACTTTGCTTTGTAGTTCTCTCTTGCGTGAGACCGGCACTAGCAGAGGCCCCTCCGGTAATAATCGCGGTTGTGGCGGGCGGTGGCAGTGGACAAGAGCAAGAAGTTGTTGATCGGATCAGTGGCCAACTTCAAAATAATCAAGATGTGATGCTCAGTACTGTCAACCCGGACTGGTATGTGGTCTGCAACATTAAGGAGATGTTGGATCAAAACAGCGGACAAATACGCTACAACGGCGTTGTCACCACTAAAACAACGAAAGGTCACATAATCAACACAGTTTCCTTGCAGAAGTACAATCAAGACTTTTCGTTAACTCCTGGTACGCAACTTAACAAGAAACTGGTCGATAATGCAGTTCAAGATGTTATTGCAGGATTGTGCGATCGTGCCGCCGGACCGATTCAACATGCAATTGAGATTGAGATGGAGACTCGAGAACGTATGATCAAGGCCACAGTTCTTGGGCAACATGGCAAGTACGATGAGGCTATCGCTTTGTTACGACCGATCAGTCCGGAGACGCCTCACTTTGAGGCAGTCGTCGCTTTGACTCGTAAACTCGAAAATCAGAGGGATGGTAAACCTGCGCCTCCTTCTACGCATCGTAAGCCCGCCGCACATTAGCGAGAAATTAACCTGACAGGTTCTGCCAGTCGCATGCTTAACAAAAAGGGGTTTCGCCCGCTGTATCGAATCCAGTAAACTTTTAGGCTAGTGCCTGCGTTTAGCCGTATATACGGCACACGGAAACCAATTCCAATCTTGGTAGGAGAGAACATAAGATGAATGCGCGTAAGACCAGTGCAATGCTAATCGCACTTCTTTTCGTTGTGAACTTGATATTGCCGCAGCAGGCTTTGGCTGGTGCGAAAAGACGCATCGCCATTATGCCTTTTGATTACGGTGCAGTTCAAGGCGGCCAAGTTGGCACCTATGACGTTGGTAAAGGCATAGTCAGTCTGCTGATCACTAAGCTGGTCAACGATGGCACTTATTCAGTAGTTGATCGACAAATGCTCGATTCAATTTTGAAGGAACAGAATTTTTCAGTTAGCGATCGCGCCGATCCAGCGACAGCTGTCAAAATCGGTAAATTATTGAGTATTGACGCTATGGTCGTTGGCACTGTCACTAATTTCGGTTTTGAAAACAAAACTGTTAGTGCAAGCGGCGCAGTCGGTGCCCTGGGATACGTTCCTTACGGTGGATATCTCGGCATGTTCGGCGGCGCCAGCAGCCACAAGAGCACCGTCAAAGTGGCAATCGACGCTCGTATTATCGACGTTGCTACCGGTGAAATTCTAGGTGCTGTACACGGCACCGGCGAATCACTTCGCAAAGGTGTGTCATTGTTTGGTGGTGGTGCTGGTTTCGATATGGGCTCTTCCGATTTCGCCAGTTCTATCGCCGGTGAAGCAACAATGCAGGCCGTTGATGGCTTGGGCGCTCAGCTCAACGCACTGGCGGCAAAAATTCCTGACAATCAATCACTTGCAGCTGCTAACGTGCAAGGAAAAATCGCTGACGTAACCGGCACCCAAGTAGTCGTCAACCTCGGCAAAAACAACGGTTTAGCCACAGGTGATAATTTGCAAGTGCAACGAGCATACAAGACGATCAAAGACCCAGCCAGCGGGAAGGTGTTGAAGGAATTGGTCAATACAATCGCCATCATTAAGCTGAGCCAAGTTGAAACTGACAATTCCACAGGCAATATCACTAAAGGTTCTGGTGTCAAAGTTGGTGATAACGTCACCAAGGTCACTACAGATGTTTCAGCTGTGGTAGTGCAACCGGTACCTGGAAATGATGTTTCTCCGATCCGTTCAGTGAGCGCAACGGGTACAGTGCTAACTCCCAAGAAGAGAAAATAAATGAGGGTGGGAGGAGGATAAAGAAAATGACCTTTGCATTTAATCCAAAACTCCGCAGCTCAGTCTTAATCGCAATCACATTCATAGTGGCAGGCTTTCTAGGCCTGCCTTCTTTTGCGGCCAAACAGCCCACTGATTGGGACAAGACGTTGAGCAGCGGTTACAATCAACTCACCATGGGCAATACCGAACAAGCGCTGGCGTTTTTTCGGAAACAGTCTCTCAAGTATCCATCCTCTGGTGCATGTCACCTGGGAATCGGCAAATGCTTGAAGCGACTGAGCAAGTTCAGCGAAGCAAAGACAGAGTATCGAACGGCCACCCAACTCGAACCGACTTTGGCAGAGGCTTATTACGAGTTAGGGACTGTGTGCGAAGGAGACCAAGAATGGGATAACGCATCGAAAGCCTTTAGCAAGTTTTTGGAGCTCAAACCCGACGCCGGTCAAAGACAAGCAGTGGTGGATCGAATTCGCTTCTGTGAAAGTAAGAAGCCAGGTTAGTTGAATGTGCGGCTAACCTGGGAGCGCCGGCATCCCTGCCGGCATCTAACCTGCACGGCAACATTCTTGTCGGTGGAAAAGCAAGAATTGAGTACGGAAATGACTCTAGGCAAAGCATACAAATCGCGAGTGGGTAATAGGAAAAATGGAAACTGAAAAGAAGACATTGGCCTTTTTCAAAGGCAACTTTGTGCCGATCGAAGAAGCCAACATCAATATCATGAATCACTCTTTCATGTATGGAACCGCGGTGTTTGAGGGAATCCGCGCCTATTGGAATGAGAAGGAAGAAGAGATTTACGTCTTTCGCCTTCGTGAGCATTTCGAACGCATGGCAGACAGCATGAAGATCATGTATCTCGAAACCAAATACTCAGTCGACGAACTTTGCAAAATCACCATTGACCTGTTGCGTCGAAATGCCCCAAGAACTGACACTTACGTCCGTCCTGCCGCCTACAAAACGGTGCACAGAGTTGGTCCCAGTCTAGACAACAACCCCAGCGACATTTGCATGTTTACCGTGCCGTTTGGAGATTACTTTCATGGTGCTGAAGGTTTGAAAGTGCAAGTTTCAAGCTGGCGGCGTGTGGAAGACAATGCGATTCCGGCCCGGGCTAAGATAGTAGGCGCTTATGCCAACACTGCTCTGGCGAAGACGGACGCTGTGATGGCCGGGTTTGACGAGTGTATAGTTCTTTCTGAAAATGGACATGTCTCAGAAGGAAGTGCCATGAATATATTCATGGTAAAACGGGGACAGTTGATCACCACACCGACGACCGAGAATATTTTAGAGGGCATCACCCGCAGTAGCATCATGGAGATAGCCGAAACAGAACTTGGACTTAAGACAATTTCTCGAACCGTCGATAGAAGTGAGTTGTACACTGCCGATGAGCTCTTTTTCTGCGGCACAGGTGCACAAATTGCTCCGATTATCGAAGTCGATAAGCGACCAATTGGCGACGGACGCGCTGGCTCCATTTCCAATCAGATCAAGGATCTTTATATCTCAATTTGTCGCGGCGAAAATGTGAAATATCACAAGTGGCTCACACCAGTGAACAGCAAAAAGAAATCCGAAACCAAAGTCCCATCTAAGCGCTAACCTGGATGCGATTGTCTTTGCACCGAATATAGTGCTATGTAAACGCCTATCTCTCGCAAGTCCTGTGCGGCTCGGTGCCTGCGCAAACTCTGTTGGAAACAATGGAGAAACCAGCTCTAAGCGAGTCCGCTAACTAAGGAAACTTGGTCTCAGCATTGAACTAGCGACTGGTATCGCTGGCAGTGCGCACGGACCATGGCACCTTACGGCAAAGTCCGGCACTCAGCATGGCTCTGAGGTTTCTCCGTGATTTTGCATTCCTGACACTGCGATGACACACCGTCTTCGTAGACTACTTGCATTCGAAGCCCACGCAACAAACAACAACAACAACAATTTAGCAACTTAATAACAATCCGCATCGACAACCAACCTAACAACAACGAAGGTGACCACTTATGCCTAGTGAAAGAGAATATTCGAAAGCTTACGAAAAACCGCCAGAACAGAGCTTCTTAGGAAATGTAGCATCCGAAATTTGGGACCATATAACAGGAGCTGATCAGAATCAGCGCTTAAGTCAAGATGCATCTGCGAAAAAATTCCTAACCAACATGAGCATCGGTGATGACAACGTAGTACAAAAGAAAACGGATGCTGAGGTAGGACAAATTATTCTGCAGAAGAAATTGGACTACGAAGATTAGCCAACAAGAGTTCTGAAGTTATGGGTAAGCGATACCAGGTTCGAAAGAACCTGGTTTTCTGCATCTAAATACATCTATTTCAGACATTTTTTAGCATCCATGAAGTCGAACAGGCAGTCACACAACTGCTCCCTCACTTAAACGATCGCCCCTTCAAAAAGATGTCTGGCAGCCGACGAGAATTGTTTGAGCTATTGGACAAACCAGCTCTACAACCGCTGCCAATCACAATCTACGAATACACTGAAATTGCTTTTGCCCGCGTGAATATTGATACCACATCGAATTTGAAGGACCCCTCATGCGTGAAACTAGTTGGCGAGTATTTGATACCGGGACAAAGCGATGGTGGCTCTGGGTGCTCAGTAGCAGCGATGCAGTCGTATACATTACCGATCCCAGTCGCTCAAAAAAAGTGCAATTCTGCGGACTATACAGCAGCATCACTGGCGCTTGAACCGCGCTAAACAAACATCCTTAAGAGGTCAGACCGAATATTTTAACCGTCGCCGGCGCTTTTGCGTTCATCAGTTTCCGGTGATAGTGGCAATCGTATGGCGAAAGTGCTGCCCTTACCCAGTTCGCTTTCAATAGAAATTGAACCGTAGTGCAGTTGGATCAGTTCTTTGGCGATGGGAAGACCCAAACCTGTGCCAGCTATACCGGCTGTTGATTGGACGCGGTGAAATCGATCGAAAATCAACTCTATTTGGTCTTTACCAATGCCGGAGCCTTCGTCCGTTATGCGAATTTCCGCATGTTTATTCTTATTGTCAGTGCTGACAGAAACTGTTGAATTCGCACGAGTGAACTTGATCGCGTTCGATAGTATATTGACAAATACCTGCTCAAGCCAGAATGCATCTCCTTTGACAGTATTGTGCTGATTATAGGCGCGCACGAGTACAACGTTTTTGTCATCTGCCAGCAATTTGACCGAATCCAGGCACTTGTCTAGTAGCGGTGCCAGCTCGATTGCCGTGGTCTGCAATCGAACATTGTGCGTGCGTAACTTTTCGAGCTGAAGAACACTGTCTATGAGATTGACCATGCGCTTACAAGCTTTCTCCGTAGTCGAAAGCAATCGAGTCCCGGCCTCGTTCAATTCACCGAAAAAGCCGTTTTGGACCATCTCCAGGAAACTGCGAACGGATTGCAACGGCGTTTTCAGATCGTGTGTGATCATCGCAGTTACTTCCTGTCTCATTCTTTTTGCTGCTTCGATCAGCTCAGCGGCATGATGAAAGTTCCTATCCAACTCGGCGACCTCGTCGCTTCCGCCAATGGGCGAAAGCAAAGGCTCTCCTTTCGCCAAGCTGCTTGCATTGTCACTGAGCCGGGACAATCGCCCAACCAGATGCTTGCTATACACGGCGGCTCCGATGGGAAACAAAAGGCTCAAGCACAGCGCCCACTTCAGAAAGGCTTGGATCTGCTCGCGCAGCCGATTGCTGGGGTCATCGGTGCGAAGATTCTGTTGTCCTAATTGGAGCCATGCCACCCTCGATGCCTGCTTCATCAACCGGTGGTAAATCTTCTTGGTGACTATATTACCGTCATTTGGCTTGAATGTGCCGTTTTGGATGCTCTGTTTGGCCGCAGCAAGTTCATCGGCAATCAAAGTCACATCTCTTTCACAGCTTTGCACATTAACAATGATGGATTGACTATCGCTGAGCTGTTGTGCATCGTGGAAGTTGCGCCTCATGTCTGCGATTAGTCCATCCAAACGACCGCTTGACAAGCATGTATATAGACTGTACTCATCCACGGCTAATCCGATCGAAATGCCGTCTCGGATAATGCGATTGCCGTCGTCATTGAATCGCTTGTGGCGATTAATTCGTTGTGCTTCTTCTTCTACCTGATCTTGCAGGTTGATTAGTATGGCAAACATTGTGATCTCAAAGCAGAGAGGAACAGTGACAAGAAGAAGTCCTTTGTGTAGAAGAGTGAGCTTCATTCTATCCACCCACCCCTGCTGTTTCGCGGGGCTTTTGAAAGTGGCAGTTTGATGGCGAATGTACTGCCTTTACCGACTTCGCTGGCCACGGAAATTGAGCCGTGGTGCAGTTCAATTAGCTCTCTTGCAATCGGAAGGCCCAGGCCCGTGCCAGCTACTGTTGATGTCGATTCGACGCGGTGAAACCGGTCAAAAATAAGCTTTTTATCCTTATCTGGAATACCGGGACCTTGATCGGCGATTCGAATCTCCACATCGCCATTGGCACTGTGAGTGCTGATCGAGACTGTGGAGTTGTTTGGAGTAAACTTGATGGCATTTGACAATATGTTGACGAAGACCTGCTCAAGCCAGAAGGCATCGCCATCGACATTGTCTGAGCTCGACTGGTAGTTAGCAGCAATTACTATATCTTTTTCTGCTGCCAGCAAGTTGACGGAGTCTAGACACGTATTCAATAGCGGTGCCAGCTTGATTGATGTCGCCTGCAATTTAACGTTGCCCGAGCGCAGTTTTTCGAGCTGAAGAACATTGTCGATTAGACCGACCATGTGTTCAGTTGCGTTTTGCGTGGTGGAGAGCAGCTTCAAGCCTTGCTCATTCAATGGACCGAAGAGCCCGTGTTCCATCATTTCGAGGTAACTACGAACAGATTGCAACGGCGTTTTCAAATCGTGCGTTATCATTGCCGTCACTTCCTGTCTCATTCTTTTTGCTGCCTCGATGAGCTCGGCAGCGTAGTGAAAGTTTCTTTCGAGCTCTGCCACTTCATCGGTTCCTCCGATGGCGGCAAGTAACGGCTTGCCTTCAGCCAACCTGTTTGCGTTGTTAGCCAGGTGAGACAATCGACCGACAAGATACTTGCTCAGCATCGTCGCTCCGCTCAGGGCAAGCAAAGCGCTGACGACAAGCGCTCCCTTTAAAACTGTTCTGATGGCTTCGCGCATCTGTTTGCTGGGACCATCATCGCTGGCTCGAAGGCTTTTTTCGGCCAGCTCGAATAATCCCGATCTGTACGCAACAGCCAAATGAAGATCTAATTGGTTCTTCGCCTTTCTGATCAGGTTAGGCAACTCGTCAAAGCTGGCGCTTTGAATCTTCTGCTTCAAGTCGGCAACATCCTGCACGAGCAAATTCATTGATCCTTGACAAGACTCAACATCTTTCAGCACAGCCGGATCATCGTGAGCGAGGACCTTCAGCTCCTCAAATCTGCTGTATACGTCGGCGACGCAAGCAGCTACTTTTTTGTTGATTGAAGATGCATTCAAGAACTGGTAAGAATCAAGCTGAATGTTATCGCTTAACTGTATGCCATCGCTCAGGATCAAATTGACCATGTCATTGATCTTCTTGTTGCGATTGATTCGCTGAGTCTCACGCTGTACCTGGTCTTGCAGATAAATCAAAAATCCAAATATTGTTATTTCGAAGCACAAAGGAATGCTTACTAGCAGTAGGACTTTACGTAGTAACGTCAGCTTCATTATGTGGCCGAACAGGTTTGCTCAATATTACTACTTTCATTCGCAATGATGGATGTCTTCCAACATACGATCACCAAAAGCAGATATGCATTTGGACGGCAACTGCGATGAACTAGGTCTTGGGTCGTGGCTTCATCTACAATTTTTTAGACGAGTCTTTCGTCGCCACTTGCGATTCTACGCCGTGCTCGTTTTGCTGTTTAGCAACCGCTTTAGCAATGTTGGATAAAGCTCTTGTCTCTCTCCGACCTTCGACCTGCTCCAACAAATCTGCATCGTGGTGCCAGATCAATTTCCATTCCTGTATTCCTAAAGCTATCAATGCCGGATCGGGCGATTTGGATGATCGCACTTTTGCAGAAATTGCTCGGGCATAGAGAAGGTGCCCGGTTGGATCGGCTGGATCCAATTGAACTGCCTTAGCCAGTTTTTTAATTGCAACATCATAGTTTGCTGCGGCAGTTTCTTGTTCTCCTTCGAAGCGGAGAGTCGAAGCCTCAGTCAGTCTTCCGGATATGCCGGTGCCGAAATAAGCGGTATTAGCGACATCTTTCGAATATTGCTTACCATCACCTGTGATGGCAGGAGAAATCGCATCCGCGAGGGCTGGCAAACTGCATTGCAAAACCAAGCCGGTCAGCAAAACGGCTTTGGGCAAAAAACTTTTCTCAATCATGTTTTGGCTTCTCGTGTGCTTTGTGTTCTTCGTCGTCGTCTTCTTCTGTGACGTCGGTGACATCAACACTCTGAGTGCTGGCGCGCAGATCAGCAATTTCGTTTTCAATTTCACGAACTCGACTCTCGATGCGCTCGATCTGAGCAATTTCGTCTCGCACTTTTTCTTGCAAAACTGTGCCATCAATTTTATTGTTTTCGGTGAACAGGGTATATGCTCTGACGCCGATCGTTTGAAGATGTCTGCCCTTTTCGGATCGCAGGGTCATTACGTTCGTATTGAGCTTGCCGATTTTCGCAATTCGTGTGGTTTGATCAGCAGCTTGCTTTAAGAAGCCCTTGCCTTTGTTAACCAGGTTGTCAAAATTTGGGGCCATTCGCCTATCTCTCAGAAACTACGTTAATACTATACGCGACGACTCCTGAAAAGTGTCGTTCGAGACGTCCTGAGAAACAAATTGAGTACTAATTAAAGGCGGCAAACGTACCGTCGGCGAGCTTGAACCGATTGTGAATCAGCCTGACGGCTTCGCCGGCATGGTGATCTGGCAAAAGTACTGTCACTCGCATATCGCTTGTCGCTACAAGTTGCACCGGAATGGATGCTGCGTGCAAAGTTTCGAAAACACCAGCCACGATGTCGGTGCGGGAAGTCAAGTGTCTGCCGATTACTGAAATTCTTGCGCTCGTAGTATCAAATGTCACCTTGGGTTGCCCCAAGCTTTCGGACAGGGATTCGATAATTGTCTTAACCCGGGCAATGGCTCTGCGATCGACAGTTAAAGCCAATTCTTGAGACGGCTCGTCTTCGCGGGCGAGCAGCATCATCATGTCTGTAGAGATATTCAGTTCTTGCAGCCGCGTGAAAAGGTTAGAGACGCCTTCCAGAGTTTGTGCACCGGGGGTGGTGGTGGTTAAGGTAAGTGAGGCATGATTGCGATCGACGGCAACAGCACAAATGGCATAATCAGGTGCCACCCACCTGTGGGTGATCAATGTGCCCAGGTCCTCAGGTTTGTGGCTGGCTCGCACGCGGATCGGAATATGAGTGTCGAGGGCCAGCTCTAAGGAGCTGGGACTTAATAAGTCTGTTCCAGAAGAAGTAATTTCCAACATCTCTTCGTAGCTCAGTGCCGGCAAGCAACGAGCATTTGAGACGATGTGCGGATCAGCCGTAAAGACTCCGCGAACGTCGGAGTAGATGTCGCACCGTTCTGCAGCAAGTGCAGCAGTCAGAGCTACTGCAGTGGTATCAGATCCACCAGGACCCAAAGTTGTGATTTCGTAATTGTCAGTGATGCCCTGGAAGCCTGCCACTACAGCTATTTCGCCCCGAGCAAGACAGGCTTCAATCGCCTCTGGATGAACGTCTCGAATCCCCGCCATGCCATGCCGATGTTCCGTGACGATGCCGGCTTGTGAACCTGTGAACGATCGGGCTTGCCATCCCAATGACTGGATTGCCATCGACATCAAAGCACCAGAAACCTGCTCACCTGTGGACAGCAACATATCTAATTCCCGAGCATTGGGTTGATCCGTCAGTTCGTTAGCCAACGATTTCAGGTGGTCGCTTGAACGCCCCATCGCTGATACCACTGCTACGACTTCATGCCCTTCAGAGGCTTGTTTGACGGCTATTTCAGCGGCTTTCCGTATGCGACTCAGATCAGCAACCGTAGCGCCACCAAATTTTTGAACTAACCTGCCCATTGATCTGTCACCAAAATACAAACTATAAGATAATCAGATTATATATAAGATCTGTCATTATGGTGCATTTTTTAATATTTCTTTGCCACCTTCTTTGGTGGCGATGGATCTGAACCGTATTTGGTGCAAGTTAAGATTAGGGCAACAAGTTTGGTCAAAGCACTCGGGACGAGTACGCTCCATTTCCTTTCCTCGGGACGAGTGCGCCGTTTCATTTCCTCGGGACACCATGGCTGGTGCCTAAGGAATAACATTCGCCAACAGGTACAGGGCCGCGATTAGAGCGCTGCTAAACATGATCACTTTGAGGATCAAGCTGGCCTTCTTGGTCTTGCGGCTGGCCGACAGCACCCACGTTGCCGCAGCGAGAAGCATAAAGATGATCGCCGCCCCGTATTTGAGGATGAAAAGCATGGAAGGGTTTATTTCATTCATCAACCATGCACGTCTGGGACGAATAAATGTTTTTCCAGAGAAAGCAAGATGTGGCCGTGGTAACGCTTTGACTATACCATTCTCAAGGACTACGGCAAATGCACTATCCGGTTGGCTGCCACCAAGCGGTTTTACATCTCGGTCATAACAACGAATGTAGAAAGTATTGAGGTCGCCCTTCTTTGTGTGGATAACTGCAGAGTAGCAGCTGATTTCTCCTTGGTGGCGCTTTGGCTCGTGTGGCCAACGTCCTCCGTTTACTGCGATATCGTAGAGTCTTTTTCGCTGCTGTCCGTCATCAGACTGAGTCTTTTTTCCAAGTACAACCGTTTGAATGCTTGGGTGATCCGCCTGCCCGGTAAATGGATTGTGATACGCTCGCTTGTTTGCATCGAGATCTTCCAGCTTTTTCGGATAGTGGTGTTGACGCAGATATGTTAATTGCGCGGCCCGACCCACTTCTTCAGCGAAATCGGCTACCTGCAATTCGGGACTTGCCTCTGTGTAAAGCGTCGATCCTTGATCGTCAATGATGCCATTTTTGATTTTGGTTAACCAGTATTGATGATGCAGCAAGGGTCCGAACATGACACGAAAGGTGTCCGGCAGATCACCGTGATTCTGGAAGTAGGGCATTCTCGCGCTTTCCGACCCGGCCACAAACTCGCATTCGTTAGCAGAGGGTAAGAAAAACAACTTCTCACCATCTGCGGTGCGGTAGCGATGCGGAATTGATCTATAGTCCTCTTGCGTATTGGTATGACTGGTGAACACGCTGCCCAACAGCATGATCAAAAAGCAGCCTAACAGAGTCCCTAAAATAAGGTTTCGCTGTTTGTCTGACTTGAAAAGTTTCGCTTCAAATCCTCTTCTGTTTTGAGCGGCGAGCTCTGCTGCACGAGCAGCTTCCTGACGCTCCATCTCCATACGTTCTTGCAACGAACCTTTGACCACGAGGTTTGCAGGGTCTGGTGAGGCCTTTTCCTTAGCTTGCTGCTTCAGTGATCCACCCAGAACGATCTTGGCCAGTAGTTCGTCAGACTTGTTCCCGGCACCCTTCTCACCTGTAACCGTTGACGGTGCCGTTGAGATCTCAGGGGAGACTGTTTTCGGCTGAGGAATCGTTATATTTGTAAGCGCTTCAACCGGCGTCGTTTGATCTACCACTGCTGCAACTGTTGCTGGCGCTGGCTCTAATGCCGTTGGCTCTAATTCCGCCGGCTCTGATGCTGCCGGCTGTGGGGGCTCGGCTCTTTCGACAGGTGTTTTAGCGCCCGATCGGTCGGCACTATTGACGGTGCCAATTTGACCATTGCCGCCTTCTTCTACTTTAGCTTGTGCCATGTCAAGTCTGTTCAGTATCAGAGTTTCTAGTTGTGGATCCTTGAATGGTGGCATGTCATCTACCAATTTAGGCAGCTTCATCGTTTCTTCAGACAGGTCTCGAGTCTTCTTTGCCGCAGGGTCCTGACCAAATTCATAAGCAATTTCACCTGGCCCCGGCAAGCCACTTTCCAGCGCCGTCTTGGCCGTTTCCGAATACTGATAATCCAAGTCAAGCTCTTCTGCGATCTGCGCTGGATCTGGCACACCTTCTACCGGTTGGGGTTCGTGCTCCTGATCGGCCCACAGTGATCGTTCGCTCGATTTTCGAGCTCGCTCGTACATATCTCTAGACTCATCCGTTCGCCCCAGCTTTTCATAGAGCGCGGCGATCTCGTCCATCAGCGCAATTGTTTTAGGGTGATCCTCGCCGAAGCGCTCTTCGTTGAGAATGAGCAGCTGGATGTCGAGCTTTAACGCTTCGCCATAGTCCTTTCGTTCCACACAAATATGGGCCAGGTTTTTCAAGCAGCCGCTTATTTCGGGAGAGCCGTCGCCCAAAACCTCGACACCTTTTCGGTAAGCTGGTTCAGCAAGAGCGTACATACCCTTGCTGTAATTTTCGTCGGCATCTTTGATCGATCGGAGGAGCGCACGTCTCTCATCCTTACTGATGCCCGTCATAATCACCAACCTCTAGAATCGCGCCTGATCAGACTTCCGACATGGGAATACGAATTCCTGATTTTCGTGCAAAGTCTATCGCTTCATCATAACCTGCATCGACATGTCGGATCACGCCCATACCCGGGTCGGTTGTCAGCACTCTTTGCAAGCGGATGGTGGCGGATTCGGTGCCGTCTGCCACTATCACTTGACCCGCGTGCAGCGAATAACCCATTCCAACTCCGCCACCATGATGTAAAGAAACCCAACTGGCACCACCGACTGCATTAATCATTGCATTCAGATAGACCCAGTCGGCTACAGCGTCTGAGCCGTCCTTCATTGCTTCCGTTTCTCTATTTGGCGAAGCCACAGAGCCAGAATCCAAATGGTCTCGACCGATTACGATCGGAGCCTTGAGCTTTTTCTCGGCAACAAGTTGGTTCATGATTAACCCCATCTTGGCGCGATCCCCATAACCCAACCAGCAAATTCGAGCAGGCAGTCCTTGAAAGGCCACTTTCTTCGCAGCCATTTCAATCCAGCGGCAAAGATGTTTGTCTTCTTTAAAATTTGTCAGTATCGCTTGATCCAAAACTGCTATGTCCGACGGGTCTCCGGAAAGTGCTGCCCATCGAAATGGTCCTTTGCCTTCGCAGAAAAGAGGTCGAATGTAAGCGGGTACAAATCCGGGGAAGTTAAAGGCATCCTTAACACCATTGTCGCGCGCCACTTGTCTGATGTTATTTCCGTAGTCGAAAACAATCGAGCCCTGTTTTTGGAAGGCAAGCATGGTTTCAACATGCGTGACAATCGATTTGTTGGCTAGCTCCAAATACTTAGCTGGATTGGCGGCACGCAGTTCAGCTGCCTGCTCCAGGCTCATCGTTGCTGGGATGTAGCCGGTCAACGGGTCGTGAGCTGAAGTTTGATCGGTGACAACGTCAGGTTTAAAACCGGATTTCAACATCGCCGGTAATATTTCTGCGGCATTACCGAGGATGGCAATTGAGATTGCTTCACCTTTTTGTTTGGCATCTTGAGCCAACTTAATTGCGTGCTCAAGCGAATCAGCTTTAAGATCGCAATATCTCGTTTCTAGACGTCGTTGAATGCGGATCGGATCAACCTCGACGCAGAGTGCGACGCCACCGTTCATCGTGATCGACAATGGCTGAGCGCCTCCCATGCCACCAAGTCCACTCGTCAAAACGATGCGTCCCTGCAAAGATTCGCCAAAGTGTTTGCGCGCTAGTGCTGCAAAGGTCTCGAAAGTTCCCTGCAAAATTCCCTGCGTGCCGATGTAGATCCACGAGCCGGCAGTCATCTGACCGAACATCATCAAGCCCTTGCGATCGAGTTCTCTAAAGTGGTCCCAATTGGCCCAGGCACCAACGAGATTGGAGTTTGCGATCAAGACGCGAGGCGCGTCTGAATGACTTTTGAAAATCCCGACCGGCTTACCTGACTGAACCAAGAGAGTTTCGTCTGACTCTAGTCCAATTAACGATTTCACTATGCCCTTGAAACAATCCCAGTTGCGAGCGGCTTTACCCGAGCCGCCATAAACGACCAGATCTTCAGGTCGTTCGGCTACTTCTGGGTCAAGATTATTCAATAACATTCGCAGGGCGGCTTCTTGAACCCAACCCTTGGTGTGTAAATCAGTTCCATGCGGAGCCTGAACCGGGATTGGTTTATCGCTGGCGAGAATCCTGCGCAGCAAATCTGCACCTGTGGCTGCCGACGTGGCTGATGTCATGACGAAGCTCCTGTTTATGAAAACATTACAGTAATAGATCTGTGTTGTAGACTGGCGAATGGAGATCATATCCGAGGATGGACTATGCAGCAAAGCTGCTCCTCTCATCTGCTTCGCTAAATCCAATTGAGTTATCCTAGGATAGCCTATGCAGCCAAGCTGCTCGGCTTATCGCCACAAGCCTTATGGAGCTGTAATGGTTAAAGAATTGTCCGAGGATCGTCTATGCGGCAAGCCGCCCGACTTATCCAAACCCAAGGGCGAAAAGAACGCTAAACGAGTGATCGAGACGCTTTCTGGGCTGCAGCTTAAGCCTGTATATACTCCTGAAGACTTGAAAAACTGGAATTATCAACGCGATTTGGCTGACCCGGGTCAGTTCCCGTACACGCGCGGCATTCACCACAATATGTATCTTGGCAAGCTCTGGACCATGCGTCAGTTCGCAGGTTATGGCGGTCCGGAAGAAACCAACGCCCGCTTTAAATATTTGCTAAGCCAGGGACAAACTGGATTGTCGACCGCCTTCGATCTCCCGACTTTGATGGGCTACGACTCAGATCACCCGAAATCGCTCGGCGAAGTCGGTGTCTGTGGTGTGGCTATTGACAGTTTGGAAGACGTAGAAATCCTCTATCGCGACATTCCGCTGGACGAAATTTCTACTTCGATGACGATCAATGGGCCGGCCGTCGTTATTTTTTGCATGTTCCTGGCCAACGCTCAGAAACGAGGCATCGACCTTAAGAAGCTGAATGGCACTCTGCAAAATGATATTTTTAAAGAATATATTGCTCAGAAAACTTACCTTGTTCCGCCACGACAGGGGCTGAAATTAATTCAGGACATGATGGTGTTTTGCACCAAAGAAGTGCCGCGATGGAACACGATCTCGGTCAGCGGCTATCACATTCGTGAGGCTGGTGCCACGGCTGTTCAAGAACTCGCTTTTACGCTGGCAGATGGATTTGCGTATGTGGATGCGGGTCTGGAAGCGGGATTGGAGCTTGATGATTTCGTTCCACGTTTGTCGTTCTTCTTCAATGCCCACATCGATTTCTTTGAAGAAATTGCCAAATATCGGGCCGCACGAAGAATCTGGGCTAAGCGTATGCGAGATCATTATGGCGCCAAGGATGAACGTTCGTTGAAGCTGCGCTTTCATACGCAGACAGCTGGTTGCAGCTTAACGGCGCCGCAACCTGAGAACAACATTATCCGCACGGCGATTGAGGCTCTTGCCGGCGTTCTAGGCGGCACGCAATCATTGCACACAAACTCCATGGATGAAGTCTTAGGTTTGCCGACCGAGAAAGCTGCACATATCGCCTTGCGTACGCAGCAGATCATCGCCCACGAAACCGGTGTTGCTAATGTTGTTGACCCGCTAGCCGGTTCGTATTACATCGAGTGGCTTACTGACGAAATGGAAAAAGGCGCCAACGAATATTTCAAACAAATTGAAGAAGTCGGTGGTGTCATTGCTGGTATCGAGTCTGGTTTCTTCATGAAGGAAATCGCGGATTCTGCATATCGTTTCCAGCAAAAATTGGATACGGGGGAGCGAGTATTTGTGGGGCTGAACGCGTTTACGGAACAGGCAAATGGTGCCAAAATCGAGATTCTGAAGATCGGTCCTGAATACGAAGTCAGACAGATCGAGAGAATCAAAAGTTTGAAAGCACGCCGGGATAGCGAACAGGTGGCGAAGTCGCTTGAAGCGCTAAAGAGCGCATTGCGATCAGGTGAAAATTCATTCCCCTTGATTTTGGAGAGTGTAAAAGCCTATACAACAATGGGCGAAATCTGCGATGCCATGCGAGAAGTCTGGGGCGCCTATCGCGAGACTGCTGTCATCTAACTGCGTAGATACTCTGTTCGTTGTCACTGAACGGCCGGCATTATGCACACTATAGTCTGGCTACTTAAAATTGCCGCTTCGATGATGTTGGTCGGCACGGTGATTATTGACGCGGGCCTAATTGTCGTTTGGCTAGCACTCGGCATCATTGATGGTGAATGGGATCGCATTCCGCTCTGGGCGACTTTGGTGGCATGCTTATTTAGTTTCCTGCAGCTGTTAATCAGCTCATTTCTCTATGGTGTCTCTCGTCAGGTAGCCACCAGCCGCGGTGCTGACTTAAAGGAACTTCCTTTGGATGAAAAGCTAAGTGACACAATCGACGAAGGCTGGACTACAACTCTCAAAGTAGCCAAGCTGAGTCTCCTTGTCGTTTGCGCCATCCTTCTCGGCACCTCAATCGTCTTGTTCAACGACTTAAAGTTTCTGGTCGGATTTCACCGGGGCATGGAATTGAATACCTCTGGCGACGCTAAAGGAGCACAAAATTGGTTTCGCCTGTCCATCGATTCTGCTGGTCCTGACCGAATTGCCATAGCCCGCTTTCTTCTCGCTGGAAGTCTAATTCGGGACCAAAAATTCGTCGCCGCAGAAACTGAATTGCGCCAAGCTATATCTGAACTCGATCCAAAGAATGAGGACAATCAAGCTCTTTTGGTTTATATCTACTCGGCACTTTCGAATTGTTTGGAATTTCAATCCAAGTTGCCAGAATCAGAGATTTGGGCAGCGAAGTCAGTTCAAGTGATTGAAGACAATCCTAACTTGCTGGGTCTGCGCCTCCGACTGATCGGTCCATACAAACAGTTTTTAATTCCTGAGGCACCACCTTTGACGATTGCTTTGGCTGGACTTGAGGATATCTATATAAAGGAAGGCAATTTCGATCTCGCTCTTAAAACGTATAAACGAATTCTCAACCAGCTAGATAAGTCGAGCGGACCATCCTCTGATAAGTCGAACAGCTTACAGCCTGGACTGTCTGCGGATAAGAGCAGCAAATTCGTAGAGACAGACATTTTTGACGAACTGATGCACTTCCAGCGCCAGCTTGCGCATCTTCAGATCGATAAAACCGCCCCAGTGGAAAAGAAGGCTATAGCAATGAGTGTGGATTTATCCAAGCTCAAATTTAAAACTAAAGACGTTGCAGATTTTGATCTCAAATATCAGAACTATATAAAAGAACTCAACCAGAAAAACCGAAGGTGACCAATTCAAGAATTTGTTTGGCCAGATTTGCGACACTATCGGCCACCAAGTTCTGCGGAAAAACTTTGAGGGCAACAAAGTTGACACAATTGCGCCTCAAGATGTAGTTGCAAAGAGTGTTGCTTAGAGCGGCACCCCTTGGTCTTACCACCCCCTTCCTCACCCTGATTCTAAGGCTTAAAATGGCTGATATACCAACAAATCCAGGCGATTCAAAGGCGCCCCCAGCTAGTCCTAGAGACTTGGCTGTGTGGACCAAACTTCTCGATGACGCCAAGCCCAAAGCAGAACCGTCATTTGACAATTCCAAATTGCGACTCTACACCAATCCAGGAGTGTGCGCGAGTTGCCATCCCAAAGAAAAAGACTATAACTTCAAGTTAGATTTAACCCCGCTAGATTTCGGTTCATTCCCTAAACACAGAGAAATACCTGTAAAGGCTGCGACTGAAATAAAGGTTGTGGCTGATACACCAGAGTTGCGAGCAAATCGCGACAGCGAAAAATTCAAGCGGGCAGATCCAGTTGATAAAACAGCCACCGTTCTCAGTCGCTTACCAGAAAAGCTGACTATCGACTTTTCCGGAAACAAGTTGACGGTCCAAACGGATTTCGCAAAGTTGGCAGAAGCGACTCCTGGTGTACAACTTGATCCCACCAGCAAAGACATCCTCTCATCGATTAAGCAACTGTCTCTCAATGGCGATACTTTCGCTATGGATCTCAAAGACAGCGCTAAATTGCCGATCAACAAAGAGATTTTGTTGCTTGGTAAAGTTACTGACTTGAACATTGGCGATGCGCAAAAACAAGTTAAATTCGACGTCGCGTTTGATGCTAAAAATCCAGACCAAGTGTCATTCAAAAATATTTCAGGAGTGTCTCTTGGTAGAGACGGCCGCAGCTCTCTAGCCATACATGAGCTGACTATTGATACCAGTCAGGAAAAACCGAGGCTGATAGTAACCATCGATAATCCTCTTAAATTCCCGAAAGACACCATGTCGGTTCCGTTGCCACTTGCTAGTGTTGTGCCCGGAATGGATACAGACTTCCTGAAAGGTATGGTCAAGACTTTGTCGGATTCCAAGGCAGCCCTGCAGAAAAAAGATGCAAGTATGCTCCTTTCTGGTTTGCCCGACGAAGGAATTCGCACCAAACTACAAGAAATGCTCAAGGGTCTCACTAGCATCGACAAGAACGGAGATACGTTTACAGTAAGACGCAATAACGGAGTGACAGAGCATGACTTTGGTGGTCCAAAACTTTCGGTGTCACCAACTCTTAGTTTCAAACTGGGCAAAAATCCAAATAGTCCAACGGTGACAGACATAAAGGGCATCGATTTCTCGGTGCCGTTGCCTTCGGAGTTGCAACTCGGTAACCGTTATTCTACTGCTTTGACCGAAGTATCACTTGGCGCCAAATACGGAGACAACCGCAACGTCAGCGTGCGTACGAGTGGAATGATTGATTCGGTGAGCATCCGCTTGAATAAAGATATGGTGCCCCAAACCGATGGCGGCGGTAATTGGAAGATCAACGTGCGCATGGTCAATCCGCTTGATCTCAAGCAAGCTGACAAAATAAACCTATCACTTAGAATCGACAAAGACGGTCAGCTAAATATGACAGCCGGAGAGATTGTTGATATTGTTAGTAACGCTACCAGACGTGGTGTTGTTTCCAACGCCAAAAACGCGCTGGAAGTCGTAGATACGGCTGCAACGATCGGCACAGTAATCGTGGCGACCGAGGTATTGTCTGCAGCCAAAACCGTGGGCAAGGTGTACGACTATATATTCAAGTGACTTCTGATTCGATATTTTGGAAAACAACGATTGTTCGTGCTACTAAATGCGGTGCAAAGTAACTAGACAAACGCTCTCCAACGTTCTCCGAAATACGTACTATGTTGGTGGGTCTGGGCGGTTGGTTCAACTGTAATTGTGCTTTCTTGGCTCCATCTTGTTCCGCCGGCAATTGGTTGGATCGGATTTGCCATAGCATGCGGTAGCTCACTGTATTCGATGTACCTTGGTCGGACCAAGGCAGACTGACGGCTTTAACGATCTCCGGCTCTAAGCACTAACCAGTTGCTTTTTGTCGACTTTGCCGATCGCAGTTTTTGGCAAAGTTTTTTTGGCTGGAAGGAAATCCCAATCCATCGGACGCAATTCGCGTTTCAAATTCTGTTTGCAATATTCTTTCATTTGCGCGATCAGTTGTCGGCGCGCTTCTTTCTTCTCTTCATCTGTGCCTTCCAGTTTGCGGCTCAACGCTTCATCTGAAATCACGATAATTGCTTTGACGATTTGACCGAGTTGTTTGTGCGGCAATCCGAGCACTGCAACTTCTTTGACCATTGGCTCTTTGCGCAGCACATCTTCAACTTCGGATGGAAATACTTTGTTGCCGGCGACAATGATCATCTCTTTTGTACGACCGGAAATGAACAAGTAACCGTCTTCCATATGACCCATATCGCCGGTGTAATAGCTGTCGCCTTTGAGTACTTTGTCAGTGGCTTCTTGATCATTCAAGTAGCCTTTCATCAGCATCGGCCCGGATATTCTGATTTCTCCGTGCTCGCCTTCAGGCAAGACTTCGTTCTTTTCGTTGACTATTTCTATTCGCGCAGTTGGAATACTTCTGCCGACGCTTTCGGATGGACCGTTCAAATTCAGCGAAATAATTTTGGATTCCGTTGAACCATAACCGTTGTTGATCATCTTACCGAAGCGAGTTTTGAATTCGCCTGCCAACGAGGTCGGTAATGGTGCGCCACCGGATAACAGCACTTCGGCATTGTCCAGACCAATCGTTTTGGGATCCATGCCGAGCATAGCGCTGTACAAAGTTGGCACCCCGACCAGAATCTGTGGTTTGTATTTTGGCAAACAGGCGAAGAAAGATTTGGATGAAGCTGGGTCGGTGAAAATAATGCAGGCTCCAGTGATGACGCAGACAAAAGTAACTTCCAAACCAAACACATGACTGAGAGGAAGAGGAAGCAGTCCTTTTTTCGTTTCATCCATGTTGACCAGATTGCCGAGGTCTTGCAGGTTTTGAACGAGAGTATTCAGATCGTGTACTGCCCCTTTGGGAATCCCGGTGGTGCCGGATGTGAGGATAATCAGTGCGGGCTCATCAGGAGACAACTTATCCAAAACATTTGGCAGTGGTGAAGAGTTCTCATTGATATTGGCGAGATCGATAAGTTTGGTACCATTCTCGGTGACTGGTGCTAACGTCTGTTCGAAATCTGGAATTACTTTGCTGGATGCCACTAGTGCAGCCGCAGAAATCTGTTTGGCGACGTTGATCACTTCAGGCAACGTCATCCGAAAGTCCACGGGAATGGCCACACCACCTAGTCGCCAGGTAGCGGCGATTGCGGCCGCTAGTTCTGGGCAGTTCGGCGCCGTGAGCATGACTTTGTCCGCTTTTTTAACGCCCTGCTCGGCAAGTGCCTTATGAGCGCTATCGATCAGTTTTTCGAATTGCTCGAAGGTAATGACCCTATCCTCGCCGCCCGCCTGGATTATTGATGGAGCGTTCTTCATTTCAGGGCGCGTGGACGCTGGGTATAAGAGGTGCTTTATCGATTCGGTGATTGTCGGCATGGTTTTCTCTTTTGTGCAGGCGGCTGTATCTTGGGCATTTGCCGGATGATGAAATTTTACGCTGTTTTGGATAATGAGGGATTCTTGCTCCTACACCTATAGAATTGTATGGTCTCTAGCTTCTGGAGTCCTTTAGTGGCTCATATTGTTACGGGTGGCGCGGATCTCAAATATGACAGCCTGGCTGTCATACCTCTTGGCGGCCAGAGTGAACTTGGTCAGGTACTGTGGGTTCTGACCTATGGCGGTGAAATCCTCATCATTGATGCAGGCGCCGCCTATCCCACAGAAGACATGCCAGGTGTTGATTTACTTTTCCCGAACACAAATTTCTTAAAAGCCAACCAGGAACGCATTGTCGCGCTTGTTTTGACCAATGCTCATGACGAACATTGCGGCTCAGTCTCGTATTTGCTCCATCATCTGAACATTCCAAAAATCATGGGTCCTAGATTTGTTTCGACTTTCCTGGCCCAGTGCTCGATTGTGAATAACAAGGACACCGGTTTTGCCTGTCCTGAAGTCGACACTGTTGAGATCGGCACTGCGTACCACATCGGTCCGTTTGAAGTGGAATGGGTGCAAGTAAACGATGCCATTGCCGACGCCTGCGCTCTCAAGGTAGGCACGCCCGAAGGTACGTTGATCTACACTTCCAGCTTCAAAGTCGACCAGACGCCTGTCGACAACCGCCATATGGATATCAGGAGGCTGGCTCAAACAGGCGACAACGGCGTTTTGTTGCTGATTGGCGACTCCGCTGGAATCGAAAGCGAGGGCTATACACCTTCTGAAAAGGCAGTCATTCCAGTTCTTAAAAAAACCATAGAGCAAGCAGCTGGTCGAGTCATTGTTGTGCTTCCTGGCACGAACACTCATAGACTGCAGATACTTTTTGATATTGCCAGTCAAACGGGAAGGAAAGTTGCCTTGCTCGGTGAAACTTTGATCAGAACAGCCGTTTCTGCTGCAATCACCGGGAATCTTTTATACGATCGAAGTATTGAATCTAGTCTTGAATCGGTGCACAAATTTCCCGATGCCCAAACTCTGATCTTGGCTACTGGTCAAGATGGTGACGCGATGGGCGTAATCGTTGATCTGGCTGACTCTATCTACAAAGATTTGATCTTGAAAGAAGGCGATACCGTAATTTATAGCGCTGAAGTTTCATCTGGAAGATCAAGACAGATGGCGATGATTCTCGACCAGTTTTTGTCTATGGGAGTCAAGACTGTTTACGGTTTTCGGCAGGGCGTGCACGTTTCCAAACACGCCAGTCGCGAAGAATTGAAGTTTATGCTTTCAATTACCAATCCTAAATACTTCATTCCAGCTCTCGGTGAAGGGCGCCACATCATGCACCACGCTCAAATGGCGAATGAGTGGGGAATGCCTAGCGAGAGTATTTTTCCTTTGAAAAACGGCGACATTTTGGAAATCGATAATGGTGTTGCCACCGTTATTGGTACTATCGAGGCGCAAGCGGTTTTATTTAATCGTGATCAAGGCGAGAGTGTCAGTCTGTTTTCCGTCAATGAACGACGCTCCCTAAGCCTTGAGGGCATTGTCACAGTTGGTTTAGTAGTAGACAGTGATGGAAAGCTTGTCAGCGGTCCCACGATCGAGGTTGGAGCGGCAGGATTTTTAAAATCGTCAGAATGGGAAACCGCTCGCGTGGAAGTTATTCAAGCAATAGTACAAGCTGTTCAGCGTATGGAAACACCAGCTCAAGTCGGTGATCAAGAGCCGCAGCGCTTCGACATAAACGCTCTAAGATCCGCCGTGCGCGAAGTGGCGGTAAAAGCTATTCGATCAAAATTGCAATCGAAACCGACAGTGCAAGTTATGGTGCACGAGCTGATTACAAGCCGCCCTCAGTAGACCTTTAGTGATAGGTCCTTTGTTAAACGCCTATTGAACCAGTTGGACGAGCTGGCGAGCTACGTTTTGAAATACAGCATTCAATCTGGCCGGGTCGGTGGTCTGGTTAAATGTAGCCCCGTTTCCAGACAGTGCTGCAATTCCAGTGGATCCTGCTGCATCCGTAAGAACCGTGGTTTGGGATGCTTGCAAAGTTGGTGTCAAGCATAGCCCAATGGTGTAAATCGGGACGCCTGCCAATTTTGCAGCTCTCGCGACCGTCTGCGAGTTAGGATCGCTGAGGCCAGCGTCACCGCCGCCGTTTGGCAACCCATCCGTAAATAGCACAATCGCTCTGGTGGCACCTTTTCTGCCTAGCGACGCGCCCAAGCCAGGATAATTTGTTGGTGGAGGCGTTGACGCGGCGTCGGTAGGTTTGGAGCGAAGGTGCATGGCTAGAGCACGAGCTAGCGCATCTTGAATATTAGTGCCGCCTTCTGCTACCACTGAACTCATGCCAAAAGGTAGAGGACCGCCTGTGCTGGCAAACAGTGCACCATCCACGGTGTCTGTAGGAGCAGGAGTGACGCCTGAATAGTTGCTAAACGCGGGACCAGCTGTTTGTTTTAGTCTGATCGCCGGATTGATGGCTCGGATTGGTTCGGTTGGATACGAGCTGGTATTTGTAAATGTAGGGGTATTTTCGGCGCTATAGGCCTTGTTGATTCCAGCCTCGAAATAGGGTTCGGAACCGACAAAACTTGTCGAACTGTCGCCGGCAACACTAGAAAAGGTGACTAGACCAAAGTGCACATCAGCGTTATTGCTCAATACTCCAAAGAATGATTGAGCAGCGACGATGGCGTCACCAATTGGATGTCTCAACGGCACCACACTTCTGGAAGCGGAAGGGAAACCAGTTTGCGCTGACATAGCCGCTTGATAGTAGGCTTGAAACCAGCCTGGACCCGGAGTAATTCCCCAGGTTTGCCACGGAACTTTTGCAGCGTTCGCCACGGCGATACTTTCCAAATTGCCACGTGAAGCTTCCACCAGCACACCTAAGCCTTTGTGTGTAGCGACGTCATCTGCAGGAAAGCTAAGGCCGTTAATTGTGATGCCTAGTGATTCTTTGTCAGAGCCGTCAAGGTTGACGACGCAGTCTGTGAAATTTGTTGCAGTCGACTCCGTTGATAACCTGGTCTGGGCAGGCGGAGCGCCGGTATGGACGCCATGTCCCGGCGCGTTAATGATGTAGGGTCCTTGTATCGGTTGCCCTATTGCCGAATCGATGTCCATAGGATAGGTGGCGTTGAGTGCGGATCCTAATGGGTTGGTGGCGCCGGTTGCAACATATAGCGGTCCCTGGCCTCTGGTGGTGCCGCTGGTGCCTGGCAAAATATCGTAGCCATTATTGTTGCCTGCGGGCAATCCGGCCGGACCGTTAGAGAATCGATTGACTAAACTTATCTTCGTGAAGTCATCCATCGATCCTGAGACATCAAAACATAAAATAACGTCCAACAAAGGTAAGCCACCATCAGATGTCTCAACAGCCAGATACGGGCCCGCTCCTAATCCTATGAATTTTTGAAACGTTGGCACGAAGGCGAAACTGCCAAAAACTCGAACAATTTTGCCATTAGGGCTACCGAACGCAATGGTCAATCTCGTGGTCGGATCGAGAAACTCAAAATACAACTGCGATTGGTTACCGACAGGTGTCCATGTGGGATTAGTGGTGCCATACGAAGGCGTTGTAGAAGTCATGCTTAGGGGTGCATTTAAGATCGTGTTCTGACGGAACATATCAATTGCTTGATTCATCGCCCTTAACTGGGTTACCGACGGTATCGCGCTTGTGGACGATGTAGTCGAGCATGCTGAAGCTAGGGCGGCTGAGTCGACGCACGCTTTCAGCTCTTGTCTGGCCAAATTGTATTGGGTCATTTCATAAACGAACATTGAAAGCGGGCCAATTATTAGAACCGCTATGAATGCCATGAGTGCAGTGACTGCAAGACCTCTAGGACATCGAATATTGTGAATATTAGAGTGCATAATCGTCTCTTCCTATTGATCTGTAATTATCTGAATTTTTCTTTTACGATTGGAAACGTGTACCGTCGCGCTATTGTGAAATAGCCGCCTGTGGTCGAGTTTTGCAAATTGAGGCCGAAAAACGAAATGTTAACCGGCAATCTAATGTCTGTTTTGACAGTTACCGTTACATAGGAAAGTTGATTAGGATTGGGTGGTGGCGAGGGTGGAGCAAAGTCTTGATAGACGAAATCAGGTGAGACGAGCCCCTGTAGGGTCGGCTGTTTGATGAACACTCCATCTGTCTGGTGTGTGGATAGTTGAGATGTGGAAGCCAAGATCGCTTTGGCGAGGTCTTGCTGCGAACCAGCTGCGCGAGCCGCATCTCGTGCCGCTGTGTCCAACATCGTGAACCCCATAGTCAGTACCGTCATATCGACAGCAATTGCCGCAATGACAATGAGAAAAAATGATGCAATGGCAATTTCGATCGCGCTTACGCCATGGCGCCCTCGTAGCTTCACTTTCTTACGCATAGTTAGCGAAAACCTCATTGATTTAAGTTGGTCTCGTTCTCAAAAAAACAATCCATCCGAACGTTCGCGATGATCGGTTTGTCGAATCCTGTTATGCCTCCTAGAATGCTCCTCGCTCCAGGAAAGAGAGGCTGCACAACAGTTTGCAGAATGCATTCGCAATTGTAAGTATTTGCTGTTGCGTCAGCAGCTGCAGGAAGCGGAGTGTTTCGCCCTGGGGTCGTAACTGAAGCAGGTCCCGCACCAAGCGGACAGACCTTGATGTACACATCAGTCTGGGTAAGAGTCACTAGTCCGGCACCAATTCCGTTGATTGAGTTTTGCGCTACTGTTGTGGCAGTGTTCACTGCTGAACGATCAGTTGGCGACGTGTCAACGAGAAAAGTTTTGCATCTAGCCGCTTGCTGTACGGACAAGCGTGCGGCATTGAGCACGAATAAGAATCTGACACCAATCATACCGAAGGCTAACAGGGGCAGTATCAGCATGCAAAATGCTATTAAGAGCGTTGGTCCGAACTCAGCAAGAGTGTGCGCTCCCTGCGTGCGACGATGCCGGTTGTTTCTATTTTTCTGAAAACCCATGGCTATGCGCCTCTTCATATTTAGCCGAATTGATATGACTGGCTAGGTATACACGCGACCGACTGTCCTGAAATTATCAGGAGTCACCACATACGATGACTTTGCCCTTCGACAATTTCCTAGTAACGGCTATTAAATAGAGTTCAGTTTTGATGGTGTTACCTGCGCAAAACCGGACCAGGTGAGATAATGACAACTCTGGCGATCACGCCCAAATGTCGCGCAGCATGCTCAACATACGTTCAGTGTCGATCAAAATTATGAAGCAGTCAGACGATAACTCCTTGGAGAAAGAAATATTCAGCTCAGGGCTTGCCAGTTCGAAGGGTACTCCAGGAGCTGCTTTGGCTCAATGCGCGCCATCATATATAGTGGCAGCTAACGACTCAAGTGATACCGCAGATCTTCTCACTACTGTGCAGTCCGATGCTGAGCAACCGTCAGCGCGTAATCCTTTAGTAGGCAATGTAGCTTCTCAACTTCTCAGAAAAAGCGTCACAGGTATGAAAGCCGTTCAACGGCTCGACCTCTCTAAATTGGCCCCAGGAGTCGTTCAGTTACCAGCTTTGCTTGGTAAACCGGGGATAGAGGTTGACCCAAAAGATGTGGACAATCTTGGCGTTGACACTTTGACAGCAATTGAAAAGTTAGCTGTTGAATTTCTAAATACCGAAACGCAAGTATATGAAGTGCCTACAGAATCGGCGTCGTTCATTCAAGTAAGCCGCCCAAAATCTCAGACAATAAATAGAATCGCTTTTGCAGCGAGCATCAAAAGTACTCAAAATAAACTTGGTTCCTTGGAGTCTCCAAAACAAAAAACGACTCGACAGGCCAATAGGCTTGTGGGGCTGCTGCGCACGTACCGTGAACTGATTGCCATTGGCGTATCGGTCTTGTGTATTACGTATGTTTGTATGAGCATGCTCACTAATCAACTAATGAAACAGTGCCTGGCCGAAGGAATTCGAAAGACTGACGCTCATCAATATAGAGACGCCGTCGCTTTGCTCGATAGATCCATTCGTTTTGATGACGGCAGCAGCGATGCATATCTATACCGCGGGCGGTGTCACTATTTTTTAAGTCACTATGAAAGGGCTTTCGAAGACTACGATAAATACCTGAGTTTTTACCCTAACAACGTCGAAGCATTGGAAAAACATGCCGGTGCCGCGGTCGTTTTGAACAAGAACGAAATCGCAGTTCGCGACTACACCAAACTTTTGCAGTTGCAGCCCTATATATTCGATCAAGGACCAGCGCCTTTGACGAGTATGGGACTTGCTTTCAGGAGAACTAATCAATTTGAATTGTGTCTCCAATACTTGACCAAGTGTCTGCATATGTTTCCTAAAAACACGACTGCCTACATAGAGCGGGCTTTGTGTTATCAGGGAGCGGGGCAATACAACAAAGCCATTAATGACTGCGCAAATGTTCTCAAGATCGATCCTGATAACGTTGGAGCACTTGTTGTGCGGGCACGCACCAATCAGTTGGCAAATGACTTTGTTCACGATTTGAAAGATCTCAACAAAGCGATTTTATTGAAACCGCAGGACTCGCTCGTGCATCTCTACCGTGGGCTGCACTATGCGCATTTCCATGCATACGATCAGTCCATGGCCGACTTCAATCTTGCCGTGGCTTACGACAGCAAAAATGAGGAGGCCTACAAACAAAAAGCGATTTTAGAGAGCGCCCGAGGCGATGTAACAGAAGCGCTGCACGAGTACATGAAGATCGCGTCGATTTCGCACTTTAGGGCCACTCCGGCGTTTTATATGCAGCGTGCTCAGCTCTTAATGCGCTTGCATCGATACCAAAGTGCGATTCAGGATCTACAGCTGGCTGCCGTGATCGATTGGCAACACCCTTCATCTTATTTATTGAAAAGCGCCGACTGTCACGGCATTTTAAAACAATATGGTCTGGCCTTAAGTGATTGCAAAAAGGTCCTGGCACTTGAACCTCGAAACTCGGAGGCCATGGTGAAGAGCGGCGTTTACCAAAAGCTTTCGGGCAATCAGGTCTCGGCTATTGATCAATATTTCAAAGCAATCGCAATAGATCCAAACAATGCAGAAGCTTATCTAAGAAGAGGCGAGATCTATCTATCCAACAAACAATATTCCAGTGCTGCTGCGGATTTTAGGCGAGCATTGCGAATAAATTCTTCGTTGACTGACGCGAGAGAGAAACTGGCGTTGTGTGAGTCCAAATCTTCGAGTCTGGCTACGGTCTCAGCCCCTAGAATGAAGAGAAACGGGCTCAGTAAAGCTCAACTTGCCGAACTAGGAGGAATGAACCTTGCCGGGTTACTGAGCAAAGGATATGACTCCTTGCACCGTGGTGACATCGAATACGCTCTCGTCGCGTTCCTGAGAGCTGTGCAACTAGATCCCAGCGATCGCCCGGCGCACAGATATCTGTTCAGCGCCTACGTCGCTAACAGCGAAGGAACGGAGGCAGCTGCCCAACTTGGAGCCTTACTTGGAATGGGCAGAGATCCCGATGATGAGCTTGCCATGGCTAAAACACTAATTACGATCGGCAGCGAAGCACAATGCAAAAATGCCTTTGATCGTCTGATCGATAAATATTCAACTGAACCGGCCGCTTTGGTGAAACTAGCCCAATTGTGTCAGTCCGAGGGTTACAAGGAAAGCGCCAGTCTTGCTTGTACAAAAGGGCTGCAACAGGTCACCGCCGAGAGTCAAATTCAAGAATTGAGGGGCATACAAAGTGCTCTTGCAAAGGAATTGGCCGACCAGGCTACTGCGGCCAAATTGAAAACCACAGAAGAACAACCCGCTTCAAGAGCGGAACCTAAAGAGTGAGCACCATTCAATGGGCCAAGTGACTTCCATCATCATGTGGTGCACGAGCTGATTACCACGCACCTTCAATAACCATTGCGTTTGCTTCGGTGAGTTCGAGAGTCTTCGGCGGTTCATCAGTATCAATTACAAATGGCATATTCCAATAATATGTCAGTCCTGATACCTTATGTGTCCCGATCAACCACCACGAGCCTGGCAGCACCTTCACAGTGCCAAAACGTGTCTGCTTGCCATCGAATTTCTGGATCTGCACGTCAACAGGAAATAGACCTTTTCTGACCGACTCGGTTTCGCTGTCAACTCTAGTTTCGTCATAATCTTCTTTGGCTCGTCGATAAAGTCTCATCCTCTCTTTTTCAGCGAGGTTAAGGCGGATGCATTCCGTTTTTATGTACGGCATCATTTCACTTGTCCACGTATACATTTCGGACAGGACATGTGGAGAACCTAAACCGCTTCTTCGCAAAGCCGCTTTATACGCGTATTGCCAGCGCCATCCACCGAATGGATAAGCGCGCAACGCCTGCGTTCTTTGGGTGTAACCTGAAGTGATCAACATGTTTTTTAAGCCGTTCTTTTCCGTCTCAGGAAGTCCTTTGACCTGCTGTTTCTGGCGTGGTGGCAGCATTGGATAAGGATAGACAGTGAATTCGTTAATCGCTTCAAAATTATGTGGAACGTTGATCACCACTTTGACTGCCACTTTCGTTTCGGTTTCAGGTTTGATTGTGCCTTTGCGTTCTGGAGGCAAAAAATCGCTCGTGCTAAATCCGTGATCAGATGATTTCTCGTTCGACTTCTGCACTGGCGCTGAATCATTGATCTCGCCTGTTAAATTTGACGATGCGGTTTGCTGAGCGCAAACAGCGCCTAAGCTCAGGGCAAGCAGCAAGGAGAGCGTGGAGGCACAAATGGCGAACTTATTGAAAAACATGATCCATCCAAGGCGTAGTTGAATCGCCATTTTATCCGAGGATAGCGATCTTTGAATGGGAAGGATTTAACCGCCAATGTCGATGCCGGCTTTGCCAGCCGCGCCATTATTTGGATGAATTGCTTCTTCCCTAAGTGAAGCATAAAACTCGCGAACGGCACCAGCACTCGGTCCCTTCATAGCGTCTTCGCAAACTTTAAGCGCTTTCTGTGGTTCTCCCGAATCAGCATAGGTTTTTGCCAGTCCCAGCAAAGCTCTACCATCTGCTGGTCGGCTCACCAAAATTCTCAAATAAATTTCAATGGCTTTATCGGGCTGTCCTGCAAGTTTGTAACATTTAGCTTGTTGGTAAAAATCGGCATCCTGCAGTCCACCCAGGGAAACTAAAGCGTCAAATTGTTCAAGTGCGGCCGTACTTGCACCTGAGTCCGCAAGAGCATGCGCTAAATATCGTCTTGAAACTGGGTCGTTAGGATGGCGGCTAACAGCTGCTTGCAAGAGAGCGACGGCATCCATGGCGTTCCCCTTGGTGAGTTGTTTGTATCCAACTTCAACCAGCTCCTTGTCTGTCATAGCGGCAAGAACTTTTGCTGTGTACCGTGTTGAAGCTCTGGTCGGCAGATCTACACTAACAGCGCTGAATTTTTTCATAGCGGCCTGCGCTACGTTACGCTTAGTAACTGCTTCAGTTAGAGATGGATTCGAGGCAATTGCTCGTTCTAAGTCATTTGAAGCGCTGATCCAGTCCTTTTGTTGGAGATAATAGTTGCCGCGACTTAAAAAAGCGTTTGCATTTTTGTTGTCAGCATTGATCGCTGCGGTAAAGTCATTCATCGCAGAGATGGAGTTGCCCATTGAATCTTCGCACTTACCCCTTAGATAAAGAGCCTGCGAATTGTTAGGCGACAGCCTCAAGATAACGCCACAGTCAGTAAGGGCATTCTGAAACTTGCCCATAGTTACAAGCGCTCCAGCCCTGCCAGCTAGGGCTTTCAAGTCTTTTGGATCTGTCTTGAGAATGTTGGTGTAGGCAGCAGCAGCTTGCTCTTGCTTGCCAAGTTTTTCAGCCAATGTGGCGAGAACACTGTAGTATTTCAGCGAGTTTGCACCAAGTTTGCCTAGAGCCAAATAGTCTGAATAAGCTTTTTCGTAAGCATGTCCCTTTAGGAGCAACTCAGCGCGCGCCTGATAGGCTTCGGACGATTGTGAGTCTACGGCGATCGCTTTGTTAAAATAATCCATGGCCTTTGCTGGTTGCTTACGATCGGACCAAAACCTCGCTTCGAAGTACAGTGGACGTGCATCTTTAGGCGCTATTTTTCCAGCTCTTCTCATATCGGCCAGAGCCAATGCATCTTCTGACATTTGGGAATGGCACCATCCTCGGTGCACTAACGCATCAATATTCTTTGGCTGACGACTGAGAACGGAATTGTAAATGGAAATCGCCTGCACTGGCTTCTTCAGCTGAGCGTAAGCGTACGCGTCGCCGGCAAGAAAACTAATTTCTTTTGAGTTCATTCTGATCGCTTGCTCGAAATCGTCGATCGCTTTTTGATATTGTCCTGTCTTCGTATAGGCGATAGCTCTATTGGCATATTGATAATCTCGCGGCGATTGAGTCTTCGACGATAAAAGACCGTTGTAAAGATCGATGGCTAGATCGTAATCGCCATTTGCTAGATAAACTGAACCAATACGATTTAATATTTCTGGATCGGCTGAGTGCAGTGACAACCCCTTTTGGTAGTCGGCACTTGCTTCTTTGAATAATTTCAAAGCCTGATAGACTCGACCTCGGGCGTAATATGCAGTCGCCTCTTGTGGATTGGCTGTAACTGCCGCGTTCGCAGACTCAAGCGCTTTGACATATTCTTTTTTATCAAGTAACACGGAAGCCTCGGCGATGCTTTTGTTCGCGTTCATCGAAGCAAAATAATTGACTAAGAAATAAATCGCCGAAGCGCCCAGAACACAAATGCAAATTACCAGAGCATGAGAGCGTATAAAGGCGGTTGGGTCGACGCTGACTTTGTTCCTCGGGGCAGCAGCTTGTCTGCTGCGGCTCGTTTTTTGTTCTTCCTGCGATTTCTGGGCTCGTTCGGCCCCCATCTCTTCTGCTCTCGCTATGCTTTGCGCATATCGAATAGTTGCGGGTGGTGGCACTGATGGGGAGGGAATAGCGTCAAGAGCCTCTGGAACATAGTTAGACTCGGGTGCAACTTCGTCAGCTAGCGAAGTTTTATCTTCAGATGCAGTCTCGTCTGGATGACTAGGTAGTGTTTCTGAAAGCGCCTCACTTTCCTGTTCTGCCGAGACTTGTTCCAGGTTATCTGCTCCTGCGCTAAGCAATTTCGCAAGCGCATTGGTCGATTCGTCCGGTTTCTCTGGTTGCTTCTCAGGAGTTCGAGCCAGACCTTTCAACAACGACCAACTTGACACAGGCTCTGCTTTTTCGCTTGAGTTGTCGTCAGTTCCGTGACTCAGTGGGTCGTCAGTTACTTTGTCGGAATTTGGCGATGCCATGAATGAACTTCCTAGATAATTTGAAGGATTATGGAAAAAAGCGTCTGTCAGCCAATGATGTCGAGCAGGTTGTCTACTGGATCACGCGTGTTTCTTTGGCGCCTCATCCGGTCTGAAAGTCTGCCATCCTTAGCCCAGAGGAAAGACTTTAGTTGAATATACCCACAAACTCTACGATTACAACGCCTCTCTCCGCATTTTAGAGTCTAGCCATGTGCGCAGAGGGGGGTGATTGTGCTCTAGGCTCAGGGCGAACCTTCGTCAGATCGCTTGCCTTGATCGTCGGATGCCATTGACCAAACATTTTACTGCGTGATAGGTTAGCAATAAGGAATAAACTTTGGAAAATGGGCATAACAGTCGTAGGCGACGTATGCGTTCAGTTCGAAGGTATATCGTTCCGTGACCTCTTTAGTAGGGTGAAACCGTGACTTTATATATGAAGCGAACAAATAGAAGAAAAAATGGCTCGGTCATCGCAGAATTCCCCGCCACGTTGTACCTAATTTTCGTTGGTCTCCTCGTACCTATGATGGGACTGGGAATGATTGGCTATCGTATTTCAATGATTTACTTCGCTGTCCGCGACGCTTGCTATCAAGCTGCTAAATCGCCAACATTCTCGCTGGCTCAAACCAATGCAGCTACGGCATGGACCAAAGACAAAGCTGCTTGGACCGGAATTGATCCAACAAGCACAGAAATTATCTATATAATCACTCAGCCGCTGCCTACGGGCACCGAAAAGAAGACTGCTTCAAAGTTGCCAGTTTCACCTCCGCCAGACCCTGCAGCAAATGCTTACTTCATACGACTCATCGCTCAAACCTCAGTTGAACCGTTTTTCTACGGAAAATGGGAAGGCTTGAAAGTACCTGGATTAACTGCTCCCGTACCATTGCAGATGACTTATCAATGCTACGTCGAGAACACCGCTGGATTAACCCAATAACCCAACTACATTGATTACGAGGATCGCCCGATGAATCGACAGGCTAATTTAAGAAAGAACAGAGGCGCCAGCACAATCGTGCTGATGCTTGTTCTGGCATTTTTCGTTATTCTTCCGCTGGGATTGCTGGGATTTGAGATTACGCGCAGTTTCTTGATTCAACAAGAGCTTCGGAACATTACCGACTCGGCAGCGCTTTCCGGCACAGCAGCTATGGCTAGCTCGCCTGAAAAAGACGCATTGGGCGTCGTGATTCCCTATGCGACACGTCAGCAGGTTGCAATGACCGCTGCTGCTCAGACATTTGAGTTCAACAGTATTCTTCAGACTCCATTCAGTGCGACCAATGTTAATCCTATTTATAATCCAAGGCCTCCATCTCCTCAGACGCCTGCCTTGCACAATGCGACTTTGAATATTCTTCTTTTGGATCAGACCGGCGCACAAGTCGCAACTGGAACGCCAGCTGCCACCATATCCGTGCAGTCGTTCTATACTGATGCACCTATTTTTGTTTCTAAGATTTTGCCTGTGCAGAGTCAGTTCACTCTACAGTCCACTTCTAACGGTGGTCTTCCACAATTAGACGTCATTCTCTGTCTAGATATTTCTGGTTCAATGGACGATCAAACCAACATAACTTTCATCAACCGCTACTGGGATAAGGCCGCCTCACCTGCCGGGCAAAAGATGGTTTATTCCATACCCACCAGCTCTACTGGCAAGTTTGGGCAAGGAGTCATGTTTAGTGTTCTCGTTCCTGCAGTGACCGGAACCTCTCTCAATATCTACCCACCGCAGAATCTTGAGAATGCTACATATCAGGGTGCAGGCGCCAACCGAAATGGCTTCACCTGGTCTGAAACACCTGATGCCTCAGCCCCTGCGTTTACATTCAGCCGGTTAAAAGGACTACGCTCCAATACGACTTATCCTGCTGGCCCAGTCAGCATGCCAGAACAAGGAATGCCACCAGGCAATTATCAGTTCCCCGCCACTACCGTAGACCGCACTAATCCGGTAACAGGAGTTCAGTTGAACCCAAAACTACAGGATCCAACTGGTGGTTTTACCGACATGATAATCACTATGTCTTTCCCTCAATCTGTCACTACGCCGCAGGGAACCTTCATATTTGATTCGTACGCAACGGAAGTAGAAGCACAACGTGGCAATATGGAAAACCTGATTGCTTTGAAATCCGCATGTGGCAATACTGTCCCCGTCGCGATCGGGCAACCTCCCAAAACAGGTTACTTTGGAGCCTATGAGACTTACGTGCTGCAAAATGCTCTGCCGATATCCACTGCTCGGGATGCCGCTTATAACTTCTTCAATACGATGAACATCAGCTCTAATGCTCACTTTGGTTTGGTATGTTTCTCTACCACGCCTGGCACTGCTCCGACCGATGTCTTCTCAGACACAAATGACAATCTCAGCAAAGCTTATCCGACCGGCGGTACGGGTACATTCCCGAATCCAATGGTGCCGTTAAGCAAGACCAATTCCAACACTCAACAATTCCAAGATGTAACCAAGGGTATTGAAGGAGCTTCTACTTATACCCCACCGATTGTCTACGATCCGCTGTTATTTCCTCTCAGGGCTGAAGGCTCTACAGACATCGCCGAATCTCTTTCAACGGCTTTGGGTCAGTTGGCGATACCAGGTAGTGCTCTTGTGCGGCCGACTGCCAAGCGCGCCATAGTTCTGTTCACTGACGGAGTGTCGAACCGACCTCTGCCATCAGCTGGGTCAGACGCACTTGCCTCCCTTCAGGGGGCTGCTGCCAAGAATGCTCCATATGGGGTTCCGATCTACACGATTGGACTTTCACAAAATCTAGCAATCCAGACCTCCGAAAACAACTTGCTTGGTGACACTGCAGCAACCCCAAATGGAATCGCTTACTTGTCTGGTAATAATGCTAGTTATATCTCCGTAACCAATGCCTCTCAACTTGACCAGGCGTTTCAAACCATCGCTCGTTCTCTCTGTGCTATTCAGTAAAAGGTGGATGTCGTGAACAAACAGATAAGAAAAACCAGAGGACAAGCTCTATCGCTTGAAGTTGCCGCAACTGCCTTGTTGATGGTTGTCTTTTTAGCCCTCGCTATTGATATTTTCATGGTGGTTTATGGTTTTAGCGAACTTGATGCCGCCGCCCGTGATGCTGCTCGTGCAGCTGGTGCCACTAACGACGCGCTGAATGGCTATAATGCTGCCAGGGCGGCTGCGTTCTCGCACCATGCTGATGGCACTATCGTCAGTCAGCCTTCGGTCAATGGGATAGCGGGGGCCGATGGACCAGTCCCGGTTGCGGGCATGAATCGTCCTCCCTTGGGTGATGGTCATACCAATTTTATAACGAACCCCGATTTTGTCTATGAGGTCAACCCTGGCAACACGGGCCCCGCGCCAATACCCCCGTCAGGTTCACCCTACTGTTCAGTCACCGCTCGATGCAGAATCACGGCACCAGTGTTAATTAATTTCTTCGGCTCAAAGATGAGTCAAACCGGTTTTGACTACGGAAGAACTTACACATACCCGATTTTAGGCGTGCCTTTTACACCTCTTGCAAATCCCAGTGGAGTAGCCACAGTTCCTGTTCCCGCTAATCCGTCTCCGGCGATGACATCGTCATCCGCAACAGCTTCGTCTACCGCTTCAGCTGCGTCTACTACAGCCGCTGCTGCCACTGCTGCAGCCGCAGCATCCACTACAGCAGCCGCTGCTACTGCAACCGCAGCCGCTGCTACTGCAGCCTCTGCCGCTGCTACTGTAGCCTCTGCCACAAGCGCCGCTTTTAATGCACCTAGTGCAACGGCAGCACGTGCTACCACCGCTGCCGCTACCGCAAGTGCTGCAACTGCCGCTGCTACTCTTGCCGCTGCCACAAGCGCCGCCTTCAACGCACCTGCTGCGACTGCCGCTCGTGCTGCCACGGCCGCATCTGCTGCGACTGCCGCTGCTACCGTTGCCGCTGCCACAAGCGCCGCCTTCAATGCACCTAGTGCGACTGCAGCTCGCGCCACTGCCGCTGCCGCTACCGCAAGTGCAGCTACCGCTGCAGCTGCCACCGCTGCTGCCACTTCTGCTGCTGCTGCGACTCGCGCTGCTACCGTTGCCGCTGCCACGAGCGCCGCATTTAATGCACCTAGCGCAACCGCTGCTCGAGCTAGCGCCGCTTCAACTGCTGCTGCAACTACCGCTGCTGCTTACTCAGCGGCTCAAACCGCCGCCGCAAATGCAGCCAATACATCGGGTTAAGCATCCAAATGAGCTCGTCCGAACGGTTTGCGAAACTACTCTTTCCTTTGCTTGGCTTATGCATTGTTTCGCAAGCCGTTCTGATCAGTTTCTCTGTGGTGGGAGGCACGCCAGTAGACGGTCCAGCTCACAACTACTATGTGCAGCTGGACCTGAAAGAAAGTCAACTGCAGAAAAAACTGCAAGAGCCTCCTGGTGCAAACGCTGACAAATTGAGAGACCTAGCTCTCGTTCAATGGCAAAACAACAAGATTGAAATGGCTTTGCCTTATCTCGAGGAAGTTTGGATAGAGCACCAAAGTACAAATACAACGACCTACGATTCACTTTTTGTGCAAGACGGTCTTAATTTAGCGGGGCTGTATTTCGACAGAGGCAGTAATGAGCTTGCCATCGCAATTTATGAACGCCTACTTGCTTATGACAAAGCTCATCTACAGCCAACAGATCCCCGTATAGGACGAGATTGGAACAATCTTGGGCTCTGTTGCTTACAAACTGGCGAAGCCTTGCCACAATTGAAATTTAGAAAAGAGTGGTTTCTTAGGGCGATTGAAAAGTTTGCCACGGCAGAGAAAATTTTCAGTTCTTCGCCGAAATCCGAACAGCAGCTAGTATGCAGCATGCAAAATTTAGTCGTGGCATACAGCGAACTTGGCGAAGACGACAAGGCGATGAATCTGAGTAATTTAGTCAGCCAAAGGTTAGATGCCTGGCACGATCAAAACGCTAAGATTTCTTCTGACCAACGGGCCAAACCGGGCAAGTCCAAACCAACCAATTCGCCCAAGTCAATGATTTTCGGGCCCAAGTTCTCGATATCCTCAGGGAGCGCACCACAGGCAAATACTTCAATATTGGAAATCAAGATCTAAGTGGTGTCGTCATCGCATCATGATGAACCGCCAATCGTGCCCACGATTCGACGATTTTCAGTACTCAATTGGACCGGCGATGATTGGCTTTGGGCCTTGATCGTAGTCGGGTTGTTTTTGCGCTTTTGCTATCCTTTTTTGGACAATCCTTTTGCTCACCTAGTCTCTGACTCGGATCGCCATTTTCGAAGCGCCACGGAAGCTTTAGATTTCGGAATATTTTCAATTTCCGATTCACTTGGTTATCAGATTTGGCTTGGCGCCGCGGCTCGTATATTCGGCAAATCGCATCCGGTTGTAGCAACATATGCCGGCATCATGTCTGTGACTACTGCTTACGCCTGGTATCTTTGGTTCAAATTGTGTTTGCCGACCAAAAGAATAGCCATGGTTGCATTTGCACTGATAACTTGGATGCCTGACTGGATCAAGCTCTACACCTACTTTCTTGACGAGACATTACTGCTTCCATTAGTCGGATTCATGTTGTACTTCGGATGGAAAGCCAAAGAAACTTTAGCGTTGAAAGATTGCTTGTTGTTTGCAGGCTTTGCTGGCCTCAGTTTTATTACTAAGGCTACTTGTGCGCCTCTGATCGGGATAACTTATATCCTCTTGTGTCGCAACCTGTGGCGAGCACCAATTTCACTGCCGCACGCACCAGTTTCGCCACCGCAAGCACCAATTTCGTTGCTGACGCCATTCTCGCTATGGCAAGCACGATTTACTCAGTCCATATTGATTAGACGATTAGCGCCAAGCATAGCGCTCACACTTGTAATTTGTCTTTTGCCACCGATATCGTTCTATAGTCGCACGGGCAGCTGGTCTATGTTTTTGCCCGCGCAGGCAAAATCCAACGCGCTTTATTTCCAAAGTGGAAAAAAGATGATGAAGGTTCGGAACCGCTATTTTGATCGACTTTCTGGGCAGTGGAGAGTAGAAGACTACTGGTTTGGGTGTCCATCTTATTACACTAAGCAACTAACGCCTTTTAGTGATTGGATTTCTCAACGCGATGGAGAGTTTAAATGCGAGATTGACTATGGAGCACCGCCAGAATCTAGATTTGTTGCCGACAAAAACCACCTATCCTTCCGTCAAAAAATTGACTTAACTTTGGAGAATTGCGTTTATGTTTTGGTTGGATTGGTATGGCCAGTTGAATTTCCTAATTCCATCGTCAATTTCGAAAGGTGGCTCTGGCCAATTTTTACACTTGCCATCCTTTTTTCGGCAATAAAGAGACGCGGCCTAAATGAACTAGATATACTTTGCTTTGCTATGTTGTTGGTTTTGATGTTTCAACAAGAATGCGGTGTGGAAGGACGTTATCGAATGGTCTGGGAGGGAGTGGTTATACCAACTTTCGTATTAGTAATAAGCCGATGGTTTAAAAAGTTGACAGATGGATCTCACATTGTTGATCAGCTCGGCATTGATTTAGGTCTCACTAGCACCCAGCCCTTGGAGAGTAGTTAATGGCCGAATTGCTATCCCAAAGGAAGTGGCAGATAATTGCCTCCATTCCTACTTTTTTATATTTTTTCTTCTTACTGAGTTATCTCAGTCCTGGCACGGTGTGGAGAGATAGAGTTACTGCGCCCATAAATTCATTTTGGAATTATTGGCGCCTGGATCAAAATTGGAATTTATTTTCGCCAGTCATAAGAGACATCAACCACCATACCTCGGCTGTCATCACTTTCGAGGATGGTACCAAAGCCTTGGTAGAGTTACCGAGATCCACTAAGTTAGGTTTGGCGGGTAAGTTTAAAGATGAAATGTGGCGCAAATGGGCTGGCGACTCGTTGCCCTTCCCACCCTATAAAGAATTTCGGCCAGACCTGGCTCGTTACATCGGCAGAAGGTTCTACAACCCCGCTAACAAGCCTGTGACGCTGTCCTTAAGTTGGTTCTTCACGCACATACCTCCACCATCAGTGAACCCATCACAAACTAACCTTCCGTACCACAATACAATTAGCGCCATATTCGAATATAAGTTCACGCCAGAGGATTTTGAATGACCTTACGGGGTTTAGTAGATGCATGGTTCAAGTTTTGGTTCGCGCCTGACACTCCGACACCAATCGGATTGTTTCGTATTTTCTTCGGCTTGCTAGTTTTAGACGCGGCGATTATTCACATTGGTCCCGATGTTCTTGATTGGTATGGACCACATGGTGTGACAAGCGCCGATGCTGTGCATCGCTATTGGTGGCTTGACGAACCGCGCCTCGATATCTTTTTGTTGGTGCCTAACACTGAGACTGGAGTGATGGCCCTTTGGTATGTTTTTGTGGCCGCTGTTGTTTGTCTGCTGATTGGTCTTTGGACGAGAGCAGCAGCAGTTGTCGTTACCATCTTCCTGATTTCTATGGATAATCGTCAGCCATTTGCCATCAATGGTGGTGATGCGATGATGCGTTTGCTGGCAGGATATCTCATTTTCAGTGAGGCTGGGGCCGCTTTCTCGGTTGATCGGTTAATTCAACGTTGGAGAAATCCCACGTTTGGGATAGAGAGTCGCCCTAAGCCAGTGCCTCAGTGGGGGCAGCGCATGATCCAAGTGCAAATGGCGATTACATACTGGAGCACGTTTTGCGCGAAAATTTCGGGGGCGCAATGGATTGACGGAACCGCTGTGTATTACGCAACACGGCTGGATGACATGATCAACCATCCGATGTTTCTTTACGACAGTCTTCTGTTTTGTAAATTTCTCACTTGGTACACGCTTCTATTTGAAGGCGCTATGTTCAGTCTAATTTGGATTCGCGATCTGCGCTATTGGGTGCTGGCCGGCACGTTGGTTATGCACTTAGGGATCGATTATTCAATCAATCTGCCGGTCTTCGAATGGATCTTTATGACAAGTTTTATCGTGTTCATTTATCCTGAAGATCTCACCAAAGTAATGGATTTTATCAAGAAGCGCATAAACGCTACGTATGGTCCCCCTGCGACACTTCTTTATGATCCTGCCTCGGAAAGGCAGACTTCTGAGGCTAGTGTGCTTGAGGGGATAGATATTCTGGGCCGGCTAAACATTAAGGCTATTGAGCCGGGCGACAAAGTAGCCGACGGACAACAGCGACTTGTCGGCTTGTCAGAATATGGTCCAATCTCCAATGGGGATTTGTTTGCCTGGCTTACGGCTCGACTGCCAATTTTGTGGCCTCTGTTTCTTTTTATCGGCTTACCATGGCAGTTAATGCTCCGGCAACCCAAGCCGAGCACCGCTGGCGTGAAAGAAAGTTCGATCAAGCCAGTCGATGAGCAGCAACAAGATCTGCAGCCGCCACCGAACGGTGATGCGCTGCACAACACCGCAGAACAAACCGTTTCGACGACTGACGAATCCAAGGACGCTACTTAGCAGCCTGTTTTCGTTTGAGAATTTCGGCTGACTGTTGTTTTGCAATTGCGTTGTTTGGATCCAGTTTCAATGCGCGTGCTATATCCTGCAAGGCATCGCCGTACTCGCCGCGCTCGGCGTTACTCATGCCGCGATAAAGACAAATGTCAGCGTTTTTGTTTTTTACATCCAAACCTGATGCTTTTTGAAAATCTGCATCTGATTGATCGAAGTGTCTTAGTTTGCTACTTATCCATCCGCGTTTGGCATAATAGGAAGCATTTTTAGGAGAAGCACCAATCAAGAAACTGTAGTCTTCATAGGCTTTGGTAAATTCCTCTGATTTCTCGCAAATGTCGGCGTGTTTCAGTCTCACACTTACGTTCTTTGGATCTTTCTCAACTAGTTGGCCCAAGTCTTCGGCTGCTAGTCTGTAATTATGGTTCGTTATTTCTGTAGTGATGCGGTCTAAGAGTACATCTTGTGGCAGATTTCCCTTCAACGATGAAAGCGTTTTATAGACAGCCATCGCTTTTTTAGAATCACCAGAAGATGCGTAAGCCTTTGCTTGTGCTGCCAGGTACACGGGATTTTTAGGTTCGTAATTTAGAGCTATTGCAAAATCAGCTATCGCATTTTTGAAATTATTTTTCAGCGCATATTGCATACCACGACTGTAATATGCATTAGCATTGGGTTTGAGGGCTATTGATTTGCTCAAGTCGTCGAAGGCTAATTTGGATTGGTTGACCGAGAATTCCGCGCTAGCCCTTCCTACATATGCTTGTACGTTTTTTGGATCCTTCGTAATTACCCACGTCCACTCTTTATTGGATTCTTTGTATTTCTTGGCCATGTTATATGCAACCGCTAGAAGTGCATGATTGGAGATCTTCGCAGGCGCAAGAGTGACCGCCCTTTTCGCATCTGTAACGGCACCTTCATAGTTACCTGTTGCCATGTAAGCAACGGCGCGGTTTAGGTAGCTGTTGTAATCGGTGATTGGAAACTCAAGCACACGATTTAAATCTTCAAGTGCATGGGTGGTGTCACCAACCGCGTTATAAGCTTGTGCACGGAAGGCAACATATTTCAGGTTATACGGTTCAGCTGACGAATCGGTGGCAAGCAGATATTCCGCAAGCGCTTCCTTCATCTTTCCTTCCTTTGTCAGCAGCCTGCCTTTATAGAAATGAAATTTAGGTACATTTGGAAAGCGAGCAGACCCTTCTGCAACAAATTTTCGCAGGTCATCCATCTTATTATGTGTCAGTGCATTATCGATTTTTTCAGCTAAATTGTTCTCTGCATATTTCTGCCACAAAATAAAACCGCCAATACTAGCGATTACGACTGCGCACACTCCCGCTATCTTAAACTTGTTCTTGATCAACGTCTGACTGATAGCGTCTCGGCGGACTTTGGCTTTGCGTGATTCTTCGCTTTCATCCATTAGTGAAATTGATCGCACTTTGGCTGTTTGATCGGATTTCTTTTTATCTGCTGCCAGTGGATCTGACCCGGACGCATCTAAGGCAGCGCTTGGATTTGGTGCTGCAATACTGTTAAGTTCTTTGATATCGAAGGTGATACCAGATGCATCTGGCGATTCAGGGTTTGTATTGGCCGGGCTGTCTGTGGTGTCGTCAGCTTTCTTGCGTTTGATTAGGCTGCTGATCGCCATCTTCCCAACTTTTGTGTTCAGAGGCGCCGCACTGAGCCCTGTCCGAGTTTGGCTATTGCCTAACCTAGCTTTCTCTAACTCTCCGTCCTCTTCTTCCTCTGCTTGTCCTTCTTGCTGTTGTCCTTGATAATTTGGTGCTTGGTAGGTTGCTTCTTGGTGGTAGTTTTGTTCTTCATCCTGGAACGTTGCTGCTACTTCCTGACTAAGCTCTGTCTCGCCCGCGTCTGAATCAACTTCTACACTTTCGGTCGCAGTTTCTTCGCTTTCTGACGCTATTTCTTCGTCATCTGTGAATGGTCTGCGCAGAAAGTCGCTGGACTTAGGTTCGTTGTCTTTCTCGATAGGAGTGGGCGCAACAATCTGAGCTTTGCTCTGTTCTTTTGTGGTCTTGTCACTCGCCGCTTGAATATCCCTGAGCAATTTTTTTAAATCGATTTTTAGGTCGGTTTCAAAATCATCCGAAATGCTGTCGTCAACATCGACCGTGCCTTTGGTCATGGGTAACAGCCGCCTCAACGCTTGAATGCCCGTGCCATCCACGCCCACAATTCGCGCTCCTGTGATGACTGAGTTCTGCCTGACGGCTACTTCGCCCTCAACATCGTCGTTCCTCAGTCTGAGCACCGCAATTTCCAGTTCAGGCCCAGTTATTAGGGACTTGAGGGCGGTAATCAATACGGCTTCATCTAGCTGGAAAGTGGCGTCGGAACCCATGATTTGAGCGGTCCTATAGTAATGTCGACAGGGGCCGGGCAGCTTGGAGTGGGGCAGCTTGCTGCTCTGCGGGTGCAGAAGCCTGGGCGCTCCTTGGATAGGCTATCCTCGGATATTTATAAGGATGACACAATCTCATAATGAAAATGTGCCCGAACTGTAAGGAAACTATGCGTGCTCGCTATTCGTGTCTGGGATGACTACCGTCGACCGCGCAGCTAACTGGGTTGCTTGATTTTCGCTGCTCACCGTCTGTAGTGGCAGGATTTTCACATAAACGGCTGGTTACCTAGGAAAGTAGCTGCTCAGAAATGTCGTAACTAAGTATCGACATCCTTTCTAGCCCTGTACCCCGCCAACCGACCAGTTGGTTGGTAATTTATGCACCCTGAATCGCTTGGTGACACTACCTTTCGGGTTTAAATTAGTAAACGTTAATCTTCAGTTGGGAATCAAACCAATATGTCTATCGTCGTTAGTTTTGTCAGGCGGAGCACAAGGAAGTAACACAATGAGTAACAAACTACTAGCTGGATTTTTGGTTGGAGCCACATTCCTGGCTACCAGTTTAACCGCTCCAGCTCAAGCTCGGAACAATGACTATCAAAATTTGTTGAACCAAGAAGCAATGCAAATGTATCAACAAAATCTGCTTAACCAACAGTACGCTTCGGCACAATACGGCGCACAGAATGGTGCACAACAGTGCGGTTACGGACAATACGGCTACGGACAATATGACTTAGGCAGTGGCATAGGCGCACCTGGCATCGACCCTAGTGATCCAAACGCATGGCAGGAATCACAATATCGTGGATGGTTGCAAAAGCAAGGTGGCAACATGGGTTATGCCAATCACGGTTTGACAAATTCGCAATTCAATCCCGTCAATAACAATGGTTGGAACGGTCAACTCTACAGAGTGAACAATCAACACCGTTAGACTGGCTGATTTGGCATTACAAATTAAATAATAGTTTGGAAAGATGAAACTATTTCGGGATAACGAGAAGGGCGGTGAGTAATCACCGCCCTCATAATTGTCACGCTCTTAGTCAGTATTTCGATCATGTGGCGCATGCGGATCGAGGAGGCACCGAATGCGGTGCAACTTAATCCAGCGATTGATAATCTGCAGGCAAGCCGGCATTGTACATTTTTTCGAATGAACCTTTCAATTCATCTTCGCCTTTCTTGGGATTCGAGCCACAAAGCAGCTCGACAAGCCGGTTCCAGGATGTGTTTTTGAAGATGTCGATGTCTGGGCGTTCTTCTGTCTTTCCGCGTTCGGCGCGTTCGGACTCCATTACCTTAATGACGCGGTGCGCCGGCAGTTGATAGAACGCATCTACACAGCCTCCTTCAAAGTGATTATCTTTGCCGGACTGCATGATTTCACTGACTTTGTCGATTGGCATACGATTGCGATAGTGACGCACTGACGTCAACGCATCAAACACATCGGCAACAGCAATTATTCTCGCTAAGAAAGGAATGTCTTCGCCTTTCAAACCTCTGTAATAGCCTGAACCGTCAACCTTTTCATGATGGCATGAGGCGACAAAAGGAACAGATGCAAGTCTGCGTGTGAAGGGCAAATTCGAAAGCAATTCGTATGTGATGTTGGCGTGTTGCTGCACGAGGGCATACTCATCCGGAGTCAGTCGGCCGTTTTTCCAAAGCACAGCTTCTGGTACACCGATTTTGCCGTAGTCATGCATCATCGCTGAATAACGCAGAACGTCGATATCATCATCAGGAATGCTCATGCCCTGCCCGACCAACAAACTGTAATTGGTGACGCGCATGGAGTGACCTGCTGTGAGAGGATCACGTCTATCAATGGTTTGCGCCAGGGTCTCGAGCGTCTTATCAACAAACCTTTCGATTTCCTGATATGCCTGAGCTTGTTCGATCAATCCTGCTGCCACCGCCGTCAAACCTTGCAGCCAGTCCTCATCCTCATTAGTGAATGGACCTCCGCCTTTGTTCAAGACCTGGAAGACTCCTATTACTTCGCCACTTCTATTCAACATTGGCACGCAGAGAACGCTGCTGGTGTGATAGCCAGTGGATTTATCCACTTCTGGATCGAAACGACCGTCTGAATAGGCGTCTGGAATGTTGATTACTTGCGCGGTGCGGGCGCATTCGCTGACAATGCTTGTGCCTTGTAGAGGTATTCTGATCATGCGATGACCAATCAGACCTTGTGCCACTTGCGTCCAAAGTTCCTGTTTAGTGGCTTCCAAAACGAACACACTGCATCGATCGCATTTGAGCATCATTTGCGTTTCGCGCGTGATTACATCAAGCAGCGAATCCAATCGGCGCTCTGTGGCCATGGCTTTGACGACGCGATACAAACCGCTTAAGGGTCGCAGCCGGTCGAGTTCTTCTTGCAGTCTGAGCGCCTTGATCTCTCGCTCAATCAGCTGCACTTCACGCTTGTTCAGGTCAGACTCAATCTGCTTGAGCTCTTCAACTTGCTCTTCGGCGCCCTTGCCTTCAAGAGAACCTCTGGATAGGGCGGGAGTGCATGGCTCCGTTATCTTTGTCGAACTAGCTTTGCTGCTGCCCTTTACATATTTGGGTCTACCAGAGTCTTTGCTCGAAGTCATGTGTTTGCTGTCTCCTGTTGAAGGCGAAGAGCCTTCTTTTCCAAGCCGCGCAACTATGTCCCATGCTTATATACCCAGTGGTACATAGAACACTTGCCAATGTTCATTCATTCTTTCAAGAATGCGTTCAAATGCAAGTTATTTGACTGTAAATCCGAGAAATTACTCTTCCAAGATTTGTGGATAAGGCGGTGGCTGCAGATGGCGCCAAAATAACAAGCAAGCTCGACCAACTACCCGTTTTTGATCAAGGAAGCCCCAAACGTGGCTGTCTTCGCTGTTATTGCGATTGTCGCCCATCATAAACAGTTGAGCGGGTGGAACGATGATCGGCTCTGCTAATTGATTGGCACGATAAGGCTGGATAACGCCACCGTCTGTTGAACGACCCCCGATGTCGCCTAAAACATTCAAATCGTAATTAGGTTTCTCTTTCGTGTAGTTTGATTCATCCAACAGCTGTCCGTTGATAAACACTCCCACTCCATGCTGAATGCGAATGTGATCGCCCGGCAAACCAATCGTCCGTTTGATGAAGGCTGGCTCGTATGGCAGAAATGGCAAGCCGGTCAATCGCCCTAAAACGGTGAGCGGATCGTTTTTCAGATCTTGACCGCCCAACTCGATCGGTGGTGGATAGAAAACGAGAATATCGCCACGTTGAATTTTCTTGCCGAGGTGTCCTGACACCTTTTCAACAAGCAAACGGTCGTTGATTTGCAAAGTCGGTTCCATCGAACTCGATGGAATGTATCGAGCTTCTGCCAATGCCCAACGGATCACGATCAGAAGAACAAGAGTGACAACGACAAGTTCGACTATTTCTCGAATGAAGCCTTGGATTGTGCCTGGCTTCGATTTCTTTTGCGCATCGGAACTGTTTGTGCCATCAGTTGGTTTTGGATCTAGTGGCATTTCGTTTCTTTGCGTGGTGATCGATTCTGTGGGGTCCATGAACGAGTTGAGCCTCGTAGTAAAGGTAGCGGCAAGTTGATTATACCGTCATCATCGTACTTTCTTCGCGCTTCGCACTGGGCTTGTGTTCTGCGCACACTGTTTTCAATTCTTGAATGAATTTATCTAAGTCTTCGCGGCTGTTCATTTCAGTGACTGCGATCAAAATATGTTTTTTCAACTCTGGATGGAATTGAGAGAGATCAAGGCCAGCCAAAATGCCTCGATCCTTCAAGGCGTTCAAGACCGTCGCCACCGGTTGTTGCACCTCAATGACAAACTCATTTAGAAACGGTTGCTTGTAAGCCAGAGTGATGCCTGTGATCTTGGTCAGTTGATCAGCGAGATAGTGTGCGCGTTGAGCGCTGATCGAGCAAAGTTGTTTCAAGCCGCCGGGACCCATGGCTGTGAGGTAGACAAGCATGGCTAGGGCATTCAAGGCTTGGTTCGTACAAATATTGGAGGTCGCTTTGGCACGTCGAATGTGTTGCTCACGAGTTTGCAGCGTCAAAGTGAAGGCGCGATTGCCGCGGTTATCCAGAGTCATACCCGCCAAACGTCCTGGTAACTGGCGAATGAACTCTTTGCGACAAGCCATGTAACCGGCCGAAGGTCCGCCAAAGGAGAGGGAATTGCCGCATGGTTGCGCATCGCCAACAACGATGTCGGCGCCAAATTCACCAGGTGAAGTCAGTAATCCAAGGCTTATCGGCTCACTGACGACGACAAGTAAAGCTCCCTGGTCATGCGCCTTTTGAGCCAGTTCGGCGATATCTTCGAGGACGCCAAAATAGTTGGGATACTGCACCACGAGAACGGCAACATCATCATCTAACTTCAAATTCTCGATACTGGTGGCGCCATTGGCCGCTGCGGCCGTTTGCCACCCCAATCCGCATGAATCCACATAAGTGTGCGTGACCATGCTGTATTCGGGATTGACTGTGTCACTGACGACGACTTTCTTGCGACCGTTTAAGCGAGCGGCCATCAATGCAGCCTCTGCACACGCTGTCGGTCCGTCATACATAGAAGCGTTTGCTACTTCCATGCCTGTCAAAAGGCAAATCGCCGTCTGAAATTCATAAATTACTTGCAGGCTGCCTTGGCTCACTTCGGGTTGATAAGGAGTGTAGGCGGTAGAAAATTCTGAGCGCGAGATTACTGCCGGCACTACAGCCGGGACAAATCTTCTATATGAACCACCACCTAAGAAGGAAGCAGACATCGAAGCGGGTCGATTCTTGGCGGCTAACGCGGAGACGTGCTTGGTAAGCTCAAGCTCGCTTAGTCCAGCACTCAGTTCGAGGGCTTTGGCTCTGACATCTGCGGGGATGTGACTGATCAGTTCTTCGAAACTTCGCACTCCAATTGCATGCAGCATTTCTTGCCGCTCATCTTCGGTGTGCGGCAAATAAGGAAAGCCGGCGAAATTTGTCTCTGTCATCGTATGCTCGCTACCACAATCAGTGTCGGCGCCTGCTCTCCAATTGTTGGCAGACCCGTTATTAAGTGTAGCCTTTGTCTTTGCTAGTTGATCATGGCTGATTACAACTGTATACACTCACGTGGCGCGGTTCAGGCTCCTCAGGCAGATCGCCTCTGACCCAATATTTGTTAATGTTTGTCGACACGACGTCGTATGGTTGAGAATTGATGCGGACGCGCGCACATCCTGCCCGCCCCGAATCGCACCACTCACGGTATTTCCTATGGCTACTAAATTGATTGTCGGTCTCGGCAATATAGGCAATGAATATGTTGGCACTCGGCATAACGCCGGGTTTTCAGTGATCGACGAATTAGCCTCTGGCGAGGGTGGTAGCGCAAACGGTGCTGAGTTCAAGATCGTGAAGGACTTTTCAGCGTACGTTGGCAAGCTGAACATTTCCGGTTCGAACGTCATTCTGGCCAAGCCAACAACATATATGAATCTTTCTGGTCGGGCGGTAAATGCCATTCTCCGTTATTTCAAAATCGAGCTCGAGGACCTTCTGGTTGTTCATGACGACGTCGCAATCCCGCTTGGCAGGCTGCGTCTGCAGAAAGCTGGAGGCGCCGGTGGTCAGCACGGCGTGGAGTCAATCATTGAATGTCTCGGCGGCAGCAAGGATTTCAGCCGTTTGAAGTTCGGCGTCGGTCCGGATCCTGGTGGCAGCGCGAGAGCTCAATATGTGCTGTCTCGCATACCAGTTGGGGATCAGGAGCTGTATCATAAGATGGTGCAAAAGGCGGCCGAAGCAATATTGTTTTGGACTAGCAACGGCATCCAATCTGCTATGAATTCGTACAACTCGATCAATCTTGCACCACCTCCTCCCGAGGATTCCAAAGGTGAGGAACCGCCTCCTCAAGATCCTGACAAGGACAAGTAGATCCCTCGTTCTTAAGACTCCGAAAGTGCAGACTCACTGAACATTCTTTTGAACATTTGTACTTGATGAGAAAAACTATAGATTTGCTTTTTTTACGATGACAAGCGAGATTCTGTCGCTCTGGTAAGCGATGGAAAGCAAGGCATGGAAAACGATCGCGGCAAAGCGGTTAGTGAAACGTAGCTCAGACTGCCGATATCGACCGAGCAAGCGTTACGCTTTGTATCAAACAGAGATTGTCTTTCAGGCGAGGGTAGGCATACTGCCATAATTTTGAACGAAAAATCATGGTTAGAAGCGAAATTGCTGCGATGTCAGTAGCCTAGAATTTTCCACATCAGTCCAGGCATTCGCGATTGCGGGGGTGGCTCAAGTTGTCCAACAGTTTAGTAGCAAAATTTTTAAGCAATCAGGAAGGAAGCGCTAGTCGCAACTTTTTCCTGTCCGCGCTTTGGTGGTCGCTATGGGGCATGAGCGCAGGCTTGCTTGCTGGACTCGAATTCTCGATGCCCGACCTCATTCATAACGTGCCGCAACTGGCGATGCCTCACTTACGAATGTTCCACGTCAATGCCGTGGCGATCGGTTGGTTATCTATGGGTTACGTCGGCGCTATGTTCCACATGGTACCGACATTGTGTAAGACGAAGTTGTGGAGTGAAAGACTCGGCAACTTCACCATGTGGGCTTGGAACGTGATGATGGTCGGTGCCTTTTGTACGTTGCTCAACGGCAACACAGAAGGTCGCGAATATGCCGAACTTGGTGCCGTGCTTGACGTGATTGTCATGATCGGTTTGATCACGGTGGCATGGAATCTTTATATGACGATCGTCAATCGTCGTGTCAAAAAGCTATACGTGTCACTGTGGTACTTCCTCGGTTCGTTATTCTGGTTTCCGCTTGTATACATCATCGGTCAAAGAACGTTCGTTGCCCTGCCTGGTCTAAACGACGCCATCATCGGCTGGTTCTATGGACACAATATTCTTGGCATGTGGTTCACCACTGTTGGTGTCGGCATGATGTATTTCCTTTTGCCTCGTTTGACCGGCGCACCACTTTACAGTCACGGTTTATCGATGTTGGGGTTCTGGGGAATTGCCTTGTTTTACGCACCAACCGGAACGCACCACATTTTGCAATCGCCTGTGCCTGAGTGGCTGAAGGCGATCGCCATCATCTCCTCTATCTTCTTGCTGGTTCCAGTATTTACAGTGTTGACCAACTTCTTCATGACCATGAAAGGTAAGTGGGGAATGGTGGTGACCGATCTGCCTTTGCGTTTCGCCGTGACATCATCAATGTTCTATCTAGTCACTTGCGTCCAAGGTCCGTTCCAGGCAACACGATGGATCAACTGGTACTTGCACTTCACGCAGTGGGTGGTCGGACACGCTCACCTTGCCCTTCTCGGAACGTTCTCTTTCATTCTCACTTCGGCGTTCTATTACAGTATGCCGAGATTGACAGGCCGCCCATGGCACAGTCAAGGATTGATTCGTGCCCACTATTGGCTCAAGTTCCTCGGCTTTTTGTTGATGATGACATCATTGACGATCGCCGGCTTGGTGCAGTCTGCTGGCTGGCACCATGGTGTACCTGTGGATCAGTGGGTCATTGAACTGGTGCCTTACTGGTTCTTCCGAGCGATCAGCGGAATCATGATCGTCACCGGTCAATTCATCTTTGCCTACAACACCTACAAGTCGCTGTATACGCCACTTGTGGTTGTAGCGCCTGTCGCCAAACCCAGGGAGGTCAAAGTCTAATGTACGGCTACCGACTCGGTGCCATTGGTATCGTCATCACTTTTTTCACCATCATCTTTTCGACTGTCTTGATGCCTATGGTGCTATTTCAACCTAAACCTTCCGGTCACGGTAATGATTACAGCACGGAGACTGTGGGCAACGCAGCTCGCGGACGACAAATCTACGTTCGCGAAGGTTGTTTCTACTGCCACACTCAATTCACTAGACTGCAAGATCGCGGCTACGGACCACTGGTGCATGCAGGCGATTATGTCTACGAAACACCGCACCAACTTGGTACGGCACGAACTGGTCCCGATTTGACAAATGAAGGTGGAAGATTTCCATCTCAATGGCAAAAGGCCCACCTTGTTGAGCCGCGTGCCGTAAAGCCTGGATCGATCATGCCCAGCTTCAGTTATTTGTCTGACGTAGATATGAACGATCTGGTGGCATACATTCAAACGCTAGGAAACAAGCGTCTGCCTGAAAAGTTTGTTGAAGCACCAGATGAGTATCGTGACACCACTACGACTGGTCAAGCCTTGGCCGCCCGCAAGCACGTTGATACCAATGCTACGGCTAGCTCTAACGCCGGACGTGGTATCTACACTCAGAACTGCGCCGCTTGCCACGGTCTTGATGGTCGAGGCAACGGACCGAACTCACTCACTTTGGAAAAGAAACCAGCTAACTTCACTCGCCCCTTCTACAAGCAATACGATGACCCTATGTGGTTCTACCGCGTCAGTGAAGGCGTAGCTGGTACCAGAATGCCGAGATGGAATCAAATCCTCACAGAAGAGCAACGTTGGTACGTGGTTGCTTACCTGAAGACTCTGCAAAAAGAACATGAGGAAACAATAGACAATTTGGATCAAGTCAACAAGATCGAGCAAATCAAATTGCCTGCTCTGACACACGAAGAGTACGAGCCCCACACTGGAGGCGGAGAATAATATGTGTCCTAACTGCATCCTAAATCAAGCTAGCCTGCAAGGCGGATTGTATGTTGCCTTCGGTATTTGCGCCTTGTTTTTTGTGGTGGCAATGGTTGGAATTATGTGGGCCTTCAAAAATGGTGAGTTCGAAGACATGGAAGGCACTAAATTTGAAATGATGGACGACGACATGGAAGGACCAAACGCTGTTCGGGCCCGGTTGGCAGTAGAAAGAGCACGTCTCAAGAGTTTGTCTTCCGTAAAAGAGGTAAGCAATGGCTGACGACGCGAAACAGTCTGTTCGAGCGGCTGACCCGCTAAAACCAGCGGCGGCGCCAGCCACCGGTGAAGAAGAGCACTATGAGGAAGTTTCGGAGTATCGCATCGGCGAAGGTCCACCTCCTATGTTTCTGGTTCTTTTCTTTCTGTTCATTGTTAGTTGGGCGCTTTTCTCCTGGATTCCCTTTTTCGGATACTAACTTCAAAATGCGATTACCAATTCAACTGAAGCATTTATTGTGCATAATCCTCTTAGCGCCAGGGATGGCGCTGCTGTCTTCATGCTCCAATGAAGTTGCCGTCAAAAACGACAGCCTTGTTGCTGCCAACTTGACGCGAAAGGCAGACATCGAAATCTATCCAGACGACAGACCTTCTGTGCCTGATGGCAAAGTTTATTGGGGTCAACAAAATTGCGCTTCTTGCCATGGTGCTACGGGTAGTGGCGGTTCAGCAGCAGTGAATTTGGCTGACAAGGTTTGGATGCGCAAACAAAAGCCAATCGATCAGTTTATGTTAGTTGCTTATGGCAAACCAGGCACGAACCATCCGGCATTGAGCGACAAGTTAACAAAGCGACAAGTTTGGGACCTGGTTTTCTACACAAGATCGCTCGCCGTGCCTGAATTGAATGATGAGCAGATCATGGCAGTTGACCCTGTATTTGGTTCAAATTGTGCCGTCTGTCACGGTAAAAAAGGCAAGGGTGACGGACCGCTCGCTCACGGCATAGAGCCAGTGCCAGCAAACTTCTCGCAGTTCCGCCGCTTCTACGATCGCACCGATGACATTCTCTACGATCACATCGCAAATGGCATCAAATGGGAAGGGATGCCCAATTTCCTTGGTAAGGAAGACAAAGCTAAAAACGTAAAATTCGATGAGGAGTACATCTGGAAACTGGTACAGTATGTTCGAAACTTCCATGAAACGAACCTGGCGACATTGCCAGAAGACACTGCGGCCCCAAAGACCGGCGCAACTAGTCCAATCAAGTAAAGAACAAGGGTGAGCACTATGGCTGACGGTACATCAAGAAGATTGTTATTGAAGACAGTGGCGGCAATACCGCTAGCGGCTACTTTCGGACTGTTGGCTTCGCCTTTCTTGCGTTTCCTGCTCCCAACAAGGAAGCCTTTGGACATTCTCGGTAAGTCTGACCAACCAATTGCTGAGCCACCCGTGCCAACTTTCAAGGACGCTGATTTCCCTGCGCCGTGGACTTGCTTGCCGTTCATGTTCAAACAAAGCTATATCGAGTACAACCCAGAAGGCAAAGAAGTTCGCCAGATTCCTGGTTACATCGTCAAATTGCCAACCGGTGACGTCGTCGCTTACAGCCGCATTTGTCCTCATCTTGGTTGCATCTTCAATTTCGTCAAAGATCCAGCTGAATGTGCCAAAGGCTATAACTACACGCCGACTGGTCCAGTATTTGCCTGCCCATGCCACTTGAGCGTGTACGACATCGCTAACGCCGGCAAAGTGGTGAGCGGTCCGGCGCCAAGACCACCACGCAGCTTTGAAGTTAAGAAAGTAGGCGAAGAGTATGTAGTTCTGACTTTGGAGGCCGGGGGAATTGCCTAGTACAGATAATGGTCTAAAGGGTGCAGTCACCGCTGTTGGCGACTACGTTAAGACGCGTATCAATAACATCGATATCTTCGATGAGCATTATCAAAAAGTTGAAGCTCAAACGAATCCGTTCTACGCGCTCGGTCCAATCTTCTATCTAGTCTGGTTCATAGTTATGCTGACCGGACTGATTTTGATGATCTGGTACGTGCCGACAAAACCGGAAGCTTTTGATTCCATCTTTAGAATTCAAACCGAGATTCCTTTCGGTGGACTGATGCGTGGAATGCACAAATACGGTGCTGATGCGATGATCATCGCTGCCACGCTGCGCCTCTATCGCATGTTTATCGCTGCCGATTACAAGCCGGGTAAAGAGTTCAATATCGCGCTTGGCTTAATATCGCTTCTACTTTCAATGTATTCGGGACTGACCGGCTATCTGTTGATTTGGAATCAGCGTGCATTTTGGGCGACCAAGGTATTTGCAACATTCCCGACTTACATGGATCAATTTCCTGTCATGGGTGACTTTTACCAGCCTCTGGTGAAGTCGCTTCACCTTGGTTGGAATACAGCAGAAGTATTGCTTGGTGGTGGTGCTGCCATCACGCAAGAGACGATTACTCGATTCTTCTCTTTGCACCTCGCTTTCTCTCTGATACCACTTATCTTTGTTGAGCTCTATTTCTACAAGAACGCTTACAAGCGTGTGCCGCTCAATTGGACCAAGCGCATCATCATCACGATGATGTTGGTCATCGTGTCCATAATTCTTCCTGCTGCTCAAGGACGTCGCTCAGATCCAGACGTCACACCATTGCCGATTTTGTCAGACTGGTACTTCCTTGGCTTATATCAAATGTATAAGTATCTCGAGCCGGTTGTGGCGACGGAAATCACGCTAGTGATTCCAATTTCAGTAATTCTGCTGCCGTTTATCGACGTCTGGGTGACTGGGCCGGAAAAGGACATTTCAAAACGACCCTTGATCTTCATGGTCACATTGATGGGCTTTCTCAACTGGATCGCTTTCTCGTATCTGATCATCGTCAATATTGCCAACATTCACACTGATCCACCTTATTGGAGGGACGCACTCTTCCTCTTGGTTGATATCGGCATTCTGCTGCAGCTTGGCTTGATGTTCATGACCAAAGAAGCGATGCAAATTCGCAAGAATGCAAAGGGCGCTCTGGTCATGGCGATCGTTGGTTTAATCCAGGCCACTGTAGGGGTTTGGTATTACTTCATGGCCAAAACTGAAATATTCTTCGACCCGTTGCTGCACTCATGGCTTTACAGCCTGTGCCGTCCTTTTGGCGGTGATGGAATGACGAAGGCCGAGGCTATCGTGCGTCAGATTTGGTCAGTTAACAAAGAGTATTGGAACTATCCATTCGTTCTTGAGCCGGCATCAATAGCCAAGATGGGCGAACCGGTCGTCAAAGATAAGTTGATCGAACTGCAAGCTGTGTGCCAACAGCCGGCTGGTTTAGATTGGCTTTTCAAACTAATTCCAACGTTCACTCCAGCTCCACACGCGCAATATTTTGGTCAAATTGACTTCATGGTCAACAATCGCTGGTGCTTTGATTTCGTCAACTTCGCAGACAGAATGAATGGCATTGCCCAACCAACGATTACGACCAAGTATCCGGTCGGCGTTCCTGAATTGGATTGGTTGTGGATGGTCGGTGGATTCGTTGTATTTATTGCTTGCACTGTTGGTTGGATTAAGTTCAAAAGCACTCCGCTTCCAGCGGCTCAACCGGCTAAAGTTCCTGCCGCTGCGGCTACTTAAGGGATGATAACTTTGGCAACAGGCAACCAAAACTCGGTCAACATTCCTGGCGGCGCAGCTAATGAAGCTGACGTCCCAGCTGTTTATAAAGTTAAATTTGCACTGAAGGCGGTGGCATTTGTCGCGGCCGTGGTTTCTCTTTCTTGGTTTTTTCAAGGTTGGCGCGAAGTCAATCAAGCGCCAAGCCTAGCGAGTTTTGCTTTGTTGGTTTTAGGCACTTCCCTGACTATGTTTATTCTCGCTCTCATGGGTTACTGGACTTACTTTGAAGAGAAGAGCAAAGGAACCTTGAAAAAACGGATCGCAATTTACGAAGCCATTCACAATCGTCTGCAAAATGGGAAGCAAGGAGAAAAGGAACATCATGGCTAATGAAGCCAAACTAGGGGTTGTTGCGGTGGTGGCACTTGTTGTGGTGTCGCTCAGCTTGATGTTGATGCCTTGGGCGGAGTCTGGATTCGGATTCGACAAAACGTCACTGCCTTTGTGGTCGCAACCCATATTTGAGAATGCACCATTTACAAGCCTGAAACCTTTAGGCGACTGGGCACAAAAGAGTATAAGTGATGGACTTGCAGCGGCAAGCCGCGTTGATAAAGATGACCAGAATGCTAAAGGCCAGATCAATCCGTTTTTGGTTGGCGATTATGCCTATGCCATGGTCATGGGTTTGGCCATGATCTTGGCCTCGCTTGCAATTATGTTTGTCGGAAAAGAAGACGCAGAAGAGAAATTGATTCTGCCGGCCAAAAAGTAGTTGAACGTCAATTTTGCGGGACGCTGAAAGAGGAAGACCATGTCGGCATACGAACAACTAATCAAATCGGGGAATAAATTCTTCCTTGTTTTTGAGGATCTGACTAATAAGGTAATGACGAGTAAGTACAACCCGATGTACTACCACGGTGCACTGCCTCAATTTTATCTCTGGGTATTGTTCCTTTCCGGACTCTTACTTTTCGCTTACTACATTCCGACTGTAGATAACGCTTATCTCTCAAAAGGAGTTATCAACGCCTGGACATCAGTTGAATATATCAACGACAAGATTCCATTTGGCGCAGTAGTTAGAGGAATCCATCGTTACGCTGGTGACGCGATGGTAATCACGATCCTCCTGCACGCATTGCGCGTGTGGTTTACAGACCGCTATCGTCAGTATCGCTGGTTGCAATGGTTCAGCGGCATCGTCCTTTTGGTCATGGTGCTCTTTATTGGACAAACAGGTTACTACTTGGTTTGGGATGAGCGCTCGCTCGCTCTAACGCGCATGACTGTCTTTGCCTTAGAGGGAATTCCTTTCATTGGACCGACGTTGAAACTGTTGTTCTTGAATGGTGACACCATTTCGAACTACACAATGTCCAACTTCCTGTTTATCCACATCGGCTTGTCGTTCTCATTGTTATTCGGTTTGTGGATTCACTATGTGCGCATGACACGACCGGTGATGACGCCTCCGCCTGCGATTAACTACGTGCTGATGGCGCTTGTTCTTGCAGTCGTATTCATCTTCCCCATCACAAGTGGCAAGATGGCGACTTTGAACGGTACACCAACTGGCTTCGAGATGGACTGGTTTTTCTTGGCACCATATGCGCTGCTCAACGCTGTACCTCTTGGTGCCTACTGGTTGATTGTGATTGCTATCACTGTGGCTTTGTGTTTGTTGCCGATGCCCTGGTCGTTTCTGATTAAAGAACCACCGGTAGATGCAGCAGAAGTAGTTTTGTCCAAGTGCGTAGGCTGCAATTTGTGTTATCTCGATTGCCCTTATCAAGCAATCGAAATGGTGCCTGCACCAGCTGGATCTCGTTTCAAACTTTTGGCAACTGTCCTGCCCTACCGCTGCTCTGGATGCGGAGTCTGCGTCGGTGCCTGTGCCTTTGATGCAATTGATTTGCCAGATCTTTTGGACACAGCAGTGGACGCTCAAGTTAAACAAATAGTTGAAGCGAAATAGCGCATTTACCGCAGGGAGAGAGGGAAGTCGAAATGACTAACGAAAACAATAAAGTAGTAACTCTGATGTGCGAGCGTTCGGCAGACGTAAGTGGATTGCTTGATGCAAACGGCAAAATCAGCAGTGTTGATGGACTTTACGCAGTTAAGCTTCCTTGCAGCGGTATGGTGCAGCCCCTGATGATCGAGCGGGCGATGAAAGCCGGAGCTGCGGGAGTGATCGTTTGCGGATGTCAGATCGGTGATTGCTATTATCGTGAAGGCAACAAGATGATTCGCGAAAGACTGCTTGGAGAGCGATCTCCTGGTTTGAAGAAAACTGTCGATCGTCGCCGCGTTATGGCACTTTGGTTGTCTCGTATGCAGAAGGATCGTTTTCTTGCAGAGGCGGGCGAATTTGTTAAGTTCGTAAAAGGATTGCCGGCTCCAGAGCCTGTTGCTGCTCCTGCCAAACCTGCGGCTGCAGCGCCAACAAAGCCAGCATCGGCAGCGCCTGCGGCGAAGACAGATGCTGCTGCTGAAGAAAAGAAAGCAGTTGTTGAAGCTGTAGATACGACTAAAGATGTGAAAGTCGTTGAAGCTGCCGATCCTACGAAAGAAGTGAAGCCCGCTGATGCTGATTCGAACGATAAGGATGTGAAAATCCTGGTCGACCCGGCGCCCATTCCTGAAGGACGTGGTCCGCTGGAGTCTACTGGTGATGCGTCCTGAATTGTGTAGTCAAGTAATTAAGGAAAAACGGTAATGGCTAAGGAAGCGAAACTTACGGAAATACAATTGATAAGCCGATGGGCTTGGTTCTTTGTTTTCTATTTTTGCTGCATATTGCTTATCGCAAGTTTCGGTCTAGTAGCCGAATTCTAAGTTGCTTCGAATTACGAATAAGAATTTCATTGCTGAATTCTAAGTTCACAACTGATTGCAAGTTCATTGCCGAACTCTATAATCAAGACGGAATCTAGGTTTAGTCGTTAGATTCTGGCTTCACCGTAAACCGCATCGCATAACTTATCGATTGATTGCAGAATCTATATCGATTGCGAATCCCCTGTCCATAGAGGCAGGACTGCGAAGCTGCGCAGTTTCTCCCAGCTCGGTCATTGTTCCAAAAGTCTAATGGTTCACTAAGAAAGTACGAAGTATGTCAAGCACAAGCACCCTAAACAAGATTGAAACCGAAAATTTGCAGTGCGAAATGCCTGCGCTAGAACAACACCTACAGTCCAATCCGACCGACGTGCAGCATTTGCTTATGCGCGGCGAATGTTTTCTGGCCTTTGGGCAGTATGAAAATGCCCTGGCTGATTTTGACCGCGCAGTTGAACTCGAGCCTAGCGACGCAAAAGCTTATGCTTCTCGGGCTGTGGTTTACATCCGTACTGGAGATTTCAAAAAAGCATTCTCAGATTTGAATATGCAGATCACATTGGAACCAAATGATGCTATGGGTTATTCAAATCGTGGTGCACTCTATGTGGTGACAAAGAGATATAACCTGGCTATCTCAGACCTCTGCGAAGCGATTCGTTTGGATTCAAATTGCGCTCCTGCATATGCCAACCTTGGCGAAATCTATTACAAAATCGATCGATATGTTGATGCCATCGAATCTTGTGGCAAGGCCCTTAAACTGCATCCTGCCTCCGGAGAATCACATTTCTATCGTGGCAAAGCTTACGAAGCGCTTGGCCAGCTCGAGTGCGCTCAAGAAGATTTGGATCGCGCCATCGCAATTGGATATACACCAGGCGCCATCGAGTCGTACTACCGCTCGGCCTAATTCAGTCGCAGCTTCCGAGTCTCCGAAAAGAGGCGCGGCTTTTTCAAGATTGCTGGAACAGAAAGGTACTTACTTTGATTTCAACCCTTCTTTGTTTCTGTGCGCCCTGTTAAACCCGCCACTGGTCGACGATCAGGAGATCTGGTGACGGCGCTTCAATTCAATCCGGGGTAGGGCGCTCTCTCCCTAGCTTTTTTGTTTTCAGCTTCATGAACAAATATTACATCAGCGTTTTCGGACTTTCTGATTTTTCAAACACTGGGCTGCTGGGCGTTTCCGGACTTAGTATTTTTGGGTTTTTTGCTTAACATACTATGGGGTGCCCGAAAAAAGAGATAGGGTACCTTTCTGAATTGCGCGCACTAAATTAGCAAGATAGCTGTACTTTAGTAAGCGTAATCATTTGAGAGGCAAACGATGGACGCAGTGGTGACCGAAATTCGCGCCGAAGATCATGACCGTTGGATTGAACTTTGGACCTCTTATTTGAAGTTCTATAAGGCAAGTCTTCCTGCGGAAACATTTGATTCGACTTGGCAGAGACTCATTAGTCAATCTGGCACCTTGCGGGGCGTAGGCGTTCGGGAAACGGATTCAGGACCTTTGCTTGGTATAACGCACTATCTCTTGCATGAAACAGCTTGGACGCCCAAGCAAATGTGTTATGTGCAGGATTTGTTTGTTGATCCGTCGTTTCGAGGCCAGGGTCTCGCTCGCAAACTGATTGAGACGGTCGCGCAAAACGCGAAGGACCTCGACTGCTACAGATGCTATTGGCTAACCCAAGATACCAATACACAGGCCCGCCTTCTCTACGACAAATTGGGTCGCTTCAACGGTTTTCTGCGATACGATTTCGATTATACGCGCCCTTCTCCTAAGTAATGTTCAAAAGGAGTTCGTATTTTGATGTCTGAAAAACGGGACTAGCTCTCGAACGTGAAGTAAGCGTGAAAATGTTTGCACCATACGCGGTGACTCGCTATTATGAAACTATCTTGTATTGCGTGTGTGTGCGCAACCGCCTAGGTGTTATATGAAATTAGAATTCAAAATCATAAATTTCGACGTCACTACCACTATCAGAGAATACTCTGAGACGATTTTTGCTCTTAATCGTGACGGCTGGAAAGTCTATAAAGAGGGTCAGGAGCAGGTGTGGAGCACAACACTTGTTCGCTTATCGACCGAGCCGTTATCCGCCTGAAGGCTCGAAGTCACCAGACACCAGTCAGTTCATCGACATGGTCGGGTGTATCCAGAACCAAAATCCGATAGATTTTGCCGTTTGGTCGGCTATGGTCCGGGTGTTCGATTTCTGTCATTACTCTAGCGTTCTCGCGAAGGATCGTTTCAAGGCACCACATATAGTGCCTAGGCGGATATCAAAGGAGGCTTGGTACGACGCAAGTAACCAGCTAGCAATCGAATTATACCTTGAGCCTAAAAGTACTCGTCCAGCACTGCCAATGGCCTTCTTCCGATGAAGCCATCATTGGGCAGATGCCAGTAGTCAATATCTTTGTCGTCAAGACGCCAACACAAAAGGTATTGGAAGTCGCCCTTCTCGGCAGGAAAATCCAATAGCCCGCTGCGCAAATCCCGCAAAACGATTCCAAGGTCTGTGATTTCATCGACCCACTTATTCATGCAGTCAACGAATTCATGTTGGATTTTAGATAACTTCTGACTGCGTTCTTGAAATCTGGCCCGACATTCGCGCAGCCTTGTCAAGTCAGCAACATCTTCGGTGGAGGTCTTGATCGTGGCCAAATCGCCTTCCACTTCTTGGAATTCTCGATTTGCCTCTTCGAGTTGATCGCTGAAATGGTCCAACTCGTCGTTGGCATCAGTAATCATTTTTCGAACCTGCGGCACCAGCTTTTTGGCTTCCGCTATCGTGAATGTCTTGTTATATCTCATGTTCTTGGGTGAATTCTCAGACAAAATAGCCACCATCATCATTATCCTGCTTTTGAGTGCATCAGTCGAGCAGCTTGGTGCAGCAGCCGAGCAGCTTGCGGAGTCGAGCAGCTTCGCTGCATAGACCCCACTAGTGTGCACAGCGCTCCTAGGACAGACCCCACTAGTGTGCAGCAGCCGGGCAGCCTGCTGCATAGGCGCTCCTCGGATAGACTATCCTCGGATAAATCGTCGGCGCAATAACAAAGGTATCTGAATAAATGACTAAGCTTGTTGATTTAACCCGCCCTCTAGTAATGCTTAACAAAGAGACTTTCCCGCCTGCACTGTCACCGCTTTACCGAATCATCTCTCCCGAGATTGAATTCATCGATCACGAAGGTGGAGCGAAGATCATGGGCCAAATCTTTGGTTGCGCTCAACACGAATTGCCGGATGGTGAAGGATGGACGGAAGAAAATCTGTCCATGTCAAGTCACTTGGGCACTCACGTCGACGCGCCCTGGCACTACGGGAGTAAATGCGCCGGCGCACCGGCTAAAACGATTGAGCAGATTCCTCTAGAAGATCTCTATTGCGATGCAGTAGTTCTAGATATGACCGCAAAGAAAATGACGGGTCAAGGCATCAGCGTTGAAGATGTTCAGGCGGCATTACAGGCGGTGTCATACACAATTAAGGCCGGCGACGCGGTTCTGATTCGTACCGACCACGACAAGTACGATCTCCTCAATCCGGCTCGCTATGCGTATCCCGGCATGACTCGGGAATCGACGCTCTGGCTAATTAAGCAGGGTGCCAGAATCGGTGGAACAGACGCCTTCGGGTGGGATCGCCCTTTTACGGTCATGGTGCAGGATTACCAGACCACGAAAGATAAGTCCAAGATCTGGGATGCGCATTTTGCTGCGCGTGAAGGGGAATTCTACATCGTGCAACAACTAGCAAACCTTGATCAGCTGCCGGCGCATGGCTTCAAGGTGGCGTTCTTTCCAATTCCTCTTGTAGGTGCCAGTGCGGCGCAAACCAGAGCCGTTGCGTTCCTTCAGTAGGGGTTGTGATAGCAAAGAGAGAGAGGGGCTGTGAGTAGTCGATCTCGACTTGCACTGCCCCTCTAACTATTTTCAAAAATTGGCCGCCAGATGAGTCGGTTGGTTAATCTTTCTCGTGCTTTCACAGAGCCCTGGCGGCTAGCTATTGATCATCGTATCCTCCTGCCAACTTAAAAGGCCTAGGGTTTTTACTGGTTTACACCTGCTGTAAACCTCTCGTTCCGAAATGCCGACTGCTGCACGGTTTCACTTAGACTGATAATGCGAAGTATTTCAAAAAAAGTGTCACTGCTAATCAAGTGGTGCCTTTTTGAGTTGCGAAATATCTAAAAGTAAGACTTGAACTTTTTGCCGCTGGTTGAAAAGTACCAACTCTTTGCAATTACTTGAGATCGATGTATACCACCATATCTGGTTTCACGTTAACATTGCTCGGTTTGGCACGCCACAGCGAAACCCAAGCCCTGGCTGGCAATGCCGTGTATTTGATTCTGTCGATCGCTTTCATTTCGGGGCTCATGTTGTTACAGCCACCTGGTATTTGGCATGTGCCACCACAATGCAGATAGTGGGCAATTTTTACCGCTTCTTGAGGAGGCTTGTTGACGTTCTCAATGTGAATGGACTTGGCTGTGTCCACATATACGTAATTGAGATTGAAATCAACAGCGTTATAAGCAGCGACACCAAAAGCAGGAATTATTTTGTCGGTTTTCAGCTTGGCTCGCCAATTATTCAGGTCCTGATTGAACTTTGTCACCGGATACTCAACTTGCATCAACGATTGTTGCGGCCACCATTTTATGAAGGTTGGTTCCCAACAAAATGGAAAATCCGAGCGTTGCAAGTCTTCTTCAGTGACTTTGTCTTCATCCCAAATTTCGACAATGGCCGGATTGGCACCAGCTAGCAAAAATGGATTGAGGATGAATCGCGATTCTTCAGCGGGTCCCTCGGAACTTCTGGGGCCTGGTCCCCAGACGCTCTGACCACGAAGCCCCCACCAAGGTTTGCCATCTTCTATCGCACCGAAAACAGACTCTGACGGTTGGTAAGGGGCAGCCACCAAATTTGGTGTTAACTCAACGTACCTTTTGCGCAGCTCCAAGACATCTGCTTTTGTTCTGAAATTCAGTTCAATTGGCATCTGCACCGGAATATCGAGACCGGCCACGACTACTGCATGCTCGCCGATTAAGAGCTTGTTTTCGAATGCCGATGTCGGGTAGCCCCTGAGGGCGGAAATTATCATTCCAACAAAAAATAGCGTCAGGGCAATCGCTCTGACGGTTAGTTTTGTTGCGATCGATTTACCGGTTCTTAATGCGGAAATAATTGATTTCAATTTCTGCGTTGCTGCCATTCTTTCTCAGGCTAGTGTCATTAACAATGATGGCGCATGTAGCTGTGGGCATTTTAGCCGTGACCGTCTGGGCATCGGTGTAATCGATCTTCCACTTATACATATTGAGCGTATTTTTGTACCAGTCGATCACCAATTTGGCATCTTCTTTTGCGCTGAAACGCATCACATAACTCTCTCCTCGGTCTGATGGATGCACTATCCCACCTAAGAATTTAGCGCGACCAGTGAACTCAGGCAGGTTAGGCAGATCAACTTTGGTTTTCAATTGGTCGACTTGCAGGAGAGGCTCACTGCGAGATTCCCACTTGGTTCGATCAGGCTTAGGCATCTGTTCGCCCGTGGCAGTTTTCGACGGAGTTTCTGGTGTACCAGCGAACGCGGGTAAATTGCAGCAGTAAGAAAATACGCTCAGCGATATTGTTGCCAGTGAGAATGAGATATAAAACGTCTTGCTTTTGTGCAACATAACTACGACATCCCTCGTTTAAGACTAGAAAAAAACCGGTCCCATCTAGATCATACTAGACAGGACCGGTCTCATTGCGCTTTTTCAGCAGGATCAGTTAGGTCGGCTAAAGTTCTCGACTCCGCTTACGGTGTTAGAGAATTGAAGTGTTCCTAAGAGATTGCTGAGTCCTGATGAAAGAGTCAAGCTGGCATGATCTTGGGCACTGAACCCACCGCTCTGGGAACGATATGGTATTTCGTGCAAGTTAAGATCTGCTGGCGAGCCTCCTTTAGGTACGTTGACCATATTGCCATCTATTGAGTAGTTGTTACTGCAATTTGTGTTTGCCACTGAACCTGGACTGCCATCGGCAGACGGAAGGTTAGGCGGTGCACTGTATGGTGGATATGCAACGGGGATGCCCTGGCCTGAAACAACGCTGGTGAGTGCTTGTGGAGCACCTGGTTTTGCCAGGAAGTCCAGTTTTCCACCCGAATTCATACAGATGTACAGCGTTGTACCGATTGGAAGTGTTTGATTCCAAAGAGCATTTACTTCGCCTGCAGTCGCGGTTGGTTTGATTTCATAACAACGTTGAGCTAGAGCAGCCAAAATAGGTCCCTTCGCTGGGCAGTTTGCGCCATTGCTGACAACTTGATCCAACAGAGCATTGATCGTTCCGGTGGCTTGAATTGGTGCAGTCAAGAATGGTGTTGGGTTTGCACCCATACCGTTCTGAAAGACACCTAGTCCACTTGCACCTAAGTTGTTGGCGTTGACGGTTACGCTTTGTTGACCATTTTGGAAAGCCGCGATGACATCAGCCTTCACGAGATCAACATTGGAGTATAGACCGGGTGTAACAGGTCCACCAGCAGGAGCTGGGTGGAAGGTCTTTTCGAATGAGACCAAGTAAGTTAGACAATTACCGCCCAAATTACCTTGATCCAATTGGTCTTTGCAGTTAGTGCCTGCTGTTCCTATGCCGAGAAGCATATTCATATCAGGTGGGTTCTGACCTTTTACATCCGGAGTTGCAGCTGGTGTGGTGAACGTTTGTGAGAGCAGATAAGGTCCACCATTGGCTGAACTTGTATCAGGCCACAGATTCAGGTTTCGAAGCGGATGGCCATGCACGGTATCAGAAGTGAACGATATGCCTGCTTGACCGCCGCCGGTAGGATTACTCGAACTTGAATTGTTGTAGGCTGCCCATGCTGCGCCCATTCCTGGATCCTTAGTGAAGGCAACACCACCGGGGGCGGCGGCTGCTTCCATTCCAGGCGAGAGGTACAACTCATTGTTGAAGATGTTGTCAGAATTATCGAATGCTGTGCCGTTTGGTGGCAAAGTAGCAGACGATAGATTTTGGAGTTCTAAGTAACCACCCGGCAAGGCTGCTGGGAAGTCATAGTTGGCTGTGGCACCACCTGCTTGGAACATCGAAGCACCGATGATCGCGGCTGCCACTGCACCACCAAATGTATTAGATTTGGACTCTTTAGATGCGGCGGCTATGCTGAATGCGTTAGGTGGAACGTTGGCCGAAGGAGCAGCAGCTCCAACTGGGTCTTTGTAATCTTTGATAGCAACCAAGTGAGGATTTTGTTGTGGGAATACTGGTACTCCCATAATGCTTCCAACACCTGGTATCACTAGATTTTCATAACCGCGGATATAACCCCCGGTCGATGGGCTTAGTGGAACTTTGTTCGTACCAACTGATTGCCAGTTGCCAGGTAACGACAATCCGGCTATTTCGGTACCAGTGAAGTAAACGTTGGTCGATTCTCCATGCTTCATGAAGGCTTGGGTATATGTGTTGTTTACAGCGTTTAGCCCTGTGTTGCCCCACATTCTCGTGTCATTATTGACTTGACCAAAGAAAGTGACGACCTGCGTGTTCGCAAGTTTGTTTTTCAGGTCTATGCCCAACAGGTTCAAATTGGCTATGACCTTGCCGGCATCGGCTCTTGCTAGCGGTGTGTTCTCAGCTTGTGCGTTCATAGCTACAAGTAGTGATTGTGCAACGCAACGGTTGTATGTCATCAAGTTGATTTCGTTGCTGTTGGGGGGGTCAGCCAGGGGGACGAAGTCTGCATATCTGTTACCTGGTCCAGGTAAGGAAACACTGACGCGGGATAGAGGATCGTTCTTTTTCATCGCATTCTTGGCGATGTTCAACGCGCCTGCGTCTGTTGCGTTAGCCACTTCTCTGTTCCCACCAAATATTTTGGCAAGGAAGAAGCATCCTATTCCTACTACTATGATTACGAGCACGCAGACTGCCACCAGTCCCAGCGTTGCTCCTTTTCGACGACGTGTCTTCATTTTGGTTATAACCCTCCTGCCCTACTGTAATTTGGCCGTGTGAGTGGTTCGGTCACTGCTCTGGAGTTTCTAAACTATCCAGGCAGACACGACTGGTAAACTGCTAATATTATCTTCCTTTAAGGAGCCCGAAATTGTCAACTGTAGGGAACTTTCCTCGAAATTGCCCCTAGACAAGCCCGCAAGCTCCGCAGGTAGGGGATCCCGAAAATTAGAAGTATTAAACAGCGTTAATATTTGCTCTAGAATCTGGAAAATACTTGCTAGAAATCAATGATTTAATCAATTATGAGTTCCGCTTAATGGAACCGGAAGACGAAGTGGCGTCTGTCACGATCAGGGCAACGACTAACCAAAAGATAAATTGGACCTGCGGCCGGTAGAAGATCGTGTCCACCATTCCTTGAGCCATTAGTCCGACCAGGGCTGCTACAGCACCTGCCGCTAGCCATTGGTCTGAGGTGAGCATGCCGCGCGACTTCTGCCCACTGTCTGGTGTTACCAGGCTTGTTGGCGCTGACCAAAAGCTGATGTGGGCTCGCCCGAAAAGACTGAGCAACATGACCCCAAAGGCAACTAAGCCGACGATTCCACTTTCAACTGCGACCTCGAGGGGCACGCAATAAGTGCCAAGGGCATCGAATCCGCTCACCATATACAGTCCATACGCCAGTCTGAACACTACGTTTCCGGGACCGATACCAAACCACCAATTGTCTAAAAACATGCGCCAGGAGGCGTTCCAGACGTTGATGCGATAGGAGTTCGAACTGTGTTCACGCCCGGCGAAAATCGATGTCACTCGCTGCTCAAACGCCGGCACAAAGTGAAGCCCGACCAATAGAAGCACTGGCAGCACGATACATAAGATGACAATGAACAGGCGTGCCTTGGGTTGGGCGATCCAAAATTTTGCCACCGCCATTATCGAAATTGTCGCTCCAGCTGCGGCAACCGCAAGATAGCCACCGCGGCTGCCAGTGAGGATAATCGCTACTGCGATTGCCGCCGAAGCAATTATTGGCGGTATGGCGAGCAAAAATTTTCTGGCGGACAGAGCGCTCAAACCCAGTGCCAGCGCCAGTGGGCATATTGGTATGAGATAGCCGGCCAGTAGATTCGGATTGCCTAGTGTGGAGAAAATTCGCGTGCCTTGCGTTTCAACGGTTGGATCCTCCCAGGTGGCAAGCGGTGCCACACCGATTTTGTATTGATATAAACCGTACAGAGAGACCGCGAATGCCGCCGTCACCAGAATCGATACCAGCGTCAACTTTCTTCGTGGCGCGTTGTTCAAAATTCCAGTCAAAAAAAAGTAGCTACATATATATATGATTATTTTTGAGAGCCCTTTTATGGATGGGATGAAATAATGCGACGCGCAAGCCGCGATTACGTTTGTCGCGAAAAACAGTAGAACTGCGATGTCCACTGCGTTAGACCGGCGGGATTCTTTACCACCCAGCAAATATCCCAGCAACCACAAGCCAAACCCGACCATGGCGATAATTCCCAGCCATTCTTTGTCATTTGTGAATTGCGGTAAGGCAAGAACTGAAAACAAAACTACGGCGACGGCAAAGCTGAGTGACTGCAATCCTGAGCCGAGCTTTCGCACCGCCTCCCCATCGATTTTGGAGAGTGCCGATTTAATTGCGCTGCCGACGCCGATAATCGCCGACCCCTGAAGCGCCCGCTGCCATGCCTGATCGATACCTGAAAGCGAGACAGCGTCTGCCAGCCGTGAAATCATTTGCATTATTGAATTGATTTGATATCCGCAACGACGCCTTGGACTCGATACTTAAAGCCCTCAAGCTCGATTTGATTGCCGAGCTTAATCTTGTTGCCCCGAATCACAAAGCCATCCGCGGTTCGTTCTGCTTCATCAACGACGGTAACCAAAAAATCTGTGGCAATTGGATTGGCTGGATCGGGAAAAACCAAAACCTTTTTCCCATCAGCAGACAAAAAAGAAACTTGCTTTGGCGTGTGCTGAACTGCGGAAATCTTCATGGGCGGCTGCACTGGCTGATTTCTGATTGTGATTGCACAAGGGTCACCGACCTTGAAGATGTCCACATCCTTGGTCTTCAAACCGGTGATCGATACATCAATCGCCACTTTATTGATGCCTTGCACGACTTTGTCGACTCCGGCATGTCCTGCCTTAGCCAGCCCGAACCCAAGTGCAGCCAGCAAAATTATGACGACAACGCCAGAGTCTACGGGATTCAACTTTCTTTGAGACTGCTGCTGCGAGCTGCCTGAGTTATCGTTGGCCAATTTCGGTACCTCTTTCATCTTCGTCGTCTTCCGGCTTGCTAAGCGCCTATCTATCAATGATACAGAAGTGGACGAGCCCAAATATTAGCCCTTCTTTCTTGAAGGTAATCCTATATATATGATCGACTTTTCAAATTGATAAAAATAGTTGTGGGAGAACTACGTAGGCGTGTGTCCAAAAGCTGGCTAACTTCGATACACCTATACAGTTGAGCGGACGATGATACCCCTGAGGAGAACCAGATGAGTTTCGAAAAGCAAGCAACGGCACAACCGGTAGAAGCACAAGCGGAGAATCGTTTGGATTTGACCACCGTTTGTCCTGACCGTGCCGCGGTTGAGCACTACAATGTCGGGCGTGCAGACAAGAATATTGACGTCAACGAGCTCTTGAAGACGAACGATGTAATAGTGGCCCAAGCTACAAACCACTGGAACAACATCATCACTAAGTTCAATCGCCTGCCTGATCAATACAAGCATGACTTGGTGCAGTCATTCGCACCGCATATGTACGGTGATAACGAAAACTACCCAATGTATAACCGTTTGGTTGATGCCCATGCGCAATCACACGAGCGCATCGCCACAGTTTAATTCTAGATTTCCGAAAGATTGAGCCGGTCAAGATTCTCTATCATTTCTTTTTGGCTGGTCACCGCTGTACCAGATTTGCGAACAACGATTCCAGCGGCCAAATTTCCCAGGGCCATAGCTTCAACGAACGAAGAGCCTGAAACTAGAGCGAGAGCCATAGTAGCAACGACGGTGTCGCCTGCACCAGTAACATCGAAGACATCACTGCGATTGAATGCAGGTAGCTCAACCATTTCTTGGCCTTGTTGAAACAGAACCATGCCGTCGGCACCACGGGTTACCAACAAGGATGTGGCGTTAGTGCTTTTGAGAATTTCATCACCAGCTCGACGCAACTCTTCACGTGTCGTAAGTTTGTAACCGACTGCTTTTTCAGTGTCAGGCTGATTTGGTGTCATCAAAGTGACGTCCTTGAATCTGGAGAAGTCGCCTTGGGCGTCAACGATCACCAGGATTTTGGTTTTCTCCGCTTCCTCCCGACAGGCTTGAATCACGCTTTCTGAGATCACGCCGGCGCGATAGTCAGAAAGGACAATTGCTTTATAGCCGATGAAGGATAGCCGCAACCTGTTTACTAACTGAGCCTCAATTGCTTTACTGAGAGGTTCGTGTGAGATGCGATCCAATCTCAATAACTGCTGCATGAGTGAGTGTGATTTTGAAAGAATTCTTGTCTTCACGGTCGTCGGTCTGGATGGATCTTTGACGAGGCTGTGACTGATGCCGCAGCCTTCGAGCAAGCGCGCCAGCTTGACTGCGTATTCGTCGTCACCGCACACGCCGATAGCATGACAAATGCCACCCAGCGCTGAGATGTTGTGAGCAGTGTTGGCCGCTCCGCCGGGAATCAACACTGTATCTACGTGTTCCAGAATAAGAACAGGCGCTTCGCGCGAAATGCGTTCTGGCTTACCTTCCAGCAGTTCATCGATCAGTAAATCACCGATAACAATGACTCTGCCACCACTGAGACCCTGGATCCGTTTTCTCAAAACGCTTTTGGTCAATTGTGGTGATACCGCATACGGTGTACTAGGAGCAGATCCCATATCTGCTGGATGCATACGCTCTAACTCAGAAAAGACTTGTTTGCCTAACATATGACTTGGATCTATACCTAGGGAAAATTCGACTGCTTGTTTAGCTTCATCAATATAGCGCAGATGTTGATAAAGTCTGGCTAGATGAAGTGTATTTGAGAGTAGATCAGCGGTGTTGTTGGCGTTTTCGATCGCATTTCTGGTCTGATCTAATTCCAAAATTTCCGCTGCCGTGAGGGATTTGTCCTCTTTGTGTACGGTGTCCTTTAAAAATTTATCGACTGCAACTTTAAGTTCACCAATCGGTTTTTCATCTGTTTTGGCAAATTCAGATTTTCGCAGTTGCAGAAACTGTGGATTTCCTGGCGCAAAGCTATTCAGACGAGGTGTGTTAGGTATATCTTTTGTGCCTGACCACTTGAATTCACGCGGTTGTTCGCTTAGCGATTGATTGGAGCTTTGCCCCGAAAGCTCGCGACCCAGTTCAGGCGTTAGACCCTTGCTGAACTTATTGAGATCGCTGCCGGGTAGTTTTTGCTTTGCGGCTTGATTCTGATCAAAGGTTACGAATGACTTGGCGTCCCGAGAAACAAGGTCGTCAAGCGACAGCGGGTGCTTCTCGCTTTCTTCTTTCTCTGGTTGCTTCGGCAGGTTTTGATCTTTCGAATCAGGTTTTGGATCGTATGGATTAGTCATCTTGGCTCACCCCACAAAAATATTGTAGCGGGCGAGTTCCAAGATAGCTACGTCGCAGGTATCAAGATCGTCTATGCGGCAACAGGATAGTCTATGCGGCCAACAAGATAGTCTATGCGGCAAAAGGATAGTTTATTCGGCCAACAAGATAGCTATGTGGTCAGCAAGATAGCAATGCGGCTAACAAGATAGCTATACCGTCACCAAGATAGATAGGCCGTCCCTAAGCTGTCCGGCATAATCCATGGCACATGTTAGAATTCAATCGTAAGCGGAATTGAGGTCATACATGAGTCATGTCACTTATCCTGGGATGGTTTATCCGACGAGTGCCATGCACACTGGTGGGGTCCCTGGCTCCACAAGATTCTTTTCTCATCATTTAAGCAAGCTCTTTTCACTGTTTGCGTTTGCTACTTTGATTTCCATATCTGTTGCTAGTGCACAATCCTCGCCGCCAGAACTACGCCCAGCGGCGCCAGCAGTCACAGTTACAACGACAACAGCGACCACCAGCACTAATACCACCACCGCCGGCACTACCAACCCTGTCGCGCCAAAAGTTGTCGGGGTGACAAGAATGCACTCGACGACAGATGTTAGAAGTGACCGACGCACCGCTGTTCAAATGGCTAAATATCATTGGTTAGACAAAGTTGCCCAGGCTGATCCTGCCATCATTGCCGCGATCACAACTCACTACACCGCTGCCCTGGAGCTGGCAAAGCATCCAAGAATTGGCGAGATAGCGGAAGCTGATCACTACCTGTGCAGAAGGCTCACGAAATGGAAAACAGTTGCTCGTCGTCTGGCAAAGAATGGCAATGCGGATAAAGTAGTCGCTCTAGATCCTGAAGGTATGTATCGAGCCATTCGCAGAGACAAAGCAACTGCACGGCGGCTAGTAAAAAATCCGATGTTTGATCAGATGGTCTATGACAATCCCGATCTCGGTAAACTCGTAGCGGCTTACATGTGACACCTGAGTTTCATTCTTCACTTCAAACGCTGGTCATTGGCTTTATAACAGGATTGCTGTCCGGCGCATTTGGTGTGGGTGGTGGCATTTTCTGCACGCCTGTGATTCGCATGTTCTTAAACGTAGCACCGCATGTGGCGATTGGCACCACAATGGCATTGATTATTCCCACTTCAATTGTTGGCGCTGTGAATTACATCAAACAGAAACAGATTGATCTGCGGCTGGCAAAACTAATGGTTCTGCCGGCGGTGATCGGAACCATTCTCGGTGCCACAGCCGCGAACTACGTGCATGGTCAGCTGTTGATGCTCTTGTTCGCTGTTTTCGCGGCATGCGCAGGTTTGGACCTGGCCTTCGGCTTGGGTGAGAAAATCACTAAGCGTAAGAGACAGTCTCTTTCCGAAGCTGAGCAATTGGTTCCACCCGTGGTGCCGGCTTACGTCGCCGTACTAATTGGTCTAGGCGCCGGGATCATGGCTGGTTTCTTTGGCGTAGGAGGCGGATTCATTTTGGTGCCTGCCCTGCTCTATTTTTTTCACATCTCTGTAAAAGCCGCTTTTGGCACGTCTCTCCTGATTATTGCTGCCGTGTCTATCCCTGGCACCCTCACCCATGCAACTAACGGGCATATGGATTTTCATCTCGCTTCGTCGATGGTAGCAGGCGCGATTCCCGGAGCCTGGGCGGGCAGCTTACTCTCATTGCGGCTGAAAGATTCTTTGCTCCGCAAGGGATTCGGTATTGTTATGCTCGCCATGGCAATTATGCTTGCTATTAAAGAGGCCCAACAGGGATTCGGGGCATAATTAGTGTGGTTAGGCGAGAGTCAAAGTGTTTCACTTTAAACTTCTAGAATTAGAATCCGAGCTGATCGCCAAAGAGGATGCGGCGCGCGGCCTGACAGAGATGACTGCAGAGTGCATCTTTCTATTGGAGTCAATTGAATCTGAAATTGGTGTCAGCCTTGCCCACCGGGTCCCAGATAAGTGGCGTGGTTGGTTAACCTTCAGAAGAAAGAATGACTGCTTGCTGGTTTGTCGAGGTCGAGCGTTTTCAGTCGGTATGTTTGGCAAATGCAAAGCAGGACTCGATGCTAGCGGCGGAGCGGATACTATTGCGGACTACGAAAGGGGATTTGATGTCACGCCTCCTGCAGATCCTGACCATTTGCTGATCAACTTCGGCACCGGGGAAAAGACGCGCATTTTCTTGTGGTATGGCGAAGGCATTGCCGCATACAAGCTAATCTTTGAAATGCCCGTGGACCCAAGCCCAGATCAGGAGTTGCAAGCGGCTGTCGTGGAGGCTTGCGGTTGGATTCTGAAGCGGCCCAAACACGTCACGCTTGCGGATTACTTGAAGCAACAAGTTCGTTAGGCTTTATCTTTTTCTCGGGGATAACTTAGGCTTTTTCGTCGGTGACAACTTTAATAGTTGGCTGTGGGGCTGCTCTCTTCGCAAATTCTAGCATCTCCATTGGTATCGGAATAATTACAGTTGAGTTCTTTTCGGAAGAAATCTCCACCATTGTCTGCAGCTGTCTCAGCTGCATCGCTCCCGGTTCGGACGAAATTACTTTGGCGGCAGCGGCTAAGCGCTCTGCGGCTTGGAACTCACCTTCGGCAGCAACAATTTTTGCCCGGCGTTCTCTTTCTGCCTCGGCTTGTCTAGCCATTGCTCGTTTCATTGATTCCGGAATTTCGACATCTTTGATTTCGACGGCAATGACCTTAATACCCCATCCTTCAGTTTGTCGATCAATGATCGCTGAAAGTTTTGCGTTGATTCCATCTCGCTCGGTTAAGATTTCGTCCAACTCGTGTTGACCAAGAATACTTCGCAAAGTTGTTTGGGCAATTTGATTTGTAGCAGTGAAAGGGTCTTCGATCTTTGTCACCGCCTTGTATGGATCAACAACCTGGAAGAAACAGACGGCGGCAGTCTTGCAAGAGATGTTGTCTTTAGTGATAACTTCTTGCATAGGAATAGCCATGGTAATGATTCTCAAGTCGACCTTGCGACTGTTTTGTATACCGGGAAATACAACCTGCAGCCCAGGACCGATCACGTTGTTTGCCTTACCTAGTGTAAAGACCACGAGTCGATCGTATTCTTTGATAATTTTTATGCCGGAGATGACGTACACAACGCCCGCTGCGATCGCAAACTCAATTAATCCGAACACATGCTTTCCTCTCTATCTCTAAACTGAAGTGTACCCGGCTGGCTCCTGATTCACGCCTTTCTTTCTCATGCGAGCAATAAAGAACCCGGATACTCCGTGTCTTGAAGGAAGCAGTTGGATCATGCAGAGCCGATTCATTTCTGCTTCAGTTTTACACATTGGTCCTGCTGTGACCGAACATTGCGCGCGGATGTGGTCTGGCACCAGATGAGCAAAATCGTCCGCTTCAAAGTCTTCAAACTCGCGCAGGAACCAGCGAATGTTGTCGAAATTTTCTTCAGGTTCGAGTGAACACGTCGAGTATGTCAACGTGCCACCCGGCTTGACGAGAGTAGCTGCATTGGCCAGCAAGTCGCGTTGCAATTCAACTAAGGATGCTATGTCAATCGGTTCACGTTGATAACGCAAATCAGCACGGCGATTTATGACACCAGTTCCGGTGCATGGCGTGTCTAGTAAAACTTTGTCGGCAAGCCTGTCTGCTTGATAGGTTCTGCCATCTGCAACCGCAGTTTCAAGGTTTTTTAAGCCAAGCCGAGTGCGATTTTTCTTGATCAAGTTAAGCCGAGACTCGCTTTTATCTACGGCAATAATTCTGCCTGTGTTATCCAGCAATTCGCTGAGGTGAAGAGTTTTTCCTCCTGGCGCGGCGCACAAATCGATGATGAAATCACCTTTTTGTGGTTCCACCACAACTGAGGCGAAAGCGGCAGCTTCGTCTTGAACCGTGAAGAGCCCTTCACTATATCCCGGCAGTTTCTCGGCTGGGCCCTTCATCTTGTCGATAATCAAACAAGAATCCACCAGGCTGCCACGATGACATTTGACGCCTTTGGCTTCCAAAATGTTTTGCAGACCATCGGGCGTGATCGCCGTTTCACAGGTGCGCACAATTACTGCCGGCGTGCTCTTGGCAAACTTAAGCAGTTCAATTGCTTCTTCTTTGCCGAAATTTTCAATCCACCTCTTCACGATCCATTCTGGTACCGAATAGTCAGTTGATAGTTTCTCTTCACTGCTTTCGAGATCTGGCAAGCTGGATTCAGGCTGTTCTGAACTCTTTTTCTTCAGTCTTAAATAGCTTCGCAGTACGCCATTAACGAAGGTCGCGTGTCCTTTATGTCCCATCGATTTGGCCAATTCAACGGCGACGTTAACTACGGCAGACTGCGGTATGTCGTTCATCTCCTCGATCTGAAATACAGACAGCCTCAAAATATTGACTACGGAAGGCGACAGTTTCTGCATGGGCTGCTTGGACAATGACTGAATTTCTTCATCTAAATGCAATTTGTTTCGCATCACACCTTGCACCAGAGCGGTTACGAAGGCGCGGTCGCGTTCGCTTAAGGTCGTGCGTTTGAATGCCGCGTTTAGGGCAAGGTTGGAATATGCTTTCTGTTTCTCTACTTTGAGAAGCACTTCTAAAGCCACTTTTCGCGAGCCCAGACCGGTAATGGCGGTTGTCATCCGAGCTTATCTCCAGTTTTTATGTGGGCACCGTTTGCCCAATCTTTTGAGGACATCCGTGCTTTGTTCGGTGGTTGCACTTCTAAGAGTGCGATAGTTTGCTCGCCATTTTCGCCGCACGCTACAGTCACAGAATCCGAGGTCTTCTGGATGGAGCCGGAAGACATCGTCTGACTGGACTGATTAGCTGACTGATGGACAGGCTTAGTTTTCCAGATCTTTAAAGTCGTGTTGTTATAGGTAGTGAACGCACCTGGCCATGGCACGATGCCGCGGACGAGATCGTGAATCTTTTTGGCAGGAGATTGCCAATTTATTCGACCTAATTCCTTATCCAGCATCGGCGCCAATGTGGCAAGGCTGTCGTCTTGTCGCACGGCGACTAAGGTTCCGTCAATTAGCTGCTGAACGGTTTCAATAAGCAAATATGCACCGTCTACAGATAATATTCTGGCTAGCTGTTCGGCGTTCATCTCATCGTCAACGTTAGTCGATTTTTTTAACAGCATTGGACCGGTGTCGACGCCGGCTTCGGTGAACATAGTGGTTACACCAGCTATGGTGTCACCGTTGATGATTGACCAGTTGATCGGCGCCGCTCCCCGTAAACTAGGAAGTATTGATGCGTGAACATTGATCACTCCTTGTGGTGGCATCTTTAGCACTTCTTTTTTGAGAATTTGACCAAAAGCTACCATGACTATCAAATCCGGATTGAGATCCCGCATCGCTTGCACAATCTCAGGTGATTTTGATAGACGCTCAGGTTGCAATACCTTGATGTTGTGCTGCTCCGCAAGCACTTTTACAGGCGGCGCTTGCATTTTGTTGCCTCTGCCCGACGGTCGATCTGGTTGCGTGACGACGCCAACCACGTCTGTGTGTGGATAATCGATCAACTGTTGCAGTGTCGGCACAGCGAATTCTGGTGTGCCAAGAAAAATAACGCGCACGTTCAATTGTCCAAACTTTGGTAGCCACAACTATTCTTGCAAATCAGTCGGTAAATCCCCTGAAAAGGTGTAGTTTTGATAATCTTATGACGTTGTGAACACTGTAATCAAGAAGCACCGATCAATTGGCAACCCCTGGAAGAAGGGGCAGTTGATACTCGTGCCTGCTGGGCTGTGGCTGATTGTTTTTATGGTCATGCCCTTGCTGATACTGTTGGTTTACAGCCTTGGCAGTCGGGATGACCTTGGCCAAATTGTGCTCGGCTTCAGTTTCGATAACTATCTTCGATTTTTCACCGGTCCATATTTGAAGTCACTAGGACGTTCGCTGGTTTTAGCGGCGGTGACGACCGGAATTTGTCTGGTTCTTGGCACGCTATTTTCGTTGTGGCTCGCCTTTTCGGTGCCCAAAGCGCGCCAGAATTTTTTCATGACGCTTATGGTGGCCCCTTTGTGGACATCTTTTCTTTTGCGCATTTATGCCTGGATGACGATCCTCAGACCGACGGGCTTGTTATCCGAAACTTTGCATGCGTTAGGTTGGGAACATCCACCGGTTTTGCTCTATACACCGTGGGCGGTGCTACTGGGAATGGTCTATAACTATCTTCCATATATGGTATTGCCGCTCTATGCTTCTTTGGAAAAATTGGATGTTCGTCTACTGGAGGCTGCTGCGGATTTAGGGGCGGCACCGTGGAGAGCTTTTTTGAAAGTGACGTTGCCATTGTCTTCTAAAGGCATGGTGGCTGGAAGTATTATGGTCTTTGTGCCTGCCTTAGGAGATTACGTCACGCCAGACTTGCTGGGTGGCGCCAAGACGATGTTCATCGGAAACTTGATCCAAAATCAATTTCTGACTGTGCGCGACTGGGCATTTGGATCTGCTGTATCAACGATCCTGATCGTGATTGTTGCGTTCGCCATTTGGCTCTACTTAAAATACGTCGAGCCAGATACTGCACAATAATTGCCGCGTTGTCATGCGCTCGCCACAAGTCCTCAGTTATTCTCTAGTTGTCCAATGCAAGTGTGTGTTTGTGACCATAACTGATCGCTCACAGCAGTCAATTGAGAACGCGTTCAGTTGGGCTGTCTACCAACTTTGTTTCAAACAAACTACACAGTCCAAACACATTTAATAATTCTTTCTGTCAAATTTCGTAGAAATCCCCCTATATACCCTTGTACCTCAAGCACTCATACCATCCAGTTCTAAAACTTGGAGGACATCAAGCATGTCTGAACTTCAACACGGCGACGTGTCGTCGGCAAATTCGCACGACCCTTCCCCACACAATCTCGGTGACTATTTACTAGCTAGTTTGAATCCAATCGAACAATTCAAGATCGCCAAAATGGCGGCAGAAAATCCTGGTTACCTTGGAAAAAATCCACAAGACATGTTGATGCCCATGGTGCTCATGGACTATGCCGTAATCAAACCAGTTGTGGTGGCAGGTAAAGTTGGTGGCGATTTACTAAATGTCGGAAAAGACGGAATTGACCTCGTAGGCGACGGCCTTGGACAAGTGAGAGACTTAGGTAAAGTTGGTCTCGATGTTCTAACGCTGGATTTTCCAGATGCTCTCAAAGACGGAAAGAATTTTTGTGATCATACGATCAACGTTTTCAAAGACGAATATCACATGCTTCGAGATGGTCTGCAAATTGTTCCGGATCTGCTCGGTCCACTAATTTCTGGTCCATTGCGTGCCGGTGGAGATTTACTAGGAACTGCATGGGATGTCGCAAAAGACGGATTCAACGTTCTTAAAGATGACGTTCATATGATTGGTGATGGACTTAGCACTGTCCGTGATGTTGGTAAGACCGCGCTCGATATCGTCACCCTCGACTTTCCGGATGCATTTAAAGATGCTGGTAATGCCGCGCACGATGTCGTTGACTTCGGCAAAGATGCAGTTCACTCCCTTGAACATGGCATCGTCGATCCCATTAAACACGTAGTCGGCGGAGTACTTCATGCCATCGGCGACTTGTTCTAATTCGACATTCTTCTGAAGATTACTAGATTCGCCTTTGTCCATTAGTGATGTCGCATCCAGTCCCACACTCCCTTCGCGAAGAGTTCTGGACTGTTCGGAACAACTAGGGAATCAGCTAAATTACCATCGGGCCGTCTCAGCCAAGGATTGTTGGTATGGTGATATACATTTTGGTGATACAGATTTGGATACAAACCGGCGCGCACTTCGTAATCTGATTTTACTTTTTCGAGAGCGTCACGTTGCATGCCGGTAAGATGAAGAACATGGCCGTGAGCGCTTCGAAGTGTGCCTGTCGAATCATCGGACAGCACATCGCTGGCTGCTTGGCCCGCATTGTCAGCATCAGCATAATATTTATGGATTCAGATTGGCAGCTATTCCATGCCGACTGGTTTAATCTTGCGCAGTACACTAATCAATCGATCGTAATCTGACCGCAGCAGATTGGACAAAGATTGTCCGGCCAAAATCAGGAATTGGTAATCATTTCCGCGGGCCCGATAGGCTTCACGCACTGACGCTGCAAGTAATTCATCAGTTGGCACTGATGAAATTGAAGTGAGCAAACGCAAAAATTCGAATCCTTCACTGAGTTCTTCAATTTCGGCGTCGCCAGCTTGATAAACAAAATCATGGACTTCCGGGGGCTGTGGTGGCAGATGTTTGTAGACGGCACCAGCGCTTTTGTAACCGACAGTCACAGCCTGAACTTCGGTGCGCAGCAGTGAGAAGATATGTGGTTGCTCGGCCTTCAAACGCTCGCGCGTCAGTCCCAAGGCCGAAGGTCTGTGCATGTTATCTTGAGGTCCGGTGACGACGTTAAAAACAACCGCATAGATTCGCAGACCTGTTTCTTCTGAATCAACGGTGAGAAAACTTCCAAATCTAGGTTTCTGTACAGATGGCATTCCATCTGCATCTTCAGTTGACCAACATTCTGCAATCAAGCCTGTTATAGAGGATGACACCACTTCGCCCAATGCCGCTGTTGTGGTATCAATGCTTGCTGCTTTCTTTGCCAATTTGTGAGACCTATCCTATGGAAGGCTAATCGGTGGGTGGCGTCACTTTGTCAGGCTTGAAATTTTCAGCAGCAGTTTCGCTCACATCTTTTGGATTATCGCTGATTCTGCTTACCTGCAGACTAACGGTGGTTTTATCCGAATCTGAATCTTCCGCCAGTTCAGCATTAGCTTGCAATTTGTCTTTGTGAGCATCGATGCTGACGAGTTTTGGACTTGTATCAACTTTGTCTATTTCCCAACCCTTTTCTTTCAGCTGTTCTTGATAGAACTGGCTGATTTTATCCATTGGATCATTGCTAGATAGCATCAAAAATTGCGACTGTTCTTCGTCGTCGCCACCTGCCGATACTGAACCGGATGTGGTGGCGCCAGGATAAATCGGCAATGCGAAGTCTTTGGGAATTGCGTCTTTGCCTTCAGCAAAAGTGTGAGTCATGCCTCCCGACTTGAACGAAACTTCTTTTTGATTCCCACACGATGACAGTGCGGTCGCGGAGAGCACGGCAAGAATTACGAGATTGGCTGTTCGGGATCGATTAACCAAGATAGTTTCCTTCAACTTTACTACTTCCATTTTAACTGACGCTTGGATAGTCTGCGTGAGAGGATATTACTTTATATAACCGCTCCGTCACCTTCGGCTCTGCTGTGCAAAGGCCGTTGACCTACGCGCACATTGGCCATCGGTAGTTTTAAAAGATGTTATGCAGCCGGATGTCGTCTTCCCAGCATCTCAAGCCATCCTTCGCCGATCAAGTTAACAGAGCCCACAGTCATTGTAATCAGAAATCCAGGAATAAACACCGCCCACCAATTGCCCTGGCTAAGACTTACTTGAGCTGAAGTTAACATGCTGCCCCAGCTTGGATTCGATGGACCCAGCCCCAGTCCTAAAAAGCTTAGACCTGATTCCATGAGCACCGCATCTGAAACCAGAAGGGTGGCCTCGACCATCAGTACAGACGCTGCATTTGGCAGCAGATGCCGAAACAACATTCTTGAAGTGCCCATTCCCAACGCCTGTGCTGCTTCGATATACTCCTCAGATTTCACGCTTGTAATCTTGGCACGAGAAATTCGAGCAGCTTCTAACCAGGTGGTGGCACTGATTACAGTCACAACTGTGACAATTGGCAAGTTGCCATAACTGTAACTCGTGATATGCAAGAGTGAGAGCAAAATAGGCGGTAATCCAGCTACAAGACCAGGCGCCGAGAGCAAAGAATTTAATGCCAACAAAAGAATAATGCTGGGAATGGATAACAATCCATCTACTATGCGCATCATTAGCGTGTCAACAAATCCTCCTGCAAACGCACTCAGTGAGCCCCAAATGCTGCCAAAGGAAACGGCGATAAGCGCCGCGAACAAGCCAACGATTAGCGAGGCGCGACTGCCCCAGATGGCTTCGGCGAATACATCTCTGCCCAAATAGTCGGTGCCAAGTAGGTGGTTTGGTGAGCCTGGTGGCAGATTTATGTAGTTTAAATGGGCGGAAAGTGGCGAATATTCGTAAGTAATTGGTGCCAGCCTGGGTGCCAGAAGAGCAATCGCCGCTATTAAAGCTAAGACCATTGAGCCGAATACGACCCGTTTGCTGAATCGGATTCGATAGACGGCAACCGAACGCTTATCTGTTGCAGACAGAATGCGCTTGTGCTCGAACTCCTTCATTACAGGCATCAGGCGTGACCTCGCGAAAGTCTCGACTGACTGTTTAGTTCAAAATCTCGAGCACGCGGATCCAAATAAAGCTGAACGATGTCTGCGACAAGGTTCGAAAGAATGACCATGGTGCCATAAATCATGATCAATGCTAAGAGCACTGGATAATTCCTGCCAAAAGTGGCGTCCACAGCCAATCTGCCCATGCCTGGCCAGGCGAAGACGGATTCTACGAGCACGGAGCCACCTAAAAGGGCGGGCAGCGACAAGCCGATCAAGCTCGCCACCGGCAAAAAACTGTTCTTCATGACGTGCCGAATTATTACAGAAGCGTTGCTCAAACCCTTGCCGCGTGCGGTTATGACGTAGCCCTTGCCCATTTCTTCAATTGTCGAGGCCCGAACAAACAAAGCCACTTTCGCCGTGCGGCGGCTGGCCAGCACCAAAGCGGGCAAAAATGCGTGTTGAAAAAGAGCGAGCAGTGAACCTGGTTCACCCGGATTGTGCAAGCCTAAAACTGGTATGCCCGAGAGAGGTTCGTAGCTTGCAACCAGAGCGATGGCCAAAAATCCCACCCAGAAACTCGGGGCAGAATAAAACATCAAAGCTAAACCGATCAGCACCGAGTCCAATCGAGCGGCGCTGGTAAGCCTCAACCAGGCCATGAAAAGTCCCCAAACGATGCCGATTGTAAATGAAATTGTTAGCGCTGTGCCCACTAAAACAAGAGTCGCAGGCAGCCTTTCTTTAATGACGGAAATTGCCGGGCGTCCATCTCGATAAGACCTGCCGAACTCAGCTCTGGTCAGGACTCCCGTTGCCCATGCGACATATTGCCGCGCCGGCGGCTGATCCAGCCCCAACTCGCGCCGCATTATTGCCACTTGCTCTGGCGGAACGTCCTTTTCCGCAGAGCCAAGCATGATCTCGACCGGGTCTCCTGGCAACACCTTGATGATGCAAAATGAAACAAGTGAAAGAAAAAAGAGTAGGGGAAGTGAGCCGAGGCAACGCTTTAAAATCATTCCTAGCAACCGAAATACCTCTGCCAACCGGCTAGCCGACGCGTGCCCAAGCAGGCGCAACGTGCTCGACTTAATGATAACCGGCTGTTCGCGTTGACAAACAATGTGCCAACCGCATAGGATACTTTCATCTGCCTTGAGCTGGCGGGTAAATTTTGGCGGCATAGCCAAGTGGTAAGGCAGAGCTCTGCAAAAGCTCTATCCCCCAGTTCGAATCTGGGTGCCGCCTAGTTTTCTCACCGTTCTCCTTGAGTCCGAAAGCATGCTGAAGACCCTGGATGAACGGTTGAGGCGCGATCCCCTGAAAAGCCGAGCAGCAGCCCGGGCTTTCCAGGATTAAGCCGAGCAACTTGCTGCACGGGCTAGCCTCGGCTAAAATGTTGCCTCAAATGGACAGTTGGCGCAGTTGGTAGCGCACCACTTTGACATAGTGGGGGTCACTGGTTCGAATCCAGTACTGTCCAATCTTTTGATCTTTAATCAGGCTCTGGAGCAAGCTGAAGCTGACGCTCCAATTCAGCGATCGGGTATTTTTGCCGGTCGCGTGGAATATCACCATTGATATAGTCGTACCCTAATCAGTGCCTTGCTGCACGCCTGACTCGGTGTGAAGATGAGCTCAGAACAGGATGAATTAAATCGTCATCCAACCGCTCGAATGTTCGGAAGTGTCCGAAAGCGATTTCAGAGCCTGGGGAACCGGGCTTTGGCAATCTGTGCAGCGACTGCATTATTAGTTTGCGTTCTTGAAATTTTGCACCTACCGCCTGTTCGTCCTGAATTATCAGACGCGGAGTTGCGCTTGCAAGATCACTATTTTTTGACGCGAAATTATCTTTGGCCAAACGGTGCTTGGAAAAATTCTTCTTTTAATGACATCGTGCTTGTGTCGGTTGACAACGAATCGGCGCGAAGAATCGGACTTGGTGATCCGCAGCACTGGCCGAAGAAAGTCTTCGCCGCTTTAATCAAGAAATTGAGAGCCGCCAACGCTGATGTGATTGTGTTGGACGTTCCACTTGAAGCTTCTTCTGACTATAAAGTGGAAGGCTCCGCACCTGATTTAGGTTCTGAAAAACAGCCTTCCAAGGTGAATTCAAATGATACCAAAGACGGTGACTCAGATAGCCAGTACTTGATTGACGAATTGAAAAACTCAAAAAATGTGGTGCTTTCTTCGGGCCTCGACAAAAGTCTCGTAAATTATTCTGGAGCTTCAAGAGACGATTCTCCTGTATTACTTAGATCACCTGGCGCTGCTTTCATCGACGCGGTCGGGGAAGATTCCGGTTCGGTCGGAAATGATGTAATTATGGCCGATGCAGATGGATTGGTTCGTCACGGCATGATGTTGTTCGATCAACTCGGACCTTCGTTCTACAAATCTATAGCTCTCAGGGTGATGGAGAAGAAAGTTGGAGCCCGTTCGATCGTAGATGATCATGGCACCGTTTACTTGCGGGATCGCTTGATGCCTATCAATGTGCGCATCAATTTCGGCGGTCCGCCAGGTTCGTTTCGCATCATTCCTCTGTGGCGTGCTTTAGAGTGGGAGAAGCACGCTCAACATGGGCTGTTTAGCAGTGGCACAAGTTCCCTGGCTAATTCTAGCGCGATGTCGGATGCTACCCTTGCTGCACAAAATCCCTTCAAGAACAAGATCGTCTTGATCGGGATGATCGATCCATCACTGTTGGCAGGAACACGCGAACGTGTTGCCTATGGGAGTTCAATCTCAAGTTACTTGACTCCGGTGGCACCGCCGCCAACACCAATGACGGGAGTGGAGATTCAAGCTAATTTGATCGCCAATACGTTGAGCAAAAACTTTTTGGCCGAACCTGATCAATGGGAATTGTTGCTCGTCATATTTTTTGTGGGACTCTTGGTTGGTCGCTTGCTCGGTAAATGCGCCTATAGACCGTGGCTCAGTCTTGCAGTAATGGGACTCTTCAGTTTGCTGTGGCTGGCACTGTCTTTTTACACGTTTGTTGTCTTTAAGATCTTGATACCGGTTATGGTGCCTCTGGCTGGAGTCGCTTGGCCTAGTGCAATAGCTGTTTTGCTGGATCAGCATTTCAAAATTAAACGCGAAAAGGCCAAGCAGACGAAACTGTTCCGCTCGCTTGCCGCTAAACCCTTGGCCAACGAGATTGAACGTCGCTTGTTGGCAGAGTTGGGGCTGACCGGCAAACTTATGAACGTTACGGTATTAGCCTGTCAACTTCGTGACTTTTCGCTAACTATAGATGGTCGCTCACCAGAGATCATATTGCAAAGTCTCAATGAATGTCTAGGCGAAATGATGACATCAATTGGAGAGCACGGTGGACTTGTAGAACGTGTCTGGAATTGCGGGGTAATCGGGCTATGGGGTGCTCCGATTGCCATGGATGAACCTGCACAGGCTTTGGCTGCTGCTAAATGTATTGGCGATATGCGCCTGCGTCTGAAACGCTTAGATGGAAGTGATCAGATTAACAGTAAATCTCCTTTCGGTCTGACATGCAGCATCAATACAGGCGATGCGATTTGCGGAACTATTGATGCCGGATCTCGTGACTCATCTCTCGTTCAATACGGAGCGCTTGGACCTTCTGTAGACTTAGCCATGCAATTGGATTCGCTTAATTCTCAGTATGGCACCACCTGCATCTTGGGTTACTCCACGGCTAAGTTATTAGAACAACAAGCAGATTTGCGTGAGCTTGATAGGATCCAAATTGGTGCGCATGATCAGAACCAGTCGATCTTTGAGTTTTTGTCTGTAGACGGAGCATTGCCTGGTTTGTTAGAGGAAGCAATGGATCTGTTTCGTCAGGGCCGCATCGCCTTCGAGGATGGACGCTTTCGAGAGGCCGAGCAGCTGTTCACAACAGGATTAAGCATGGTGCCTGGCGACAAGCCGACGACGATTATGTTGGAACGTTGCAGGAATGTGCTGGCTAAATCAGATAAACCAACAAGTGAAACTCGAAGCACAAGTCTCTGAACTCAGGTGACAAGCCTCTTCAAGTGCGCCTGTTCAACTTGCAGCGGATTGTAGCTGAGTGAATACTATCTCTGTATCATTGCGCCCAACTTTGCAAAAGCTAAGGTCAAACGTGTTTGAGGTGCCGTTCTTACAGGCAAGCAGTCGATAGTGCCCAATTTGCAGAACATGGTAGCCGATAGATACTAAAGCTGTTCTGGAGCAGGCAATTGCAAACTCCACAGAACATTCCATGCGTATGCTTGTGTTTTGAGATTCTGCTTTAACTGATGAATGATCAATATCTATGATGTCACTGGCTCGTGGTGGTGCCACATATGCACTAACGATTTCGGTGCTAACCAGCGCTGGTGGTGGCGTGAATGAGGTAAACATTGTTTTCCTGGATTTTCAGAGAAGGGTTATGGGCGTTGGATAGTGCGAGTGGGAAAGTGTTGATTCGAAGATTTGTCGTTTCGAATTATTGAAGTCAGATTATTTGTCGAAGTTAACTACTGTTATCGAGCCGTTTTCGCGTGTGATCAAAACCGTTTGAGTGCGGCTGTTAAACTTAAATGTTGGTCCGCCTTTCACAGTCATAACAAAACCAGAGTTATCGTCGTATTTCTTCATCGAGACCCCTTCGCCGTAGTTAGTGGTGTGCTCTGCCGGTACATTTGCCGGTACATTGGCTTGTGCGGATGGTGCTGCTACTACAAGTACTGAGAAGATAGAAAGAATCATTGCTGTGGTGTTCATGATTTTTTGCTCCGAGAGTTAGTGGCGTCTCTTTGTGTGAACATCATAGGAAAACCAGCAAACGAAGCACAGGTGAGTACGCGTAAACAAGTTGCGTAATTACGCAACTTGCCTGGAAGGGCAGCCAGGCGCACAAAATTAATCCTATACTTTTTCGAAGTTAAAACGACGTGCGATCCATTTGTCCATCTCTGTATCCATGCGGTCGATGTCGTCAATATCCACAATGCCGCGGCGCACCGCCTCAAGCACTATGCGTACGCGTGGATTGTAGACTTCAAGACCGGCCGATTCTCGCAGGTGCACGTCCACACCCTTGAGCAGTTTTTGGGACAAGGCGGAAATCCTATTCTGCGCTCCACGCACACTGATGTGGTGGTGCATTGCAATGGCCTTGTCTGTCAGCCCCAACATCAGATCAGTGAGGATCTCGTATTCAGTTTCATTGATACCATCTGCAAGATTGAGATTTTGTTGTACGCCTCTGACAATTGGATCAATGTATGGATTGTCGTGCAAGAGAATCGAACTAATTGCGTAGCTTAGTTTTTGATCGCTTTCAGTCTTCAGTGCGTATCCGTGGATCGCTTCATCCGGAACTATTTTTCCAAGCTCTCGCACATAGGTTTCGCGATGAAACTGTGACCAGAACAGGATCTTCTGAACAGGATTTTCTAGCCAGATTTGCTGAGCAGCTTTCATGCCATTCATTTCCGGCATCATGATGTCCATGACTATCAAATCTGGTTTTTGAGTTCGAAACAACTCAAGACCGAGGTTCCCATTACTAGCCTCAATAATTTGCGCGTCAGGAACGACTTCCTTTAAAATCTGCGTCATATGCTGCCGCAAAGCCGCGACGTCGTCGACTATCAATACTTTTTGCATACAGTTTCCTTGCGATTATCCATCATCACTTTAAAGAATGGCTCAGGATGCGTCTCCACCGAGGTCAATGACAAGTTCTGGAAGGGAAGCTAAACCTGGTTCTCGTATTTTGATTGAGTTTACCTCGATCTTGCTCACGTGTGTACGACCATTTTTTGTAGTTTCTAAATCGGTATTGTTTGACAAGAGAGGCTTAAATACAGCATCTAACAGCTCGCGATCGAGTTGATTCTCAGTCACGATAGTAATTAGATTTTCAGGATCATACTCAGCTCGGCGGCGTTTGTAGAACTCTGTTACTTCGTCCCAATTTGGCAACTCTAATAACTGTCGGCTTTGTACTTCGATAATGCGTTTACCATCTGTTTTGGTTTCCTTGACGTTGGTCAAGTTCACGTCTGCAATCAGCCAGCCCACGTTTCCGTCTTGATAATAGTGCTCAGCCACGCTTACAAGTGTTTCGCCTGGTCCAATCAGACAAGTGGCTCGCATTGTTGAGCTTTTCTTCTCTGATACGGGTGCATCTTTGGTTGACGTTTGGTCTCGAAAATCCTTTTTGGATTTTGATTTTTCTTTATCTTCCTCTTCATCGTCAAGTCTATCCAGTGGATCGTTTTCGCGCCGGTTAATATCTCGTCGAGCCGATTCAGCTAATTGTTTTCGCCTCTTTGCCGCGTCCTCATTCTTAGCCTTTTCGGACTTGGCTGCGGCGCCTTCACGTTCTTCTGCTTTGCTTGCTTGTCCTTGTCTCAAAGTGCGCTCAATCCTGACCGTGCGTTCCTGTGGATAGAAAGAACTCTTGTCTGACTCTTGTTGTCGAAGCTTTGCCGCACCTGCAAACATCATCAGTGCAGAAACGGCGATTTCTGCTCCTGGGAAAAATCGCTTATCGTTAGCTTGTTGCGCCTGTGCGCTATTTTCTTTTCCGCTGTCTTGTTTATTGGCCAGGATTTTGAAGGAACCGCGCGCGGTGCCGTCACTAAGAGACGTTTTAACCGAACCGATTAAGTTGTTTAATTTGTCACCGAGTTTGGTGGCATTCAGTTTGCCCTTTTCGGATTGCGCATCGTTTACCTGCTTCGTATTTTTGTCAGCGCGTAGGCGCGTGATGCCGGCGGTGGCAAGCAATATTGCTAACTCCGCACCGGTAAAATAGCGTTTTTCAGGGCAACGAGTTTGCTCGGTACGACGTCCAATTCCCTTGCCGATCGATAATTCGTTCTTCTCACCATGCTGGGCTTCACCACCCCGTCCGTTTCGTCCAGGCTTACCGTCAGCGCCGTTGCGGTTGGATCTGTCGTCGTTGATGTTTTGGCGGACATTTGCTCTGCGTCCGATTCCTGAGCCAACTAACTTGCCTTCTCGATTGGTGAACATGGGAGGCAGTTTTGTCGGTCTAAAATCACGGATTCCCTTGAGGTCATTTAATTGACCCTTGCCACCATTGTTTTGTATTTTGTCATTTCGTTTGGCGATCGCCGAAATTATGAACGCACCCGCGAGAATCTCTCCACCAGTAATGAAGCGCTTCGGTACGCAGGTTGCCTGGTCTTTGTTTTGCATCGAGCGCAAAATCTTTGTCCATTGGGCAGCACTCAGTCCAGAGCCTTCTTTACCTGGGAAGATGGCGCCAGGTCGATCGCCTATCTTGATCTTTCCTCCTGATATGGAGTCACTGTGCCCACCCTTGATATTTCTTGTCGTGAAGGAATTTTTCTCTCCCAGCGCTCCGCTTGCTTTACCGGTTCTGACGGAATCACCAATTGTGCGCACAATTGCTTTGTTTCCGATTTTATCGAGCACAGATTGAGAGATTGCTCCTTTCAAGAATTGAGAAGAATTTTTTGACGAGGCTCTGAGCGCCGAAAGTGCGGCAGAATCTGACAGTTTGAAGGATAACAATAATCGAGCTTTATCCGCACTTACGTCTCCGCTGCCCTTGGCTCGTGATTTGCCGTCCGCCCCGAGTTTACCTGATAACGCCGCGACAGTGCCATCTGCTCTGGTGTCATTTGAAGATCGCGCTAAACTTGAGCGGCTGAAGGTCGCAGCAGGGCGGACTATTTGTGCAGACTGGTCAGACTGAGTTGAAGTGCCCGGCCCTCTCAATCGACGTGGATCAGATGCCTCGGCTAAGTTCTTATTTGCTAGCGAAATAGAAGTTTCTGACGTGCGTATTGAAGCTAGCAGCTGGTTACGCGTCCCATTGATGTCATTGATAGTAGTGGAACCCGATGTACGCAAAGTCTTGGCGTCCACCACCGATGGATTGCGACCTAGGTTGGCATCAGCTGTTACGTTGCCGTTGCGAGCAAGAATTTGGTCCGCAGTGGAGCCGTTGCCGTTGCGAGCAAGAATTTGGTCGGGAGTAGAGCCGT
>PLXC01000057.1 GCA_003151275.1 Candidatus Melainabacteria bacterium
CTGTTCGTTTACATTGGCTACCACGTGGTCTTCTGGTCAATTTATCCAGTTCCCGGTTTGCTAAAAAAACAGGCACTTAAATCCTATCTTGCCCTTAACTTGTCGCTGTTGCTGGCTGTTTATTTGGTATCGCCTATGGCGTCACCGATTTTTTCAATTGAGATTTGGTTGAAACTTTTTATGGTTGCAGGCTTCATACACATCACTACTTCCCTGGCTTTGACAAAGGCTCAACCAGGCTGGATTACTAGAATCTTCAATTTCAATCAAGATCCACCGCCAACTACACCGGTAGTTGTCCAGAAGAGTCGAATTTGATGCTTGGTCATGAATGAGCGCAAATGAACCGGCTTCCTGACCCAAACTCCTCGAACTTTGTTATCGTCCAGTCAGCAAACAATTTTTCCAATTCGCTGTCGGGGAAGTATCTGAGCAGCATGCCTTTACGCCCTTTATCTGTGTATATGTGACTGCCGTCGTCAAGTTCAAAGTATTCGCCTGGGCCCGTGCCGACTTTGTCGAAGCAGCCGATAAATCCGCCACCTGGTAAAAGTATCGACTTAAGCCTATTGATGGTCAATTGGGCCAGCTGGAAGGTGAAATGTTCAAAAATGGAATTAGCAACAACTGCGTGAAATGAGCCCATCGGAAAGTCCATTTCGGCAATGTCGCCAACGTCAAATTCGATATCCAAGTCCTCCTGGTCGGCCCATTGCCTAGCTAGGTCGATAGCATGGTCGGCCACATCAATTCCAGTAACCCGAAACCCTTGCCGGGCCAGAAAAATGGAGAGCCAACCGCTGCCGCATCCGAGATCCAGCACTGTCTCCACTTTGCGTTCATTTAGCCAGGCTGGAATGGACGGGAGATAAGGTAAATCCGGCATTTGAGTGTACGGAGTTTTAACTCCGTTCCAAGCGCGCTGCCAGAAATCTAAGTTGTTTTTGTAAGTTTCCGAAGCCAACATGTCACCAATTTTGGTAGCTGAGTCAGTTGTTGCTGTTTTATCGTCTGTCATAAGAACCCTGAAATTGACCGCAGACTCACTGTCTCCTAAGGTTTCCAATGGTAGCACGGCATCAGTAGGGCGATTTCACGGTCCTTTTCCCCGTTATGTCTGATAAACCGCCCACATAATTGTCCCTAGATTGATTAGCTCTGCCCCTTCCGGGGTATCTAACAATTGGCGAGGGTGAAAAGCACATTTTCGATTAGTAGCTGTTAAGGTGGGCTTATGGCGGAGCCAGGCCGAACACAACTGCAGATGATGCTGGTGCAGCAAGCCGGTCCCGGCGCGCTGCCATTAAGCATTTTATCGCAAACGAACTTTCTACCGTTTCTTCGTACCGTTGAGCAATTGGCGGTTGATGAGCGGTTAGCGCCGGTCATGGTTTATTGGTCTAAACATACGGCAGCCCAGTTCTTGCCAAGCGGACAGCGGTTTCGTGAATTGTTAAAGGACGCCTTTTGCGTCTCGATATTTTCCGAAGAGAGTACCGATCCGCCTGATGAGTGGTGTTTTCTTATCGAGAGTCGTGGACTTTGCTTGATCGTCTATGGTCAGCAAGCTATGGAATCGCCCGAGGCAAACAAGTTTCAATGTTCTGGGTCAATGGACCCACAGATCGTACGACAAGCGTTCAATCAACTTTTGCCAATCTGGCAGCTCGTCGACCTGAATGAAAGCAATCGGCTTGAGGACGCGCGAGTGAACCTCGGACCTTGCGGAAGTGCTCCCCCTTACGTGCAGCGGATCCGAAGCGCGTGGCCAATAGTCAAAGCATCGCCTATCCAGCAAAACCTAATATTGAAGCCGACGGACTTGAATGCTAGTAAAGACGAAGCATTTCAGCGCGACATATCAACACTATTTTCTGAGTCAGGTAAGATTCAGCCTATTGCATTTGAGCCGGGAATGAAGTTCAAGCCGTTTGGGCAGGGCCGTTCACCGATGGCTCCGCCAATGCCAATTCAACAAGCACTGTCTGCCTTGCCTCACATCGATCCCGCCGTCTCGGCTTCTACCATTCCAGCCCATGAATTTGAAATCGACCGAACAAATGAAGAGGAAGAACTCAATCGCAGGTTGCATCAATTTGTTGAGTTAAGCGACAGTGAAGCCGATGAACAGCAGAAGAACGCTGCCCACAATGCTGTGTTTCCGCCGGCTGCTCAGTCGATTATAAGTGACATTATTGGACAACTCAGACATTCAAATGACTTATCTTCAATTCTTCAATTCGCAATTGAGACGTTAACGACTGTAGAGGGTGCAGAGCGAGGGCTGATCTGGCAAGTCGTCGGAGATCAACTTGCCGTCACCAATGAATTTGCGATGAGCGGACACACATGCTTTGCAGGCAATCAACTTGGATCCCAAGAATCGACTGCCATCGTTCTTGAGTTCCTGTCTCGGTTCCCGGATGAATCAGGAGCGGGTGTAATTAGCATTCCTGATACTTCACAAGATACAAACTTGCATAAGATGTCTCCAACATTATCTTCTCTGATCGAGCTCGGGGATGTGCGGGCGCGTTTGATGGTACAGCTTCGTTCCAGAGGTATTTTCTCTGGATTTCTTGAGCTACAGCAATGCGGGAAAACTCGAGAATGGAGTCGGCAAGACGCTGTAATTCTGCAATGCGTGGCTGAGATGCTTTCAGTCGTAGTTCAGCAGTCTTTCGACCAATCGAAAATCGAGATGGACGCGAAAGAAATGAAGCTGATCAATGAAATCGCGAGCTTATTCCGAGAGTCGCGGGGGCAGACAAGCCGGGAGTCGCTTGTAAAGTCAGTTATGCTCGTGTCTGAGCACATGGGTTTTACTCACTCACAAATCTATCTATATAGTCAGGAAGAAAAAGAACTCACGCCTCAAATACAAGACGGAAATAATAGTCCGGTCGCCCTGACTGTGAAAGATGATCCATTCGTGGCTGTGTTTGAATCAGGGCGCGGCAAGATAGTTAACGCTGAGTTTACTAGAAAAGGCGATCCGTTCTTTGGGCACGATATGGCTCTTGTTCTTCCACTTGTAACGGAAGGAGAGCGCCTGGGAGTATTTGGACTGTGGCAACGCCTGCCAAACAAACCTCAATTCAGACCGCAAGACAGAGAACTGGGTTTGACAATTGCCGGTCACCTCTCAAACGTTATTCGTGCAGATCAGGCTATCCAACAAATTCGAGCGGATCAGGCTCGGGCTGACTTGATCAACAAAGTATCAAGCGAGATTCGTCAATCACTTAAGGAAGTGGACCAGATTATGGGAACCTTGGTTGGCACTTTGCAAGAATATTTGAATCTTGGCTCTTGTGTTGTCTCACTGTTTGACGATCAGACGCAGCAGTTCTTTCAATCCAAATCTGCTGGACCCCTGTCTCCACCTACTCCACCCAAAGCAGATGACAACGGTGAAAAGCCTGAGACAGCAAAGACCGAGGAACCGAACTTTGGTGAGCAATTATTTCAGTGTATGCGTGAAGAATTGAAAGAAGGCCAGACGATCTTCTTGACGGCTTCCGAAATGCAAAACACATTGGCATATAAAGACGTAGTTGCGCCGGCTGGATTTAAATCAGCGACTTTAGTTCCTTTGGTTCATGCAGGCAACTTCAAAGCGGCACTAGCTATGGTGTCATGCGAAAGGCAACGACCGATCGCGGATAAAGACATGAAAATGGTGGCCGACCTGGCCGACAGAACAGCCGTCGTGGTATCACACGCGGAGCTGTTCGCGCAAGTCGAGCAACAGGCAGTCACAGACCCAATGACAGGATTGTTCAATCGAAGATATTTTCAGGAACAGTTGGCAAAAGAAATCGATCGTTTTCAACGGTTTGGTCACGCTTTCTCGTTCATCATTGTTGACTTGGACTACTTGAAAAAAATCAACGATTCCCTGGGTCACCATTTTGGGGACATCGCCATCAAGCACATAGCCAACATTACAAAACGCAGCGTGCGTGACGTGGATACCGTAGGAAGATTCGGGGGTGAAGAATTCGTTGTCTTGTTGCCGGAAACAGATTTGCAACATGCACGCATGGTGGCAGAAAGAATTTGCGCAGCAATTCGCGAGAAACCGATTGAGGATGTAGGCTTAATCACCGCATCACTTGGTTTGGCAACCTTCCCTTATGATGCACAAGATCGAGAGAAACTATTTGAACTAGCGGACCAAGCGTTGTTTCTAGCCAAACACCGAGGCAGAAATCAAGTTTGCTCAGTGGCTGAAGACTTGATGCCTAGTATCAAGGATGGTGTTGCTCCTGTTCTGCAGGTAGATAGAATGCCACCGAAGAAGGACGAAAACGGTGGTTTGATTGATTTGGAGATGGTCGCCGAGAAGGGTATTCTAGGTGTCTTCGCTCAAATTATGCGCGCCGTCGAGACTAAAGACGCGTACAGCGAAGAGCGTTCACCCCGTGCCTATGGCTATGCAAGCAGAATCGCGCAAGCACTGCATCTTTCTAAAGAAGAAGCTGAAGTAATCTCGCTGGCCGCAGTGATGAGTAACTTAGGCAAAATTGCCGTTCCTGAAGAAGTACTTCAAAAGAAAGGCCCATTAAGCAACGAAGAAATGGAGATGATTAAGCGCACTCCATCCATTGGTGCAAAACTCTTGGAACCAGCTAAGTTGCTTCATCGAGTCGGGCAGATTATCGAAGCCTACCATGAACATTGGGATGGCACCGGTTATCCCAAAGGCATGCGTGAGAATGATATTCCGCCTGGTTCTCGCATTATCGCTCTCGTAGACGCTTATACTGCTATGACTAGCGATCGTCCGTACAGAAAACGTTTGACCAAAGAGGAAGCCTTGAAGGTGCTGCAGGACGGTGCTGGCAAGGAATGGGATCCTCGGCTCGTAAAAATCTTTGTATCAATTATTCAAAAAGAATCTAAGAGTAAAACTCCCTAAAGGCTGGTGACCAAGAACACTAACTGGTTAGCAATGCGGACTTCGACATACTGCGAAGTGCAAACTCCATGGTCGTACCGAGCTTCTCTGCTAAATCTTGCCGGGATGCGAACGGCTGGCCGTCTTGCGCCATTAATACGCCGTCCTCAGCTTGTTTGATTAGCTGTTCTAAAATTTGCTGTTTGTCCAACTTCCCATCGAGAAGAGTTACGAGTTTCTGAATAAATGGATCTACGTCCACTGGAGTATGGAGTTGATTGGTGATTTTCATGCTTGTCTTTGCTTCGTAGCGTGCAAATGCGGAAGCTGTAGGTTTATCACTGACGTCGGTAACGAAAGAAGATTTTTCTATCCGGAATTTAACAATCTTGCTTTTGTAAGCGTTTAGAAGCTCGGTCGCTAATGTCAGAGCGTCTCTGTCGAGCGCGCTTTTGTCTTTTAGGCTATCCGGAGTAGCCTGTGAACACGCTACCAGCAGCAGGTCTTGGAACGAAACGGACTGGGGATAAATTTTTGCCAAATGCTCAAAAGCTGTTTTCACTAATGGATGTGGAGGATTGAGGGTGGCACCAACACGAATGCCAAACGATGCTGTTTTGACTGACTCTATCTCTACGCTTTCCAAAATTGGTTTGGCCGGTGAAGCGACAAAAAAGTTAATTAGGTTATGAGGATCTAAATCTCGATTTAGTTGAATGCCCTGGCGGCACAGAAGTGTTTGCCTGAACATTCGGTTGCGCACAAAATCCATGTACTGCTCCATCCTTACAATGTCGTTCGCGATTCGCCTTAGCGTGAAAAAAACTTCGTTAGGGAAATTGCTCGGCAGCATGGAGCCGAACTCTGCTTCAGCTAGATATTGCAGCCCGTGCTTTTCTGCTCTATCAACAAATTCAGAGAAGTAGATCGGGTCGTTTGTTTCCTCAAGATGATCGTGAAGAATATAAGAATCGTCCTGGTTGCTAAGGATATTCAGTTCATTCCTCAGCATAATTGCATATGCGTCATCCTTCGCGGGCGCTGACGATGATAGAAAGGTCAGTAAGTAGCGTGCCTGTGCAACCCTCACAGCTGGATCTTCAAATTGCGCCGTGTGATAGAGCATCATGTCGCGAATCATGCCGCGGAAGTGCCATCCCGGATAAGTGTTGTAGCTGATATAAGCGACGCCGTTTTCGGAAAGGCGCTTTTCACAAGTCTCCAAGATCTTCTCTTGAACCTCGGTGGGGACCCAAGAATAGACGCCATGAGCTATTATGTAGTCAAACTCACCAAGCTTGTCGTCAACATCCAGGACGCTCAGATTCCTGATCTCTATGTTGGCAAGTCCAAGGTCCTTGATTGCCTGTTGACCTGCATCTGTCTGGCGTTTAGAAAGATCAATTCCGAGGAACTCACTTTGCGGCAGGGAGTAACCCATCGGTATTAGATTGCCACCACTCGCGCACCCTATTTCCAGTACACGACAGCTCTTGATCGCTTTGGGACGCATGCCAAATATGGTGGCGGTTGTAGCCAAATAATCTGGGTGTGAGTAAGGATAAGAATAGCTTTTGTAGGGTACTTCATCGTAACTGCTCGCCAACTTCTGTTCCTCACTCTCACTTTGGACTGAAGTTGAAACGGTTTCCAAAGGTATAAGCCAACGGGCTCAGCATTGCGACTGATGAGATGCTCATCATAACTCATAGTTGCCAGAGCCAATGGGCTTTTAGAGATTTTTGATTTTACCATTCGACACAGTTGTACGAGTTCCTCTTTGCAAGCGAGAGCATTTTTTGCTTGCGTGACACCGCTGTACTGCCACTATTTTTCGATAGAGATGTCTATAAATATATTGCCGTTTAGAGAAGATCATGTTGCAATCATCAATAAGTTTGAGCAATAGTATGTGCCGCGATGCAAACAATATTTCTTGACTTCGCAAAACTGTTCAAGCAACATTTTTCGTTTCCAACGTCCCATTTTCAAAAACGGTACAATCATCAAACCGACATACCAACTGGGACGCGTCGTTTTTTCTGTCACAAACTGTGACGCAACTCTCGAGCGAGAGCTTCATTCGCTCCTGCCGAATTGTGCCGACTTGCATCCTGTCGCTGATCAAATCTATGATGCAAAATTGGAAGGCATCAAAAACATGGTCGGTCTGCTCAACCACGTTCTTAAGCAACATCACGGACTTATTTGGATTCTCGGTGCGAGCCTAATGTCCCCCGATGGTCGTAAGCTGCTTATATTAGGGGCGCCGTATGGAGGCAAGACGACGGCGGTTCTAACCTTAGTATTTCGATGTTCATGGAAAGTGCTTTCAGAAGATGTTACGCTCATCGATCCAGGCACCAACGAGATCATCAATTTTGCTGCACCATTGGCTCTGAAGCCGGGAACTATTGAATTAGTTAAAGAAGCTGCGTCGATTGTTCCTGGTCCTGTCGAATCAGACAGGTGGATACCCTTACGTGAACACAGCTTGGGGCGCAATGTCAAAACACCGTTCGATCTCGCTCTCTACCTAGATCTTTCCGGCGGCCAAGATAAACTGAGTTGTGAAAAAATGCCTGTTAATGAATATGTTAGAGCCATGCTGCAAACTTCAAACCTTATAAGCATGCCAGGTTCAGTCGATAAAATTTACGAATATGTCAGAGGAGATTCCTGCTATCGAATAACGGCGGGAAGCATTCAACAAAGATTGAAGGCTATTCTTCAGCTTTGCGATGCTACGTCTTCCGACGCGGTTCGAACTTACACTGTAGGATCGGAATGACTCCTTTTGAAAAAGTTGCGCAAACTATGTACAAGTTAGGTCGGATCAACTTCTATGTCGAGAGTGATGATCAAATCTTCCTGGAGGAAGTGGACATATTACTGCCTCGATCTATCGACGTTCCAGATGAGAAGGTTGAGACCGTGAGTGGTATCAATCTTAGATTTCTACACAACCGCATATTGAAGCGCCATCACGACTGCATGTGGTTGGACGCTGGTTGTCTAATTGCGCCAAATGGAAAAAAGATACTGTTTGTCGGTCGCTCTGGAGCAGGAAAGAGCACCACTACAATGGCGCTGGCGCTTGCCTATGATTGGAAAGTGATAGCCGAAGATATTCTGCTTATTGATATACACCAAAATCGACTAATCACTTTCGGTGGACCTTTTTCACTTAAGGAGGGAACGCTTGAGTTGCTTTGGAATTCGATAGGACGGGTACCGGACCCTATACTAAATGGGGAGTGGTCTCCTTTGGGAGCTATGGCAGCGCCGACTGAGACAGAGGCGAGGTTCGATTTTGCGATTGTGCTTTTTGCCGGCTCTGCGATGAGTGTTAGTCCGATATCATCTATCGAATTCCTGCGAAATTGCCTGCCCTTATCCAACATATTGCGAATAACAGGTGCCGGCGAGAAATTAGTTGACTACGTGAGCGCTGGTTCGTGCCTGGAGATCGAAGGAGGCACCCTCAAAGAGAGATTGAACTTTATATTAAGTCTAGTGGATGGGATCCACACAGCTGGACCTTAAGAAGACTTGAGCCTTTAAAGCTGCCTTTTACTTGGTGACGTGATTTGTAGGCACCATGGAAGGTGCTATCGTGGCTGGTGGCACCAGCGGCTCGCTTTCTCCTGCAAGCAAGTTGGCAATTTCCTTCGATATGTGCACATTTTTCACTAGAGATTCGATCCAGAGATATTGACCAGCGCAGTTGATTTCTAGGAAAACATATTGATCATCTTTGGTCACGATTAGGTCTAATGCACCATAGTTCAGACCTAGAATTTGCATGAGTGCGAGACATTTTTGACTTATTTCGATAGGCAGATCTGTTTGCTCCATTGGTACCGAATAATCGAGACGCCAGTCATTTTTGCCTCGACCCGATTGGGAGTCTATTTTGATGCAGAAGATTTTCTTTCCGACCACGGTCACCCTCAGTTCATATGCTTTTTGAATGCTTTTTTGAAAGAGATGGGGTCCGTGGACAACCTGATCCAGGAATGGCAAATCTGCTTTTCGCAGCGGTGTTGTTGAAATCCCACTAGGGCGCTCATTCGGTGGCATCACAAAACTGCTGCCCTCAAATATCATTTTATAAATTACTTGTCCATCGCATTTCTCGAAAAAGGTTCTTACCATTTCTGGGTCACTGGTAACGATTGTTTCCGGGATTCTAAATCCAACTTGTCTCGCGACATGCAGTTGCCATAGTTTGGCTAAACATAAATTGTCATTGGGTGGATAATTCATCCAAAGGCATGGGAGCGTTCGCAAGATTCCATCAAATGCACTGATGCATTCTTGCTCTATCATTCGGGAAATCCATGGTTCGACGTGATTGCCAGCCCTAATTGAACCGGGCCGCCGATGCCAGATAGCCGAGTAGGCGTAGAAGTCTAGCTTTTCCTCACGCCTTTCCAGCAAACAAAGATCATCAGTTGTGCCTGTGCTGTATGAAAGCGTGCAATGTTCGATTAGCTCTTCACGGCGCAAGTAATCAACTTGCACATTCATTTGTTCCAAAATCTCACAGACAATTCTGGCATGATTGTCCTCTGGTGAGGACAGAATCAAAACCCTGGTTGTCATAGTCTTCTCCCTTCAAGACACCAGATGTAGTGCTTGTCCTTTCAGAGCTTATAACCGATAAACATCCATGTTTGCAGCATCGCAAATGGGATCGGAATGTAAAGACCACAAAGGAAGTGTGGCATCGACCGGTTCACCGAAGTTTAAATCCTCAAAACCAATTCGATCTCTCAGCCACCATGCTCGAAGGATGAATGGTAGAGTGTGAGCGACCTTGGCTCTTTCAACGGCGTCGGATCGAATGTTGACTATCGAATTGTTACAAGATGATTTCGCTGTCATTTTTCTCCTGTTTGCTTGCAATTATAATGGACCCGCGCGATCATCAATTATGATCGGGTGGTTACGCTGAAAACAATCAATTAGTAGAATGGCGTTCTTTGTAACAGTGAGCATTATCAAGATTTTAGTAGTGAGGCAATATGACCAAAGATAATATCGGCAGCGAGGAAACGTTAACCTTAGAGGCCAACAATGATTCGTGTGATCGTTCTTTTACCAGAGTTGAATTTATTCGCAGGGTCGTAAAGGGTGCCGCGCTGACAGGCGGTGTGCTTGCTAGTCCGAAGATTATAGATAAATTTCTTGTTCCGCCTGCTTATGCTGCGACCTCAACTTGCAGCCTGAATGTGGGGGACCCAACTACTTCTGGCAACGCAAAAGCAGATTGTACTGTCTCGTCGAATCAGATTACTTGTGGGGCGTGCGGCGGCGGAACCGACGCTGATCCTATTGACTCAAGCTCGTGCTCAGGTGGTTCCGACTTGTCTGGTGGCGGGTTTACATGTCCGTAATATGTCTGTGACATGTATATCGTCAGCGTCGATGGTCTTTCCATAGCTGATCTTCGACTGCTTGTAAACCTCTTGCCCAAATTCAAAAGATTGTGCAAGAGCTTTTCTCAGCATGAGTTATCTGGAGATTTTGATTCGGCTCAGCCGCTCTGGGCTGAAATTCTCACAGGGAAGCACTGGTACGAAAACGGTTGCGTCGGATATGCGCGGCTAGTGAGCTCGCTGAATCAACTAACTCACTTCAATGAAAGTGATTTACTCACCTCAATTGCGTTGTTGGATGATGCCAGCAACGCAAAACAAGTGACAATAAATGTTCCCATTTTGCGACCACGCGACAATCGTACTTGGTTGTCAGATGGTTCCTTGCCAATTAATCAGATTGTCAGTCCCAGAAGCCTGCTGAAGCGGGAGCCCTTCTCCGAATATTCGCCGAGACCTTTCTCTGCGCTTGCGTATGCTCCAGAGACCGATATTCAGTTGGTTGAGAAGTGTCTTCGCATTGAGACGACTAGACTTGAGTGTGCTGCTGCTTTGTTTGCGGATCGAGGTTGGTCCCGCTTCATATATAGGCTTACTATCTTCGACCATTTATCACATTTGTTGGGCATCAACTTTCTTCGCGCCACTGACTTATCTGAATTCAAGTCTATACAAAAATTTCTTTCTCTCTTCGATGATGTTTTGGAGAACATTGGTGCTCAAGATAAGGCCTCGCTTTCTCTGATCAGCGCCTATTCTCATGTTCCGTGTCGGGGAACCTTGAATTTAAACAACCTATTGCGGAAGGGCGGTTTCTTCCCGGATGAGAACCTGATGGAGACCGGTCAGGAACGGATAAGTGTTTCCACAGCATTTTACGGAACTGTTCCTACGCGACATCATCTATCTTCCCTTGAGGGAAGAGTTAAAACCTCCCAAACCCTTGCTTGTTCGCCGATTTCAGGTTGTGTTTTTATTAACAGTCGCGATAAATTTGAAGATGGCTTTGTAACAGATCAAAATTACAAAACAGTAAAACGTGATCTCGGGAAATTTTTAAAAAATTCCTTGTCTCAGTTATTTGGACACGCATACCAATTAGCGGAGAATCCAACGGATGCAAGCAAAAACGCATTACCCGAATTCGTGGTTAAGGTGGACGGAGTTGAATTTCAAAACCTCCAGGAAAGCCTGGCTGGTACTCCTAGAACGACTCACTCGTCGAAAGGCTTCGTGCTTCTTCCAAAAGGGGTATCGACAAGTAGTAAACTTAAAACTGTTCAAGTCACAGACTTATTGACCCGCGGCGATAGTCGTGTGAGTTCATCTTAATTTCTCATCGTCCATGAAAGGAGCCAACCCATGAACTACATGCCAAAAAGAAGCGATGCAATACAAACAACGTCGCTTCCCGATGGATTGGCGGTGCTGGTGAATAACAAGACCAATTGGGCGCACACTCTTTCACCGCTTGGTGCTTTGGTCTGGGAATTTTGTGACGGACTTCATTCGGCAGACCAGATTGTCGCTGAGTTGGGCTCTATCCCTGAGGTAGCCTCACGGTCGACCCTGCGGCAAGAAGTGATCGATCTTCTAGCGAAATTTGACGAAGATGGATTTGTAGAAGAAGACTAACTATTGAATCGTTCGCACACCATCGTATTAAGTTCAAACTGGAATTTTAGTGCGTTGGCTAGTAAAATCTGGAATCCGTCAACTTAGGTGGACAAATGTCCGAAGCATATAAAAGCAGCACCACATACCAGCTTGGTGATATTGCATTCTCAGTTGTGAACTGCGAACGTGATTACGAAGAGCGACTGAACAAAGTGTTGCCTAGCACTTCAACCTCGCAGAGCACGGAAACTGTGGAATTGAAGACCGGATGTTCGAGAAATGTCCGCGACATTATTAGAATGGCTGTTGGTTTGCATCCGGACATCATCTGGATATTAGGAAGTTGTTTAGTCTCGCCGATAGGAGCGCGGTTGCTTCTTGCTGGACCGCCTTCTTCCGGTAAGAGCACCCTCGCCATGATGTTGGTGCGCCAGCATGGTTGGCAGCTTCTCTCTGAAGCCTTTGTCTTGATAGACCCGGCTTTGAATAGAATTGTGCCTTTTGCGGCGCCGTTTTCATTTAAGGACGATTCAGTGCGGTTCTTACAAGAGCGTTTATCAACAGTGCCTCCTTTGCTAGAAATAGAATGGTCACCGAAACGGCGAGAGTTCTGGTCACCGATCGATCAAATAAATGTGAACCAGAATCACAAAGCAAACTTCGAAAGTGTCGTCTTCTTAGACCAGATGCCAGACACGAAGACGGAGTTGTCGATTGTTTCAATGACACACAGTGAGGCTCTTCGAAAAGCTCTGTTTGTTTCGAACCTCCTCAAAAAACCACGAGCTGTTGATTCCTTTATGGACTATATTAGTGATTCTCGATGCATGCTAGTTAGTGGTGGTGACATGGGATCACGCTTACAAGCGATAGAGGATCTATGCGTCGCCTCTCAACCAAGACTTACAATTTCTGGCTCCATATGACTTTTCCTATACTTTGTCGGATCGCTCCGGCTGGTAGCAACAGCGTGATCCAGTGCAGAAGTAACCATGTGAAATGTGTCGCTGGACCAAACTGACAGTTTCTGCCGTAGTATTTTGATAGGAAAGATCTTGACGGAACGAAGGACTTACCTAATACGCGTAGCTTTCGTTCACGATCATCTGAGGTCAGCGCATTCATAATCAGCATTGGTAGGCTAGAGCTGTTCCATACAAAACTGGTGCCCAGTGTGAAACTGAAATATTGCGAAACTAGTTTATTTGTGGGTTCGAGATCGCTCAATACGAAATCCGGCACCATACTGTTTAATCGATCTCGCGCGATCGAAAGCCCCATCCATGCTGATGTGCGGATTGCTTCATTTGAACATTGGGAAACAAATTCGGCCCAATCAAGTGGTGCCTCGTTGAGTTTATCCACTAAAAGTTTGACGTCGTACAGCGCTTTCCAGCTAATGAATCCGTCTTTTTCGAAATTGCGGAGCAATATCATCAAGTGAGCAATTGTGTTTGGCCCTAAGTAACGATTGCCTAGGCAATACCTTTCTTCAGCTTCTGCAAAAAAACGCTCAAGCTCGACCGCCTGAAGCCCACGATCTAACGGACCGCACTTAATGTCGATAATAGGCCAACCAAACTTATGCATAGTTAAAGAAGATGTAGGGATCCATTCTGTGCTTGGAGCGATAAACAAGTCCATTGGATGGCTGGTGGGTCCGACTCCTATCTGATTGCAATATGCGGGGTTTTTGAACACATAAAAATCTGCTTCCTCTAAAGTTTTTAAAAATGCGACGAGTTCGGATGGATGTACTATGACGTCGACGTCGCCGAATTGCCGAAAGTAGGGCTTGGCGTAAACTGTTCGCGATAAGTGAACACCTTTAGTCCACAAGACGTGTCCAGTGTGTTTTGCACACAGTTTTAGAAGGTTACAAAATTGCTGTTCAACATTCGGGTACAAGCTCGCTTCAAAGCGAGCATTCTCTGATATGCCCGTCAGTAAAGAATGGCGTCGAAAGTCGCTTACTAATTCCTGATCAATCATCCATTCCCAAAGGAGCCCCGAAAACCCAGTCTTCTGCGCAAGGTCGGTAAAATCTTCTAACATCTTTGCGCCGCTGAGTTTATTAGTAAGCAAGTTCCTAACTTCTAGGAAATCGCCGCGTAAAGCGGCTGCGAACAGCTTCTCTCCATCACTAAGCTCAGTCAGGTATGGAATTCGTTTTAAGCTCAGCGAAAGGCCATGTTGTCTGACCCAAAACTTTCTGAAAGTCGTAGTTTGCTGAGCAAGATGAATAATTCTTGCGATTTCCGAAGATGGCATAAGCAGTCGTCCATGCCCGGTCGTGTTGAAGAAGCGCAAATTGCGTTCCTAGTTAATGCCCGAACCTATCGGCCGCCGGACCGGGCTGAGCGTATTTTTAGCATGCATGTGTAACAAACGCCAGGGTTCACATGAGCAATTTTTGGAAAATTATCAGTGAAGGTCTGAGAATTCCACGATTTGAATCTTAGAGCTGTTTAGTCATCGATATATCGATGACGCGCTATACTCTCTGACAACTGGAAAAGATCTATACCTGTCGGGTATTAGGGGTTGTCGTGAAGAAAAAATTGGTGGAGTTATTTACTGCGCGCTGGTCTCGGATCGGCCTGCCCTTAGCTGTACTCCTTGTTGGATTGGTTCTAACAGCTTCCAGAGTAAAACTACAACAGTCGACTTATTCTGCCAGCGCGAGACTTTGGATTCCGACAAAAATGTTCGTATTCAATAAAGACGGCGAAAGCAGCAACTCCGGTGATTCAGCACTTACAACTGGCCCAAACGCGCTGAAAACAGCGTGCGAAATTATGCACTCCGATGCTGTGACAAAGCTTGCTTACGAGGAGCTTGTAAAAAAGCTTGGACCAAAGTGTCCCAGCTCGGACGTTATTCAGGCAGGTCTAAAGGCTAAGCCAGTCGAAAGTACGGATATCCTTGATATAGGGTACACAGCGCAAGATCCTGATACTGCAATCTCAGTGCTACAAGCCGTGCTAGACGCTTTCTATCGCGAAAACAACATCCAAGTAGCCGGACCGATTCAAAAATCTAAGGTGCGACTGGAGCAGCAGCTCAAGATCGCGCAAGAGGAGTATTCAAAAACCAAAAACAAGGTTAAGCAGTTTCAGGATTCCACAAGCTTCATCGACATGGCCACGGACGTAACGACTTTAAGTACGCAGAAGGTCGATCTTGAGAAAAGTATTGAAGACTGTAAGCATGAACTGAGTTCGCTGCACAGCAAATTAGATTATGCGCAAAAGCAACTCGGTTTTGGCCCAGAGAGCGTAGTGGCCGTTCAGAAACTATCCGATGACGAAATCATGCGAAGTTTGAGGCAATCAATTGCCGAAACGGAAGTGAGCCTGATTCAACTTAGGAGTAAGTATCAGGATGAGCATCCGAAGGTGAAGCGTCTAAAGGCTACATTGGAGGAAGCTAAGAAAGGAATGGAGGCTCGTTATACGGCTATCATCGGTCGCCCAGGGTTGAAAGAAGCTTTTATCACCGGCGGGTCAGGTAGCAGCAGTGGCACTCATAGCAGCAGTGGCACCGGTAGTGCAAATAGCAGCAGTGGCACCGGCTCTATGGGTAATAGCGAAAACGCCCAAACCAGGATGATTTCCGACATGGCTGAGTCCAGCACCGGAATAGCTTCATTGCAAGCGAAGATTGCGTCACTGTCTAGTTCTCTAGCTCAGATCAAGTCTAAATTGGCTTCTGTACCAGCGAAACAAGTCGAGTTGGCGAACATACATCGTGCCGATGAGCTTGCCACCAACTCTTTGACTTCGATTGAACGTGAATTGCAGAGAATACACTTGAGTGAATCAGTTGTAACCGGTAGCAGCAGCACTATGCAAATCATTGATGAACCGTCAATTTCTGGAACCTCCACTCCGAATATTTGGATATTTGGTTTTGGAGCTTCTTTGTTTTCGGCAGCACTAATTGCCGCCTTGCAGTTCTTGCTCACTCCCAAACGAATCTCAGCTGCACGATTGCAAACACTTATGCCAGTGCGTACGGTTGGATTTATCCCCCAGATCGATCGTGGACGCGGCAATTCAACCTCTCTCATCGCTTCCACTGACCGTGTGCGGCTAGCCTTGAATGGGTGGTTCATCGATGGGGAGACCGTGCCGGTAATACTGACGAGTGGCGGAAAGGATGATGGGAAGTCCATGACCGCGTACGCCCTATCAGTTTGTCTTGCCGATGCCGGCAAGAACGTTTTGCTGATCGACGCCGATACAAAATCTCCGACGATCCATCGCATGTGTGGAATTTCTGCTTCGCCTGGTCTTCTTCAATATTTGAAAGATCCCACCTGTGATAACTTGCAAATCATGCAAGCCATTCGTCCAAACCTGACTGTGATTCCTGCAGGCGGCATCTCGGATAACGCAAGTTGCATCAAGGATTCTCGCTTCACTCGACTTGTAACAGAGTTCTCCAAAAACTTTGATGCGATCATCATCGACTCTGCGGACTGCGGAGACAGTTTGGATAGTCTCGTGACGCCGCTTTTTGATTGCCGTTGGATAGCTGTTGTAAGAATCGGACAAACGTTGATTCAATCGGTTGAAAACCTAGGCACGCAATTAGAGTTGATTCCTTCGATGGAAAGCGTGCTTGTCGTTAACGGTGTAAGGACTAAAGACATTGCGCAATTAAGGCAGTCCACTGCAGGAGCTGGTTCAGTTTCAGGAACCACTTCAGGAGCCGCTTTGCCGACTCGCGCAGATGCCAAACAATTCGCGGAAAGCGAAAACGCCGCCTGGTAAGAGGAATCGGTGAGATTTGGGTGCAATTTTGTTCGCCCCTAATTTACGTCACCTTAATCTTCCCTTAACCTCTTGACCAATCTTTACCTGCTGGCTATGATGAATGCAGATCGACCGAGTTCGAAACTCCTCTTCCAAGCGGGTCTACCTATACGGTACCCGGGATAAGTCTCACCATACGGGGCTAGAACAAGCTAGATCTAGTGGAATCTTCTATATATCCTCTCGCTCGCAAGAGCAAGAATTGGGAGCAAGCCCCTCTTAGCCCGGTGGGTGAACCGGAAGAGGGGCTTGATTGTTGGTTTGTATTATGAGAGCACCGTTCTTGGTGCTGGCTGTAATGACGATGCTCTGGACTTCATCCTCTAAGGTTCTTCAGCTTCAAGTGGACAACGTCAAACAGCTTCCGTTCATTATTGTGTATTCTTCACCGCGTGCCGGAATTTCATCGTCTTGTACGATTGCAGCAATTCGATCAGCTACGGCTCGCAAGTCCAAGGCGCCGCCCTGACTGCTGCTGATCGAGTCTCTCAACATCGGATGCCACGCTTCGGTTGCTGGAGTTAACATGAATCCGGGTGATACCGTCACCACGCGCAATCCTCTGTCACCATACTCTACTCCTAACGACTTACTGAACGTAATCAGTGCAGATTTTGCAGCTGCATAAGCCGAGAAGCCTTTTGGAGGACAGGAAGCTGCAGCTGAGGCTACGTTTACAATTGTGCAGCCTTTTTTCTTTAGCATAATAGGCAATAGTCCGAGCGTGCATTGAACAGCTCCGCACATTGTGGAATTGAACATCTCTTGATAGTCTGACCACTTAAACAAATGCATCGGGCGCGGTTCGAAAACTGGCCCGACATTGTTGATCAGAATCATCGACTCGGCTTGGACAATCCATGCCTCTGCGCGAAGGAATTCACAGTCTGACGATACATCTGCGCATATCAGCTTTAGCGGCCAGTGATGGACATTGAACTCGTTCTCCAATTGTTGTGCCGCCTCGGTATCAGCCCTGTAGATTCCGATAAGCTTGTAGGAGCGTTCGGCGAACGCAATCGAGAGTGCCCTTCCCAATCCCTTTGTTGCGCCGGTGATTACCACGACTGCATTCATTCTTGAGCACCGATCAGGGCAACGTTTACTTTCGCTCTGGCCACTACTATTTCCCGATTGGTGCTCGTAAATGCGACGGACATTTCGATAACTCTTCGACTATCAAGCTTGTGAGTAACTTTTGCTTCAATTTCGATGGTATCACCAATGAAAGTAGGCTTTAAATAGTTTATGTGCACCGACAATATCAGTGAGCCGCTTCCTGGGAATTCCATGCCTACAAAGTTAGACAAGAATCCGTTCAGAATAGCTCCATGCATGACAGGTTGTTCAAAGCCACCAGCCTTCGCGTACTCACAATCATGATGCAACGGATTGGTATCTTCGAAGAGTTCCAGAAAAACTTTGTAGATTGGCTCAGAAATTAAGTACGAGCTGCGCTGCGTCTGACCCTCAGCGATAGCTTCATAAAGGTCACCACTTGGTTGCATGTAAGATCTCTTGCATCTGGTTCGGCGAATTCGCGAAAACGAAAAAACTTAGACTAACGTATGAAAACGTAATCACTACTGCGATCATTTTGATATAGCGATTCTCGTTGTAGGCTTTTAGTTGAGTGCGTGTTAAGTACTTTTTGAGTGCCAAATCGTAATAGAAATTAGTCACAACTCCAACAGCGTGAATCAAGCCGAAGCAGATGTAATTGAGTTGACGTCCATGCCATATTCCAATGAGCAAGAATATCACGAAGATGCTGAAGGCCACACAATGACTAGCCATCTTGGGAAACTGTGATATTAGAGCCTTCGTCATGGGTGAAAACACCATGTCGCGCATAAAACCAGACAGTGTCATGTGCCAACGATTCCAAAAATCTTTGATGTTTCGAGCTTTAAATGGTTGATTGAAGTTTTCGCTTACTTTAATTCCGAATAAGCCCGCAGTCCCAATCGCCACGTCGCAGATTCCAGAGAAATTGCAGTATAGATAGAGGTAGTAGCAAATTGTTGCCACCACTAAATCGATGGGCGCATGCATGTGACCATCCCCAAGGAGTCCTACATACGAAAGTCGGGCGAGCATGCTGCTAAGAAAAAGAATCTTCGAACCGCCAACAAGCATCCGCAGCGCGCACTCCCCAAATGGCGTTCGCGTTCTGTCCATCTGATTAAAAGTGGCTTGGAAAGTGCTGTATGAGCTAATCGGCCCGACAAATACCGTCGGTGCAAAAAAAGCGAATCCTAGATATTCAAAAATGTCGGGCATAGGCGTTACCTTATTGCGCACGATAACAACCAACTGACTAAGTCTGAACGCCATATAGGATAGGCCAATCCAATTGTCCATTAATCCGGAAATCATGGAAGGTCCGTATCGGCTAGTCGCGAGCAGAAATATTGGCATAGTCGCAGCTATCCACCAATTTTTTTTGAAAGCCAGAAATCGCGTAAGCAAATACAGACTTGAGACCGCTAGAACGTATAGCGAGACGGAAACGAACGAATTGACGTGCAAGCTGTCCTTGTTTAAGTCGTTGGCAAATTCGTATCCCGCTATGATGCCCACGTTTACAACTGCGAACAGAATTTTTCTCATTCTACCCGTTGAATGTTGCATGATGCAGTAAGAGGCAGCGGCATAAGCAAATACGGCTAAGGTTTTTAACCACAGACTGTTAGGTAGAACCTCTGAACGTGCGCTAGCAAGGAGTTCAGAAACGTGCATACACGACTCCGGCACCAAGGTAGGCTGCCATGAATGCAACGGCGATTGATAGCATCGATGTGATAACCACTAAAGCTGCAACCAACTTATTTAATTGTGGTCGCGCGTTGGTATGCATGGATTACCCCTCCGCTGATTGCTTCCGTAAAAAAGACACTACCGTTCGCATTTAAATGATGATCATCTTCAAACAGGCGCTTAGCCTGTTCCTCGCTCAAACCTTCGAACAAACTAGAGCCGGGAACGCCAAACATGTCTGGATGATTCTCGAGCAATTTTGTCCAGCATCCTTGTTCAATCACTTTCGTCATTTTTACTTCTTTGAAGGCGGGAGGATGGATGCAGATGACCGTAACTCCATGTTCTTTCAATAAACTGATTATTTTGTTCAAGAAGTACAGCTGGTAAGTGTTGGTGGGCTTTGGAGCGAAATCGAATGATAGCGGCGAAGATGAATAGAACAGCTTTTCAGGCACCAAATCTGGTGGCGGAGGATGGAACTCAGCTCCAACCTTGTGGTACGCTGAACCTGATCGTTCTTCCCAATTATTTAGGATCTGACCGAAAGCATCTTTGCGCAAAATGCTCAAAATTTTGCGAGGCGCCCCCAAGACTGCTTGGCTATACAAGGCGATTTTGGCGGTCAGAGGCATACCTGGTCCGCAAATCGTTTTCCAGTCGTCCATCGTAAACCAAGTTTCAGCCAAGACATGAGGCCATGGTGAAACGCCAGTATCGAGAGGCATTTGTATCATTACCAAACGTATCCGTCGTTTCTGAACTAGATCGTGCAACAGAAAATAGTCGGCGTCGAAACCAAACAAGTTATGACCTAGCAATACAACGGTTTTGTCAATGCCGCAGGCGGCCCTCAATCTTTTCTGGAGAGTAGGTACGTCGATCGAATTCCATATCATTGATGAGCCTACAAAAACCACATCTGCGTCAGTTTTCTGTTCGTAAATCTCCTTGTACAGTGACTTTGAGTCGCAGAATGACGCAGGCATGGCACTATAGATAGCTCGCTTTGGCAACGTATCTGCTATCGGCGGGAAAAGAGGTAAGGCTAACAATAGATAGATCAGCATGCAGTAGGCCAATGCGTCTCTGTCCGTGTTGAACGCAGGCGTCACGGACGTCAAATCAGCTCTCATGCATGGTCCAATGCCTTGACGATTAAATCCGCAAACGCACCGACATTTGGGGTGGATTCTACCTCCCCCACCCCAAATCGAATCTTGAAAGCACGTTCAACTGCAACAACAAGCGAAATATGAACCAGAGAGTCCCATTCAGCGACGTCGTCGGCTGACAAACCTTCCGTAACTGTAACGGGTTCGATGAATATATCGTCGAAGATTTGTTGTAGCTTGGTTAAAACCTCAGCTTTTGTCATTCCGCCTCCGTACTACCTCTATACATGTATCGAACGTCTGTTGCGCGGACAAAGAGGTTTCGTACTCTTGGCGGTCCTCTTTCATTGATAAGGGCTTAAAGCCCATATCTTGAAATAGAGTGCTAACCATCTGATTCTTGGCGGTTGGAATGTAAGTGCCTACTATGCGTTTGCACCCTCTTTCTTGTGCTCGCGCTAACAACTCGTTCAGCGCTACCTGCTCAACCCCTCGTTTAAGGACGCGACAACTCATAAGCCAAGTGTCAATGTTCTGTGTGCCATCTATGGTGTTAGCAATGATGATGGAAACCAATCCGAGATCGCCAAACTTGTCTTTAAGTCTTACCGAAAAACATTCATGCTCAGCAGACTTGATCAATGCTGAGATTTCAGCCTCTGTTCTTCGCTTTGTGGTCAGATTAAATTGGTTGCTCTTATTGATCAGTTGGGCAAGCCGCGGAACGTCGACTTCCCTGAAGTCGTCGATGATGGCTGTCATATTCAATGAACTTAAGTACGTTTCCATATCAGTAGCGCTTGAGAGAAGATCATTCCTCTGCCTTTCCAGTTTGTACTGGTTTGTTCTTTCTAAATCTTCCTGGGTGATTTGGCGAGGTTCAAAGAAACGGCAGTCCTTCAAAGCTTGCATATAGGATGCTGGATCGTGACCTAAAAGCAATGTTTCAACTTGCGGCACAAATTGGCGAACTATCTCGATTTCGGCTGGATTGTCATCGACAAACACAAGGCTATCCAGTGATAAATTTAGTTCTTGAGCAATCTCAATAATGTTTTCAGACTTTGGATTCCAGTTTGCTTTGAATGAAACAAAATCCTCTTTTCTCAACACCATATCTGGATGTTTTTCAAAGGGCTCTATTGCATTGTCATAATCATTTTTGCTGCAAACTGCAAGCAATACTCCTCGATCCGCCAAATGTTTGATGGACTTCTGAAATTCCTTGAAGCACTGCCCGCGGGCTGAAGTATCACCAATTTCTATGCCATTGACACCATCATCACCTATGGTGCCGCCCCAGAGCGTATTGTCCAAATCAAGGACAAGAACCTTTTTAGTTGATGACTTTGCGGCGCAGGTGAGGTGCGTTAGCTCAGTTGCAACTTGACACACGAAATCCGCTGAAAATGGTTGCTTGCTCTCGAACCAAGCGCGGTTATCCTGGGCATTCACACCCCCCATTCTTGCGGAAAGAAACTCGAGGTCGCAGATGTGGACATATTTAGGTGCGGTGAGTCCTACCTCTAAGTTTAACTGTTTGAGTGAGTTCCACTCAGAGCCGAGCGTCCGGGTTCGCATTTCTCCAGGATCATGTGTGCAAGGTGGAATGAGGTTGCATAGAATAATTTCCGCGGCTGTGCCTTTATGCATCCGATCGCATAAATCTAAAATGTTCTGACGATTTTGGCTTATTTCATCGCGCACCATCTCTGGTTCGTCGGAAAGTTTGCCTGAATATTTGTAACGCCAACTAGGAGGCATGAAAACTATGAAATCGGCACGAAAATCGTACAGACTGCTTTGCTCATCCATGATTTCCCAATTGTAATTGTCGTAATCGCCCACCCAAATCTCTGCGTCAAATTCGTTAACAAACAGAAGATGCTCGATAATTTCGGTTAATGGATAAAATGTATAACCGCCAAGTAATGCAATGCGCAGCTTTGTTTTAGGCTCAGGGGGGACGAAGCCTTGAACAAAGGCTTTTCGTCGAATAGTTGAACAAAAATACATCTCCTCAAAAGAAGATGCCTTTCTAGTCGTGCTGGTGAGGACTTGCCAGAATCGAGGATCACGCCTCGACAATAACTGCTTCAACTCTGCTTTTGAGCTTACCGAGCCACTGTGCTGCGGAGCTTCCATCATATAGGTCACCCTTATAGGCGCTGATCAATCCTTTGAATGTTACCTCGACGGCTGGTCCACTACAGTAACGGTAGCTAATGTTTACAAGCCGTTATACACAATCGGGAGAACAGTAAGAGTCGTTGTTAATTTGCTCTTAAGCTGCGGAATTCTTCTACCGAATGATAGCCCACTTCAGCTTGTTATGATGTTCGCGCTGGTCCTGACATGTTGTTGATGTCTAATGTATTGAGCTGGCTGCTTCCGCATCATTATTTGCCACTTTCTACTACGGACCTGCAAGACAATTTAAAGGTTTGGAACCTGCAAGGAACAGACACTTCAATCGTTTGGATGAACTGTAAGACTGTTTTTTACCGATGAATTTTGAACGGTCAAAATGCGCAGTGATTTCGTTTGCCACATGTAGCTGAACGGGACTTGACTCATGGTTCTATAGCCCGCCCGATTATTTCCGTCGATGTCGTCGGCGGTGATAGCGAAGTCCGCATTCTTTTGCCAAAGCCTGAAGCGCTCTCTGTACCCTTCTTTTTGAAAGGATCCGGGCTCTAGTCCGTAGTAGCAGAACCAAGCCCAACCAGCGTCAATGTTTTCTGGTTTGACGCCACTGGAAACTAGCATTTCTGCGAGTTTCCATGTTCCGTACTGGATTAACCGCACTTGCTGTAATGCGATTACGTTGTACAAAATAAGTAACGCTGCCAGTGGAACATATATTTTCAAGAACTTTTTATTCCAAAAATTCGCCATAGCGCACAGAAAAATCATCACCAGCATGACTGGTATTGCATGGCGTGTTAGCGGATGAGCCATAATCGGCATTACCGAGATTTGGCAAAGGATCGAACTGACAAGAATGACCCACAATGGTCGATTAACTTCGAACGACTTTGACATCAATGTAGGCAAATGAAAAGCCGAGATTGCGCAACCGAGCACCATTAGTGGTGCAAACGCAAAATATCCCTTAGTTGAAAGATATGAACTCAACAGAAAGAAAAACAGCGTTAGAACGCATTCTATAGGTCTTAGCGTTCGCGGGCCTGCGCCCATCGCAATCATCAATGGCGCAACCGCGAATAGCACACTTACAGTAGAGATGGCTGTTGCACGTACATCAAGCATGGACCAATCGTGATCGACAAAAATTTTCTTTAAAGATGTAACTTCCAATAGTCCCATCGGATTAATTACAAGCCAACGATTTATAACTAGCGTTATCCCAACACAGATCACGAAAAGTCCTGAGAGAAGCAGCAACTTTTTGCGATGTTCGCGGCATAAAACGGAAGCTATTAAGATCCCGGGGAAAAACAAAATTATTGTGCTGCGGGTCATTACGGCTAGCAAAAGGCTGACGCACCAATAAGTATAAATCGAAAGCCTGTTGGTGCTCCCGGATAAAATCTTTTGTGTGAAATAAAGCCACCATGCGCAATACGCCAAGAATGGCATATCGGTCATGAATGTCGGTGCCACCAGAGTAATTTCCGAAAAACAAAACAGTGCCGACGCAACAGCAATGGAAAATGCGGGGCTAAGGTAAGCTCTTGCAAATAAGTACGTGGCAATAGACACGGCAATTGTGTAAAGAATTCCGATTAGGTCAAGTTGTGCAAACCCGAATCCACTAACACTAACCATTGGTGCCGCCAATACTAGAAGTCCGACAGTATTTGGCTGAGACCAGTGCATTAGGTCTACCTTTCCCGTGCTTAAAAAGTATTGCAGTATTCGTGCATAACCACCGTCATCGGCATAGCCGGAAGCAACGAGTAGCGAAACTGGTAAAAATAGAAGAGCAACGAGAATCACCAAACACAGCAAAGCTCTTACGTCCAGCTGCACCGACGCGAAATTATTATCGTTAGCCTTTTCGGTGTTTAAGATAGGCAAGGTGTTTTTATGTCCTCATAAAATTCAATCGTCTACATCGGCGATAAGTAATGCGCTGAAGAGCTAAGCTCGATATTTGCGCACTTCTGACAATGATGGGTGAACATTCTTTAATGGCACACCTTACTTGCTGTTTGGTTTGGCAGTCGACTTAAAGGACTGGACATTCCTAATAATGTAAATGAAATCATGTGCTGTAGGACCTTTGGGCCTCACTATTGTGTATATTGGGGCACTGGACTTGTTGTTTAGCCTTGTATCAACCAGTCGCACATACAACCGGCGGGCGCAGTAACTGTGACAACACTTCAAGCAGAAAAACTTAATACCGAAAAAGCGGCATCGGTCGGTGACATTCGAGCCGAACAATCCGGGTTTGAAAAACTCGAAAGAGGTTCGCGCAAATCGTTAGCCCTGCTTATAGTCAGGCAAATGCGTTGGAAGCAATGGACCAAAAATTTGCTTTGCTATGCACCACTTTTATTCTCCGGAAAATTCTATGATTTGGCTGCGCTCAGCGCTGCCACTCAGTGCTTTCTAAGCTTCTGCATGATTTCTAGCGGAATCTATGTTCTGAATGACGTCATGGACGTAAAAGCTGATCGGCTGCATCCGGTCAAGCGATTCCGTCCGATTGCCTCCGGACTTCTCAATATTCAGCTAGCGCTACTAATCGGTTGCATGCTGGTAGGAGGAGGGCTCTTGACCGCATACAGTGTACGTCATTCGCTCGCATTAGTTGGCTTCGGTTACATAGTGCTCAATGTGTGCTACTCATTGGGATTGAAGAACTTTGCCATTTTGGACATTCTTTGCATTGCATCAGGATTTGTCTTTCGCGCGATTGCGGGAGCTGTAGCTATTAGCGTCCTTCCTTCCAGTTGGTTCCTGTTATGCACCAGCCTCGGTGCTTTGTTTCTAGCGATGGAGAAAAGACGCAATGAACTTGCAGTACTTTTGCATGATTCAACGATGCACAGAAAAGCTCTCGGCGACTATAGTTTGTCGCTAATCAAACGATTTGAAAGTCTAGTTGTGCCTAGCCTTTTGACCTCGTACGCTTTTTACACGTTTCAGTCTCCGCACGGACAATGGATGATGATGACTATTCCTGCTGTTTTGTACGGAATCATGAGATATCAACTCCTTTCAGAACGTGGCACGAACACAGGAACGCCCGAAGAAGTTCTGCTCAAAGATAAGCCGATCCAACTCACCATACTAGTCTGGCTAGTCATTTCGTCATTCGTGGTCTATGCTCATCCGCGTGAAATAGTGCATAGCATTTCAGAAGGTTTTGATTCCTTTCGCATCATTCGATAATCAACGAAAAGTGGTGCTAAATGAAGTCAACCTTAAATCAGTTCGGAATAGTGTTTAAAGTCTTTGAATCGAATTTCCTCAAAGCGATCCTGTGTCTGCTTTTCCTGCAGTTCATGGGTAAAGTATTGCCCCTAAAGATTGAACAACTGTCGATTTTATATTCTCACTCGCCAGATGTCTTAGTTGCTGGCTCTTCTGCGGTGCAACACCTCATTTGCGAATTGGATTTTCCTCGTCAACGCTTCTCCGATTTGGATACCTTTGCTCATCCGCTTTCTCATCCGCATTTTTGAGATGAAGTTATCTGAAGCTGCAAAAATGCCTTTGACTGTGTACTCTATTGCCGCAGCCGGACAAGATCTTGAAGAGACTGTTAGCAGGTTCGATAAGCTTGTTGGACATAATAATAAACCTGCCGTGCTCTTATTAGCTCTGACTCCTTAGCCCGGTGGGTGAACCGGAAGAGGGGCTTGCTTGCATGTCAAACATTGCGTACTGATACTATATATGGTGCTTGTTTCCAAGCCTCGAGATTGGTTCTGCTTGAATAACCTGGGTGCGACTTTAAAATGCCGTCATGGTCAACAGGGTTCGCTCGCAATTAGATCGAGCCGCATTGTAACTGGTTGAGCATTTCCTATTCTCGACACTATTCTTGCATCGCGGAGGCGTTAATTTGCTCTTAAGCAACATGTAGTCTGTTTTCAATTACGGAGACACGGAGTTTGGTAAGATACCGGGCTAGGTCTGTGACGTCCCTGTGCGTGACTGTGAATTGATGAATTTGGAAGTTCTTAAAGAGCTCGAGGAACAAGAAGGATCGGGCGTAGCAACCTCCGTTAACTTTCGTTGCAAAATAACCCCCGCGCCAAATAGCAAATTCGTTACCATCTCTCCGGCTAGAGACGGCGTGGATACACATTTTCACGAACTCTGGACTTATAGAGAACTGGTACTTAACTTCGTCATCCGCGATTTGACGACGCGTTACAAGCAAACAGTACTAGGTGTATTGTGGGCCTTGATTCAGCCAGTCTTCATGATGATTGTATTCACTATTTTTTTTGGCAAATTTATGCACGCGCCCACGGAAAATTGTCCATATCCGATCTTTGCTTTTGTCGCGGTGCTTGTCTGGCAATATACTTCTACTGCTGTTAGTCGCGCTACAAACAGTCTATTGGGCGCGGGCGGACTTATGAAAAAAGTGTATTTCCCTAAGCTTACCGTTCCTATTGCGAGCGTGGCTCTCCCTATGGTTGACTTTTGTGTGGGGTTTGGTTTGTTCCTCTTAATGATGCCTTTTTACGGCGAAGTTCTGACCAGCCGCGTGTTTTACCTGCCGATTTACTTGGCCCTTATGGTAGCTACCGCCCTAGGAATAGGATTATGGACTTCCGCACTGCATGTCAAATATCGCGATATATTTCATATTGTGCCTTTCGCTCTTCAGCTTTGGCTATTTGCCTCACCGGTCGCCTATTCAAGTAGTATCGTGCCACCGCATCTGAAGGCATTCTTTAATTTGAACCCGTTAGTCGGTATCATCGAAGGAACTCGATGGTGCTTGCTCGATACGCCGAATCAAGTTCTTGTTCCGAGTTTCTGCGCCGCAGCTGTAGCGTTCGCTCTAGTATCGTCAGGGCTCTGGTATTTTATGAGGACTGAAGATGCCTTCGCGGATTACGTTTAAATGAGCGAAATCGTAATAGAGTTTCAGAATCTGGGCAAATGCTACAACAGCCGCGAGCATCGAATCAGGCGCGGTTTCCTTTCAGGGGCGATATTTCAGAGTGGTTCAGACCCCGAGTCTAATAGCACAAACAAAGAACCCGTATGGGCACTCAAGGACGTTAGCTTCGAAATTAAACACGGCGAAGTAATTGGATTTATCGGAGCCAACGGAGCCGGCAAGAGTACTCTACTCAAGATCCTGGCTAGGATAACAAAACCAACAACCGGAATTGGAAAGGTTACGGGGCGAGTCGGCAGTCTACTCGAGGTCGGTTCCGGGTTTCACCCTGAGTTATCCGGTCGCGAAAATATCTATCTGAACGGATCAATACTAGGTATGACGCGGCATGAGATATCGCGAAAATTTGACGAGATTGTCGAATTCTCCGGAGTGTCCTCGATTCTTCATAGACCGGTAAAGCAATATAGCAGTGGGGAGTACATGAGACTGGGATTCGCTGTCGCAGCACATCTTGAAAGTGAAATATTGATTCTGGATGAAGTGCTTGCCGTCGGTGATGGTGCCTTTCGCGCAAAGTGTCAAAGTAAAATACACAGCCTTGCTAAAGAAGGACGGACGGTACTTTTCGTCAGTCATAGAATGGATCAAATTAGCGATCTTTGTGAAAAAGTGATTTGGCTGGAGAAGGGTCGATTGATTGATTTTGGCGATTCGCGCTCGGTTATTTCCAAATATGAATACTCATTTGCTCAAGCCTAGATTCCGTGTGTCACATTGTTCAACACTCATTCACGAATTGATCGGACATGGCACAATTGCCCAGAGAGGTCTTGATAGGTAATCGAGAATAGCGAAGCCTTCCTTAACCGTAATCATTTCCACTTATAACTGGAGCACCGTACTTCCGTTCTCGATTGGCAGCGTGCTCAGCCAAACGTTGACCGATTTTGAGGTGTTGGTTGTCGGTGACGGTTGTACCGATGATTCGCAAGCCGTTGTTGAATCAATCCGAGATGAGCGAGTGCGATGGATTAGTCTACAATCAAATTCAGGTCATCAATCAGAACCAAATAATGAAGGGCTGAAACAAGCTCGTGGTGAACTAATCGCTTATTTGGGTCACGATGATTTGTGGCTGCCGCATCATTTAAAGTGTCTCACCACGGCAATCGCAAATGGTTCAGATTTGGCCTATGGCGTTACTGGCATGGTGAATGTCGACGGAAATTCCATGGAACCAGCTCCCTCTCCACTTAATTACGAGCGCGGTATGTGGGTGCCACCAACTAGCGTCGTGCACAGGCGTGAGCTTACGGAGACAATAGGGGGTTGGCGGAATTACCGAGAACTCACAGTCGTTCCAGAATTAGATCTGTGGCAACGTGCCTATGATGCAAATTATCGATTAACCCTGGTACCTCGTTTGACTGCAATAAAGTTTCCGGCTGCGTACAGACGCGATGTGTATAAGACACGGTCCTCCGTCGAACAAGCGCATTGGACGCAGCGAATAATCAACGAACCCGATTTTGAAGTAGCTGAACTCATGAACATACTATTACCAATTCTTGAGGAGAAGAGACTCTTACAGAAACACATTTTGTACAAAGATCTGGTGAGACAGTTTGTCTCTCAAACTTGCAAAAGAGCCCTGGGGCGCCTATCATCTTTGTCTTCTTCAAATTCTCGACCCAAAGAGAAAGGTGAGATGGTCGATGAATTTCGGAAGTTCAAAGGTCTGGGTTAATGCTGCTTGGTGAATTTTTTTGATATTCTGATTTGCTTGGCACTTCAGGGATACTCCCAGCTTGATGAGTTCTGTAAAGGTTTCAAAAAGATAGTTGATGAAATGAGTGCTTGATAAAAGCCGAGGAGAAAAAAATGCTAGTAGGAACTCGGAAGGATTCTCAAATCATTACCAATTCTTGGGACAAGGTTCAGGATCTCATCGATGGAGTATCGATAACTGAAGTCCGCCATGTGCCTCGTGATCATGGAGTTATCACTGAGCTTTACCGTCCTGAATGGGATCCGACTGGATTGCCGGTTGTGCAGTCATACCAATCACGCCTTTTTGTCGGCGCAATCGGCGCATGGAGCTGCCATGGGCGAAGTATAGATCGCATATTCGTTAACGAGGGGCACGTCAAAGTTGTGCTGTATGACGGGCGGGAGGATAGCAAAACATACAAGCGTCTGAACGAATTAAACGTGGGGGATGCTCGACCTACTTTTCTTGTCATACCAATTGGCGTTTGGCACGGACTGCAGAATGTTGGCTCAACCGATGCTCTTGTCTTGAACTTTCCTACCGAAGCCTACAAATATGAGGATCCGGATCATTACCGTCTGCCGTTTGACACACCCGAAATTCCCTATTCGTGGAGTGTTGGTGGAAATATGATGCGAACGCGCTCAAAATAACGGGTGCCCAAGCTGCGGCTAGGTATCGATGAGCTTCAATTTGTGACTGGGCGCTCGGTTAAAATGGGCGGAATCAACGTGACGAGATATAACTTGCCGAAAGATGAGTCAGCCGTTTGTATTACGATCGGTCTAATTGGCTGCGGTCGGTGGGGCAGTCACATTTTGCGCGATCTTCTGACGCTCCGATGCTCCGTCTATGTCGCTGACAAATCTCCGGAACAGTTGCAGAAGGCGAAGAAGGCAGGGGCTAGCGAAGTGTTTCAAGCCGTTAGCTTGTTGCCTGCTGTCGATGCGATTGTAATAGCGACACCATCCTCTCAGCACGCAAAATGCATAGACGAAATTATCGATCGGAGAGTACCAGTTTTTGTCGAGAAGCCGATGACAACAAGCTCTGCTAGTGCTCAAAAGTTTGTTGATATGAATACCTCACAAATTTTTGTCATGGAGAAATGGCGCTACCATCCAGCTGTGCAAACGCTAGCGTTAATTGCGCGCAGCAATGAACTCGGCGAAGTTCTCGGTCTCAGTTCGCAGCGTTTGCAATGGGGCAATCCTCATAAAGATGTTGATGGCACCTGGATTCTTACTCCTCATGATTTATCCATCGCCAATGAGATTTTGGGATTTATTCCTGAACCAGTGCACGTCCTTGCCGACTGCACAAACGGTACCATTGAAGGATTGTATGCGCACTTCGATGGACCGCCATGGCTACGCATCAATATTTCGACGCGCAGTTCGCAGCGGTTAAGGCGAGTTGAATTGCACTGCAAAAAGGGCATAGCGTTATTCGATGGCAGCGCCGAAAATCAGGTAGAGATACTTCGGCCCGAACCTACTGATACTTTAGATAAATGCTCGAATCGTGAAGTCAGAGACTTGCCGAATGTGATGCCTCTTTTCGCCGAGTTGAAGGACTTTGTGGCATATGTGCAAGGAGGAACACCTCCTAAAAGTGATGCGAAAGCGGGTTATGATGTGGTGCGAAAAATTGAGCAAATGCGTACACTCGCTGGATTTCCGTCGTAACATAAATCTCGAAATGGAGCGCACTCGTCCCGAGTGTATCGCGATGGAAGCGTAAGATGTTGACTTGGAGGCACTCTCGGAGATAGGAAATGGATCTGGCTGCAACAGTTTTAATTCCAACGTGCGATCACGAAGAAACTTTGTTGAGTTCGGTAGCCTCGGCGCTGGCCCAGACCGTTTCTAATATAGAAATTTTTATCGTAGGAGATGGCACCACTGCTCGCACGAGAGAAATTGCTGCGGAACTCTGCAACGACGATCGCGTCAAATTTTTTGACTATGCAAAAGGTCCTCGCAACGGTGAGATTCATCGAAATGAGTTGCTCAAAACTGCGAAAGGAAGAATAGTCTGCTATCTATCTGATGATGACTTGTGGTTCCCAAATCACATAGAGTCCATGCTCAATCAGCTTGAGACCGCTGACTTCGCTTCTGCTGCCACTCTCGCCGTTGAATCTGACGGGCAACTTTGCGTCTGGTATTGCAATCTCTCGTCAAATTATTTTCGTCCTGATTGGCATCGCGAACTTGTAGACGGAGGTGGTTTTCGCAATCCCGTTCCTCTTTCGGCTGGTGCTCATCGGCTTGATTCTTATCTTAAACTACCATTCGGATGGCGCACTACGCCTAAGTCTATGCCAACCGATATCTACATGTGGATTCAATTCTTAGAGCAAAAGAATTTCACTTTTTCTAGCAGCACAGTTTTGTCTGTGGTCAAATTTACGAGCACCAATCGAAAAAATTGGACGAATCGGCAGCGCTATGAAGAGCTGGAAAGATGGCGTCATCGCATGCAAAACCCCGAGGACTACACTGCATTGCTTGAGGAATGCTTGCAGGCTGCGATTAGGAGTGCGTACCGAGATTTTGACTATTACGAAGAATCGCGCATTTGGCGACTGCGAAATCTAATTCACAAGTATCGGATTTTGAAAAACGTTAGTAAGTCTATAATTCGGCAGGTATTGCCTTAACTAGATCAGCGAAGGACGGAAGGGATGCATCGCGTGGGGACAGTATCGGATCCGTGAACGACCAGTTTAACTGCAAATCAGGATCGTTCCAGTGACAGCCAAGCTCGTCCTCAATGTTCCAAGTGTGATCGACGCTATAAATGTGAATCGATGGCTCTGGAAAATAAAATCCATGGGCGACTCCGGGTGGTATCACAATCGCGGTGGTCGGTTCCATACGTACTATGATGGCACTGCTTTTAGTGGCAGAGCGGTTTCGACAATCTACTAATCCGAGATCCATTCGTCCCTGGGCAACCACTAAGTAATCTGCGTGTATGAGGTGAAGATGCACTCCCCTGAGCACTCTGGCACCACTGGTGACGAAATTCCACTGTACTGGTTCAACGCCGCACCGCCATTCATCTCTGAAGATCTCAACCAGTGAGCCTCTCGAGTCAACATGGTTGGTCAGCTTTTTCAAGGTCACGCCTGCAGGCAGCCAGAATTGACTTTCAGGATTATCCATCGAATGGTCTTCCTCAGATCTTGTTAGCATAACGAGTCTAGTCTCTTAGGCGTTTTGCTTTTCTCACAGTTTCGGAATCTAACTTTATGTTAATGCCTAGAAGAGTTCAATATTACAGGTGCGAAGATTTATTGTCCGCTGATCTGATATGTAGTCGTTACCCGTCAAGTCTTTTCCCCAGATTTGTGTTTTGAATATATTGACTTAAGGTGGCGCATTTTTCAATCACTCGAAAGAAGGAATTATGCCCAATGGAATCATTATATGCTGACAAGCCCATGAATTATGACGGTCCAAGTTCAGTTGCCAAAATAACGGGTCAGAGAAAAGGTGCATACAGTTACTACCAGGGGCACTGCGGGCGGTGCCCAAGGAAGCTCTATGAAGCTGCTTTCTTGCGCGCCTTGTCATATTTTTTTGTCGTGAAACCCCGGCAAATCTTCATCCAGCAAACTGCCTATTTGATTGAGTCTTAGCTTGATGTGTTTCTTCAATATAGGATCGGCACACTTCTCGAACGCCTGTTCATAAAGCGCATTGGCATTGCCCAGGGCTGTTGAATAATCAGGCTCAGCGCTGATCCGTTCTTTGCTCATGGGCGCCAAAGTGGGGATGATCTCTTTGCAGTTGAGCGCTTGTGTAAACAGTTGTTCTGCCTTTTCTGAGGACTGATGCGGCGTCAGTAGTGCCTCTAGCCGGTGCTCGTTTTCTCGCACGTACTTAGTCAAAACCTGTCTCATGAGAGGCTGGTAGCCAATACCTTCGAGCTTGGATAGTTGTCTCAACTGTTCTATGACTGACTTCTGAATCCTGAACGATAGAAGCTGCAAGCCCATTGCGTCGTCTTCCACGATCTAGTACGCTTGTATTCTAGAAAAAGTTCAATTGTTTAGCCGTATATAATCAGGGCATCAACAAAGGTCAGGATCTTTTGCCGTCCGCAGCCGCTATAGCTCAAGCTTGTCTGATTTTGGGCACGGTCATAGTTCACGTTATTGGTTTTGGCATTCTACTTACCAGAGCTGCGCAGTTTGAAGAGAAAGACAGCTGCACGATCATTGCCACTGTAGGTGGTGCAGGCTTAACTGCTCTTGGTTTTTACCTCTTGCTTTTGGGTTACTTTTCTGCTTGGAATGACATAACTTGGTGCATCTCATCATCTGCGTTTTTCCTGTTGTCAATTCGACTGTTATCGTCACACAAGTGGGCTGCTATCTCAACTTTTCAGGTGTTGGAATGGCGCAAGAACACCAAGCTGGATCTCGTCTTCATGACGTTTGCTGTGGCAACTGTGTGTGTCAGTCTTGTTTCATGCCTCAGACCCACTGTCATGAGCGACGAGAGTGATTACCACTGGCCTGCTCCCGTGCTCTGGGCGTCCGTTCATCATTGGAGCCCGTCACCATACCGCTTTATGAACGGACCCGCGTTGATAGAGCTTTTATACATTCCGGGAGCTTTGTTCAATAACTTGACTGCCGCTCATGCCACGCATTTCCTGACTTGGCTGGTACTAATTGCTTCTTGCTGCGCGCTCGGGAGGTTGCTTAAATCAGCTACTCTTCCTGTTCTTGTCGCTGTCATGGCATGTCCTGTTATCACCGTACAATCGTCTACAGCCATGAATGATCTCGGCACCACAGCTCTGGTTCTTTCGTCAGTAGCAATCTTGTTTGCTCGCAGCTGCAAAACAAACCTTAAGCAAATTGCCCTTTCGTCGTTTGTGTTGTGTGGAGCACTCTCTTCCAAACCACCGGTCGCTCTGGCCGTTGTGCCGATCATGTTGGCATATGTTGTCTTTGGTTTCGAAAACAATACCGCAAAGGAACGAATACGAAGGGTGGCTGTTTTTTTCCTGCCTTTGATCCTCATTGGAATTTGTTGGTTGACTCACACCTATTCGTTAATCGGGAAGCTTGTTGATATACCTATCGATGCGATCTGGTCTCATGGAAACCACAGCACAGATGCTGTTCTCTCATACAGTGGTTCCAATCTAGGCATGGCAAGTCCGCCGTCCATCAACAAGGTGCTTGTGCTGATTTTGACTCCTTTTGTTACTTGCATTTTGGGCAATCAAGAACCCTGGGGCAATCGCACTGGCTTCGTGATTCCATTGTTCTTCCCACTCTTTCTGATCGCGTTAAAGCGTTTTGGTAAGGAGCTCAAGAGTTTGGGATGGTGGTTGGTAGCATTGTCCGGATCTTACTTTATTGGAGTTGGACTTTTCGTCATTAGAACCAGGTACAACATGGTCGTCTGGGCGATTTGGTCAGCGTTGGCTGGGGTCGGGTTTTACTACTTCTATGAATCGCTGGGTGGTAAAAAGAAATGGGCATTGGCGTTAGTATTCACGTTATTAGTCGGCGTTGGTTGCATCGATTCGTGCAGAACTTTGTTAATGTGGGATGCTCATCCCAAACACCATATAATGCCTAAGATTCTATGGTTTTTAGGCAAGTAATTTGTAATTGTGATTAGTTTCTGAGAACAAGATGAAAATTCTTCTGATCAATGATCATGGTGCACCTATAGGGGGCGCTGAATTGATGCTTCTGCGCCTGAGACAAGAATTGAATAATATGGGTCACGATGTTCGACTTTTTGCGACGACGGCTGAGACCGAGCGAGAAAATGTGGTGGCAGATTATAAGTGCTTTGGCACATCATCAAGCTTGAGAACGTTGCTCCAGACAGCTAATCCCTTTGCTTGTTTAAGTTTGAAAACTGTACTTGATGAGTTTAATCCTGATGTGGTTCACGTTCGCATTTTTCTTACGCAACTTTCTCCCTTGATAATGCCGCTTCTGCGAGACTATCCGACTGTTTATCACGCGGCTTGGTATCGAAGCATTTGCCCGACTGGAACAAAGACATTGCCTAACGGAAAAGCTTGTGAGTTTCCGGCGGGCTTAGCTTGCTTGTCTAACAAGTGTCTTCCTGTCTGGGACTGGGTGCCGCTGATGTTTCAACTGGATTGCTACTCAAGATGGAAATTTGTCTTTGATGCTTGCGTTACACCCAGCGAAGCGCTGAAAAACAGCTTGCAAGAGGATTTTATTAATCCGATAAAAGTTATCTGGAATGCCGTGCCGGTTACCGCCCCGCGTCCACTCCTTGTCTCACCGCCTGTGGTGGCTTATGCCGGAAGAATGGTACAAGTGAAAGGTGTAGACATACTAGTTCGAGCATTTAAGAAAGCTTTGGAGCGGGTTCCAAATGCGGTATTGGTGCTCGCTGGCGATGGTCCTGACTTGTCGCGGATAAAGGCTCTGATAGCTGATCTTGGGCTTGCTCAAAATGTAAAGGTGCTTGGACACCTTTCGCAAACTGAACTTGAATCTCAGCTGCAGTCAGCTTGGGTACAAGTGGTACCATCGCGTTGGTCCGAGCCATTCGGCATTGCTGCGGCTGAATCAATGATGAGGGGAACCTGTGTCGTTGCCAGCAACACGGGCGGTCTTGCCGAGTTCATTGAATCGGGGAAGA
>PLXC01000132.1 GCA_003151275.1 Candidatus Melainabacteria bacterium
GATGTTATCAAATTAATCAGCTGGCCACCTCGATACGGGGGTGCAGCTGGCGACTTCACGAATTAGTCACATCACTAAAAAAGCTGTGCTGTAGAATGAAACCGCTCACAGAGCCCCTCCAAGCGCTCTTTCTTTCAATTTGCTTTCGCGAAATAGATAAAAAAGCGACCTGGCAGTCGTTTTAAAGCCTCGGCTATACTGAATCCCGCTCATGAACCGATACTTACTAGCCTTTTCAGGCATCCTGTTGACAATTAGCAGCTCCCCTGCGCTTAGCAAAGCCCCGGAGCAATTTCTGCGTGATGGTTCGGAAACGTATGTAATCTCAGCAGGCATGCCTACTGGCCCGGCTCCCGTGTCGCCCAGCAGCAGTCAGACTTCGCCTGGCTCGAGCCTAGCGCCGCCATCTGGCTCCAGTCCTGTTCTGCGAGGACCAGCATCAATCTCTCCTTCCGCGAGTGATGTCCAAAATCTTTTGAGCCCGAGCAATCAATCCATAACGATTCCGCCAAGCGGAGAGGCGTCATCACAGGTCAAAGGCACTGTACAAATGTCGACTGGGCAACAACCGCAGCAACCTGCTGCGGGAGAGGGTGTATCACTGTCCCAGGCATTGGACGAAACTTTAGCAAGAGGCCCACGCGCCGCTGCGATCCGAGCACAACTACCAATAGTCAAATCCGGCATTGCCCAAGCAGCTATGGCACCTAATCCATTGTTTTTCATGGACCGCGGTCTGGTTGCAGAACAAGTTAGGAGAGTAGGCACAACGACGGTCTTTGACGCACCATGGAAATTGGCGTTCAGGGTTTTGTCAGCGAAGCGCTTCTACGATCAAAACAAAACTGAGTTGCTTACAACATTGTGGGCCTTGCGCGCACTGGCTAGGCGATCTTACACAGATACCGTAGTCGCTCAAGAGACAGCGAAAACTCTCAGTGATCTATTTGATTTGACGACTCGATTATTGAATGTTTCAAGTAAACGCTTCCAAGCAGGCGATGTGCCGGAATTAGATGTGCTGCGGGCACGTCTTGCTACGTCTCAATCGCAAATTGATTTAGGTGTCGGAAATCAGCGCTTAATTAGAAGCGGCCAATCACTAAACGTGATTATGGGAAGAGCAGTGGAGCAACCAATTACGGTGCCCCGCTTGCCAGACTTTACAGGACCGAAGCCATCTGCATTCCAATTGAAGGCCGTGAAGGTCGGCATTCTGCCTGACTTCAGCAAACAAGTAAGTCCGCTTCAGTACTACATAAATCTAGCTTTAAACAATCGACTTGAACTCAAAAGCTTAGATCAACAGCTCAAAGTTAACAGCGCAAACATGAAGGGCGCTATTGCCAATATTATGCCGAATCCGCAAGTCACGTACGGTTCTTCTGAAGCAGGTAATCCGCCAAGCGGACCTAAATTGAAAGCGAATTTTTTCACTCTCAATATTGAAACACCTGTTTCGAACATGAATCAAGGTGACTTAGCGAAATTCAAAGCAACTGGAAGGCAGCTTACATATCAGATCGTAGCTCAGAAGAACATGATTCAGAGCGACGTTGTCACTGCCTACAATAATTTGCTGGTTGCCCGCGAAAGAATTCGGGTCTATCAGGAGCACGTACTTGCCGACTCAAATGAAGTAGCAAGACTTTCTCGCAGAAGTTACGAAGTTGGTCAGTCAGACATCAACTCGACACTATTGGCACAGCAAGCCAATATCCAAATTCGCAGCCAATATCTTGATGCCGTAATGCAATATCAACAAGCATACACCGACTTAGAGCAAGCTTGCGGAACGCCACTCGAGTAGTCAGTGAGTGGGATAAGTATAAATTGAGCCGTTTCCGAAAATTTGCGGCGAAAAAAGTGGTTGGTTTACAGAGTTGTTTTCGTTAAAGAAAATCAGCTGTCTTGCATGCAGTGTCGATCTTGTGAAAACAATAGGGATCGCAATTGCCGGCGCGATGGTGTTGGAGATTATATCTGTCGCGATCATGGTGGCGATGTATTTATTCGAAATTCCGCCTTCAGTGCCAGGCAAGGTGGATTTAGGCACTTGCGGTTTATTGGATGAGAACAGGGCCAAGCGAGTACGAAACATCGCTGGAGTAAACGTGATCTCATTGACCTCGGCGGTATACGACCCATCCGAGGGTTCTATTGTGACTGAGCTGGCCGGAATTTTGAAAGGATAAGCACGGGGTGACGTGATGGATGAAATATCCGAAAAGTTGATCGACCTGCGTGTTCCGTCGACAAGCACCATATCTAGTGCCGAACTACTAGTTCCCCCAATGTGACCGGAGAGGGCAGCGCCATTGGTTAAGTCCACAACTTCAGAGGCTTGATTACGTCCCAAATTGCTCAACCACTCACCGTGTAAAAAATAAGCGATGCCTGTTACGGTCGATTGATTATTCTCAGAAGAGAGCTTCGGATTGATGACGATGCCGGTTAAAACTTGGTGCTTATCAAAGAGCCACTCAGGCACCGCATTTACGTTGATCGTAGTGCCCGAAACAGTGACCGACCCTTTGGGCAATGCGATGCCGCCAATGCTGCGCGCTGGAAGGTCACCTTCAAAAGCAGTGATGTTGCCACCATTGGCGGTGAAGGCAAGGGCATTAGCCATTGCTGCTTGCGCAGAAGTAAGTATTGATAAAGATACACAGGCTACAGACAATCGCTTGAGCAGACTCATTTTCACTCTCATTGAAGCGTTCACATTATGCGGTGATAGGGGCTCACTGGTCAACACAACTCGATTAAGGTTGTAATGAATGCTGGATTATTCGCTCCTCGTGAAATGGAGCGCGGCTGTGGACAGCCGCGCTCCATTTCTTAAATGCTTCACACATTCACTTATTTTTGAAGAGGGAGCCCGACATCCCTTTCAAGATCAGCCCACGCAGTCTGATATGAGACAACCGTATCAAAATAGGACGAGAGTGTTTGTTGATACTGCTGCTGGGCAACAAGTGCAGTCGAGAGGTCCGTCGTCCCTGCCTGATATCCATCTAGTGCCAACTTTGCCAGGCTGGCCGAGGTTGAAATCAGTTGCTCCTTGTACAAAATCAGATTTGCTTTAGCGACTTTGACAGCGTTGTAATCCGCAACAGTGCTCGCTGCAGTCTGAGATTTTAGCAATTCCACCTGGCGCTCTGATTGTCTTAAGGTTCCGAGCGTCTGTTGAATTTCGCCCTGATGTTGATAGAAAACCGGTGCTTCTGTGGTCATTGTGAAAAAAGCTCCCTCACCAAAGTAATTAGATGCATTGGCTAACCCGACCGGTTGATTTTTGGCGAACGAAGCGAAGGTAAAACCCGAACCGATCGAAACGTCCGGCACTCTTTCAGCGCGCGCTAAAGCAACTGCTTTACGGTTCATTGAGACCCGCTCCAAGGCCATTTTTAAATCTAACCTGGCACTAAATGCGGTGCGAATCAGTTGCTCAAGAGGTGGCATCTGCAAAATCGGTGAAGGAACTATTTCCGTTCCTTGCAGTGAAAGTTTGAACAGTCCGTTGTCATCAACATCAATAATCTCGACGCGCTCAGGCTTTACACCGGTAACAAGTGACAAATTTGTTGATGCTTGCTGCAAACGTCCCTGGCTCATGTTCCTCTGTGGATCGAACTGGTCCACGTTCAAGTTCGCCTGCAAGAGGTCGGAATCGTCCTTAGACGCCTCCGATTTGACCTTAGCAATGCGCAAAAATTTCGCGGCAACTTCTCGTTGATCTTCAATCAGCGCCTCATAAGCCTCTGCGGCAGCCAACTCGGCATAGGCGCGTCTGACTCGGTTGTGCACATCAAAACGCAGGGCAGCCAGCTGCAATTCTGTTATTTGATAGTTTGCGCGCGCCACAGCGATCTTCTTTGTTCGCTTTCCAGCAGTTAGGAGTTGCTGAGTCAAAAAGGCTTGCTGTGTTTGCCCAGTGAACAAGAATAAGAATGAGTTACCAAAACCGGTCTGCACTTGCAGCTGCGGATTTGGTATGGCGCCAGCTATTCTGATGCCGGCCTTGGCTATCGCTAAATTGTGTTTAGCTACAGCGATATCTCTATTATGTTCATCGGCGAAGTTAAAGCACGTTGATAGGCTGAAGCTTTTCGTAATCGGCGGACTGGTGACCATTCCAGGGTCAGAATTGGAGACAACGATTGGCTTGGGTTTCGCTGAATTTTCCGCTGCCATTGAATATGGTGCAGAAAGCAGAAGCATGCAGCAAGCAATACGAATGGCATACGCAATGACCCTGACAATTTTGCTTTTCGCACTGCTCATAGAATTAGTGGCACACCCACGGCTTTTTCGAGATCCGCCCAGGCATTTTGATAGGCTACAACAGCGCTAAAATAGGCCGCTCGGAGCTGTTGGTACTGCTGCTGCGCAAGTATCGCTGTAGCCAGCTCTGTCGTGCCTGATTGATACCCTTGTCGACTTAACTTCGCGACATTCAACGATTCGGGCAGCAATTCTGCCTGAAATTTCTCGATGTTTTTTCGCGCTACAAGCAGATTTTCGTATGCCACGACAATATCGTTCGCGATTTGAGATTTTTGCGCATCGTTTTGTTTGAGTTGGTGCTCCCACGTTGATTTCGCTTGATCTACCTGACCTTGATACTGGTAAAACAGTGGTGTTTCTTCGGACAGCGTTAACAAGAACGCGGGCTGGGGCGGCACGCGATTACCTGGATCTCCTATTATCCCTGAGCCTGTCGGATTGAAATCTTGGGGTTGCTGAGCGTTGTAAGCAGTGAAGAGATAATTGGCCCCGATAACAGGATCTGGAATACGTTGCGTTTTGGCTAGAGTCAGTGCTTTTCTATTGCTGTAGGCCTGCTGCACGGCAGCCTTCAGGTCATTTCGCAACATCCATGCAGCAGGCAGAAGTTTTTCTAAAGGTGGCAAGCCGCGTGCGAGTTCAGGTACGATCTTGTTTTTCTCGGACTGTAAGTTAAATACATCATTGTCTTCAATGCTGATGATTTCCTCGCGTCGAGGCGTTTCACCTAGTAACTGCGCTAGTTGAGCTGAATCTTGTACAACTTTTCCCTTAGCGACATTATGTTGAGTCTCAAATTGCATAACGATCAACTTTGCTTGCAAAACTTTCGATCCGTCGGAATTTTTCTCAATTTTATTTTTCGAAATTTCTAAAAGTTTCACAGCAATGTCTCGCTGCGATTTGATCAGGCGCTCGAAGGAGGTCGATGCAGCTAGCGTGGCATATGCTCTGCGAACCCGATTGTGAATATCAAATCGCGCCGCTTCAACTTGGAGCGCAGTTTGCAGATAAGATGAAGCTGCTACTCCCACCTTTTTCGTACGCCGACCAGCAACTTGTATCTCTTCACTAATACCGACTTGTTGATTGTTCCCCCCGACAACATAATCCCATGAAGGTCCCCATCCATACGTCATGTTGTAGAGCGGATTCGGTATAGCTTTGGCGATAACGATTGCAGATTGGGCAACAGAAAGCTTGGTGGCGGCGACCAAGATTTCCTTATTTTCCGCATCTGCTTTATCAAAACACTCCTGAAGAGTAAGCTTTCTTGAGACACCATATCCAGTGACAGTTGCTGATGAAGATTGAGTAGTCGGGGCGAAACTTGGCGGCTGCGCCTGCTCGGACGCTGCATAAGTGCAACTAGGCGCGCCGAAAAAAAGGGCGCTGAGCAGAAATTGTCTACAATTGATTTTCAATCGCGCTACGAAACCCGAATTGTTATGTCTGGCAATCATAGTTTAAGCGGGACACCCATTGCCTTTTCCAGATCAGCCCAAGAGGTCTGATAAGTGACAACCGCGTCAAAGTAAGAAGTCAGAATCTGCTGATACTGCTGCTTGGCGAGGATGGCGGTAGCCAAATCTGTTTTCCCGTCTTCATAACTACGTCGAGCAAGTCTGGAAACTTTCGCTGCCGACGGCAGCAGATCTCGCTGATACTTGGTGATGTTTGCTCTCGATACTGCCACCGCCTCGTAAGAGGTGACAACATCAGTCGCAACTTGCCACTGCAATTGACGGATTTGCTCGTAATCCTGCAATAAAACTTCCTTGGCTTGGGTCGTTTCTCCTTGATGCTGGTAAAAGATCGGAACCTCAAATGAGGCATTTATATAACAGCCGGGTGAATTGGGAACAGATCCTGGAAAAAGACCATAAGGTTGATGTTTTGTAAAGGTCGTAAATTGATAACCGGTTTCGAGGAACAGGTCGGGAATTCGCTGAGAGCGTGCCACCGAAAGGGCTCGCCTGTCAGCAAATTTTTGTTGGATGGCGATCTTGAGGTCTGGTCGCTCAGTAAAAGCTACAGGAAACAACTGCTCCAATGGTGGCAATGTCTTATAGGGCGGGGGCACAAGGTCGGTTCGATCGACCGACAATCTAAACAGTCCGTTGTCATCGACATCAATAACTTCAATCGATTTTGGCACTTCACCGGTAATCAAAGACAAAGCCGATGAAGCGACCTGCAATCTTGCTTGCGCTTGCAGCCTCTGTATCTCGAACTGCAGCACGCCCAGTCGCGCTTGAAACTCATCTGACTGAGCCACTTTGCCTTCTGCGAAACGTTTTTCGGTTGTTTGCAGCAATTCAAGCGCCACTTTTCGTTCTGATTCAATCAGGTCAGAATAAGCTTCCGCCGCTGCCAACTCGGCATATGCTCTTCGAACTCGATTGTGGATATCAAATAACAGTGCCGCAACCTGCAACTCCGAGACGCGGAAATTGGCGCGCGCTAAGTTAATTAGCTTGGTACGAGTTCCAGCCGTTCTCAATTGTTCCTGAAAACCAAACTGCTGTGGATTGCCCGCTAAAATTATCTCGAAAGCCGGACCCCATCCATATTGTAGGTTGAAGCGGGGATTCGACACCGCTCCGGCAATTCTAATTGCCGCTTTGGCAATATCGACGTTGTATTTGGCCGCAATTACTTCCTTGTTGTTATTGAATGCTTGATCAAAAGAAGCGCTCAGAGACATCGTTCGATTGGGCGTTCGATTTGGCGTCACCGTCGGAGCTGTGTCGACACTGCTACTTTGGGCCACGACTTTTGTTGGGCAATAGGTGCTTACTAAGAAAAATGCGCCTGTGGCGACTGCCTTAAACCAGCCTTGGCTAGGGCATTTGGTCATTGTTTTTCACCGAAGAGTCAGTGCCTTCCAGCTCGCTTTCGGGGATCTTATGTAAGTTTGATGACTGGGCATTTACTGCACTACTACCGGTGGCACCTGGATCAAGGTTGTCGATGGTCATAGTCTTCCTGCGATCAATACCGCTGGGGCTCGTATATCCATTGCGAAGAGTTGGATCTAAATCATCGTCATGTTTGCCGAACAACATTGGCACTCCCATATTGTCCAGTGCATGCCAGAGAAAACGACCAGGCGCACCAACGACAGATTTGCTTCGCCGCTGAGGTGCTGCGCTAAATTCTGACGTCAAACTTGCAGTAGTTTTATCATCATTGAAGTCGGCTGATTGTCGATAAACATTGGCAGCCCTAACTTGAAAAAAGGATTCAACACTTCCCTGCTGACCAGCATTGATCGCGGCAGAACCTGAGAGTCCTTGGTGATCCGATGTTGTCTTTGAAGGAGTTTTTGATGGCTCTATGCCATGAAGTGGCAGACGCGGATCAATGGGTCCTGATTGGTTTCCAGTGTCCAAAAGAACTCCAGCTCCTAGTGAGGACGGATAACCTGGAGTGGAGGATCGCGGAGCAACTTGGCTACCAGGTCCGCCCGGAATCGAGGTAGGTGTCTCAATCGGCACGACAATTTGAATTTTGCGGCGTGGGTTATTGGATGAGAAGATTCCCCCCGTTCCCGCTATACATTGTGGCGCTACCACAAATGGTGCGACCGCAAGAAGTAACAGCATTGCTCGCGTTGCTACCGAAATCAAAATCACCTATCCCCAAGATGGCATGCTACGCGCACGGCAGCATTACTGACTAGCATAATCTCAAACTTCTCAATTTGCCGCCAAAACGCATTAATTACGTCTGATCTGCATCCATCTAAGAATGTGCGCTCTATTTTCTAGAGAGAGTGAGCTAAACAAGCTACTCGGTGTCAGGCTTTTCGGCTGGGGCAGGTTTAGACACTGGTTCAGGAGTTGAACTGGGTGCTGGAGTCGAAACTGGCGAGGGAGTTACAACCGGTACAGGAGATACCACTGGTCTTGCAGGAGCCTCTGAAGCAGGTCGAGCCTCTACTGCGTCATTGTTTTTAGGAGCAACAGTGTCAGCCGCTTCCTGCGCAGGAGGATTCTCGTGAGGCACCACATCTGATGCGGAATTTTCCTCGATTGGCATCGGGGACAAATCTGTAGATTCAAGATCTGTGGTGTTCATCGCGTTGCGCTTCGTTCGCTTTGTATGGGTGCGAGCGATTGTCAACAACGACTGCGGTCGCGGCGGCGGTTGAATATAAGGCGCATCCGCACTAGACATTTTGATGTTATCCAAAACAATGTCATCGCGAGCAATTACCGTTATAGATGTTGTCAAATTACCGATCGAGGCGTTCATGATCGTCCCGGTTTCTCCGAGATCTTGCTGAAGCATTTTGGCGTCTGCCGTGCTTCCGTTTTGAGCAATAATTCTCGTCTTCGTAAAGATCGGCTCTTTTTCATCCTTACCAAGGCTGACCACATAACCGAGCTTTCGCAGTGCTTGAGCCAACTTCCAACCAAACTGCGGATCGGTGGTGGCATTTTGAACGCATACAGAAAGATTTCTTCTGCTTACCGGTATTTCAATATCCGGATTGGCTAAGCGGGCCGCGACATTTTTAGCCTCAAAGCCTGTAACCCAGTCACCATTGGGCGAGAACTCTCCCGGAAGCATAACAAATCTGATATTTTCTTTGGGAACACTATGAGCAAAGTTCAACGCTTCTATAAGTTCCATTTGGGTCATATCTGTGTCGATATTTTTCTGAGCAATCCCAATCAGAGCTGGAACATGAACCCATGAGCGAGGATCAAGCATCTGCCTGCTGACTGCATGCAAAAAAAGTTGTTGTCTTTGCACCCGACCGATGTCACCCAATTCATCATGTCGAAAGCGAACGAAACCCATGGCCTGATTGCCCGTTAACGTGTGAACACCGGGCTCCAAGTCGATTTTCAATTTAGCAGTCCAGTCCATGTACGCCATTTTCTTCGGCACTTCTACAGTGACGCCACCAAGCTCATTTACCAATTGAGTGAGCGCCTGAATGTTCATCACGACGTAGTGGTCGATGTTCACGTCTAAAAGCTGTGTCACAGCTGTTTTTGCATACTCGGGTCCACCGATTGCATTTGCTGAATTAATTTTTTGCACACCGTACTTTCCGATCGTAGCTTCCGTATCCCTGGGAATATGGAGCACCGAAACCTTATTATTCGGTGGATTGAGAAAGACGAGCATCATCGTGTCAGATCGACCATTAAGGGCAATCTTGTCGGCTTTCAAGCGCTTGCCTTGTCCATCATAGACGACATCAGTGCCCATAAACAAAACAGTTTTGGGTGCAGTCAGAGTGGCCACAGAGACGCCAGGCATCTGGATCTTGGGCATCTGCGGGAAACTAATATGTTGTCCGTCTTTGTTAAGTGGCCCTGACGGCGAGAATACAAGCCACGCAATAGCGACAAGCAGTCCCACGATCACGACCCACATTACGTTTCTCAACTTAACTCTCTGATGACTGTGTCGTTAATGTGCTCAAGCTGCCTTGCCGGTCTTCCGCTTCTTGACCAATCTCTTGTAACTTTGCAAGCAACCGGTCCTATGAAGAGACTCCTCAACGTTGCGGGATGCCATACTAGAGTCTAACCGGTGAGCAGCCCAAGTCGCCAGTGATCCGATCTCACTTGGAACGACAGTCAGATTATCCTGCTTATTGCCCAGCCAGGTCAATTGCCTGGTTAATGAGTGTACTTTTCGCGGGAACGATAAATATCCGACCAGACGCCGCTTACCGGCATTGGAGCGGGTTGGGGAGTCTTTGCCTTAGGATGCGAGGAGGGCTTGTCAACAACGTGTCTTGGGGGCGGTTTTAAGGGAGACGGGGGTTCTGGGGGACGTTCTCTTGCGGTGGGAGCACGAAGGTTGGGCGGAACGACGATGCTTGTGCCTGCTGACGGGTCAATTCTCGTGGGCGTTTGTTCGCTCGCTGGCGTCTGTTCGAACCTTCCTGGCGTTTGCTCGATCCTCGCTGGCATCTGTTGGATGCTTCCTGGCGTTTGCTCGATTCTAGATGGCGCCTGATCCTGGTGAATGGCGGCGTCCGGAGGCATCGTTGTTGTGGTGGCGCCGAGAGAAGCTGGCCGGCTCATTTGTTGATTCACCTCTGTTCGGGCACGCTGGTGCATCATGGTCCAACCAATAAAGGCAGGCACAATCAGGGCCACAAGAACTATGAAGGCAATCAGAAGAAAATTCATCGAAGAAGGCTTTTTCTGCTCAGGATCACTTGGTTCTAAAGTGCTGCTGCTGGTGGCTTCTCTCAGATGGCTTGTGGTGAGAGCACGATCGATGGCCTCTGGAGAGGCGGGAGTGAAAGCAGGAGACGAGGCAATTGAGGGCGGATTTAAGGAAGTGACCTTAGGTCCTTTGTATTTCTTACGATATTCCTTTGCTTGCTGCTCAATCTCTGTCGCTCGCTGAGAGTCATTTTTGCCCTTGCGCAGGAGGATGGCGTAGCTTTCCATCATGCTTCCCACTAAAGGATGTCCAGGCGGCAACCACTGCTCACCGAGTGCGATCGCCTCCTCATAGGTCCTCGCCGCCTCATCTATGCGGCTCAATTTTTCCTGGCTTTTCGCGATCTTGAAGGAAACAGCGATGGTGTCCAGGTGATGATGGCTCAAAACCCGGCTCCGCAGCCCGTGAAGTCGGCTGTATGTGCTAAGGGCCTGAGCAAATTTGTCTCTGGCGAAATATATGTCACCCAGGCGCAACAAGCAAGCGTCAACATCGGGATGGGCTTCGGCGTACGTGCGGATCAGCATTGCCAGAGAGCGTTCGTACATCGGCTCAGCTTCAGCGATCTTGCCTTTGCGATAAGCCAAATCAGCAAGAACAAGTGACTCAGCCACTTGCCTTAATTCGCTCTCGATGTCTTCAATAGGCATCTAACCAGCCGCAAAGCCACACACGTCTATAACATACCGAAAATGAGAACTAAGTGCTAGTCATAGGAACGATGGCAAAGCGAAGAATTCATCTTTGCTGCCGCCAAAATCGTTTGCAACCAATTATCACCACAGCGATTTAGTACCACATATGGTGCTCAGAATTCAGCTCTTTAAATTGAGGGTCGATAGAATGTAATTGAAATCAGCGTTCGCTTTTGTGTAATCATCAGTCGCGCAGACCAAACTCAACTTGTAATTGTAGCGCCCATCGCTAAAATACACGCGTCTCTCAATGCGCTCCTTGCCATTCTCTTCTGAAATACTTGTTACATCCGTGCCAGTGCTTCCCACTCCGTAGCCGACCTTTACAGATTTCTTCGGTCCTCCGTCTTTAGAGGCAGCATCTTTCTCGACTATTTTTAGTTGCACATCAGGACCGTTCGGACCAGGTCCCCAAGAAAGCGCGGCAAGCAAACGTGAGTCGCCGGACCGCTGTTGAGTATGCCAGCCCTTTGGATAGTAGAACGCGACCCCGGTACCAGTTTTGATACCACCCTGTTCGACAGCAACAGCAGTCGGTCGAACAAAACTCTCTGCCGGTTTGAGAGAATTTGCCAGGCGAACCTTAAGGCGCCCCAGAAGCTGCTCTTTCTTTAGTTTCCCGGCTTCAAAGGCTTTCAAATCATCCGCTGACACCACCACTTCCCGATAGCTCGAGCCTGTATATTCGTGGAACCAGACTCTTATTTTCTTTACCGAGGGAGCGAGCTCTGTCACTTTTTTGGCGATCAGCAGTGCGTCATATCTACAAACAGCATCCTTGTTTTTAATCGCTTGCTTGTTTGTGTAGGTGCTTATGGTGGCATCACGTTCCTGCACATCAGCTGAAATAGACTGGTCTGGGCGCAGGATGTTGGAGCGCATTAACTCGCCTGCAATGTCGACCTTAGCAAAGGCAGCACTAACTCCGGTGCTCGCACCTAAAAGTACTAGGGATAGATATTTAGCTAGTTTCGACAAATCCATCTCGATTCAGTTCGAGCAATTTCGGTCATCGTCGATTGCAGAAGACAACAAACGTCCTATTAATGTAGCAGACCCAAATTATTTAACGCTTGCGATGTGGTCCGGTCTTCTTGAGATCCACCATCAAATGAGTGCTCCGCATCAGCGCTGCAACCTGGTTATCGGCGGTGTTAACTGTAGTTTCAACTACTGTCATCCGTCCTCTGCGAATAACCTTGGCCTCGGCAGTCAGTGGTCCGACCGGATCGTTTGTCAGCAAATTGACGCTCAATTGAACAGAATAAGGAAAGCGCTTTTCAGTGTTATCGGGCTCAATCATTGGTCCACCATGAATTGCCGCAGAGGCGACTTCATCAGCGAGAGTGACGATTGCACCGGCGTGAAAGACCCGCGTTGGTTGCATCACTTTTTCAGAAAGAGGCAATCGTCCTTTGGCGTAACCATCTCGAACTTCTAGCATCTCTCCGCCCAACGCGCTGAGCATTGTCCACTCATATTTATCTGTCAAATCCGGTCTCCTATCTCAATGCGCCCATGATAGCGGCAAATTGCGAAAAATTTTTGGAACCAATCGGAATCAATTGCACAGACTCGTCGTCTACTTTTACAGGCGACTTCGCCAGACAGCACTGAACGACGTTATCAAAGGCAGGAAGAACATGAATTGGAAGGCCCTATTGCCAGCGGCAGCGCTGTTGGCGTTGCTCATGCCTAGCGAAGCTTTGAGCAGAAATCATAATTTTTACAACGATGGCGGCGCCAATGGCATTTCGCCACCCGGCACTCTCACTCCATTTAGCAATGGCTCGGGCAACGGTTATTTGAGCGGCAATGTGAATCAATACAGTAACAATGGATACGATCCGTCTGCAAACGGCGCTTACGGCTACGATCAATATGCAAACAACGGTAACGTCAACGTCAATCCGTACGCTGCTGGTGCAAATGCAAATGGCTACAACCTCTCGAGTAAGCACCATGGTGGTTGCTACAACCCAAACAGCGGATACGAAATGTTGAGGCGCTCGGGCCAATTGGGTAACGCGGCTGCCTATGGCTACTCACCCAACCTGAACAATCCTTATGCAAACCACTACAGCAACCCTTATGGCAACAACGCGAATGGTTATGGCTACAACAATGCCGCTAACTTCGGAAACCCTTACGGAAATGGTTATTACAACGGTGGCAACCTCGGCAACATGAACGGCCTTGGTAGCGCACTTAGTGGCAGTGGACTCGGCAATCTGGGCACTTACGCTCAGAACGGCAACTTAAATGGTGGAAGTTTAAGTGGTCTACGTGGCTTGTTGGGAATCTAGTTCAATTTGAATAGATTCATCCTCGCAGGGCGTCTTCCGGGGCGCCCTCCACTTTTTGTGCACAAGGAACTGTGGCGCGCTAACGTTGACCCATGTGGCAGCGATAAGGCTCCGGAGAAGCGTTGTGAGAGTCCAGATACTGCTTAAGTCCAACTTTCCAATATGCTTGCTTCTGGTCATAAGACATAATCGGCGGCAGTTTAGGGTCCGCCGCATAAAATGCGTCCGTGGTAGGCAAAACTAGAGCCGGGCTCTTCAAATGGCAAACGCCTCCATTCGCATAATCACGACTAGCAAATCCCGACTTATCGCCGAGCAAAGGTTTCCCCCACATTGGCTTCACATCAAACGCTTTGAATTGCCTCGTACTAGATTTTGCGATCGGTGCAGAGCTCAGAGCAGAATCTTCTTCGGATAATAAAGGGGCTACCTGTCGTGGCAGCCGTTCTTGCGCATGAACCGGCGCCACAAAAACTATTAAACAGATCACAAACGATAGTCTCATTTCGTCATTCACTCTTTGCTACGTCTATCACATCGTAAAATGTGAAGACGTTTAATCCAATGGGGAAATCATCACGATACAGCTAGCCCGCCACGTCCAGACGTGTAAGCAAAAAGTGCTGCCGCTCCATCGCATGTAGTCATAAGAACACATTTCGGAACAGTGGCACTTAATTTGCGTCGATATGGCTGATCCCGTAATACGATTGGTATGTTCCGGTCGAGCCTTCGCGAGTGAGCATGATTGAAGTCAACCCAATAGAAGTATTTTTCGTTGAAGACAACGAAGTGATCCGGTTCTGTCTCAGGTCATTTTTGAAAAAAATTCCTGACTTTATCCTGGTTGGAGATGCAGCAGACGGCGCGATTGCGCTAGAAAAAATCAAACAAGTTCATCCGACAGTGGCTCTGGTGGATATCGGCTTGCCGGGTTTGAATGGCATCGAATTGACCAAAAATCTTAAAAGCTCCGTGCCCGGATTGCGTGTATTGATTCTCACAGCCAGCGACGATCCAAACGATATTTTTGCATCCCTAGACGCGGGAGCGGACGGCTACGTCCTCAAGGGAGACTTCTCGGACACTCTAGAAATGGCGATCCGCAGTGTCAAGATCGGTGCAGTGTGGCTCGACCCAGGCATTGCCCGTCAGGTTTTAGACATGACGCAGAGGACTCTTACTCCGGCAGTACGACGCGCTCTTGGCCCAATGCCTCAACTGTCGGAACAAGAAGAACAAGTATTGAATGGCGTTGCTGCGAGCAACTGCAAAGACGGAGTATGTTTAATTGACCCGGCCTTCTTACACAAGCTAAAACGATTTTCGCAAACCGGCAACCATCCTGCAATGGAAGCTCCGCGTACTGTTGCAGAGTCGCCTGTATCTTCCAGCGACGGATAATTTTGGAGATTATTTGCGGTTAGATAAATGGCTCAAGGTATCTCGTTTGATCAAGCGGCGCACAGTAGCGCAAATGGCTTGCGATCAGGGCCGCGTCTTTGTTGATGACCGCCCGGCAAAATCTTCCACCGAAGTAAAGATTGGTACCAAGGTTCACTTAGAACTAGGATCAAGAGCGATCACCGTGCAAGTCGCTATAGTCCCACCAGGTGCAGTGCCAGCTCAGGACGCCTCGACTTTGTACGAAATGATCGAAGAGATCAGACGCCCACCAGAGGTTTTGGACTGGATGCCGGACGCCTAACTGTGATGCTGCGAAGTAGATGTCGGTGTCAACGTTACAGCCAGTTGGATTGTGCAAGATCGAAATTTCTAAAGCCTTGCTACCACCGAGGGTTTCGACGGCGCTGTCTTCTATTTGGGTTCGTATAATCAGGGGCCCAGTAACTAGCTTGTCTACCGTAACCAGGCTGCAAACTGTAACCTGATGGCCCACCATGATTAGATTGACCGTAACTGGATTCTCCATTGTAACCAGACTGCCCACCGTAACCAGATTGCCCGTAACTAGATTGTCCACCGTAACTTGGTTGCCTACTGAAGCCTTGATTAAAAGCAGAAACTTGCGATCGGTCCCAATAGGGCGACTGCAAGTTTTGATTCGAGTATTGATTTAGCCCGCCACCATTAGCAAACCTGTTTTGTTGATCCGGTCGCTTTTTCCCTGCTCCCAGGGTCGAGGCATTGGTTTGAACAATGGCATCGTCCAAGGACATCTTGCTTAAATCGAAATGTTTGCCATTGCCGAAATGTCTGACACCCTCTGCATCTAATTGAGGATTGTCTGCGTATTTGTCGGGCTTTCTGAAAACCGGATCTTGGTTCAAGTCACCAGCATCGAACCCATTATTGCGAGTTCCATTGCGTTGGAATCCTGAGTTTTGAAAAACAGTATTTTGAAACCGAAATGCTGGAGCCGGAGCCGGGAGCCTCCAGTCATCCGCAAATGCTGCGGGTGTCGAGGCGGCGACAGCGAGACAGACGAGCAAGGGTTTCAATTTTAGTAACTGCCAACTCATCATGCGTGCCTCACGCGGATTTTGCCCGGTGCGACCTTTCCTTTGCTAGGCACCACTTTTGGTGCCTTAATTGCTGGAGCATACTGACTGATTGATGCGGCTAATGCAGCTCCAAGACCGGCCTCACGCAATTCGGCGAACGAAATTGTGTGCACATAATGATAGCGAGCCCCTTCAGCCATCAAATTCTGATCAAGGTCCAGCAGATAATTCTGCCCCTGACGATCATTACCGCCGATCTGACAAAAGATGACCGTCACCTCGCCCGGGTCAATCATCTTCTGACTGGCGCTGATAAGTTCATTTCTCACCAATTGCGGTTCGATCTTCGGCACAGGAAGACCGTCAGTGATGATAACGATCACAAGCGGTTTGCTATTGGCTTTGTGATGTACAAAATAATTGTCTAAGCGCTCCGCGAGGGGTTCAAAAAGTCGCGTGCCAAATTGCTGCCCCACATTGTTGAAGAGGTAATCTATGTTCTGCGCTGTGGCGTGCTCGAACACATCATATTCGGTGGCAAATGGAACTATTGTCAGTCCATTCTGAGTGAATGCCGCCAAAGATTTGGCCAGATCGGCAGCCTGCAATCCGCACCAATTCCAGCGAGACAGCCCATCCGGGCAGTCGGGTTGCTTCATCGACATTGAACGATCGACTATCAATTCAACATTGTAATTTGCTAGCACTTTAAAATTTCGATCAGCCTCCAGCGCGAAGTGATTCGCACCCGCATTTAACGGTTTACTGAGATCGACCTTAGCCTTCTCAGTGAAGAACTGATTGTCCGCTACACCGAACTGTTGGGCATTCAGCGTAAATGGTTTCGTAGGCGTGTTGTCCCGCTTAGGCGTCTCAGCGAGCAGAACGGCAGTCTTACTGACGATTTCTTTTAAGTGGGCCCGAAAAATTGTGCCATTTCGTTCGATAGTTATATTCAACGCGTCGCCCTGTAGGTGAGCGTCAAGCACTCGATCGCCTTTGTGAATGCCGCAACCAAACGCGGCGGTCCCAGGAACAACATCGGAAACGGACAGGTCGTGGGTGCCGCTTTCAGCTACCGTTAATCCCATCTTCTTCTGAATTTCGTCGGAAAGCACTCCGAAGGCGCCGACCTGGCCCTGCAACATCTGAGGCGAATCTTCCACGCTTTGAGCCGTGCATGTACTGACGCTGGAAACCATCAGCATGGCGGCAATCAAGTTGGCTAGAAGTAGTCGCAGCTTCCCTTGCATGTTTTACCTTGCTCTCCTGGCTCGGTCGGGGCGAAGACCCCTCCTCTGCAGTTTGACATCCCGAGAGAGAGGATTTGTGAAGTTTAAGGAGATTGCCGAAACCTTTTTATCTAAATGGAAAAGTCTGTCAGCGGATTGGCTGAATCAACAAAAAAAATGGACACGAAAATTCTCGACGCTAGAGACCGATTCGGTAGTCAGTGCGTCAAACTCTGACCAGCCAGACGACTTTTGGTGATTCTGTCACGACTCAGCGCGGACGAAGCAACTTCTGGTCCTACAACAGCGGCCAATTTATCGACCAGCTTAATCGCACCGAAGCCAGTCAAATGAACGGTGTCGACGAAATCGGCATCAGTAAAAATCTTCGAGTCAAACATATCGACGAATTGAGCATTATATTTGTCTGCACATTTAGTCACATCACTTTTGTACAGGTCATAAAAATTCGGCATCATCGCCGTCAAATTGTCTTTACGAAGTGGCATATTGACGAGAATTACCTTCACACCGCGCTCTTGCGCAAAACGCAAAATATAGTCCAAGTAATAAAGTTGTGTGTTATACAGTTTTGGACGAAATGGTTGATAACAAAATCTGTAGCACTGCAGGTTGTCTGTCACTTCGACTTTGTTCGGGTCTTGGGGTTGAACGTTGAGGTCATTCGGATAGTCGAAGGCGCTTGTACGAATGCCAATTCTCGAGGGTGAGAGCGGCTCTTTAACTTTTTCAATTCGGCTATCTAGAATCGGAATCACACAATTGCGGTAATTGCGTTCGGCGATCGTAGCCAGTTCGTATTTGTAATTCACTTGCGCAAACAGTTTGTTGAACAATTCAGTTAAGTAGAACGCTCCCTTTTCGTTGGTAGACAATCGGGCGTGAATGCCGAGTTCTCCCAATTCACTGTTGCGGCTCATTAGTTCAAACTGCTCTGTGGAATTGGGCGTCTCCAATAAGTTATCCAAGAAATCGCGTGGCGCGATGGTGTAGATAATTGTTGACGGTGTTTTCTCGCGCAGTAATCCGTTCACGATAACTGCTGCATCGGAAGCGTGCATCCCGCCTAACGCAAAGGCAAATGTTTTTATCGGCACTCCAGTACGAGCTTGAACATCGTCCTCAAGATGGCGCAATCGATTGTGTTGAGCCGCATTGATTGGAAATTTCAGATACGTCGCCTCGCCTTCGTTAACTAGACGAGCCAGCAACGACGAACCAAGCAAAACAACGTCCGGTGTATACGGAAGTTCTTTGTAGCCTTTCGCCTGCCACCAAGTCCAGCGATGGTTGGCGGCTTCAAAACGATCGAAGTGTCCGGTAATAAGGAGAGCCCTAGACGCCAAATCAACACACAGAAACAGCAGCAATGCGATGACAGCGCTGCTCTTGTAAGCATTCGTGGACTGGTTGAACGTTTTCCTCAAAGACCTGTGACCCCGGCGCACACGGTACCACAGCTACTTGGAAATTGCCCTTGCAAACCCACCAGCGAGTTTCCAAGATGCCATCAGTGGGGCGTTTCAGCGGTTAACAGACAAATAAAAACTGTCTAAAACGACGGCATCAACCGCCAGTATTCTTTCCCTAGGATTTGGAAGTCTCATTTTTGTGTATGAATATATTGGAATTCTCGACAGGGCAAACTTCTACAGAAAAAGTGAGTGTTATGTCAGAAACAATAGATCAAAATACCGATGCAGTCAGCTCGAAAACATCGAGAGCCTCACGATGGTCCACCAGTGCAGAAGCAATTCAACACATTGGTAAAGCTTTTGCTAGCACCAAACTTAAGGTGCGCCTGAGCGATAAAGTGACAATGATCTTGCTTGGAATTTCAACAGCTATGGCGGCGGCTATAGTGCTCTTTCCAGAATTTGCGGAGGGCACAGCGATAGCCTGCGATGTATTTTTTGCCTTGACGATTCTGTTCTTTATCACACAGAGACTTGGAATTGTCATAACCTTTGATACCAAACAAACTGTATTCGCCACCGAGTTGATGTTCGGATTTTTAATCGCCGGAATTTTTATCGTTATCAATTTAACGGTTTATGCGCTTCACGTTTTCAAGTGAGACCGCAAACTTAAGCAGCACCAATAGTGGTGCCAGGATAATAACGGAGCCAAAGTCAGGAAATGGCGAACGAGTTCGATCCCGTCCAAATCGACAATGACATCGAAATAAAGACTAGCTTTGGACAAGCACTTCCTTCGCATGAATTGCTGCCAGAGACTATGATTGCTGGACAATTCAAGGTCATTTGTAAAATCGGCAGTGGGGGGGATGGGAGCAGTCTACAAATGCGAAGATTGCATAACGTCTCGCATGGTAGCAATAAAAGTTCTATCCACAGACCGCACCGACGCAAAGGTTTTGCAACGCTTCCAGCGAGAAGCTAAAGCCATTGCCCGTCTTGATGATCCGAGATTAGTGCGCCTATTTAACGTGGGGGTTTCATCAGACTCGAAACCTTTCATCGTTATGGAGCTGGTGGAAGGCAAAGCAATATCAGAAATTCTTGCAACTGAAGGTCCTATGCAAGAAGATCGTGTTAAAAGAATCGCTTCACAAATTTGCACTGCCCTCGATTACGCTCACCGGATGGGAGTCGTCCACAGAGACCTGAAGCCAAGCAACATACTTTTGAAGCGCTCAGACTCTGGCGTTGAAGATGTGAAAATTATTGATTTTGGCATCGCGAAAGTTGCCGACAATGAACTGATCAAAGCAACGAGCACGGGAGAATTGATCGGTAGTCCCGCCTACATGAGCCCAGAACAGGTGCGGGGGCAGGAAGTCAATGAGCTGACCGATCAATACTCACTAGGGTGTGTCATGTTCGAGATGCTGACGGGTCAAACACCGTTTGCAGCCAGCACTGCCATCGGTGTGCTGATGCAGCATATTAACGATGAACCGCAGAGCCTGTCTGAGTGCATGCTCGGCAAGAAGACATTTTCGAGTTCAATTGAAAGTGTTGTGAAGAAACTACTTCAAAAAGATCCTAAAGCTCGTTTCCCTTCAATGTCAGACTGCAATCTTGCATTGCTGGGAAAAGCTCCATCAGCGGATGTGGAGAAAATTCCAGTCGAAGAGAATCGCCTGGCGATAACCAAAAAACTGTTTATAGTCGCAATTATGAACGCACTACTTTGCTTACCTTTAGTAGTCATGCACGCTCCGAAACCGACAATACTAAAAGCTCCTGCAGCCGCATCAAAAGCCATTCTTCCAGAAGAATCTGCGAAGTCAGGATCGCAGTCAAATGTTCAGCAACAACTAAGCATAGACACAAATTTGAAGATACAGTCCTTAGCCTCAACCGCACAAAGTGAAGAAATTACCTTGCCAGAAGCCGCTTTCACGGCAGAAAATGTAGTACCTTTGTCAACGATGCACCATCTTAAATTATTTTCTATAGACAAGTCAAATGGCGCAGATTATGCAATTGAAAGAATTTTGCATCCTCCACTGCAAAACTTAATTCTAAGGGGGAGCGATCCGACCATGCGGAGCCTGCACTCACTAAATCAGGTGCCATCTCTGACCAGGCTAACTCTCAAGGAAATCGACATACCCAAAGAGGTCTACGACGTAATTCCGCGGATGCCGTCATTGGTTTTTCTAGATCTGAACGATTCACACACTACCGATGAAGAAGTGAAAAAATTAGCAAACATGTCTAAATTGATGTGGCTCTTTCTGGACGGCTCGTCAGTCAATCGAGGGATTTTGTCTCTAAAATGTCCTCTGCAAAAACTAAGTTTGAGAAATGCGCCCGTAGACGACTTTGTCATCAAAACGATGAACTTTCCTGCACTTACCGATCTGACTTTCTCAGGCACCACGATTTCGGATGATGCATTATTATCGTTACGGCGGTTTAAGAGACTGAACGTCGTTCACCTAGTTCATTGTCCAAACATTTCAAAACATACTATCGACCAAGTCAGGTCCAAATTTCTGGTGGTGACGGGAGAAGGGATAACTAGCCAAGACCGACTTCTTCAGAAAAACGCCGGAATGTTTTCGTTGTTTGATGAGGGTTCGAGTTTGGATCTAAAAAAGCAAAATCCCAAAGCCCACCTCCCGCTTCCTAAATAGTACCGTACTCAATGCCGGCAAGGATGCCGGCGCTTCCCGGCGCTCCCAGGCGCTCCCAGGCTACTCAATACCGCAGTGAATTTTCCCCAATACAATAGACTATTACTTTCATCCGAAATCACCATCTTGATCAACCAAACAGTCGCGACTGGAATCTATTTTGCGCATTTAAGAAATCCACTTACAACTTGCAGATAGCACCTAAAACATACGGCGGTGCCAGCGATACCAGTCACTTTGAAAAACTGCAGTGGGATCGTATTTGAGTTTTAATTTGAGGAAGTTTTCAAATTGGGGATAACATGTGAGCAGTTGTTGTTTGTTTGCCACGTGTTGGTAAGTGAGATAGAAACTGCCATCTGCATCAATCGCTCTGTCAATCAAGTATGAATATGCGTCCATTGTTTTGTTTATTTCGGCAACAGAATGGATAGTGTGAAAATTGAAGATGACACACGCATATTGCTGGCGAGCCCAAGGCAAGAAGGTTTCGTCATCTCTTTGGATAAAGCGCACAGTGCTAAAAATGACATCAACATTATGCAATAAGAAGTACTCTCGCGCTTTCGCAAGAAAATTTTCAAGTTGTGGTACAGGTACATAGAATTCGCTGAGAACTTCGCTTGCTGCAACAGAGTGAGCAGCGGACTCTCCCATCCTGCTGTGGTAATTGGGCATGTAGAAATTGCTTTGCCAGACGTCGGCCCAATCAACTGCTTGATCTGTGCTGAGCAAAAAATTGGAGTAGTTTTTAAAAGCAGCCTTTTTATCTTTATGAGCCAAGATAACTAGATCCAACCATCCATCTTGGGTTAGCTGTGACCCTCCGCCGCCCGGCGTGCTTGAATCAACAGGTTCATATGTACAAAAAACCCCTTCCTTCAGATAACCAGGTGACGTGCTATCTATGTTGATTTGGCAGTGACCATATCGATAACCTTTACTAATGCTGGTATCAAATTCGGTGCCAATTGATGCAACTGGCACCTGCTTTACGGAACGACGCACCATTTGACGGCGGATCAGCTTAAGAGTCACATCAGTGACTACGCCGAACAACCCGTAGCCGCCAATCACCAAATAGAAAAGCTCTGGATTTTCCTGGCGACTGCACCTGAGCTTTTGTCCGTCGCTGTTGATTATCCTGAACGATTCGATATCACCGACGAAAGGTTTCAAAGAAAGTCCCTGTCCGTGAGCGTTCGCACCGACAGTGCCACCAATGGTAAGCGTATTAAGTCCGGTCTGTTTTTGATTAATTCCCCACGCCACAGAACTAGTTGACTGACTAGCATCCAAAGACTTCTGCATTTCATCCCAATGTATGCCGCTCTGAACGGTGATCAATCCTGCGTCTTGGTCGAAGCGAATCACTTTGTTCATCTCGCTCATATCCAACAAAACTCCATCCGAGAGGAACTGTTGGCCGCCCGCAGCGTGACGCGCACCGCATATCGAAAGCGAAGAACGTGAATGCTTCGTAGCTCTGATAGTCTGCAACACATCAGCTTCTGTACGAGCCGTGGAGATGCTTTGAACTATAGTTGGGTTGAGTTGAGAATGAACGTCATTGACCGTAATGCCAAGTCTTTTTGCTAGCACTTGCTGCCACGGAAAGGTTCCGACCGTCATACCAGTTAGCACAATGAATTCGCGCCTAGAGATGTTGCTCAAAAAGAACTCCACTGCAATTCGGTGCGATGACTCAGTTCGTCAAGGTTGGACGCTTGTCTTGGATCAGGTCAGGATCAAGATCGCGTCAATCCCCAAACGATTTTAGTCCATGTACTCGCGTAAGCGGCGGCTTCTATTCGGATGGCGCAACTTGCGCAGTGCCTTCGCTTCGATTTGGCGAATGCGTTCACGAGTAACTCCGAACAGCTGCCCGACTTCTTCAAGAGTGCGTTGACGACCGTCGTCCAAACCGAATCGCAAGCGCAACACATCACGCTCACGAGGTGATAGTCCGGCCATGACTTCGATAATATCTTCTCGCAAGAGTTCTTGCGTTACAGAAGTCGCTGGCGTCTCGGCTTCCTTGTCTTCAATAAAGTCGCCGAGTTTGCTGTCTTCTTCTTTGCCGATCGGCGTTTCGAGCGAAATCGGTTCCTGCGCGACTTTGACAATGTCACGCAATTTGCTCACTGTGATTTCCATCGCCCCTGCGATTTCTTCTTCAGTTGGCTTACGTCCTTTGTCTTGGGCGAGCTGTCTGGTGATCTTTTTCAACTTGTTGATCGTTTCAACCATGTGCACTGGAATGCGAATGGTCCGTGCTTGGTCAGCAATCGCTCTGGTGATCGCCTGACGAATCCACCAAGTAGCGTAAGTGCTGAACTTGTAACCACGCTCGTAATCGAATTTTTCAGTTGCGCGAATTAAGCCAAGATTTCCTTCTTGAATCAAATCGAGGAACAACATTCCTCGTCCAACATATTTTTTTGCAATTGAAACGACGAGCCGCAGATTAGCTTGCGCCAGTCGACGCTTAGCAATTGCGCCTTCAGCACCGCCAGTCTCGATTCTGCGTGCGAGCTCGATTTCTTGATCTGCCGTGAGCAGCGGAATACGCCCGATTTCTCTAAGATACATGCGCACTGGATCATCGGAAGACAGACCTTTAGAGGCTTCTTCAGTAAAATGCTCAGGATCTTCTTCGACCTTTTCCTCGTATCCACCCATGAATACAGGATCGTCGTTGCTTCCGGCGCCAGTGCTGCGCTCAGAGGTCGCGGGCAGATCATCGTCATCACTGTCGCCATCGACCAACAGTTCTTCAAGCCCCGTTCGCTCACGCGCTTTGCCGGCTTCTTCCATCTTGTCCAGTTTTGTGATGAAAGTATCTTCTTTATCTTTGCCCTTGGTCACGCCCTGGTCTCCAGTATGGGTTCGCCTTCGGTTTGAGCTGATTCTGCCGCCATGGCGGACTCGATTTTAGCCTTAAATTCGTGCACATCGGCTAACGAATCAAACTTTTCAATAGACGGGTATTCGCTATTTAAAGCCGACAACTGCTTAATTTTACTCTGCAATGCAATCGAATCGTTGTCATTTTCGGTCAAACCAACCAAAGCAGACAAATTAGTCAGAACGCGTTTCAGTTTTTCCTTGAGCAGACTAGCTTTGCTGTGCTTTATGACAAGGTCGACAGGCATGTCTTGCTTGCGCAATTCATCGGCCTTCAAAATCGTATCAATGAGCACAGCGGAGGCATCCTTGTCCGAGGCCAGGATATCCATTAGCTTGTTTTGCAATTCTTCGACATTCTTAAAGGTGCCCTCCAGGCTGTCGATTGCCTCCTTAATGATTTGAAACGATGGCGTCAAAAAACTGTCGTTAGTCATAGCAAGCGAGACGCGCTCATAATCATCAAAGGATTTTAAATACAATGCGAGAAGTTGCATTTCTGCTTCCAAAACAACATTTTTCAATGAATTTCTTTGGGTGGCGCGATTCAAAATCTGCTTGGGTCCCCTGTTTGGAGCAGAGCCTAGTTGATTATCTCGACGATATTGACCGACATCGTTGAGCAATCCCTCCTCACGAATGCTGATTTTCAGTGACCATTGCCTGACATACTCGCTGCGATCCACGTCCTTCTTAATGTGCGCGAGGATTGGGACCAGACGACGAGCCGCTTCAATTTTCCCGGCGTGACTTGTTATTTCGCAATCTTCAATAGCCTGTTCCAGTTGGTACTCGACGAGGAGCGGTGCGGTTGCGATGGCGTGGGCAAAGGCTTCGGGACCGTCAGGCGCGCGCAAACATTCATCAGGGTCTTTGGCACCCGGTATGCGAATGACGCGAAGTTCAATGCCGACACCTTCGGCTACCTGTTTAAGAGTTTCTACTCCACGCTCTACTGCTTTTATCCCAGCCGGATCAGCATCAAAGGCCAAATAAACGCGTTTGGACTCTGTATAACGCACCAGTGAACGAGCCTGGACCTCGGTCAGAGCCGTCCCCAATGTTGCAACAGTGTTTGTAAATCCGAATTGGTGAGGAGTAATTGCGTCGAAATATCCCTCCACGACAATTACTGCATCTTCCGTCTTGATCGTTTCCTTGGCCAAATTGAAAGCGTAGAGATGGCGTCCCTTGGTGTAGATTGGAGTTTCTGGAGAATTGACGTACTTCGCATCATCGTTGGCTAAAGTTCTGCCACCAAATGCGATGACTCGTCCTTGATCATCGCAGATCGGAATCATCAGACGATTGCGAAACAGATCATAGTAACTGTTGGTGTCTGCTTTTCGACGCACAAGCCCAGCTTCTTCCAAAGTCGCCGGCGCAACTTTGGTGGAGCTTGTTAAGTAGCTAAGCAATCCATCCCACGTCGGTCCAGCGTAGCCTATTTTAAAGCGATCGATAATTTCTTCAGGTATGCCGCGCTTCTCCAGATATTCTCTGGCGATGACACCATCTGTAGGGTCTTTAAGCAACTGTGAAAAATACTGACTGGCCTGTTGGTAAAGCATCAAAATGTGCGTGCGCTTGTCGTACTCTACTTTTTGTTCAACAGTCTCGACCAGCTGAACACCATACTTGTGAGCCAGCTCACGCACGGCATCTGGAAATTCGATACCTTTTTTCTTCATGAGAAAAGCAAAGACATCGCCCTTTTCGTGACAACCAAAACAATAAAAGAATCCCTTGTCGGGACGGACTGAGAAGGACGGACCTTTTTCGTCATGGAACGGACAAAGCCCGGAGTAGTTAACCCCACTGCGCTTCATCGTCACATGCTCTGAAACGACTTCGAGGATGTTTGCCCGGCTTCGGACTTCGGCAATGTCCTCTTTATTCAAGCGTCACTCCTTTCCCCGCTGCGCTTCATCGTCACATGCTCAGAGACGACTTCGAGTATGTTGGCCCGGCTTCGGATTTCGGCAACGACCTCTCTTTTCAAGGAAATTCCCCAAAGCCAAAATGAACCCCAGTCGGCATCGTTTGCCCTACAGGCTCCCTGCGCGACCGTTAACTGACAGTTTTATAGCATGCCCGTCCGGCCCAACCTTCCGCCTGACAGGTTAATTTCCATAGAACAAATATATGTTTTCAGCTAATATGTCCATCGCTAATATCACCGCATGTCGAGGAGCAGGTTTATGAAAACCCTGATCAAAAACGGTCGCATCATCACGGCAGTAGATGACTACATTGGCGACATTCTGATCGAAGACGAAATTATCACGGTCATCGGCAAGAAGCTGGAGATGGAGGCAGACAAAATCATCGACGCCAAGGACCGGTTAGTTATTCCAGGCGGAATCGATGCTCACACTCACATGGACATGCCTTTCGGTGGCACAACTTCTGCCGATGACTTTCGCACCGGCACACTTGCAGCTGCGCATGGCGGCACCACGACAATCATCGACTTCCCGATTCAAGCCAAAGGCACATCGATCATCGGGGCATTGGACACCTGGCACGAGAAGGCGGCAGGCAAAACAGCTATTGACTACGGTTTCCACATGATCGTGACAGACCTGCCTCAAGAGCGGCTGAAAGAAGTCAAACGCTTGATCAACGACGAAGGCGTCACAAGCTTCAAGATGTTCATGGCTTATCCAGGCGTTCTTCTTGTTGACGACGCGACAATATTCCGAGGAATGAGCTTTGCCGGCGAGCATGGCGGCTTGATCTGCATGCACGCAGAGAACGGCGTTGTCATTGACGAAATAGTACAAAGAGCGATCGCTAAAGGTCATACCGCTCCTAAATATCACGCTCTCACTCGCCCAACAAAAGCCGAAGCCGAGGGCGTTAATCGCGCCATCGCCTTAGCTGAAATGGCTGAATCACCCGTTTACATAGTTCACCTTAGCTGTTACGACGCTTTGAAAAAAGTAAAAGAAGCCCGCGATGAGGGCGTTCCAGTCTTTGCAGAAACATGTCCTCAGTACCTATTTCTTGACTATTCGGATTACGAAAGAGAGGGTTTTGAGGGAGCAAAATATGTGATGACGCCTGCCTTGCGCGAGAAATGGAATCAAGACGAACTGTGGACCGGCATCAGAATGAACGACCTGCAGGTGATTTCCACTGACCATTGCCCGTTCTGCATGAAAGAACAGAAAGAGCTGGGCAAGAATGATTTCAGCAAAATACCTAACGGCGCTCCCGGCGTCGAAACTAGAATGAGTCTGATCCACAACGGCGGCGTTGTAGCCGGTCGCATCTCTTTGAATCGATTTGTTGAGATAACTTCAACCGCTCCAGCAAAAATATTTGGACTGTTCCCACGCAAGGGTACGATTGCGGTTGGCTCGGATGCGGACATCGTAATATTCAACCCAAACAAGAAAATGACAATAAGCGCACAGACACATCATATGAATGTGGATTACAATCCATATGAAGGGAAGCAGGTGCAGGGAGTGCCTGAGACCGTTCTCTCGCGTGGCAAGGTCGTCATAGAAAATGAGAAATATGTCGGCAAAGCTGGTGACGGCAAGTATTTGAAGCGATCGACCGTTCAGCTTCGTCATCGCGAGGTTGCGGCGGTAGTGCATTAAAAGCGTTGCAAGTTGTTCACATAAGCGCTTTTGAAGAGAAACAGGACTTCCATTAATGGGTATAGGAACTGGGCGACTAGGAATCAAGGGGGCACCGACATGGGCTTTACAAAAGAATTCAACAAGATGGTCACCGAGGAACGCAATGTCAAAACCATGGATTTGGACGTTCTCGATACTGTTGATCTGGTAGAGCGAATTCAAGCCGAAGATTTCGAAATAGCGAAAGGCGTGCAAAAAGTCGTGCCGGAAATCGCCAAAGCCGTAGACATCATCACGGAAAAGTTGAAGGTTGGCGGTAGACTGATTTATTTCGGAGCTGGCACAAGCGGCCGGCTGGGAGTGTTGGATGCTACCGAGTGCCCACCAACTTTTGGTGTTGAAGCGTCGGTTGTTCAAGCCTACATAGCCGGCGGTAAGGATGCGATGTTTCGCTCCTTTGAAGACGCCGAGGACTCTAAGGAAATGGGATTGCAGGACGTCGTCAGCGCTCAAGTAAGCGCGCGTGATGTCGTGATCGGAATCACGGCGAGCGGCAGAACGCCTTATGTTGTTGGCGCCTTGCAGAAGGCCAAAGAACTAGGCGCCGCAACGATAGGCATTGTCAACAATTTCGAGTGCTCGTTAGCAACTCACTGCGATGTTTTAATCGCAGCTGTTGTTGGTCCTGAAGCACTAACCGGTTCAACCCGCATGAAAGCTGGAACGGCACAAAAAATGGTCTTGAATTTGATCACTACTTGCACCATGGTGCGCCTTGGAAAAGTCTACGAAAACTTGATGATTGACTTGCGCCCGACTAACGAAAAGTTGAGAGAGCGCGCAGTTTCAATTATTTCAATCCTCGGTGACGTGCCGCGTCATCTCGCTGAAGGCGCTCTGGTTGCCTCACACGATCGAGCCAAGACAGCCATCCTGATGGTAAAACGAAAACTAGGTCGAGCGCAGGCAGAGCAACTAATCATCAAATGTGGTGGCTCACTTCGTCAAGCTCTGGTCGCTGACGTATCCCACTAAACTAGGGATTCGCCTTCATATCTTCGATCAGCCAATTAAGGTCGTTGGGAACTTTTTTCTCAAAAGCTTTGGCCTCAGCCAGTTTGTTGTCCTTTTTTAGGTAAAACACCAACTTGCTGGCAGCCTTGTTGTATTCGTCGCTTTTCTTGCCCTTTGTGGAAGCAATCAGCTCAAGTATGCGCCGTGCGTGGACCTCTGATTTGCTCCACAAATTACGATCATCATATGAATTGAGAAAGATTCGATGAATTTCGAGTTCTGCATTCGCATCAGGCGGCTTCTCCGTCGCGAGAATAGCGAGCGCCTTGCCTAATGTCTTATCGGTTTCAGCATAGTTTGCCGCCCATAAATGGGCTTGAGCTACCTGACGAAGCACTGTTATCTCACTGTCTTTCTTGCTTAGCTCGGTAGATAACTTGTCCATCATTTGCGGTTTATGCATAGTGCTCTGAACCGCTGCTTCAGCCAGTTGAACGGGAATGTATAATCTCGATGACGGCTTCATTTTCGTTATTAACTGTGCGAGTGCTTTATCCGCTCGATCCGGTTCGCCGAAGTAAATGTAGCCGCGCGCACGAGAATAGCGTCGCGCGTAGATCTCGTCGTCGTTAGGCGCGACTAGATCACCGAGTGAAAGAGATACTTGATCGAATTGATTAAATAGCTTTTTGCGTTCTTCCATTGAAACGTGGGAATTGGAGGCAGTTTCATAACCCTCCGAAAGAAATTTGACGTTTACCAACACCTCAGGGTCCAGACGATTGGTTGCTTTTAGCCGCGGCACGGTATCGAGTATGTGCTTGACCAAAGGTGCCGCCTGCGCGAATTTTGTTTGATGAACATAATCAGCAGCAAGCAAAGCCTCAACCTCTGCGACCTGACTTGCATCTTGGGGGGGCACCAGTTTTAGCGCCCGAGCGTAATAGTCAGCCGCCTTTTCGTACTCCGCACCCGCGTCTGAAACTTGTCCAAGCTTCTTAAACTGCTGCCAGGAATCTGCAGCAAACACAGGTGTATGTACATTCAGTGAACAACTGACTATGGAAATGGAGAAGAGAACGAAATCTATTTTGTTTCTTGTAAACACAGGCGCAGACTCTCATAGCATTTGTGCAAGGCTAACATAGTTGTTGACCGAAGTGCAGGCATGGTCAATTCATGGAATTTCGGAATACAATGAATATATCTTCCCTAGAGTTCCCAGCAAAGAATTGATCAACTAGATCGGGCTGGTAGCGCTCGCATGCCCCGAGTGCTCTACTTGATAGGCACGGAGTTTTGGCAGTGCTTTGCGGGCGGCGATTTCACCGGCTTCGATTGCACTTTTGAGATCCTTCTTACTAAAGGAACTCATTTTCATCCAGGGAAGCTTAGGCTCGATCAAAATATCCGCCTTGTCGACCGCTTTGTTTTCAATTTCGGACAAAAGAATGCTGGATATTCGATCACCGTAGTCCATCAGCGTGTCGTATTCTTTTTGGTTGACCTTCTCTAGATAAGCTTGCAAGCGCACAGCCACTACTGCTGGTGCACCTTGTGCTTCTGCTATTTCGGTAGGCAAGTTAGCACGTACGCCACCATCAACCAAAGTTTGTTCACCAACTTTAACCGGTCGGAAAAATCCAGGCGCTGAACTGCTGGCGCGAATGGCATCAGCGATACTTCCCTTGCTCAGCCAAACTGCTTTTGTCGTGGTCAAATCAACCGCGGCACAAGAAAATGGAATTGGCATTTGTTCGATGTTTGTGACGCCCTCAGGTAGATGTTTGGCGACGAATTTGGACACGGATCTGCCGCTATAAAGTCCGATTTGAGGATGAATGAGCACTGCTCTTGCTAGAAAATATGGACCAAAATAACATACTGTCTGCAACTTTCGGTTGCTCGGAAAGTAAGCCTTCTTCAATTGACCATTAAGAGTAAGCCGTTCAATTTCACTGATGGGAACGCCTGCAGCATAGAGCCCGCCAATCATCGCGCCGATGCTGCTGCCTGCGACGAAATCAGGTCGTAAGCCTTCAGCTTCGAGAACTTTGAGAACACCGATGTGGGCGGCACCTCGGGCACCACCGCCCGCGAGAGTCAAGGCGAAGCCGCTGTGCGTGGACCGCAACGGTTGAGCTTCATTGCGAGCATCGTTTTCAGCCCGGTGATCTGATTGCTTAACAGCGGCGCCATTCGGGACCCCCTTGCTGTCAGGCACGGAGAGATTTGCATCAGCGGCGGCATAGACTTGCGTCGTCTGAATCGCTAGAAACCCCGCTAGCGCAACGATCCGTTCAATCTTTAGATGCTTTTTCACCGGCTTCCCTCGTTCGTAGTTCAGAAGGAGACGGCAGTCGGAAAGATAAGTTTCGAGTCTTTCGGCGATTTTCGGTAATTTAAATCCATGACACATGAATTGTCGATGGTTTTGCCGATTTCCTGACTTTACGATCGGTCAAGACTGACAGGACAATTTTGGTATAGATTTCCGGATGTTTAAAGATTTTTCACGGGAGCGCACCATAGACGGTGCGCCGGGGTCATCATAGCAGAAGTAATAACCCGACAAAAACATCGACACCTTCCAGCGTCTTTTTCCTCGATTCACACAGGCTGCGATGGCAGCGTAAACCAAAACGTGCTTCCCTGGCCGGGCTTACTCCTGACGCCAATCTCGCCATGATGCTGGTCGATGATTGCTTTGCAAATCGCCAGGCCTAAGCCACTGCCTTGACCATTCTTTCCATCAGCAAGTTCTACTTGTGTAAATCTATCGAACACCGTACCAATTTGATCCTCCGGAATGCCTCTGCCATGGTCCGCGACTTCAAAGCGAACCTGCTTACCTTCATTGCGAGCCTTTAGTTCAATTGATGTAGAACTAGGTGAAAATTTGATCGCGTTAGAAAGTAAGTTAACTAACACTTGCACAAGCCGGGGCCCGTCGGCATTCACAACAAACGTTGGGCAGTCTGTATTGATTTGGATATTTTTTTTACGCGCTAAATCTTCCACTGAAACGATTGATTCGTTTAACAGAGTCGGCACTTCGACTGACTCCACGTGCAAATTCATTACGCCGGTTTCAAAATTTTCGACATCTAATAGATCGCCGATCAAATTCAACAACCTCGCGATGCTAGCGTCCACACTGTGCAAACTACGGGCTCCATCAGTGCTTAACTCGCCATAGAGTCCCCTGTCCAAACACTCATGGAAAGCCTGGATTGACGACAGTGGTGAACGCAGATCATGACTAACCATAGCGACAAATTCCTGTTTCATTTTTTCGATTCGCTTGGCCTCGGTGACGTCGTGCGCGACGCAGAAGAATGATTGTTTCTCTGCGGACCATTGGACGGACCATTCAAAGTCGCGCAGAGAGCCATCTCGGCAAACAGTTCTATTTTCCAAAGGTTTTTGCATCTCACTAATCTTTGCTTGGGAAAAATATTCCAACGTCTGCTCGATGTCGGTCGGCGTGATTATGGACACAAAGCGAGTGCCGATCAGCTCATCCCGCACGTAACCAATCAGAGACTCAATAGCCTGATTAGCTGAATAGAAGCGCAGATCAGCACTCAACGAACAGATCACTTCGCGGGCATTTTCAACCAGGGCTTGTTCATTTCCTCTAGCTTCAGCCAAAGCAGCTGCCATTTTTCTAAATGCTGAATCCAAAGAGGCAAGTTCGTCAGTACCTTTTAATTGTGCGCGCAAAGGTTGATTAGATGCGAGTCTCACTACGTTTTCGGACAATGTTTTCAAACGAGACGCCAATCCCTTGTTGAAGAGTGCGGTAAGAACGATCGCCAGTCCGACGTTCAACAAAAGAAAAAATGCCAGAGCAATTTGAATTTTCTTTCTAAAATCTTCTTGGATCACAGGACTTGCATCTTCAATTTGCTTTTCTTTGTTCAACAACACAAACATACTGTCGGCAAGTCTTGGAATGAATGTTTTGGAGTCTTCGCTGGTTTTTAGCAATAGCTCCTTGGCTCCCTCAATGTCGTCATCGCGTCCTAGCTGGCGAGCTCTGAAAATATTCTGACCCATCTCCAAAAGAGGACCTTCTACTTTGTCGACAAGATGTTGCTCTTCTAAGTTATTGCCGACCAGCCGACGAAGTTCTGTCAAACGCGCCTTGGTTTTCGGAAATACTTTGTCCATCGCGCGACTTGCTTCACCAATGCGAAATTCCCTGCCCATGCTGACGGCGCTGGCAGTAAAGTACAAATCGCGCACAGTTTCCTCAGCCGTATGAACGATTAGAGCGGAATGGCGCGAGCGGACCAATTCGCGTTCGACTTCTGTTTGCAATGCATAGAGCGCAGTTATGCAGATGAGTTGAAGCACCGTCGACACAAGGACGATCAACAAACCTTTTTGAAGAATAGTAAGTTTCAACTCAGCTCGCCTGTCAGGAAATAAACCGGCAAACGCCATTGTCGCAAATTGCCGCCCCATCTGTGACCTTTTTTGAAAAAAAATTCAAATTGTTCGTGTGCAAGAAATCTGCAAGAAATTTCAACTATTTTGGACAAAGATTAGGAAACCCTTTTATGGGCGAATGAGGAAAGATGGTCCAGACACCAGAACACAGCCACGCTCACCACGCTCATGAAGCTAGCACTGATCATGGACACCAGGGACATGATGGGCATCATAGCAACATGCTTGACGAGGTGCACCGGCTGCAAAAATCCACATTAGACGCTCATTCTAAATCTGCTGAACACCATTTAGCATCCAGCCAACACCATAGAAACGACGCTCATCCACAGACATTAGTATTCCATTCTGCATTCCCATTGCACCAAACAGAACAGGGACACGGCGGAAAAAATGTTTTGGATTTCAACGCGTTGCATTTAAAGGGAATAGACTCCCCTCTCTCGCATTCCAATAATCACGGTGCTCCGGAGAAACCCCATTTTGACGCCAAGAAATCCGTAGATCAACATATTAAAGAAGGCACTTTCAAGCAAGAATCAGACAAGTCGACAAGCGCCGACCATAAGCCTTTGGAGCACGGTAAAGCACCAAAAATTACTGTGGTGTATGAGAACAAAGATAAGAATGCGGCTGCGCCGAAACCAAACTACGTTGTCAAAAAAGACGGTTCAATTGCTGTAATACACAACCCAGAGGGTCCACCGCACGACGGCAACATCGTTATCCAAGTGGCACGGGATGCTAAACACACCGGTGCGCCTGACAAAATTCAGCAAAAAGCTGTTGACGATTTAGTGGAATATCAAGCCACGAGACTTGTCGAAAAATTCGGCAGCAATTTGAAAGAAGTGCAAACAGCGCACGGTAAGCTTAAACAAGTCGATATCGCTGACTCGCAAAATTTGGTCAGCGATAAAATCGAACAAAAATTTGGTGACAAGTTAACGCCTGATGTTTCGCGATTGGCACCGCCACCAGTACCACACGACGTCAAACAAACCTCAGACTTGATGAACCGAGTCCAGGGCAGCGGTGGCAGTGCCACGGTGCCGCGTGAATCGGCTCATGGACGACATCAAGGCGATTCCAGCCCAGCCGGCGTCGACCAAATGATTCCGCCTAGATCAGTGCCCCAGGGTCCAAAAGAAGCCAACTCGATCGCTGCTGCAAAGGATGCAGCTGCCGCCCTATTCAATCCAGACCGAGTTCACCCTTACCAAACTATTAGAGAGACTCCCGGCAACGGCTATCGTGTCGGCAGATATGGATTGAATCAAGGGTTCTCGATCATGGGCATCGCCGACATGTTAGGCGTCGATTTGGGCAACCCACCCGACATGTCCAAGCTGCAAGCCTACATGAAAGAGCATCCTCAAGCCTTTCAAAAAGCGGTTCAAACATATGCAGACAAGTTACGTCAAGACGCAGACAAAGCGCATTTACCACACGATGACAAATTCAGAGAATCGGTAAAAGCGCTCGGCAATTTTGCAAAGTCTTTGGATAATCCACAATTTCAAAATGATTTTGTAAAATTCTTGAGCGACATGAAAGGCGATGGAAAGCCGATCACACAAGATCGCCTGGCAAAGTTCATGCCCAAAGAAATGCAAGAGCTTTTAGCAGAGAAAGGCATCAAGCACGAAGCGAAAAGTTTAGGTGAAGATCCAAATAAATTGAGCGATCAAGGAGCCGGTAAGGTTTCGTTGGCATTTTTGCTAGGACGAACGCCCAATGCCGCGGACAACGAGAACGGACAATACGCCGATTACACTCGCGCCGGATCGAACATGTACAAGTTGGCTGAAAGCAGAATGCAAAGTTTAGGCGACATCAACATCACAGATGCGCAGGGCAAAATAATCGCCGCAGCCCGCCAGGATGTTGGTCGCCCGATGTGGCAGAAATATTTGAACGGAGGGCGCCTTGGCTGTGCCGCGTCGGTTTCAGCAGTGTTAAATGATGCTGGCTTCAGTTATGCAAGCGCGGTTGGCGTGTCAGATTTGCAAGATCAATTAGTCGCTCATGGGTGGACCGTTTCTACTGAGGCTCGACCTGGCGATGTCGTTTGCGGCTACCGTAGAGCGAAAGGTAGCGGTCCTGGAGGTTTTGCGCACACTGGAATCGTCGATAATAATGGAACATGGGATAACCATTCCCATTCGAAAGTTTGGTCGCACGATCCATTGTCGGCTTGGAATACGCGGGAATATCCAGCTGGCGTTGTCTTCCTGCGCCCGCCCAAAGCTGCCTAGTCTTAAAAGAAAGCGCTTGAAACTTGACTGACGCTAAAGATCTGGTGCTGGAAGCTCACGGAAAGTGCAGGATCCCCAGACAGAGTACATCGATTCCTCAGGCGCGCAACCTTCTGATGAAGATGCTGCTATTGAATAACGGCGGAAGCCACATTTAAATAAGTTGCGGTCATGCCACACCGCTGCCACAAATATGCCACCGACAGGTCATCGCTGTCAACTATTGTTGATATGTGGTGCTAATAGGCATTCAGAAATCAGGGGAGGAGCAAAATGTCCGACTTACCGTCTGATCAAGAAATTACAAAATTAGCTGCTTTAGCGGATGATAGCCACAAAGACGCGTTCTTGGCTGAACTGAGTTCCATTCATCCTAAGAGCACAGAAGATATGAAAGCGACTCTCATGGCAATCGCTCAGAAGCGTGGTGAGATTGCGGGGCAGGGAGAAGGCATTGGCGTCCTTGACCGTACCAATGTTGCAGGAGGAGATTTCAGGCTGGTTGGGCAACATACACACATAATTATTCCAGCGCTGAGTCCAAAAGGTAACTAATTCTGGCAGTTAAACCACTTGCGCAAGACCAAAACTACGATGTTTACTGGATCAATCTGACTACAGGTGCAATGGGTTTAGACCTTGCGAACTCATGGCAATGTTTCCAGCGTCCTTCGACAAAACGACCTCAACTAACGGCGACACCGCAATTGGTGCCACTGATGCAGAACGAGCGAACGCGCTATTGCTTGCCGGCACCAGTCAGGTTGGCCTGGCTTATGGAATGCATGTCATAGGCCGCGGAAGTTCTGTAGTACATGCGCTACGCAAAACATTGTGCCTTCAGATTGAGACCAGGTCGCGGACCAGAGCACATCGATAATCGTCAGTGCGCGCATACTGTTGGCAGCAAATTTAGCTCGCTCCATGAAATGCAAAGAATCATCCATTGATCACAAGAGCTAAGGGCTCGGATCATTTTGTATTCGTTTGGTTCACTAAATTGTCACATTGGATCAAAAAGACGGTGACCAGTCCAGGCAAGGGAAAGGCAGCTAAAGCCATTTCTGCAAGATTTACGACGAGAGCAAGCGCGACAAAATCCCAAGCAAATTAAGATGTGCCTTCCGGCCACTTTTGCAATTGCGCTTCCAAACTAGGCAGCGGCCTTCTTCAGTGGATCGTAAAGCTCAAAGCCATCAGCATCTGTGTAGCTGCCAAAACCGCTCAAAACATCCTTGGTAGAGTTACCCACTGTCGAAACCACGCGGCGGTCAATGGTCTGCGAGCTGCTAACTAACACCTGAGTGCCCGTGGCGCTGTCAGATTTAGTTTTCAGGTCTGCTTGCTGTTGAACGAAAGCTTGATATTCGGCTGGTGTGCTGAATTGAGTTTGGACGGTGTTGGCATTGTCGCCCAAGCCGTTATTAGAAGCAGCTCTTTGAAGATCGAGTTTGTTTTGAGCAGATTGTATGGCACCGGCAAGGTTGGCTTGGGCGAACGAGCCCTCTGGATTGGTAAGGAGATTTCCTCCGATATCGCCGTAAGCTGCTTGCGCCGCGGCCAGATCACCTTCGCTGGCGACTGTTGTGTTCATCACGCGTCCAGCCACTTCATGCCCACGTTGAATCGCGCCTTGGTTAGCACTAGATGATTCGTGTCCGGCCAAAGAGAAACCAGCCAAGCCCCATGTTGCTGCCTCTCCTGCGCTCATGTGCTTGCCGGCTCCAGTTACAGAAGCCATCAGATGAGGATCACCGAGAAGTTGCAATGACTGCAGGTGCAGATTGTCACCTTTAGCATTGGTGCTGTCCAGGTGCATCAGGGGATCCAAGTGATGATCGTTGCCGCCATTATTTGGATTGTGATTATCAAATGCCATAAAATCACCTTCAAAGGGGTCTAGAAAGGTTGCCACGCGAGCTTCAGTAGACATCCAGGTAGAGTCTGAATGCTTGCGTGATAAGAACGCCAAGGATTGGTAAAGTACGATGCGCCTGGTTAAACTCGGCGGAACCATACTTTGGATACGCGGGCTGCGTATGTGTTGAACTATTAGGTCTGAGGGATAGTTTCAATATATGAGATCCATCTCATCTTGGCAAGTTAAATGTCACGAGTTTGCCACGAATTTGCCACAAATTTGTTGTACTGAAGGAAATTTCGGCACTGGCGTGTTCAGACCAACCGTTTCGACGACTAAATTCCCATCCGCACATTCATATAGTTGTGGAACGAAAATCTCATTGATCAATGCAAAACCGAGGAGAGTAATTGGGGAGGATTGCCTTACCTGTGTTTTTTGCAATTGCGCTTGCAATCTCAATTAGGCAGCAGTTCGCTTCAGCGGGTCTTGAAGCTCGGAACCGTTTGCTTCTTTGTAGCTGGCGAATCCATTGAGAACATCTTTGGTAGAGTTACCCACCGTTGAGACGACTTGGCGGTCAATGGTTTGTGAGCTGTTCGCTAACTTCTCAACGCTTGTGGGGCTTTCAGATTTAGTCTTCAGATCGGCTTGTTGTTGCGAAGCCATTCGAATACAAACCAAATGACACTTATACTGGAGTGCTGCATGTTCAGTAGTTCGATCCGCATTTCCTTAGTTGCTGCATTTCTATTAGCAAGTTTTTTTGCAGTTTCAGTTGTCGCTGATTGTAAAGATCAAGCTGTTTTAAGTGCGTTTGCAAATGTTGATAAATATGCCAAACAAGAACAATTATTAGCACCAGGACCGATTGCGGAGCAGCAAGATAAAAACGGCATCAAAGAAATCAATTCGATTGTTCAAGGATTAAGTCATCCAGAACAGCTCGTTGAGCTTATTTCAATGTGCAAGGGGAAAATAGCCGAAATCCCATCAGACTCAAAACATGAGCCCTATTTTGATTTTTTTGAATCAGTGATTCATTTCAGTATTCATCAGCTAGGCAGCATGAACACAGCCGAAGCCAAGCGGGCCTTAGATGACGTGCATCCTATAATTACAGGTTCGGCATCCTTGATCGAAAGTTGGAATGAAGCCAAGGAAAAGCAATGCCTTTGGTGTATCGCGCGAATTCAAACAATCCTCACAAAGTACAACATACCGGGCATAACCGTGTGGAAATCTGATCTCGACAAGGTAACGAAGCTGCCATCTAGCCCTCGCTATCAGCCCTATTGGGAGCATGAAAAAGCTGTCATCGCAGATATCATTCACGAGCTTGGTTTCAGATCTACACCAGAGGCAAAAAAAATCCTCATTGAAATTCACCCGATCATTACTGGAATGAAATCATTATCGGCAGAGTGGGACCAGTCTAAGTCAAAACAAAATAAGGCCAAGCCTGAACAGAAATGAGAACAATCCAACACAAAACAACTTATGCACGAAGTGCGCCAGATGAAAGGACAACAGAATCTGGTCGCAAATAAAAACAACAACTGTGCAACACGCTAAATCGGGAATATAGTTGATAGGTCCTTCGAATAGTGCATCATGACTCGAATTCTCCTTGCAGACGACGACTCAGCCATCACCGAAACGCTTGTCTTTTTTTTGCAGGCGGAACACGACGTTGACGTAGTGGACAATGGGGCTGCAGCTTACGATAAGCTAGCGAGCAATGGTTTCGGGATAGCCATTCTTGATTGGGACATGCCTCAAATGACCGGTCCTGAAATCTGTAAAAAATATCGTGCGATCGGGGGACAGACACCGATCATTATGCTGACCGGCCGCGCTTCCGACGAAGAGAAAGAGGTCGGGTTCGATGTGGGCGCCGACGACTACTTAACCAAGCCGTTCAGTCTGAAGGAATTGGCCGCTCGCATTCGCAATTTAATCAAGCGATCGGCCACTGCCAGCACGGCGACGCCTTTTAACTCGAGTGTGGATTTGCTAAATCGCGTCCGCGTATGTGTCAGTTGCGGCAATCAATATGATGCAGCCGATCCCGTCAGCGAGTCGTGTCCAACGGACGGCGCGCCTACCGTCCTTGTATCGGTAGAACAATTGCTTGGCAAAATTGTATGCGGGAGCTACACGATAGAGTCGTTACTCGGAGTGGGCGCCTGGAGCGAAGTTTATAAAGCCAAAATTGGCAACACGGGTGAACCGGTTGCAGTGAAGATCCTACACGCGCATCTGGCATGCGATCCTCTAAAAGTGGTGCGTTTTAACCGTGAGGCGGAGGCGCTCGTGCGGTTACAACATAGATGTTTGGCACGTGTGCACGAACAAGGAACGCTTAACGACGGACGACCCTGTCTGATCATGGAATACCTCGATGGCATTAGTCTAGAAAAATTTCTCTCAGTCAATGGACGAATGACAGTTGAGCAGGCCAAGCCTTTTTATGTGCTCTTAAGCGAGGGCCTGGCAAGCGCACATGATCAGGGGCTGATTCACAGGGATCTCAAACCCAGCAACGTTTATCTTGTCACCGAAGATGGTATCGTCACACCAAAGATTCTCGACTTCGGTCTGGCAAAAATCCTCACTGCAGAAGGAGCGAGCGCACTGGCTTCTTTAACACAGTCAGGCGAGGTTCTCGGCAGCCCTGCGTATATGAGCCCGGAGCAATGTCTGGGACAACCAATCGATGCCCGCTCCGACCTGTATTCACTTGGCTGTTTAGTTTACGAATCTCTAACTGGCACTCGCGCTATTCCCGGTAGAACTGCATTTGAGGCAATGTCCAATCAACTGGCGCGCTTTCCCGATCCAATGAACGAAATCTGCCCGCAATCTTGTGTTTCTCCTATGATCGAGGATATTGTATTCAAGCTGCTGGCCAAAGATCCCGACGACCGTTTCGATAACGCACGAGAATTCGTTTTGGCCCTTCGCAATGCTGTCTAGACCCAAACATTCTTTGCTCAGCGTATTGCTGAAACGCTAGCAAGCACAATAGCACCGCTTCTAGTTTAATCATCCAGGTTTGCGGGAACCTTAGTTGAGACGTCTGCTGTTCGGGAGAAAGAGTCATGGAGAAAAAACCACGCGGCTACATACCTTCAAGACCGCTGGTACGGCTGCCAGAGTCGCTTTCCCTTGGAGACATAGACCACTTGTTCGCTGAAGCCATACGACAGGTGGGCACAAAGCTTGAAGTGTGCTGGGCCAGTTCTGACAAGTCGACCGACTTTCTAGTCACAGTGTTCCTGTGTAATAAAACAGTCGAGGCTCAATGGGAGTTTTTTCAAGGAGTGGACAAAGATGCAGCGCCTCTGTGGAGCTACATTACCTCAGACATTTTACTTGTCTTCAATTTAATAGCTTCGTCGATGCAATCGGTTGAATATCGAAATGCTGCCTCAGGTAAACGGATAAAAGCGACAGACGGATACAGCGACATCTACCAGATTCCCGATGCCTATTACCGCTCAGCACTAGATTTACTTGCCCAAGAACAACAAAAACTCTCGCTCATGACAGGAGCAAGCGGCGCCAAAGCTCCAATTACGAATATATGGACGGGCGATGTCTCGCAAATCGCAGTAGGCAATGTGATGCAAGCGATCATGGGCTCTAATATGACCGGCCGTCTTAGGTTGACGACCTCAACTAGCGACGCTGAAATCTACTTTGACAATGGGGAGCCGATTCATGCGGTTAGAGGTATGCTCAAGGGCGATGAATGCTTGCTTTCCTTGCTAACTTACAATGACGGCACGTTCCGTTTTGAGCCGGACATATTGCCTGATAAGAAGACGATTCGCCAAAAAGCATCGGTCTTGATGTTGAAAGGTGCGTTATTGCGCGACAAAATGCAATACCTGTACAACGCCGGGTTGCAACCAGACTCGCTGTTGGTGCGCAAACGACAAGACCTGGCGGAGGCTGAATTTGAGGCGATATCCGCCAGCGTTGCCAGCGGCTCACACCTATCATTCAGCATGTTGGCGCAGAAGCAATTTTATGGTGCAGTTGATGGACAGCGCACCTTATCTCAGTTGACGGAAAAACTCAAACTAACTGCTAGCCAATGGATTCCATTGTTATGCAGAATGCTCAAAGCCGACTTCGTGGAGATCGTCAATTCTGCTCAAAAGCAGCCTTCTGAGAATGAATTGGATCGGAAGATGATCGACAGGCACGCGATTCATTCTGTGATGATGAGCTTGCGTCGAGCTCAAACTGGCATGTATACATATCCTGCGTTTCTGTATTTTCTAGAGCAGGAAAGTCTCAAGCACTATCGAGTCAGTAAACCACTATCGGTCGCAATAGTTGAATTGCGTATCGGAGGAGGCGACTATGAATACAGATCGCCGCTCCCTGTAAACCTTCTGAGCGAATGCATACGACGAATTAGTTCGCTCAAACGCGACAGTGATTTTTTGGCGCACTATGAAATATTTGACATGGCAATCATCTTGCCTGACACGGATAGCGATGGAGCCGCTATTTTCGCAAGACGCATAATCAAGGAGCTGCACACGCCTGAGGTGGTCTGCGAAAAAGATGCCGAATTGTTGATTGCGATAGGCACGGCGACCATCCCATCCGACGTTAGCGATATCGGCTTTCTGCTTTCCGCAGCGGAAAAAGCGAGAAACGCAGCTCAGCATAGCAACGACGCCGTCGTCAAGTATTCGGAATTGCAGCCGAAGCACGTTGCAGCCAAATTGTAACTACTTGTTTATGCGGTTTATGCGAGTCCTCAGATTTGTAATCGGCACTTTAATGCAGCTCCTTGTTTTCAAACAAGGTGGCACCGCAGGTGGTGCCATCGTAGGCAATTTTTTTTGGGGAACGGCATGATGTTAGACGACACGAGAGCCTGCCGCATACCATCAAGCCGCTTCGGCGGAGACCGTCGAGCCGGGTCGATTTGGTACCGGTTTCGCCGGGCACAGCGGTAATCGTGCTTGGAAGTTCTTGATTTACAAGATGACGCAATGAGCATAATCATGAAGCTATGAGTGTAATTTCCAAGTAAGCTAGTGCTTCCGGGAACCGTCTGATGTTAGAGGTAGAGCCGATGGACGCAAATCATCACATTAAATGCCATACCAAATGCCTTGTTTGCGGCTGCGACTGGCAAATCGAGGATGACGGAATCAAGATCGAGTTTGGCGACAAAAAAGTGACTGTCTGCTCCAGCGAATGCGGGGACAAATTCAAGAAGGCGCCAGCTAAATATATACAGGCAGCGCTGATCTCTATCTTTCTCGGACTGACGTCCAATCCGGCCATTGCCGCGTCTTCCGATGAGGCTTATAAGTTAATCGTCGCTGAGCAGGGACAACTGGTGTCTCGATACGATGTCACCGCCCGAAATGTCGATGAATTAGAAAAACAAATTGCTGTCCTCAAACATGATTACTCGCGGGAGGTGAAAAGTGCTGAGGACGAGCTGGAGCGACAACTGACACTCAAGAGTCACGAATTGACAGACCTGAAGTTTCAGATCCGCGACCTAGAGCAGGCTCTAAAAAAGGTTTAGGGCAGGCGCCACCCACCATATGGTGGCAAGCATAAAAAACGAATAGACCGCACCATTAACAGTGGCAGCGTTTGAGACATAAATGTGAACAAAAAAGTGTTCGCACATAAAGTTCAGTATCGGACGCACGCCTGGCGCAGCTTTTCAATGCCACCACTGGCGGTGGCACTATAGGCTATTTTTTTTTGCAACGAAGCCAAAAAAGATAAGAAAGCGGACGAAAATATCAAGGTTTTGAGGCCTTGACAGATTCACCCGCTTCCATGGAAGCAGCAGAAGCGCCCTCCGTCTGGGCGTCTCCGCTGCTGCTCTGTTTCACCAGTCGTGAAGTCAGGGTTCAGACTTTCAGTTTTCTCTTGTACTGGACCTGGTCGAATCACCTGCGGAATTCGCTTTTCAGAGAGCGATGCTGTGGCTGGCAGCGGTATCGGCTAACCAGAAGACGATGACGGAAAGCGACGCCAGCACCAGGGACGAGATGAAGGCTGCCATCAATGACAACGCTGTAGCCAGGCTTGTTTACTTTGGCAGCGCAGCCGCCCTTTCGACAAACGCACGTGTCCGTCGAGAGTCACAGTGACCCATGGAAATGCGGACGACAAGCTATTTATTGCAGTGGTCACGTCACCTGACGTATCGCCGCATGCAGGCACCGCCGATGGAGCCAAAGACACCGAGCACAGTGCCTATCAACAAAACCCAGTAGCCCGCATAATTCATCAGCAACAGCGGCGGCAACTTCCACAGCAACTTCGTCTACATATTCACTGGCACAAGAGGGAACAAGACAGAACAGGATGTTGTATGCGCTTTCCCTGCGAACAAGACCGCTAATGCCTGTTTTAGCGGACATGTTATAACCATCGACACAACAACTGCTCCGCAATTGGCAGGACTCAAAGTTACTTCTATCGATCTGGTGCTTTATGACGTCGGGGCCTTCGCAGGCGGCGAAGCTGTTGTTATTGCCTCGCCGTTTCTTCTCAACGGCACGCCTGTCGGCACCGTCATCAATATGACCACGCAACCCTGTCCGACAAACCTACCTCAGCCGCCTAGTTGCGGCGGCGGATAGTCCCAATTGTCCCGTCTAAACATTCAAGTAAAAGACCCGCCCAATGATTGGACGGGTCTTTTATAATTCGGGGCATCTCAGGGTAATGATTTACTCCCAACCGGGGTACCACTGATGACTGGTAAGTTGAGTGAATCACCTCTCTCACTTTCTAGCTCGGTGAGAAATTTTTTGACCAACTTCGGCAGGCCGGCTTTTGATGTTGCACCATATAAGCTCACGTCGGCATCGTCAAGGCATGCGGCTATACAGCGCGAATTAGACAAATCGATGTATAGAAAAGCTCTTTGAGTTGCATTATGAGATATGAAAGTATCCAAAAATCTTTCGTTACCTTCTGATGCTATATCGGTCGGACCGTTGCCCATGGTTTGGGAAAACAGGTCGAAAACTGGCTTGCCCATTGTTTGTGTAATTAGATTCTTGACTGGCGGCTTGGCGAGAAATTTAGTTGGGTCGTCAATTGAAGAAAGCGCAATAAGCCCTGCTGGTGCGCCATTCTTGATATTCGATGACGGAGCTGCGAAGGAAGCAAGAGGCACACAGATTGCAACGAAAGCGATGCAAAAACAGCTTTTAATGTGCATTAGTTGTTACCTCTCATGCTCACATGGTGAGCATGACTGCAGGTTGCGACGGCGTCCATAGCAACAGCAAACACGCCGCATGCAACGGGACAAAGGCAACAATCGCATCGAAATGATATCGTCCAATTCGACTCATCGACGATTACGAGTGAACCATAAGAAACTGCCCATTGCCATTGATCTCACCGTCACAACTTTTAAAGTTGGCGATAAACCAAATCAGGTAAAGCCGCCAGATGCGGCGGAACTTCACGAAATCAATGCCGTAGTCCAGATCTTTGACATCCGTATAGCTATCGTCAAAGTTTGCGAGCCAGCTGGTCATTGTTTTGGAATAGTTCATGCCATTGAGATACCAGCGTTCAACGGTTCTGAGATCCTTGTTATAGGTCGGAATCGAATCGAAACTCCAGTAGCGGCCGTGAGGGAAAATGTATTTGTGTGTATAAACGCTTGAAATGTTATTGGGAGTGCGGACGGTGATGATGTGAAGGAAGAATTTTCCGCCTGGCCTCAAAAAAGAAGCAAGCTTTCTGAAAGAATGGGTCAAATTCCCCACATGGCAAAAAACGCCCACGGAGAGGATCTTGTCGAACTGTTCGTCAAAGTGCGTATCGTTGAGATCTCCTTCTACAAGGGTAAATCGACCCGAACTGAGGTGGCTTTCCGGATCTTGCATTTTTAGCCGCATGTATTCGCATTGCTCATGGCTCAGGTTCAGCCCCGTGAATCGGCAATTGGGAAACCTGGACAGAATATAGTTCGGCACACCACCCCAACCACAGCCAAAATCCAGGATGTTGTCGCCATCCTGGATGTCGAGTTTTTCAATTATGTCGTCAATCATGTGCATCTGGGATTGCTCGAGATTGGTAGCTCCTTTCTCCCACAATCCCATGCTGTATTTTGGATAGATCAGTTTTCCGTCGCCCAGCATCCGATTCAACATGCCCTGTGGCAGGTCGTACTGGATCTTCATCAAATCTCTTGAGCCTTCCGCCACCTGGTCCGTTTCTTTTAATACCCATTCGTAAGGAGTCTGGAGCGCGGGAAAATGCTTAAAAATAATCGGCATGGAGGTATCGAAAAACGATCGCAGCAGCCAATCGGGAACCTCCACTCCATTGATGTAGGTTTCCGCAAAAGCCATTTGCGTCACATTAGCCACCGCAACGAGCGCCCGAGTCGTTCGATACGCCAAGGGACTCTTGGCATGGATATCACCAATAAGGGGAAGGTGGTATTGAATGTCGTGTTTGGCAGAGATGCTACTCATAATGTCCATTTGGTCTCGGGCCGGGCCGATGAGCGTGCCGGTCGCGAGAGCCAGCTTGTTCTCCTGGATTAGAGGTGTAAGCAGCTTATCAGAGTTATGCCTCAAATCTCTTCCTGACGATCTAGGGTGCGTAATTCAAGATACCGTTCTCAAAGTCAATAAACTTAGATGTAAGAGTGTGTAGCTCTTGCAGCTCAATTGTTGCATCGATTATAGAATAGTCCTGCTAAGACTCGGAGGAGCGATGTATTTCAGATCCCTTCTAATGACAATGGTCGTTTGCGCCAGTGTGTGCAGTCCGTCTCAGGGCGCCAACAAACCGCTCGATAAAGATTTCCTGGACTTCTGGGCAAGTTTCAAAGGAGCGCTGCAAAAAAACGATAAGCAAGCATTGGCGTCCATGACCAAGTTGCCATATTCCTTGGATCAGAAAAAATTGGACAGGGCCACGTTTATTGCCCAGTCAGAGAAAATTTTTCCCCCGACGACTAGAAAGTGCCTTCTAAAAGAAAAGCCAGTCGCTGATAAAGACTCTGTCTTCGTTTTTTGCGGCGAGGAAATCTTTGTATTCGCCAAGGACAACGGCAAATACAAATTCACTGAAACTGGTGCAAACGATTAAGGTCTGAATTGATTCAACTGGAAAGTTTTGGCTGAGTGTTGGCTTTAAAACGTTCGGGTGCGTTCGGGTTCGAAGCCCGCCGGGAGGCGCATTCAATTTTGGAGAATAGAGAAACATACTTCACAGCCGAAGTTTGTGCCCGCCGCATTCCCATCGTGGGAGAACCGCCTTACAGGCGCACGATAGGACTTAGGCGGTAGTTGGTGACCATAAGCTGATTCTTCACCCATACGCGCACCAAAATGGTGGCAGAGAAACTGCCACCATTTTGGTTTTATTGCGTCATTCAGGCAGCGATAGGTCGAAAAACTGTTTTGTTTTTCAAAACACCGAACATTATATGGAGTAGCTTTCGCATCGAAGCGATAATCCTGGGCATCGGTTTTAAACCACTCAACTTTAAGCGGCTTGAAAACTCCGCGATTGTAGGATTCGACACTTCAGCAACCATAGCCGGAAAGTATAGTGCTTTTCGTAATCTCGAATTTCCAATTTTTGAGATGCGCGCGTGTTTTCGAATTGATGAACCTGACGATTTTTCGGATGGTGCAAGCCCAGCATATGCAACAAGCTGCTTCGTGCTGCTGAAATTTGCAACTTCGCCGATTTCACTTAAAAACGAAAGGGCGGTCTTCAGTCCAACACCGGGAATTGACAAAAGCAAAACGCATTGCGATGAAAGCTCTTGGTTTGATGCAACAAGCTCTTTAATGCGCTGCTCCAGTTCTTCAAGTTGAGATGTCAAAAATTGGACATGATCCTCAAGCACCTTAATAAGAGAGGCTGATGTAATCCCGAACTGTAGACGATTTTTTTCTCGCTGCATGGTTTGCCTGATGTTTGATTGATGACGCACCAGCTCCTGCAGCTCTCTGCTGTGCGTAGCTAACGGTTTCCATAGCCTAGGTTTAAGAGCTTGACAAAATAGCGCGATAATCTCCGCGTCCGCTTTGTCGGTTTTTAGACGAGATAAAAGGCTCTGACTAAACCCTTTAATGCGTGCTGGGTTAATCGCACTAACTTGGTGCCCGGTCTGGTAAAGGTGTTCGGCTAAATGCTCCCAGTACCGTCCCGTTGCTTCCATGCACGCATGAACGACGTCAACTTCAAACGATCGCAACCAATCAGAAAGCATGTTAAAGCCCGCCGCGTTGTTTGTAAAAGTTCGGTGCTTTGTTTTTTTTGGTCCAATTAGATACGCATCAAAACTAGCTTTCGAGATGTCTATCCCTAAATAGTAATCCATTCCATCCTCCATAGTTATCGAGTTGATGCTTAACCGCACTCTGATCAAACTTGTTTTAATTGAGGCTGACAAATTGCCGCCTTAGATACCGTCCGATCTTTTGAATGGGCTCTACGATGGTGGAAACTTTTCTAGAAAACAGGGTCGAGTCGCCCTTAATTGTCGTCCAGTCTTAGTCACCATCGTGCATCCGGCGTCCCTGATGGTAGAACAATTGCCCTACGAACGCGATAATACAAATTGTCGTTGTTCATGCTACTCGGTATTGGGGTGTGGCAAAGCTCCAAAGCGCATATCGAAGAAAGAGTTGGAGGAGATAGCGCGGAATGCGGCTGACAATGCAGATTGCTGATTGGATACAGATGGAGGCTACAAAATGAACATACCGCAGCCTAAAGACAATTTCGGAACTATATGCTTCATGGTCGGCATCAT
>PLXC01000181.1 GCA_003151275.1 Candidatus Melainabacteria bacterium
AACATGGGCGAATATGTAGACGACCTCTACTCAAGCATGCCAGCGGAAACATTCTTCTATGACGGCAGCAAGAGCACAATCGAGTCTGTTGCAGTGAGTATCAGGGTGGACCAAAGTGGATCTACTTCGGCTCTAAAAATAGCGAAGTCTTCTGGCAATTCGGCCACAGATCAGGAAGCTTTGGAGACCATAGCTGCGATTCCATTTAAACCGTTGCCCAAAGAGGAGAATGCTTTATCATGCGATTACACTGACTTCACGTTTACATTCAAGGGCAAGCACCTACAGAGCACGGAAGAAGCATCGCCCTCTCCTGACCCAAATTTCATACCGGTGGGTGGAGGTTATTACATACCGCCAGCTGCATCATCATTCTATTGAACGTATAACCAAAACAGGCGCGAATCAAAACCCCACCTTCGTGAACGCTAATGGTGTCTTAGCTTGAACTGAAAAAATACTTCGCAGCTGAAGCTCCAAGATTCTTGCTGTTATTTCATTTCACCTTAGTGGTTGACGTTTGTAGAGCTATCAGTTCCCGTTGGCGTTTCCGCAGGAGAAGCTTTTGCCAAAGGAGTCGCCTTTGCAGAATTGCTCTCCTTCTGTGCTACTTGGCCAGAGGTTTTTTCTTTATCCTTGCCTTTTTTCGCAGGCTTCGCGTTGTTGTGGATATTGACTGTGGTGTTCGCGCCGGCGCCGGCCCCGCCGGTCACCGTGACATTGTCGGCCGTGTGGGCTTGCGTTGACGTTTTAGTAGGGCTCCTTACTTCGGTTGACGTTTTAGTAGGACTCCGTACTGAGCTATCGTTTCCCGTTGACGATGCGCCAGAGGCTGGTTTTGCAGCAGGCGCTGGCGTTGCAGCAGGAGTTGGGGTTTGAGCGTGGGCACCGTTGACTACGAGCAGGCTCAAGATCGCTAGGGTTAGCGTGAGGCGCGCGGGCTTGCTTGACCCGGTGCTTAGATTCTTCAACAAAGTTTTCATGACTCTCCTTTATTTGTTCAAGACTCTTCACCAGGAACAAAGTGTTTTCATCCAATTCAAGCAAAGCTAAAATTTGAGCGGCGATAGTGTTCACCACGTCCATTGCTTAAAAAGACAAGGTGATTAACGGCTACAATATCATCTTTGCAACTTCGATAATTTGGCCCGCAATCGCCCCTATCTGAAAGAGAAGGCTCGGAAAAGCCAGATTAGTTCCCGGAGGAACCTGGCTTTTGCTGCGGGAACTCCACCGAAGTAAGCCTAAACCGCACTCACAGGATAGTTAATGTTCGTGCGATTATCCTCATAAACGCCTTTTGGCCTTCAATTGCTAACACACGTTTCTTCCATGCTTGATGATTCTAGATTGGATGATTTTTTCTATGCGCCACTGCAAGGTCTCTACCGCACTTTGCTTTTGCCCCGCTCGTAATTTTTAGAAGAAAACAGGCAAGTGAGGATTCGATTTTGCTAGGGGCACCGCATCTGGTGTCTAAATGGAACTGTTGGGTTAATATTCAAGCAAGAAGACTATCTTCGTTGAGCTTATTGCTTAATCCAAGTTCGCGGAAATTTCTGCTCAAGGAGCCAATCAGGGGCCCGATCAAAAGCTGCCGAGTTTCACTCTTCCATATCTAAGGGTCACAACCTAGCCCAAGTTCGGCGAGAAGAGTTCGGGGAAATGACTTTAGGCGAATTGTTTGACGAGTACATTCAGCGCCATGCACAAAAGAGTTGTAAAACATGGACTGTGATCGCGCAGAGCTTTGAACGTGACTTTCAACCTTGGAAGAAGCGTGATTCTAATTCTCGTTGTGTCGTTGATCAACAACCAACAAGAAGGAACTGACGCAGAGCCGTAACCAGTCCAGCATTTAGTGGTGGCGTCCGTGGTGCGGATGTCCGTGAAGGGAACTCGGTATACCGTTCCACGGGTACTGAACTATGGTGACAGCAACAACACCTCCTGGGCAAGACGTACGGTTCGCCTGGCATATCCCGTATGATGAGCCTGAGTTTAGACTCTGGTCATAAATTAGGCCACCAGGCGCATAACTGTCAGTTGGTAGTGCTGTGACGCCCGTGGGCGGCGAGGTGTATGTAGGTTGGTAAGTGTTGATTGCATTATTGCAACCAACGTCAGAAGACGGATAAGTTACTGAGCTGCATCCAGCAGCGAAAACTGGGGGGCTGAGGTTATACCGTGATATGCAATTGTCGCATCCAAACGGATAGACACCTGGATTCCCATAATCCCCGTAATAATTCGGACCGGGGCCTGGCTGATTCAAAATTGTTGTTATCGGTATCTGTTGATCTCCACCGTTTGGTATCGTCCCTCCTGTCGAGTAATCACCGTTCGACCATGTGCACGCCCCATAGCTACCATGGGGAAGAGTGATCTGCATTTGCGCGTTAACACCATTTACTTCGCTAATATCGACAACTTCCTGTCCGCCGTTATTTATATTGACCTCGGCAAAAGTCGCTCCAATAGAGCCGAGACATTGAGCGTCATTGGTTGGATTGGTCGAGTCAATGGCGCAGTAGATGTTCACGTCTAGATCTAATCCTGCTGAATACGTAGTCGTTTGGTTCGGATTAAGCGTAAAATAACCAATGGCTGAATTGTTAGGATCTTGGCTTATTGTCACACCAGAGAGGGGCACGTTAGCGCCTGACGTATACGAAGATCCGAAGCCCGGGAATGACGTCATAAAAACTGTTATCGTAGAAGTTGTTCCGTTTGTGAGGGTCATTGAAGTGGTGCCGAGTGCACTATGGAACCTATGGAACCTAGTCAGCCCTTCTAATGGACCTTTACTCAGGTTGTCAACGACTTTATAAAACAGGGTTCCGTTTTTAACTTCCTTGGTCGCCGGCATGCCATTAACGTGTATGTCGTTCACAAGAAATGTGCCACCACCCTTCGATGTGTCAGGCGAGATCACGATTTTGTCAATTTGGCTACCTGTCGGAATGCCGAATTGTGTAGCATCGAAAGACACGCGCCTATACGCGTTTTTCTCAGAGCTGTCCGATAAGTGTCCTTGTTTTGCTGGCAGCGAGGAAAAAGCGAAGCTGCTGCGCCGCGGCTTTCGAAAGTGCACGGTCACTGTAGTCGTTTCAGATCCTTTGAGTAAAAAGCTCAGGTTTTGGAAGCCGCTGGTAACTCGACGTGTGGGAGTCACTAAGACGCCGGCATATGTTCCGTTGTGAACTGGGAAAGTATTCACTGAAACGGAAAATGGAGAGCCCGGCTCGCTGACAAGACTACTTTGGAAGTCTGTGGTGCCCGGTCGATCGGATGCAACAAACGGGGAGGCCGAGAACTGCGCTGCCATCACGCCTGTCGGTATAGTAGCGCATGATAGCGCCAACACAATCGCTGTCGCCCTAGAAATTGGCACTCTGACTGATTTTTTCATATTCTTCTCCACGACACAGGCGTGATGTTAGCACAGCGAACTAAATTTAAACCAACATCGACGGCATGGTGCCATATTCGGTGAAAAGTACTTCTACTACACGGCTGGTCGTATACTGGTTGTGTTGCAAAAATTGGCTGAGCATTTGGATTAGCACTCTGGGCGCCTTGAACTAAAGCTTGCTCCAATGCCACAGTAGTCGCAAGAACTTGAGGATTGTTTGCATCCCCTGATGCGCCCTGCTCATTGACTACGTTGTAAATCACATTTGGATTATTGCCCCACTCAGCCGCTGCATGACCGGAATCAATGACACTTACCTATTAACGGTGCCTTCAGCAAGAATTTGGTCACCAAGAAACGCAGCCGACGAGGATCCGGATGATAGTTGATATGCCATCATAAAGAAGGAATCCATCGAGTGGTATACCGCCGGAATGGTTTCCAAAAAGCAGTGCGCTTCCCTTCGCTGGAATGTTTTCGAGCCCAGCAATTTGAACCCCGAACCATTTTTTATAGAGGAAGTGTGTGAACGTTTCCACACCTGCGTACGACGCAGGATGGAAACCATATTTGTCGACGTCGTTTTCGTAACGTCTATAAAAACGATTTCTCGAAGAGTTACTTGGTTGAATCATTTGTCGCTAAATTTACCGTTCGATTAGTCTGCAGAACCAGAACACAAACCTTGGGAGAGACTTTGAATTTGGCTGTTTAGTTCCAGTACTCGCGAGGGTGGCCGATTTTCATTTGCCGGCGAAAGTGGCTTATCGTGGTCGGAACTTAAACCTCCGGCACCGCGTCCATCTCAGCTAAAGTTCCAGTGATTCGCGTGCGTTTAAATGACAAATGCGCAGTGCACTCCGCAAGTATACCGACCCAACTACTTAGTACGTCACCTTCATAGTAGCGAGCTGTCCAAATGAAAGAGGAACCAGCACAATCACATGTCGACGCTGTGAATTCGAATTTTCAGCTTTCATTACGCGGAATCGAAGACACGGGCGGGAGGCTCTCGCAGGACGACGTGATTCGTCGATTGTTCGCGCCGGCGAGCAACTTGCCGGAACCGCGAAGTGACAAGGCAATTGTTGTCGTCACGCCGGGTGAAACCGAACGTGCCGTCACGCACCGCCAAATCGAGAATCTGTTTGCTCATGCAATTGAGCAACTAAAGGAACGCGGCGTTGAAGAGGGAGACAAAGTCGTCTTCTATTGCGAAAACAGCCCGGAGTTTACGTCGACGATATTAGCGTGCTGGTCGCTGAACGCTATGGCGTCGCTCATCGACTATCGCGCGGAACGCGCCGACGTTTTGGCAATTTCCAAAAAAGTGGGCGCCAAACTGCTGCTTACAACGAAGAGATTGTACACAGATTACGCACTCGAAACCAACTTGTTTACCACGGCCGGGATCGGCGTGCTTGACGTTTCGTCATTCGCCGATTTCAAAGACACCGCACCGAAATCCCAGTTCGACATCCAGACTCTCGACCTCGACCGACCTGCATTCGCAATTCTCAGTTCCGGAACCACAGGCGCTCCGAAAACCGCTGTTCATACTCTGCGATCGTTGGTGCGAAACATAATCGACCTCGCCGAAGCCGCCGATCCGCAAGGCAACTTAACCGTACTCATGCCGCTTCCACTCAGTCACATCTTCGGATTGTCGGTGTTCCTGATAGCACAAGTACTAGGATTTAAGACGGTCCTGACACAACTCGAACCTGTCGGATTCGTCAAAGCCGTTCACAGGCATAAGCCGGAGTGGATTGCCGCATTGCCGCAATTTTATGGCGCATTGCTTTCCGCTCCTGATGGATTCATCAACTTGAGCAATGCACGACTGCTGCTGTGTGGCGGTGCACCGTTGACAGTATCACTTGCCGACAAGTTCGAAGAGACATTTGGAAAGCGATTGAACAACGGATACGGTTCGACCGAGTCCAAGCTCGTGGCGTTCAACACAGTCGGGCCGGCGCTGTCGGTTGGAAAACCAGTTGGCAGCATCAAAATTGACATCGTCAACGAGCAGGGCGAACTCGTACCCGAGGGCAAGATCGGCGAGGTGCGAATAACAGGTTCGATGTTGATGGACGGATATCTCGATAACGAACAGGAAAGCAGAAAGGTTTTACGTAACGGGCAATACTTTACCGGCGACATCGGTCGCTTCGAGGACGGCAACTTGTTCGTTGTCGGGCGCAAAGACGACATCATCATCGTTGGCGGAGTCGTGGTTAAAGCCGGCGAAGTTGAAGAGGCGCTGCGGAACTATCGAGAAGTGAAAGAGGTGGCGGTGACGGCAGTTCAAAACAAGCGGTTGGGACAGATCATTAAAGCATCTATAGTGCTGGTGAACGACAAGATTGCCGATAAGCTGAATTCTACAGACCGAAACGAAAGTCTCCAAACGCAACGACAATTGCAGCATCAGTTCAGAGCATTTTGCAAGGACCACCTGTCACGCTACCACCGCCCTATGAAGTGGGAGTTCTTCGCTCCTCATGACAGTCTGCCAAAAACGCTTGCGGGGAAGACTGACAAGAAAGTTATGTCCGGCGCAAAGCCCAAATAAATTCAGGATGAAGTTTTTCGATCGCCGATTACTGACGCCAACTGCTCTTTAAATTCTCTAGACCTAATTAAATGGCAGAGAAATTGCTAGGCTGCTTGGGAATGGAAAGCAAGACATGGAATAAGCACGACGAACAATTGAAGGATCAACACCAATGAAACCCGACTTCGAATATGTCAGCCTGCATCCGGCTCGACTAAACTTGCTGGACATGATTAATATCGTCGGAAGAGCGTCCATACCAGCAACGCTGTTTTACGATATCGACATGGCGCAGTTGGAAGAAATCAAAAGGCGGTTTG
>PLXC01000125.1 GCA_003151275.1 Candidatus Melainabacteria bacterium
GACACTTTTCCCGACATTTTGTCGGAATTCTGACGACTTTGGCATGCAATTGTTAAATCCCGACACTTCGCCCGACATTTTGTCGCGATTCTGGGGACTTTGGAGTATAATTATTAAATCCCGACACTTCACCCGACATTTGTCGCGATTTAAACCTCGTCTGCCAGACACACAGTAATCACGACAGTTCAAGAGAGCAAAACATGGCCAAGACCGGATTCAATCCACGCAAGCTCATGGAGTTGGCCATCGAGGTTATGAACCGTTCCATACATGAAACGAGAGAAGATGGAAAGGCAAGCCCAGCAGTTGGAGCCGTTCTCTACATGCCCGATGGAATTGTCGAGACAGCATACAGAGGGGAACTGCGCGACGGAGATCATGCCGAATTCACATTGCTGGAACGCAAGAAGCGAGACGCAAAATTAGATGGGTCAATACTTTTCGCAACCCTTGAGCCTTGTGCTCCTGGAGCCCGCGCGCACCCAAAGTTGCCGTGCGCAGAGCGCATTGTGTTAGCCAGGATCAAAGAAGTATGGGTGGGCATCGAGGATCCAGACCCTAAAGTCGATCGAAAAGGAATATCCTATCTCCAACAAAACGGTGTCACGGTTCACTTGTTTGATCGCGACCTACAAGGTGTAATCAGAAGCGCAAACGAAAGGTTCATTTCCCAAGCGCTGGAACGAGCGGAAGCTGTCATACAAAAAGACGAGCCGATCAACCTGACTGCGTTCGAGAACACCGAACCGACGGCAGCAATCGCAGACTTTTCAGACGAAGCACTTCAGCGATTCGTCTCGTCCACAAAAATTTCTGACACTGTTGGTTCAGAATCATTCAATCGCCAACTATTACAACAAGGGCTTGTAAAAGATCAAGATGGCATGCTCGTGCCAACTGGTTACGGCATTCTATTGTTTGCAAAGGCACCACGTGTGTTGTTGCCTCAAGCCGGATTACTCGCAACAGTTCACTACCAGAACGGTGAGACAGAGAAGCAAGACTTTGATGGACCTATGGTTCTCATGCCTGAACATATTGAGCAGTGGCTGAAGAGCCGTTTGCCAAATATACTGACTCGAACGGGAATGAAACGAAGCGAAGGACCAGTAATTCCCTTCGAGCTTCTCCGCGAGCCGATAATAAATGCCATGGTTCACAGAGATTACGAAATCAAGGGAGCAAAGTGCCAGCTTATAGTTTCACAGGACAGCATTCAAATCATGAGTCCGGGTGCACCGCTTGCACCGATTACTCTCGCCCAGATGAAGTCCTTCACTGCGCCGATGCTTAGTCGCAATCCACAGTTGCACTATGTGTTCTCCCAGATGGGATTAGCCGAAGAGCGCGGTCTCGGAATGAAAACGCTCAAATCGTTGCCTCAGTCATTAGGACTACCAGTGCCCAAGTACAGTTTCCATGAACCGTATTTGGTGCTTCAGCTATTTAGTAATGCCGAGAGCGTTGCAGCTGCGCTTGAGCCCTCCGCATTGCATTCATTGAACGACGACGAGAAGAAGGGGTGGAAATATTTGACCTCCAGAATGGTCACGACGGCGCCGGAATATGCAGAAGCTCTAGGATTTGATGAACGGAAAACGCAGCGCCAACTCAAAAAGTTCATCGACTTAGGCTTGCTGCGTCGCATTGGACAAGGCCGAGCATCCCGGTATGAAGTCATTACCCGATGATGATGAGAACCAGATTTTGCTTAAACACTAACTTTGAAACAAATAATGAGGTTCGCCATGTGCGCAGGCTTCTCTGCTCTCCAATGGCTCATCGAAGGCTTTGGATATGACATTACGAGTGCAGATGTTTTTGCGGCCTACACAAGCACCATGCAAGCAGCGGAGAAAGTCGGTGAAGTTGATGCCGGACAAACGTTGTCAGTCGAGGAATATCTGAGTCTGGGAGCGCCGGACAACATACAAGAATGGTTAGACGTTATTCAAGAATCGCATGAATTCATCTAGCGTCTTTTTTTCTTCCTTCGAGAGCTTTGCAATCGAATCAGCTTGCGTCGCAAATTTGGATGCACGAGCTTTCAATTCGGATGAGGCATGATTAAGTCCGCCTGCCAGAGCGGCAAGGCGCTCTTGTTCGATGCCATAGAATTGACTCAGCTTGCCTAGAGTGCGCGCAGAAGGCTGATACGATCTGTTGCACTCCAAGCGTTCAAGTTCGGCCGAATCGATAGCGAGTTTCTTAGAAGCTTTTTCAATGGTGAGCCCACTTTTTCGCCGGACATTCTGCATCAATCTTCTGAAGGCATAATGTACTGTGCCTTCACGAACCTGCATTTCTTTCATGGACACCGTTAGACGCCGGTTTAATGCTGTGGCAATCCTGTCAAGCATTGAAAGCGAGTGTCCATCGTAGTCCGAATCTTCTAGCCTGCTTATAACGGATTGAGTAGTTCCTATTAGCTCAGCCAGATCTGCTTGACTCAACGCGGCTTCTTTTCGCAGCTCGTAAATCATTCTTGCGATTTCAGCATTTAGATGCTCGTTCGTAACTGATTTCTCTCGCTGCACGTCGCCTTGAATATAGCGCTTGCGCAAAATCTCAACTGCGTTCGTTGTAGTTTTTTTCGTGCGAGCCATATTTTTAGCCTTTGAATGTGTGTTTGACTGGATCTTGGATGTATAGAATCCTGTTTGCGATCGTTCGGATAATCTCTCGACAAACGCAATACATTTGTCCTGGACTTTAGGAGGAAGCGAATCCAGCCAGGTTATGCCTGGAGCAGCTCCAGTCTCGTCAGCGAAAAATACGCATTCGGTTTGTGGCACTATTGCCTCCCCAGTATCGTATATTTGCGATAATCTCGTCAAGCCCATTATCGCAACATTGCGATAGAAGTGTTTATTGCAGTTACGAGCAGTTTTTTCAAATCCTTGCTTGTGACCACATATTTTCAGACGGTTACGCCAAACAACTCTACAATATAGCCGAAAGCCAAGATGGTCATTTCACCGCTAAACAAGCCCTGGCGTCCGGCTACTCCGACAGCATGCAGACTTATCACGTGCACAATGGCGACTGGATCAGAGAGTCCAGAGGCATCTTCAGGCTAGCTTCCTACCCACCAGTCCCGGTGAAGCGCTGGCTCGGTTTTCTTGTTTTGGACATGCTGGTGCTGAGTGCTCGGACGCGAACTCGGTTTGCAGACGTCCTAGTCTCGGTGAGACATTGTTGAGTCGTAGAGACTCATGCGGTCATCCCGACACTTTTCCCGACATTT
>PLXC01000184.1 GCA_003151275.1 Candidatus Melainabacteria bacterium
CAAGCTGCTCGGCATAATCCGAGGACACCCTGTGCAGCCAAGCTGCCAGGTCTAACAGCTGAAGCAGCGGGAAGATTCGTCTTCCTGCTGCTTCGCCTTCAAGAAGGGACCAGTTTTTCTGGAATCACCATGACAAAGAAACAACCGACTTTACTCGAGTTGGCTTTGCAGGCTCAAATCGCCTCTGTGCAAACAGCGACGAAGATCCTCGAAGACGCAATTCAACTCGCCGAAGATCAGCACTACGCTGAGACTCGCGCGGTAGAACAGCGGCGCCGCGACGAAGGCATCGACGCTGAACGGATTTACGACGCAGCGATCAAACCGATCGAGAAAGCGTGGCAGAAGGTTTTCAAAGCGGCTCTAAAAGCGAGTTTCCGCGACACCGCCAAAGCCACGCAAGCTGACCGCACCGCGATTCAAAACGAAGCGCTGTTCGAGCAGGCGTTGCCCTTCATCGGAAGCGAGGTTCCATCAGACCTGCCGGGTTTGACGGAGTTGCTTGCAACGATGAAACAGCAACTGCAGGATCGGCGTGTCGAAACCGGAAAAGAACTTTCGACCGCGCACGACACCTCTGCGCAGAAGGATCGCAAGAAAATTCCGGCAGCGAAAAAGAAGAAAGAGCAAGGAATCGCTGCGGCGAAGCGCAAGCTCGAAAAAGCGAGAAGCGCTGCTGATGCTCGTTTGACGAAAGCGATGGCGAAGGTGGACCAGAAATTGGCTGATGCGAAAGCAGCGGCTCAACTTCAGTTCGACCAGACCAGCGCCGTACGCAAACAAGCATGGACTGTTTATCTCGACGCTACCCGCAGCGCCGAGCAATTGCTTTTAGCCACCCTCAAATTAAGCGGGAGCACCTCAGCCACTCTCAGCGGTGCTGAATGGGTAGCGAAATTTCCGACGAGCGTGGAAATCAACGACCTGGCCTCGCCATTCCGCGAGAACGTCGCAAGTTTTCTAGCGGCGCTGGCAGCTGCCGGAGTCAACGTCATCGTAACTGCCACTTACCGCCCTCTGGAGCGTGCGTTTCTCATGCACTACGCCTGGGGAATCGCTCGCCTCGATGTCAATCCCAGCAGCGTGCCCAACATGGCAGGCGTGGACATCGAGTGGGTACACACCGGACCGGACGGCAAAACCGATTTGACGGCGTCGAAAAAAGCCGCCGAAGACATGGTGCTCGCCTATGGAATCGCCTTTCAGCCAGCACTGGTTTCACAGCACACCGCCCGGCTCGCCATCGACATGACACTCTCATGGAACGGCACGGTCGTTGTGGAAGATGCTCAGGGCAAAAAGAAAACAATCAGCTCCACACCGCGCAACGGCAGCAACAGTGCTCTCGTAGCTGTTGGCAAAACATACGGAGTGCTCAAACTGCTTGCAGACCCGCCACACTGGTCAGCAAACGGTCATTAACAAGAAAGCCTGACGGGCACAGCGAAAGGTTGCATCAGTCGAGACAAGCAATTTACCGGAGGAAGAAGTTTGGCCATACCAAACCTCTTCCTCCGTTTTTTTACATGCCGCATGTTTTAATTTTCCGAGCTCTAGACTTTTTTACTTTTTGCCATTCTATTATAAATTATAGTTACTAAGATCCGAAAAATATTTCCACAAGCCGAGGAGGCAAGTACAAGACTTGCCTTCCTCAATTTTTCCAACAACTCACCCGAGGGAAGTGTTGAACGTGTATCCGTCACCAATGCGCATGCAGCGATGCGAATCTGTGAGGGATTTGAAGTCGTGCGGATCGCCTTCTGGCTGCAGATAGAAAGTCGCCTGCCGAGGACGATTTCCCTTGAACTCGACATGCCCGAATGCAAACTTCGGACCCGCCAAAATGTTCATAGGAGTGACGCTGACTTCGACGTACACGGCGGCATCAAACACTTGCGCCGTCATCGCAGCCAGCTCGGAACTTTCGAAAAACACCGCCCGCGCATTCACACCGGCAATGTAATCCATGACGCCATCTTCGTGCATGCGCGTCGGAGAGACCTTATTCTGCCTCAGCGCCCGAATCTGGATGACACATTCAGTGCCGAAAACTGCCGCCGCAAGTTTTTGAAATTCGGCGACAAGCGTCTTGAACTGGTTGAAAGAAATCGGAAGAACCCAGTTGCTTAGGCTTATTCGGTTGTTCATTGGTTCAACTCCTGCTGAGGAGAAGCATTTGCGCTTCTCCTTGCCGTTCCTAAACGAGCCTGGTTACTTGGCCTTATACGTGCCGCGCAGAACCGGGAAACTTTCGGGCGACTTCTTGTACTTCGCCACCCAGTTCGAGGGCATCTTGTTGATGTCCCTGAAACCCAGACGCATACGCAGTTCACGCGGATAGTTGAGCAAGTACGCGATCGCCGAGAGAAACAGATCCGGATCGGCGATGTGACACAGACCGTCGAAGTTCGGCTCTTGCCCTGCCTTTGCGAAGATTGCGAGAGCAGACCGATTGCTCCAATTCGGGATTTCGTTATCGTATTGCAGACCGCGGAGAATGCGTTCCCGGCAGACCGTCACGGATTCACCGGTTTTCGCAGCTTCCTTCTCGGCGCTCGGAAGGATCGTGTGAAGCAGCGAGAGTTTGGATTCGAAAGTCGTGCCGGGAATGCTTGTGATGGAAACACCCTCGGGAAGCGACTCTTGCACAGTGATCGTGAATGGACCGACGAGGAGCGCAGATGGCTTGATCGCACCCAGGCCAGTCGAGACGGCGTGATAGCTCAGGGGCGAAGTGGTTCCGTGGAGAAAGCGAGTCATGGTGACCTCAAAACTGTTCGTGTGGATTCCATTGTGAGTAGCAAATTGTGGCGCTCAGAACTTGGGAGCCACTGTCGGTCTTTCGATGCAGACGTAGATATACGTTGCCGCCGTCAGCATCAATGCGAAAACGAACTGCCCGAGACCCGTCCAAATAGTCAAGCTAGCGAACTTCTCATCAGCGAACACGAAAAGATTGGTCAGGCCAACCATGAGAATGGACGCGAAGAATGTCGTACCCAGCGTCGGGCTATCGCCGATGTGAAGTAAAGCGAAAAGGGAGCTGTACAGCAAGGTGTAGACGACGATCGACAGCAAGAGATGGATCTCTAATCCATACTCGTGATTGACGAGCAGATTTCTGCCGAGGAGGAAGAGTGTAGTCGCGACAATAGCGCCGGCAGACGCGACGACGAAATTGGAGAGGAAGTCTTTGAGTGCTTTGCTCATTGCTTCGTTCCTTGTTGTTCGAGATGAAATCGTGCTTAGCACAAACTTGATTCACGAACAGCCTGTGCCGCTTTTGCATAGGCTGTTGCTGAACCCTGTTTAGCTAATTGTTCGCACGTAGTTAGCAGTCACGAGGATCGCGCATCCACAGCGCAGCCATGATGTAGACCTGGCAAGCGAAATATCCCGCCACCACACCAATTGGAATGTAGACATCATTGACATGCCGGGGTCCGAACGCTTGACCGAATGCGGTGTAATCAATGCCGCATTCTTGAAACAGCCACAACATGCCCACAGCCATTCCAGGCACGGCAACCTGTCGCGGACCACAGAGGATTTCGAGTTCGCAGGTTGGAGTAGGACCGAGCGCCTGGGCGCCGGCAAGCAAGAAGCACAGAAGAATCAGCGTGAGAACGGCAGTGACTTGATTCATATCGAAGCCGAGCAGGCCCCATACGGATATAGTGACGACGATTCCCACCACGATTGAAGCAAACGAGGCGAAGGCAATGGATTTTTCTCTTGAGTTCATGGGATGTCCGTTTCGTATGTTGTGTCCTTGTGTGAAATTTCCAGAAACGAAACAGGAGAAGCATTTGCGCTTCGCCTGTAAACAAGCATAATTAAGGGCACCAGCAGTGGTGCCGGTGCCCAAAAACGAATCGAGGTCAGAACTCGGTGGCGAAGATGTGCGTCAGCCAGCCAATCAAGCCGGCAAAGACCATCAGCGACGCGACGGAGATCAGCGACCAGCCAACGAACATGTCGAGCCAGAGCGAGAGCACGACTCCACAGGCGAGTGTGGCAACGGCACTGCCAATTGAGCTGACCAGCGTCGGTCGAAAGCCGCCGACCCAGTGAATGGTCGCGTGCACGAATCCGTAAGTACAGCCGGTAAGCGCTGCAGCGAACAGAAGCGGATCGATCGGCACATAGCCAAATCGCAGATAGTTCGTGACCATCGACCACACAGCTGCAGCGATGGCACCGCCTAAGAAACCGTAGACGGCATTGGTACCAAATGATTTCATTGTGATTTCCCTGATGTTGATTTTGTTGGGAAAAGAAAGGGCGTCGGCAGACGCCAACGCCCTCTCAATTGCTTACTCGGCGAACCAGTATTTTTCCATCGCGCTGAGGAACTGCGCAGTGAGCGCGTAGCCTGCAGCGGAGGGAATCACTGAGTCGATCGAGCAGCGCGGGCACAGTGCGGTTTGACCGCGGTCTGTGTATTCGCGCACTTCATCTGGGCGGAACGTCGCTTCGCAGTAGAAGCATCCGCACAGGTTGCTCTGGCTGAGCGCCAGGCGGTGGTTGATGCAGGCTTTGTGAGCCAGCTTCAGGGTGGTAACGGAAAGGTCCATGAGGACACCTTTCTTCTGGGGGTTGCAGCAACAACGGGATGGAAATTTCGCAAAGGGGCGATACAACTTGCGCCTTCACTGGTTTCGTCCTGTCACTGCTCCGCGCCTCCAGCGAATGCTCTGAGTGGTCAGTGCATCCGAAGGTCGCGAAAGTGATGCGTTTACATGGCAGCCTCCTGTGTTCGAAGTTCACGTTCACATCCTCAACTCGTACCAACTACTCAACCAACCACATCGCATCAAACCGGCTCGGAACAACAGACACGTGAGTGCTGAAAATTCGGAGGGAAGCTGCGGTGCTGTTTTGTTTTGGCGAGAGGCTAAGCAGGAGAAAAAGAAAGAACGATGTACCTAAAACTAATTGCGCGCGCGACATAAAACCTATGACGGGCCCGTTATATACCTGTTTACATTCGTGAACATTGAAAGATACTTTGCGCTAGCTATCGCGATGTCAAGGAGGTCTCATGCAATTCTTCCAAGTTGACTCAGCCACTCCTACATTTGGTCAGCACCAGCAGCGGTCAACTGCGAATCACCGATCCGAAGGAGGAGCCGGGCGTAAATCCGGGCTCCTCTTCGTTCGGATGGTCTGACGACCGCTGCTTTAGCCTGCGATGCGACTTTGTGAAGCGACGTTATCGTTCGCCAGCCAGTCTACCAACTGACCTCCTTTAGGAGTGCCCCAGCCGGTGGCATTGTCATAGCCATGCTTGGCTGTATAGCCACCGCCGATGCCATCACCATTGTCGCCGCGGGTTATGTCGGTAAAGAGTACATGGTACAGGGGCGAGTTGGCGATGCGATAAATGAGTGGGTTTGCCGGGCCTAGTCGTCCACCGGCGGCTTCTGTTGCCAGAGACCACAAAGCCGCAACCGACGGTGCGGCAAAACTGGTGCCTCCATTGTTGATCCATTGGCCCTGGAAATAAAAGTGGTAACCTGTTCGAGGGTCTGCATCCAGAGCAACGTCAGGAGTGTTCCTCATTTTAGCGAATCCCACTCCTCGCTGCCAGGAAGGACGTGGAAAAATTTGCGACACTCCGCCTCCCGAACCAGACCATGCCGTTTGCCACGAGCCGCCGTCGGTCAGGTGCATGCTAGTGCCACCAACTGCGGTTACATTTGGATCTGAGGATGGGAAGTCCGCTGCTTTCGACGAGGTGTCAGGGCCGAATTGGGTATTGCAGTCGTAGACTCCGTTGTCACCGCTGGCGGCAAAAACTGCCATACCTTGAGCAGCAGCTTCCTCGAAGATCTGGTGTTGGGCTTGGAGTTGCGAGGGTTGAGACTGCTGCTCGCAGGCGCCCCAGCTCGTCGTGACGACATCTGCTTTGTTGTCTGTGACGATCTTGTTGTACACCAACGAGAACGTCATGAACTCTGGGTTATTGCCGCTGTAGACAAGAACATTAGCGGCTTGAGCCTGATCACCGACCATCTCGAGATCCAAAGTTGTTTCCGGATCGATTTGGCCGGTTATGCCACCAACGGGAATGTTTGTTACGTGACCTGTTCGGTGAACGTCATGCTTGCTCCAGAAAGTGCTCACGTCGCTGGGAAGGTAAGTGTATGCCGTCGCGATTGCGATCGTTACACCACGTCCTGAGTACCGACCTGGGTTGCTGACGTTGTTGCTGTTTGGGAAATTGTAAGCGGTGGCGATGTCTTGGGGATAGTACATGCGGCTGTGCAACTGGATCGTGGCACTCGGAAATATTACAGACTGGACAACGTCTGCAAGGTCAGCGGTGACGTTTAAACCGGCGAGGGCGTTGATTTGGGCAGCTGTGCCCTTAAATTCGATCAGCAGCCGGTTCGGCGCCACGGAAACGAGCTGAAGTCCGTGACTCCAGAAGCGCCTCAAGACCTTGCTGACCGCCCTATCCGTCGGTCCAAAGCGCGCGACAAACTGGGCGGTCGTGAGGTAGTGATGGTATATCGGAGAACCAGGATCGGCCTGTTCCGCCAGTAACCGGTTCAGATTTTCCTGATTGCGTAGCTTGAGGCTGACGACCAGATCAACGGACTGCGGAGCGGCAACCGCTGAGGCTGTATTCGCGCTGGTGATCTCCAGCCTTGACTGAAGGGAGTCCGACACCGACGGAGCGGCTTGAGATGTACTGAGAGCGACAGATCCAAGGGCGAGCACTGCGGAGAAAACCCGGGTGCAGTGTGAGAGTTTCATATCAACTCCACGCTCAATGCTGCATCGTCCGTTTGATCGTTCGCTATGGTTGACACGGTGGAGTCAAGCACAAAGCGAGCTTGGGCTAGGGCGCGGGATGTAGCTTCGACTATAACTTGCGCGCGAGTCAGCGCGAATGCGGCGGTCAGGATGTCCATGGTTTGGGGAAGTTCTGACATGAATGAAATAAGTGTCTCCAATGCACAGCAATGATCATCAACGCATTGGCTGTACGACTTTGCCGCGTCCACGAGCAAGTTTGTGCAGAAGGAACTAGTAATGTTGTTCATTGCCCACGTCCTTTCATCGACGATCGGGGGCTCATTTGAAACCGATCTGAGCTCTCTCTATCACTCAGTGCCTGCTCGAATCTTGGCGGCGAGCGTGGACAACTAAAGTGATAGAGAGTTTCGAGCACCAGTTTAAATTTGTCGGACCGTTGCTTTAGCGCTAGGGGAGGAGCCAGGCTAAGAGCGCGATAAACGAGAGCAGGAAATCACCAGAGTTAAGCCTGAGAAAGTGTGGCAAGTGCCATGCCGTGAGCTTGAGGAGTGAGCAGATGATCAGCCATCTCACGCTTATGGCCATGAGGATGAGTCGACCGCTGCAAATGTCCCAGATTTCTGCCAACTTGCCTCGCGACAAGGTGTTCAACATCCCGAGGGCGAGACACAGCCATAAAATCACGATGGTCGCGAAAGCGACTGCGGAACCGAAACCGCTTATAGGAATAAGCAGTCCGATCAGAATACCGGCGAATATGTAGATCGCGCAAATCGTCGTAGTTTTCATGTGAACCCCCCTTCTGAGTCAATTCCTTAGCCCAAGCAGTCCACGCTGGCGACATCGAGCAATGGTTGCCTAGTGGTCTCGCCGAGATCCCGCGTGCCGGTCTGCGCAGCAAGTTCTCCAAGAAGCTCGTCGAACTTTTCCCAAGTCACGAACTCTACGTCTTCGCAGGTAATCTTGCCGTCCTCATCCGAGAGCAAACGCGAAATGAACATCGCTATGATCCTTTCTTTACGTGGCTATCTAAGCCTTAACGCGCATCACCACTCGATACACGGGTCCCACAAGGCGGCATGGCGAAGAAGTGTCGATACCGATCGAGAGGTTGAGTCAGGGGCACCTCCTGCGGTGTGAGAACGACGATGCCGACCTTGACTCCCGCTCTGTTGGTTTCGAGCGCTTTAGAGAGGATGCCGATGTCGGTGTACTGCCAGTCTTCTGGAACCAGGGAACCGCCGAAAATATCTGCCTGCGCTCCAACAGAAGCGAAAACTTCCAGCGGAAGCTTCTTCTCATCCACCCCAGCGAGCATCCAGATGCCGTCGAAGTCACCGGGTGTTTCTTTTGAGGTAACGAAGCTTCCGCCCAATCGCACCTCCGTGCAGCCCGCCATGGCCAACAGATTCAAGAGTTGTTGCAATCCGAGATTAATCAGCTGAGTTCGTCTTTTGCCACCTCCAAAGCGAGCTATGAATTCAGACCAACTGGCGTGATGCAGACCCGCAGGAAGAAAACCATCCGACGTGAACTGAGGTAACAAGTGGATGTCCTTTCTACTAATAGAGTTGCGAGGGGAGGCTAGGAGGGTGGCTAGAAATGGCGGTGACAGGAAGGGCGGCAACTATGAGTGGAGTGGCGGAGCTCTGTCTGCAGTCAATTAAGTAGACTCCTTTGATACTGTATGTGGTGAGATAGGATGACTGGTGTTGGTTTTTTCTCGGATTGGGGGAAGCGGTAGATACTTTGTGCTATCAAACCTTCGTCGTTCCCTACAACTTTCCAATACAAGAAATTGCGTGGACCTTGAAGTAACAAATTCTGGCAGTGGCGTTTCTTTCTGAGGGTTATTGAGGCTCATCACTGCAGAAGAAATGGAAACCGCTGATGTGGTTCTTACGTACACGTTTTGCTGTGAAGGCATAGCTAGGCTGCGCTAAGCTCCTTCCTGAGTTGCACAAGTCCAAAATCGTTCAAACAACGCATTCGATCGTTAGCAGAGCAGCACTATGCTTCGGTAACAAAAAGCATACGTAATAATCGCACCAATAATGGTCGGAGTCCGAATACGGATCACGAAGCGCATGTCGTTGTTCAGGAATCGGGATGGGGTGAAAACAAGCACCGCTGGCGGTGACTCACGCCCATCCTGGGTCTGGCACGTAATCATGGCATCCACGATTTTCGAGATTCGGACTAATCCAACACCCGATCATTCTTATCCGACCGCATCTTTATTAAACCGCGACTGTGCAATTGCGCATCAATTCTGCACTTCACTGCATGACGGTTGCTAAATATCCACTTCTTTGCTGTGTTCCAAAACGGTAACGTGAACTTGCCCGAAAAAAAATTTGATCAAATTCGCTCAGGAGACGAGAAGATGATTCAAGATGCAGTCTTTCAAACATATATGGATTTGGCAGGCAACGCCTGTGACGCAGGACATCTCGCGCTTGGAGAAAGAATGCTCCGGGCCGCCCTAGAAGAAACAGAGCGACTTGAACATTCTCCCCTTGAGGATGCCATCAACAGCCTAGCTTACATTCATTATCAGCGAGGAAAATTCAGAAGAGCAGAGCTGGTTTTACGGCGCGGACTTCAGACGTACGAAAAGGTCCTGGGTACGAATAACCTACACGTTGCGGCGCTGATGCTAAACCTCGCGGGATTATATCTCAGCCGCAAAAAAGATTCATCAGCAGCAGTGATGTATGAACGTTACATCAAGGTAATCGAAGCGCTTTACGGGCACGATCACAAATTGCTGGACAGACCACTGACTCAGCTTGCTTTCATCGACACAAGACGTGGTCGGTTTGAAACCGCACAGTTGTTCTATATGCGAGCCGTCAAAATTCGAAATCTTACACACAATCGAGGCGCGGCATCGTCGCTGGAAATTTCAACAGGCTAGAGATGTTAACCTGGTATAGGCTTTTAAGTATCCATTTCTTGCTCCGTCTAATTTCGTGAGATCTCATCGAGGTCATAGTATCCGCTCGTCGTTAACGTCTTGACCTCGTAAATATTCCAAAGGGCTTGCGCTAATTATCTCGATATCAAGATCCATTGAAGAGTTTGATGTGGGAAAATCGCTACCATGACAGATTTATCAAAACATCCGACAGATCGGTTCTCAGGTCTTGCTGAAATTTACGCTAAGAGCAGACCGAGCTATCCAGCAGAAGCAGTCGACTATGTTGTGGACAGATGCCGGCTCAACAAGGGCAGCATACTAATCGATATTGGCTCAGGAACAGGCATTTCATCCCGACTGTTTGCTTCGCAAGGCATAACCGTCACTGGTATCGAACCAAATGACGACATGCGCACTCAAGCCGAGCGAGAAGGTTCAGAAATTAAAACACTGACTTATAAGAAGGGCACCGCCGAAAAGACTGGGGTCCAAAGCAGCGCGGCAGATGCTGTCTTATGCGCGCAAGCCTTCCACTGGTTCGAACCAAGATCAGCGCTGGCAGAATTCAGACGGATTCTAAAACCGGGTGGCTGGGTCGTTCTGATTTGGAATGAACGGGATGAAAAAGACGCTTTCACAAAATGCTACGGCGATCTTTTGCGCCAGCTGCCGGAAACAGCTTCCGTCGAAGTTCCCAGAGGACTCGCAGGACAAGCCTTATTGGACTGCGAAGAATATCACGACAGGCAACTGAAACGCTTCATCAACTCTCAAGTTATGGACGAAGAAGGGCTGATTGGACGCGCTTTCTCCGCGTCTTACGCTCCGAAAGATAAAGCTACCGCGGAAGAATTTACGACTTCATTGCGTAAGCTCTTCGCTCACTTTGCTCAGCAGGACAAAGTTTCATTGATTTACGAAACTTCGGTGTACTCAGCTCGCAAGTAATCTCTTTCATTGTGGTGCAGCGCCCCACTCAGTTTTCGGCTAAGTGCGGGGCAAGGGAGTTTGAATTTCTTACTCAACTTATCAAGAGGGGTCTGGAAAACAAAGTGGCAAATCATTGTCATGACGCCAACCATTGCATCCTGCTAGCATATTGATGTGATTTCGCCCCTCAACCACAACATAGGCAGCCACATTTTAGTGGCATTCTTACTCGCTGGCCTGAGCGCGAGTATTGCCATATCCGCTGCTTTTCCATCTGTCGAGCAAGAGAAATCCATAGCCTTGGAGAAAAGCGCTTTAAAATATCTAACCGCCGATCAGCCTGAAAAGGCTGCTGCTGAATTCAGCGCAGTAATCCGGTCGATCAATTACGAATCTGCCAGGAAAAAGTATGAAAGCATCATTCCAACAGAACACAACGAGGGTCTCGATCAATTATTTCGACTGGCTGAGGCTTACAACTGCCGCGGTATCGCATATGGTGAACTCGGTAGAAACAAAGTGGCGATGACAGATTTCAATCATGCCCTGTCTCTTCATCCGGAATTTACCCAGTGTCTAACCAATCGTGGAATTCTCAACAGCAAAGAAGTCCGTTTGCAAGATGCTTTAAAAGATCTGTCGTATGCGATCGAGCTTAATCCGCGCCTTGGGGACGGATATGAGGCGCGTGCCAACGTCTATACTAAGCTTCATGATTTTCGCAAGGCGGACAGGGACAAAAAAGCGTCCCTAGATCGCAAAAACAAGATGGGCCAACCGAACGTCAACAATCACGTTCGCAGCGATTGGGCTAAATTCAATCTAGCCAGGATGAACAAACTCATTGAAGCTAAACCAAGCGAGAGCATCTATTACTGTTACCGCGCCGATGCTGAGTTGGTTTTGCATCTATCGGAAGCCGCTCTTAAAGACGCTGAGCAGTCCGGTCGGCTAAAAAGATCGAGCAATGCTTTTGCTTGCCGGGCGGTCGCACACGAGCAGCTTGGCGACATGGCCGGCGCTTTCGCTGACGTGAAAACAGCGTTGGAAATTGGACCGAAAAGGACAGGGTTGTACGAAATTCTATCCAGACTGGAATGGAGTGCGGGACACAAGCAAAAGGCAATAGAGGCGCACACCGCACAAATCAAGATCGCGCCAAAAAACAGCCGTTTTTACATATCGCGGGCAGATCTGCTCTATGCAATTGGTCAGTATCAGAAAGCTCTCGATGATTTCACCCAGGCGCTGACAGTATCGAACGAAAAAGCCATTCCCTGCGTCTATGGTTTAAGAGGACTATGTTATCTCAAATTGGGCAAGATACCACAGGCGATGGCAGAGGCCAACAAAACGCTGAAACTGGAGCCAAATTGTCACAGTGGCTATCTGTGCCGCGGCCTGTGTTATAAGAAATTGGGAGAACTCGAAAAAGCGACAAAAGACTTCGAGCAAGCTTCCAAGATAAGCCCCGGCGAAAGTGACACACTAAGAGCACAAGGTGAGATTGCTGCCATCGCCGGAGACTTTGAACAATCAATTGCAGATCTACAAAGTGCTCGCGAGATTGATGACCAGAGCCGAACGGCGGCAATTACCAAGCCCAAATCGGCTCTCAGCAAAAGAGACTTTCAAAAAGCAATATCCGATTACACGACTGTCATTAACATCGATATATTAAATAAAGATGCGATTTTTAATCGCGGTATTTTGTATTTGTGCGTCAACAATCCCAAAGACGCTCTTGATGATTTGAAGAGGTTTCTCAAAATTGCCAATTGGCAGGGGCAATCTTCCATTCATGCCGCCCTTCTGTGCAACATTGCCTATCGCAAGCTTTCTCGCGATAACGAGGCGCGTTTGATTTTGCAGGAATGCAAAACAAAAACCAAAACCGAACTGCTTCCAGTCGAGTTCCATTATTTAGCTGGCGAAATGTCCGCTCAAGACGCGCTTGGGAATGCGACCGACGACAACAATTCCGCCACTGTTGTGCACTGTTTTGTCGCAATGGACCTTGAATGCAAGGGAATGCGACAGAAAGCTATGGACCAGTATCGCTGGGTAATCGACAACGGCGAAAAAAGCATGGATGAATATTCGCTGGCATTGAGCAGTATGCAGCGCCTGAAGGAACTAGGCAAGCAGCCAACGTCCGCGATCAACCCACGCTAGGTCAGTGTCCGCGATTGCCGTCTAAATCAATTGTCTCACCGCGCATCTTTCGACGATTTTAGACCAATGCCACTACGGGCGGTGCCTCGCCGGACAATTTTTTTTCGACGAAACAACAACAAACAGGATGGTGTTATGTTGAGGGAATTGCCGAACGTGTTGAACGAATGAGCATGGGACATAAATGCCCCATGCCTTAGCGCTTGGAAGTAGTCACGCACGCATAATCAGTTCAACTGAAAGATATCACTGACGCTGAACGTCGACGACGAGTCCGCGAGAGGCGCCCGCTGCAAGGATGAGAGAGGCGATGCTGGGAACGCCTTTGCTGTCCTGGAATTCGCCGCGGCGGAGAACTTTGCCATCGGAGATAGCGACGGCGGCGAGATCGGAGGCGGAGCCCCACTGGAAGATGGGATTCACGGTCGATTCGATATGCACGTCATCGACGATGTTGGCCGAGACCTGGTCGCCTTCCTCGATGAGGGCGGAGACGGCGTCGAGGGTCTGGTCGATCGTGATCAGTTCCGAGCCGATGCCACCATCGAGCCTGACCACAAAGACGACGCGACGGACGTCCTTGGTGTTGATCAGGGGCGACTGCACGGGTACATGGCGGGGCTGAGTGTATTCGGAACGACGAAGAACAACGCCACAGCGCTCGATAGATTTGGCGCCGCCGGTGAAGTAAGCAGGCGAGCCGTACGAGGACGCGGGAGTGACGACGGGGGATTGAACGTCGACGACGAGACCGGCGGTGGCGAGCACAAGCGAAGCGACGCAGAGCCCACCGTTGCTGTCCAGAAACTCGCCGCGACGGAGAACCGTGCCTCTAGAAACAACAAGGGAGTCGAGGTCGACGGCAAAGCCCCATGGGAAGATGGGATTCACGGTCGATTCGATGTGCAAATCATCCACAATGGTGGCCGAGACCTGGTCGCCTTCCTGAACAAGTGCCGAGACGGCATCGAGAGTCTGGTCGATCGTGACGATTTCCGAACCGATGCCACCATCGAGCCTGACCACGAAGACGACGCGACGGACGGCCTTGGTGTTGATCAGGGGCGATTGGACGGGGAGATGGCGGGGTTGCGTGTATTCGGAACGACGAAGAACAACGCCGCAGCGCTCGACATAGCTGACTCCAGCGAGGGCAGCCGAAGCGAAGATTGGGGCGAAGGCGATGCGGGTGTTGAGAGCAGTGTTCGTCATAGCTTTTGTGATCCCTGAAGCCTACCGCAAACTTGATTGTCTGCGAATAGCGTGTCTCTCTACGTTCATCCATAGATCTGCAAAACCAAACTTCCACCGAATGACATTTGTCACCAGGTTTGCTTTCGATAGGAGGAATGGCTGGAAGTTTTGGGTTGCGGCTGCTTATAGAAGGAATTTGAGAGATACCCCTACCATGCCTTCCGCGCAGAGCCAATGACAACTATATCCCTGGATAAGAATTGCAACTACACATTCTCAGCATGATCGTGAAGCCGCGCCAGAAACTTGTTCAACGACGCATATTGGTATGGCTCGTCCAAAGTGCACCTCACACCAGGTGGCAAACCTGGAGAATTCTAACGAGCGGCAACTTTTCCAATCCAAATGCATCTTCTTACGCAGGCGTTAAGGAACGGGAATCATGCAGAAAATCAATATTACTAGTCTAGTTACCATGGTGAGCACTCTCTCGCTGCTTGCGGTCGCCGGTCTCACAGCTGGATTAACTGACCAAGCCCGAGCCCAAAACAAGCCCTGGAATCAGCAAGACCAGCAGAAGCCCGCTCTTTCTGAAACCACCAAACTTCAACAGAATGACAATTTAGACCCGACTGTCAACCGCACACAAGCCATGCGCACCGAAGCCGAAACAGGCAGCATCGCCCCAATAACCGGCAAACCGGTGGTAACGCCAGTTGTACGTCCCACTAATACAAAAGTTCTGACTAAATCTACAGCCAAGAAAAAAATCTGGCACATGTACTAACAGAGAACGTCTGCTCACCGTTGCACTGGACTTTTTTTCCATGTGTATCGATTCAAGGCGAAGCGGTGTACTTGCCGAGCACGCGGTTGATTGACTGCATGAGGGCTTCGCGCTTGAGTAGGTTTGAGCCGAAGTCATCGACAATCGGCGGCACTTGCTCTAATGGGAACTGCATCAGCATGTGCATCAGCTTAGCTCTGCGTTTTACCTCTGCGGTGATGTTCCAGACTAGCACAGGCTCAACAAGCTGATTTGTGACTTGGTTGAAGTAGAGCAGTTGGTCATCGCGGACCAATTGCACGATATAGTCCCAACCCCAATGAAACGAATCCGGATAGCAAGAAAGGAAAGACAAAGTGTTGTCGATCACCCAGGCTGGATAATTGTCCATGTATGGTCCAAAATGACGCAGATTTCTCGATGGATGCTGATAAAGCGGGTCACCAAACTCGCTGCTTTGCACTCCGGATAATGCCGGAATGTAGATGTTGTCGTAATCAACCAATTTCAAACCCGCTTGCGTGACGATGATATTTTTTGCACTGATGTCACCGTGGGCGATACCGCTCTGCATCAAAGCGCGCATCATTGTTCGAAATTTGAACAACAATGCATCGGGTGCAGCCTTATCCCCCGCCTTCAGCCGCTCCAAAACAAACACGTCCAACGTTGGACCGCTAATCCAATCCATTTTTAGAATCGGAAACCATTTGCCACTTCCATCCGTTATGCCCTCGCGCTGATACTCGAAATCTATGAAGTATGGTTTCGCCGCGCCAGTTGCCGCCTTCTTCAATTCGTAATAGCGAATTTCGCGGTCAGGCACGTCACGCAGAAAACACTTGACCGCGATTTGACGCTGTCCTTTCAAGTGAAAGACCATGCCGAGCTTGCCGACAGCGTGTTCAAAGGTGTTTTGAGAACGTCTCAACTCGCGGTCTTTAAACACCATATTCGGTGTCTTAACGGCTTGTTCGAAATATTCAGGCTTGGGCCATACATTGCGAGCCCGCTCGGGCGCTTCAGAATCCGTCCACTCGGCGCTGGTCACGCGCGTCGATAGCAAAGAAACAGGATCTGGTAAAGTCGGCATATCTTTAAGCGGCGTCACCTCCTGACTGAGTGGTGGCACACCGTCTGGTCCGCATTGCAGAAGAGAGCGCAAGACACGCGCCATGTGCTGAATTTCGGGAGATGCGTGGTGCTCCAGCACAGCAAAAGCGTAGGATCTGTAGGGGTTGGCAAAATCTGTTTGTCGAAAAAGCAAACATTCATCTCCGCCGACCAGCTGTCGCCAAAGTCCTTTGTCGATGCTGAGCATGAGGAGAGATGAATAAATCACCCAAGCCGAGAAGTTATCCAAATAGGCGCCGAAATGTTCAGCTGAACGCAAAGGGTGTTGATAATTTGGATGGCCAAGCTCAGTAGCCTTATTTCCACGAAAGTCCGGAACGTACATTCCATCGTAATCAACGAGCTTAATTCCGGTTGGTACAACAATAATATTGCCGTGCTGCAAATCACCGTGAGCTAATCCTTTTCTATTCAGCGCAAGCACCAGCTGCTTAAAGCGCTCTGCCAAAAGCTGCATTGTCTGCGGATTGCCAATATATTCGTTAACAAATTGCTCTAAACTTTTTCCCTCCAACCATTCCATTTTTAAAATCGGAAACCAACCCATAGGCAATTTAATTCCTTGGGGAATGTATTGGAAACCAGCCGTATAAGCGGTTCCATTAGCCGGTAAATACCTGCTCAGAATCTGATAGCGCTTATGTTGATCGGCCACATCACGCAAAAAACAACGCACGGCCCAGTCATGCGACTGACAGCGCACCCGATAAACACTGGCAAAAGCACCGGTGATCGGTCTTGGCAATCCAAGCGGGCTGAGGTCTGGCTGTCCAGTGCGAAGCTCAGCGTCTTCAAAACTGAATGCCGGCATTTGAATCGCTTCGTTATAGTCTTGTGGTGTCGGCCATGTTGTCATGGCGAGCAGGTTCGCGAAGTCTGGCCACTTAGATAGACGCTCCTAGGATAAGCGCGAATTCCCCTCGGCTGTGATGCCGAGAGGCTTTGCTGCATTTTGCCTAGTCCTGTTAAGGGCATAGCCTATCCTCAGATTATTAGGGCACGAATAATAGCTGCAATCGCATATTATCCACCAAACTTGTCAAGCAAACCAAGAATCCGCCGATATACGATAATGATTAGGTTCATTTCGAGAAGCTTGCAGAGTCTGACAGACTCCTCGCCTCAGCAACAGAGCAGGTTGGCTACACAGGCGCTCCTCGAATCCAAGGACAGGTATAACTCGGAATTACTAGAGCGACAAAAAGTATGCCATACGTTGCGGAAATAAGCCGATCAAATCCTTCCTGCTTCCTCTTTCTAATCGATCAATCCGGCTCAATGAGAGAGCCTTTTGGTGCGTCTGCGACGAATAGAAACAAAGCAAACGGCGTGGCGGACGCAATAAACAGGCTATTGCAAAACCTGGTAATAAAGTGCGCCAAGTCTGAAGGGATTCGAGATTACTACTACGTAGGTGTGATCGGCTATGGAGGCAAGGGCGTCGCACCAGCCTTTAGCGGCGCTTTGAATGGGCGGGAACTAGTTCCGATCAGCGAAATCGGCAACAATCCTGCCCGCGTAGAGCAGCGCAGCAAGAAAATGGAAGATGGCATGGGCGGCATTATCGAGCAGTCTGTGAAATTTCCAATCTGGTTTGATCCGCTTGCGGAAGGCGGGACACCTATGTGTGGAGCCCTCAACAAGGGCACGAACATTCTCGTCAAATGGTTGACAACGCATCCCAACTGCTTCCCACCCATTGTGATTAACATCTCCGACGGTGAATCAACCGATGGCGATCCATTCCAATTGGCTTCTGATCTGATGTCGCTCACTAGCACCGACGGTGAAGTTCTTCTTTTCAATTTGCATATTTCTTCCTCAAGTCACGTGCCCGTAGAGTTTCCAGAGGCTGAAGACGACCTTCCAGACGACCACGCCAAAATGCTTTTCAACATGTCCAGCCATTTGCCCGAGTACATGCGCCGCATTATCGGCAGCGAAGGCTTGGATGTTTCGTTCAACACACGCGGTTTCGTCTTCAATGCAGATTTGGTGTCAGTGATCCGATTCCTCGATATCGGTACTCGACCAAGCAATTTGCGCTAATGCAGTATTAGCTATGCATGTGACAGGCACGATGCTCTGGTTGCCCAAGGATGGCAACACTCCGGATGAGTACGAAGACGCCGCTCACCCCAGTGATGCAGTTGATGATCCGGATTGCGATTCATTTAGATGTGCCGTCGCCGATGGTGCCACGGAAACAAGCTTTTCCAGATTGTGGGCTGGTTTACTCGTGCGCGGTTACGTAGAAGAGGAACCCTTGGAGGTGACACGAAAAAAGTGGCACGAGGAAATTCCAACAGAAGATTTGCCCTGGTACGCAGAAGAGAAAGCGAGTGCTGGTGCGTATGCAGCGCTTGTTGGGTTGAGAGTGCTTAAGGATGGCGCCTGGGAATGCGAAGCCGTTGGTGACAGTTGCATGATCCAAACGAGATACGACAAGATCATCCTAGCCTTTCCGCTCCAATCCCCCGACCAATTTAACAATAGTCCAGCGCTCATTTGCAGCAAAGCCAATCCAGCCACTGACGTCGAGTTCCTCAAACTCTCAGGCAGCTGGGAAATCGGCGACAAATTCTTTCTGTTAACGGATGCAATTGCACGCTGGATTGTGAGTGGAGCGGAGGCGGAAGTTAATCAATTATGGAGTCTTGAAAACGAAACTGCACTGCGTGCGTTTGTTAGCGAACAACGGGCTTTAATCGACGCAGATGGACGGCCAAAGCTGCACAATGACGATCTGACCATTCTAAGATTGGAAATTAGATGAACTGCAAAGAGTTGGATATAGGCGGCAAGTTGAATATACTGTGCGTACCCAAAATGTGGCTTGTGTCTTGCTGCGGCTATCTTGTTGAGGTTATATGGCGTACCTGCTAGAAAACATCGAAGATGTCTACAAACAAAATCATCGAACGATGTGCATTCCTCGGCTTGAACAGCGGCACGGATTGCTTGTTGGTGAAGCGGTTCGGGTTGGGTTTCTGCCCGAGTCTGCCAATGGTGCTGAGGCAGATCGAGTCTGGGTGCGTGTTGAATTGGTACGCGAAGGTGGTCGCTACATCGGTGTGCTGCTGGAAAAACCCGAGTCGATCGCCAACCTAAACGCCGGTTTTCGAGTCGAATTCGCCGCTGATAATGTTTCCGAAATCTTCGTTGATGAAGGTGACTATCGCTGGTTTGACGAAACGAAACTGGCCATGGTCAGCAGTCATATGTTCGAGGAAAACTCGTGGCCAGGCAGAGTGATGCGCATTCCGCCAGCCGAAGAACAGTACAGCGGTTGGCTGATCTTAAAGGGCGATGAAGACCGGCTGTTCATGAGAAATTTTGACAACTTTCATGGGTTCACACTGGCCGATTGTGTCGACAAATGCCCACCCCTGAAAACGGTACTCTATATGCCGATTGGCGCCGACTATGTTTGGGACGAAGAGAATTCGGAATATCGCGTCAACAAATAAGTTGGCAATCAATCAGGCAGATTGCTGCCAGTACAGAATCTATCTCGGGATCAGAACTGCCGTCTAGTCGAGCGTGCCATTCAGACTTCTCAGCTTCGCTTTCAATTCTTCAGGATTTCTAGTGACGAAGAAAACTTCCTGCACTGCAGTTGTGCTTTTGGCAAGAACTTTTATGCCTGAGCTAGTCGGGTATTTCACTTCCAAGCGCAAACCGGACCCTGATCCTTTTGCCGGCTTTATCTCGCCTGGAATCACTGAGACAATTTCTTCCCATGGTTCAATGCGCTCGAGTAAATCTTGCAAACCGTCAATCATGCCGTGTTCGTATTTGATTTTAGAGTTGCCTTTTCGATACTTCATTTGATCGATGATAACATGCCACCATTTTTGGTGCGCTCAAATGTTTAACTAAAACATATAGTATCACAATTTTGAAAAAAATTAGTGTTGATGCAGAAAAGCCCGCCGAGGCGGGCGGAGAGTTGTCGCTCTCCGCCCGAAGGCGAGTGATGATGATGATGCGAGGGCTTGTCGATCAGGTCACACAGCAGCGTTGGCTAAGGTCTTTGAGTTGAGTAGAGCTGAAAGGTGACGAGCGGCTGCCTCCACTGCCAAAGCTGGGTCATCGTTGTCCGCAAAGAAGATGTCGGGTTCGATGCCATTGTTCACAGTCTGCGCCGCGTCTCCGAACCACTGGTTGGTGGGAGAGAAGAAGCGGATAAAGCTGATCTTGAGCGTCACCTTGCCCAAAATGTCGAAGTCAGCTTGACCGATACCCTTGCCACCACTTTTGGTGCCGATGGCAATAATCCGACCGTCTGCACGACCGTTTTCCAGGAGAGCAGCGCTGAACAACTCAGCCGAGCTGGCAGTGTCACCATCGATCAAGACCACCATCGGCTTACCAGCGATCATTGCCGGGCGCCGTTGGCAGAGATCTTTCTCTGGTTCTTTGCCTGTCTCCTCGCAGTAGACCTCGAAGTACTCATGGCTGAAGTGAATAAACCTTTCAGCCACGCCGACCTCCTTGCGACTCTCAAGATAGCAGATGTCGCCCTCGTCAATGAACAGTTCGCAGACGTTGGCGGTCTCGTTGAGCAAGCCACCTCCGTTACCGCGCACGTCCACAACAAAGGCGTCACAGTGAGCGACACCTTCAAGGCGTTCACGCACCTGCTCGATAATGTCGCTGTGGTCGAACGAGGCGATGCCGATGTAACCGATGTTTCCGGGCATCACCTTGTTGTAGGCGTAAAGCGTTTCGCTGACACGTCCTTCGCGCTTAGCCACAACTTCTTGGGGCGCCAACAGCCTGGTGTATTTCTCACCAAGAACTGCAAGCATCACGTTGGCACAACTGATCGCCGACTCGTCGTCAACAATCTGTTCGTCGAAGCGATGCTTCTGCGCCGCCCAGTTCAAAGTTAGCAACCTCTCCTGATCGAAGAAGCGCTCCTGAACCTTCTGCCAAATGGCGTAATACAATTCCCGTCCCGCCAGGGAGACGGCAGGATCACAAAAAGTGTTCATAACAGCCTCCATATGCTGGGTTGAGAGTGAATAGCCAAAACCGCCGAGGCGGGCGAAGAGTAGCTCTCCGCCCGCCGTGCGGGTAGTGGTGTTGTGGTTAGTCGGTCAGGGTGGCGATGACCACCGACCTGTCGTCACCGACCAGGAGCACGGTCGCGGGACCGAACTCGGACAGCGCCTGCAAAACGTCCTCGGAGAGAGGATTGCGGGCGGTGTTGTCCTGGATGGAAATCGCCAGGGTGACGTTGTTGGTGTAGCCAGCCTCGCGCGCCATGTTCAGGGCGATCAGGGCTGCGTTCTCGTCGACGTTGCTGGAAGCGCCGAAGCTGGTTCCGTCTT
>PLXC01000095.1 GCA_003151275.1 Candidatus Melainabacteria bacterium
TCGGATGACGCGAAGACAGCTGTGGCACCCGTGGTGACATCAGAAGACGCTGTCCCTGCTAAGCCTGCGTTGGAGGAGACAATTGCCCCCACAGTCGTGCCGATCAAAAACGACGACCCTCCGTCAGCCTAGTGGCTTTGTTTTAGAAAATTAGGCAGCCACAGCCCCATCGATCTCCGATGCGTGTTGTGGCTGTCTATTTTCTATTTTATTGACTCGACTTTTGTGGCAAATTTTTTTTGCACCTTTGGTGTTACATCGGGTAGTAGAGGCATGATTACTCCCCTTGTCTCAATCTTGACTGTCGACAAAACCATCTTTGCCAGCAATGTTGCAACATTGCTAAATGGGGACAGGAGCGAAACAAAGTAGAAACAATTGCGGACTAGATTGATAATGCTAAGTAGTCTCGTTATAAATTATTGGACATTGAAGCGCAGCTGGGGGCACCGTGGGTAGTGCTCCCGGATATTCTCACATGTGTCTAAATCCAGCCTGTCATGCGGTTTTGCCCGGTTCTGCTTGTGCGCTGCTCTCGCTAGCTGGCGGAGCTTGTGTGGCTGGGCTAGCTGAGATATCAGTGTTCATGCCATTTTTAATGCTTGGGAAATAAAGTAGCAAATTTTTTCATTGTTTTGGGGCACCGCATTTGGTTATCAATAGGTATTCATTCATTCATTCATTCATTCATTCCTTCCTCTCACCCAGCAGAACAACCACAACAAAGTCCTCAGCACTAATTTCATTCCATCTGCAATAGCCAACGCTGTTGTGATGTTGTCTTGTTGAGTGATTGGCTTGGTAAGTTATGGATTTGAGTTGAATACTGAGTCGGTAGCTCAGTTTGTCCGTTTTGTACTGACCTGTCTTCAACTGATTTCTTTCAACGGAATGCCCACTTAGATGAAGTCATTTTCGGCACGCGTGTTGCCGAACGATTCTAAGTAGGAGTTCCTGGAGGATGACGCAATGGTTCGGATCGAGCAATGGGCGGTGATCTTCGTGTCCGGAGACGAGTACACCCCGCCGGAGCTGCGGGAGCGGGCCCTTTTGGGCGCTGTCTATGGACACCCGCGCTTCGACGAAGGAGAGGCTGTCACAACCTCGTCGCTGATCGGTGGGTCGGTTCACGGTGAGCACGGCCACGTGGTCGATACCGAAACCCGGCAATACCTCCTGGGCGAGCCGTCCAAGGCGTATCTGGCGTGGATCGAAGAGAAGGGAATCGCCTTCGACCCCATGCAGCCGGTTCGTAAGGTCTAGTGGCTGTTCAGATGCCGGCAGGATACAGCAATATCTTGCCGGCGTCTTTGCCTGGTGCTTGTTCCGTGTTCCGTGTGTCCTTCCTTTATCCGTGTGCACTTAATTCAGGTGTACTAATTCGTTCGTCCCGGTGGAGAAACTAATGAGCTGGCTCACCATGTTGAACTGCGAAAAGGTGTTCGGAGTGGTGTTGATTCTGCTGTGTTTGTGTTGGTTGTGCTGGTACATCCGCTACACCAATCAACGGCCGGGCTGATCAGAAAGGGGTGCAAGTGCCTTTGTTTTTTCGCTTCGTTCGACACTAAACGCGTAGCTTCGGCTACCAGAAAGGGCAACAGTGACTAGCAAAACGGAGAGAGTGACGCGTACGGGACCCCTCAATTCACTTCAGAAGAGGCTGTCCGGCACGTCCGCTAGCGATTGTGGGCGGACGCCGCAGTTCGAGTTGACCCGCTGGCGCTGTGGGGATTGCGGCATCAGCCTGTTCTACGCGGACGGGTCTTGCTCGGTCTGCGCCTGTAAGACGCGCATCCTCCGGAAGTCCGGGCAGTAAGTCGCGGGTGGAATGCAGAGGGAGTCCCAACTCCCTCGGCAAAAAACTTTCTAAATTGGTTTTTTTGCTGTTCTGCTATAACTTATAATAAGAATTTCGAAAAAGAAGAACGACAGTGCAGTATCGCCTGCGGTGCTTGGGCGGAGTAAATCCGGCGCTGCCCTCCAGCAAAAGTTTCAGGAGCGGCACATTCAGAAAACTCGCGCCTATAATCTGGTTCTCTAAAGCTCAGTTGGCCTAACTAGTGCAGCTCAGTTTTTATAAAGAGTTCCAACATAAGCCGGTTCGTTACTTAGTTACGAAAAGCGAAGCGCCTACATCCGCTGTCCTGGCGGCATAGCGCCGAAGACGGAGTGTATCTAAATGCACGAACTTTACATCGATCATCTCGTTTTGCGTTCCAAGGTTTGCTAAGCAAAGGTGTTCATCCAAGCTTCCCCAAAAACAAAAAAACGCAGCAGCCACCTAAAAGAAGCCTGTCACAAAAACCTGATTGAAACATCTTTTGATGTTAGGAGAGGAATCAGGTTGTTGCGCAACGGCTTGGGATGTGACAAGGCGCCTTGTTATCTGTGACTTCTTAACGAGCAGTTTCAGGTGTCTAGGCGTTGCAACATTGCTTCACCCCGCTCGCGAAAATTCTTTCCGAGTAACCAACTGAAGGATCAGATATGAACGAATCGAAAACATTGAAGCCCTCCGCACATCAAAATCGTTTTCAAGGCATCGTCCGCGACTACACCCTCGACCAGGTGCAGATGCTTCGACCTTCCATCCAGAACGACTGCGCAATCGCCCGCCATGGCGCGGAACGCCTCTGGGCCGACATGCACTCGCTACCTTTCGTCGCTGCCCTCGGCGCCATGAACGGCTCCCAGGCAACCAACTACGTCAAAGGCGGTCTGCGCGCCATCTACCTGAGCGGCTGGCAAGTCGCGGCTGACGCCAACCTCGCTGGCGAGACCTATCCCGACCAGAGCCTCTACCCCTCCAACAGCGCTCCGGCCCTGGTCAAGAAGCTGAACGCAGCTCTCTCCCGCGCCAGCCAGATCCAGAAGCTCGGCGGCAAGACCGACATCGACTTCTTCGCGCCCATCATCGCTGATGCCGAAGCCGGCTTTGGCGGTCCGCTGCAAGCGTTCGAGCTGATGAAATCCATGATCGAAGCCGGCGCCGCGGGCGTGCACTTCGAAGACCAACTCGCTTCCGAAAAGAAGTGCGGTCACATGGGCGGCAAGGTCCTCGTTCCCACCTCCCAGTTCATCCGCACTCTGCAGGCAGCTCGCCTGGCGGCCGACGTGCTCGATGTGCCGACCGTTCTGATCGCGCGCACCGACTCGCTCGACGCCACCCTGCTGACCAACGACATCGACCCGCGCGACCGGCCCTTCATCACCGGCGAGCGTACCGCTGAAGGCTACTTCCGCGTCAAGGGCTGCCTGGAATCGGCGATCGCTCGCGGTCTGGCCTACGCGCCCCACGTCGACATGCTCTGGTTCGAGACCTCCAAGCCGGACCTCGAGCAAGCTCGCAAGTTCGCCGAGGCGATCCACGCGCAGTTCCCCGGCAAGCTGCTTTCCTACAACTGCTCGCCGTCTTTCAACTGGAAGGCGCACTTGAGCGACGAGCAGATCGCCACTTTCATGCAGGACCTGGGCGCACTGGGCTACAAGTTCCAGTTCGTCACTCTGGCCGGCTGGCACGCGACCAATATGAGCGCGTTCGAGCTTGCCCGGGGCTTCGCTGCCGAAGGGATGACTGCCTATTCCCGTCTGCAGCAGCAGGAATTCGCCGCCGAGCCCCAGGGCTACACCGCGGTGAAGCACCAGAAGGAAGTCGGCGCCGGCTACTTCGACGAGCTGATCATGACGATCACCGGCGGTAACTCGTCGACGACCGCCCTGACCGGCTCGACTGAAGAAGAGCAGTTCAAGCACTAGGGAACGGTTCAACCCTCCTGTGTTGAAAGCAGCATGGACTCTACATCCATGTTGCTTTCACACTTTCAAAGAAGATTTCGCAGCGGCTAATTCATCGCCGCTTCGGATGGACTAACGCCTCGCGCCTACAAAGCGCGATCACGCAAAGCCCAACCCCCCAACACCCACTGGAGTGGAAATCATGAACCGTGCCAACACAATGAGACTGAACAACGCTGTCGAAGAAGCAATCGGATCAGGCGATGGTCACCATCACCGCGTTTCGTCTTCCGGCTTCGCGCACAGCGCCAGCATCGACAGCGGTGCCGCGGCGCCCGAAGAGCGCGACTCACCGCTCAAATTCAACCATGCCGAAGACGAGCATTACGGCATGTCGCACCACCAGGGCTGATCCGAACCGGAAAGCCGCCGTTTTAGATTCGGTCTGATCACCAAGACCTAAATTCCGCAACTAAACCTGAGAGAGGCAACCATGTCCAATATCAATTTGGGTAATCCCACCAGCGAGGAAAAAGCGATGGCAGTCATCTGTCATCTCGTCTCGCTCGTCGCCACCTCACTTCTGCTCAACATCGTCGTTCCGATCGTGATCATGTGCATCACGGATTCCCCGTTCGTCAAGCACCAGGCCAAGGAAGTGCTGAACTTCCAGATCAGCGTCGTGCTCTGGGCGATCATTTCCGCGGTTCTTTGCTTCGTGCTGGTTGGCATTCCGATGCTGATCGTCCTTGCGATCGCCGCCATCATTCTGCCGATTTTCGCGGCTGTCAGCGTCAGCGGCGGCACCGCCTATCGCTATCCGCTTACCTTCCGTTTTGTGCAGTAGCACAGCGCATTCGTCATGTTCAAGCAGGGGTGCATTGCGCACCCCTGACTTTTCGTTTTTTTTGTGGGGTAGGACTACGATAAGATATGATAGAAGTTTTCATTTTTAATATTGAGGTAATTGTGGCTGTTCATCGAGATTTAGCAGGGTGAACGCGGCCATCTTATCAATCTCCTTAGCTCCTTCTTTACCTCGCTTTTGCTACGCTGATCAGTATCAAACATAAAGAAAAAGAGTGAAAAAGATGAGCACATTCGTAGGCATAAATGCAGACCTTAGGTACAAAGACAAGCTAGTGGAGCTGATTTCCTCGGCAGACATTCCCGCTCGTTGGCGAGGAACACCGATTGAACACTTCATTCAAGCGCAAAATTTCGGTTATCCACTTCATCCCCAGGCGCATCCACAAGTCTTAATTGTGTCGTGCATGGAATTTCGATTCTCACTGCCTGTGCCTGCGAACTACGCTTACGTAATCCGCACACCAGGAGGAAGGCTGATCGGAGCCGAGCTGGCCATAGGTTACGTGCTTCATCGTGGCGTCACTAACATCTTATTGATAGCGCACAATGATTGCGGCATGACTCATCTAGTCGAACTAGCGCCCGACATTGGAAAAGCGTTAATGAATCAAGGATGGAGTGCGGAGGTGGCTGAACAGTTCGTGCGCAAGCACACAGCAAAATTGGCAGTGAGGGACGAATTGGAGGCGCTTGAGCAGGAGTATCATCGGCTCAAAAGACTTTTTAAAAAGGTGCATGTAGCACCACTTTTTCTCACACTTTCTGACAAGCGCGTGTACATTCCGAAGTGGTATCAAGACTACATCAACAGCGAACCTGCAGAGGGTAATGAGCACGTCAGTGACGAAGAGGTGAGGAAGCTCTATTGATCGATCCTGGATCGCTTGGTCGGGCCCCTCATTATCTTGCCAAACATGATTCTGTTGGAGCCGCGACGGGTCAATATTCCGCATGCGCTAGCTATCACCTTTAAATCTATCCTGCTTGCCCTGACAGGTTGCCCAAAACGGTTGATTACCAAGGGGCTTCTAGCGTAGGTTGGAATTACATCTTGCCCCTCTAATAAACCAACAAAAACCGCTGCCCAAAAGCTAGTTCTGTCACCTCAGAGCCCTTTAAGTTCAGATCACTCTGAATTGTTGGACAGCGACTTCGTTTGCAAGATTTACTTGAGTGGTTCACCGAATCATCCAAGCTGAAGTTTTCCCAGCAACACCATTGCGTCTCTGCGCAATAGCGAAGCAAATTGCTCCTGGGAATTTACCGAGAAATCGGGAAGTGTGCCATGACTACCAACCTCTATCAGGTGCTATACGTCGGTCCCCCTCGTTACGAGGCCACAGTGCAAGAGAAGGAATCGCTGCGTCAGACCGTTCAATCATTCATCGATGCTCAAGGTGGGCGCCGTTCTGGACTCGTAGGAGTCAAGGTCGGCTTCGAACTTGGGCTGTTCATCATCTATGCGGATAGTTCCTTGTCTGCGTACGGCATGCCAGGTAGATTCGAAGGTTTCGAACGTCAGTTCGATGCCCTTGAGCTTCCGCGTGAGAAAGTACTTGCCGACGGTCCCATGTATTACCAGGCGGAAGTCTGGTAAATCGTCCCAGCAAACACCACGACAACCAGAAATGTGGGAAAGCATGTCCGCACTCGGAGATCGGATCCAGTTTCATTGCCCTAGCTGTGGGCCAGTCAACCTCCAAAGCAAGTCAGTGCGCTTGTTTCAATGCAAGGAAGATGGTTGGCTCACGGTCTCGTTTCGCTGCCGCATGTGTTTTTCCAAGCAGCGAATTGCTGCAACTTCGCTTGCAGTGCAAGAACTAGCTTTCCACGGCATTGCTGCCGAAACCTGGAGCGTCCAAGACGCATATTGGCCCGCTGCCTCAGTGCGTGCGCGCAAGTATCGTCGACGCTTCTGGATGCGCAAGCAAGCAACATTCACCAGTCAGGACTGCAACCGCCTCCGAGCGGACATGGAAAAGGTCGACTGGTTCGTGAAGCTGATGGCGAGTGTGGGAGGCGCCGGCAAATGATTCAACCTATGAGCGCTAACCGGCTTGGGAAGCTAATTCCCTAGTCGGTTAGTGCCTCTGGGATTTGATGCTTTTTGTTTTTTTGTTTTGAACTTGGTCTATTCATCTATATAGTATTGACTTATTTATTTCCTGAAACTTCGATCATGTCCCAAATTTCGTTGAATTAGATGACCCCTGATCCAGGCCCAAAACTGGGTAGGTTTGTGTTCTCAAATCAACAAGCCTTCAAGGAGGACTTCGTTCGGAATGAAGACAGTTCTAGGTCATCGGACCGTCCTTACAATCAGTATTTATCTTGGCACCGAGTTTGGTGCGTCGCAATTTGCGTCATCGCTGCTAGCTGCGCGATCTTCAAAGGGCTTAACTCAACTCATAATGCGGCTTTGAGTGATTCATGTATTTATTTGGCAACATAATTCAATTGGTAACAAATTGGTTATGTCTGGTCGGTACATTTGAGACGTCTTCGGATATTCAGTCATATCGCGAAGATCTGCAACAAACAAACTATATTCTCGCCAGGATGACCGGATCTAAATCGGTGCATCCTGTTTCCATTTGCCACTATATATGGTGCTTTTCTAGCGCGAGCTGGCAGATGTGCGCGAGCTTGCGACACCCTATTGATGCGGGTCTTACGTAGTGACGAATTCTTACTGCCAACTTGTCTGTTGACAATAGGACGTCCAAAAAACATATAGTGATTACGTATATCTTGTTTAAACATTTCTCCAGAGTTAGTCACTAAAAGCTCTCAGCGCTTAATTTATGTCTCTTTTTTACGATCACTATCGTGCGTAGAGAACTGCGTTCTGAACAAACATCTCTCATCAACATGATTGGAACGAGGCACGTGCCAAACTTCGAGCGGGTCTGTTCGAAGATAGGCTATCCTCATTCTTGTAACGGACAGCTTCTCTGGGTGACATCAAGTCGCTCCACGCCTGTAACCTAACGAAAGGGAAGACTATGAAAAATTCCATCTCTGCTCCGGTCGCGAAGAAGATTGCTTCTGTGACGGAACTTCATGGACTGCGGTTGGTCGACGAATATGCGTGGATGAAAAATATTCCGGTGCAAGATCCGGATCTCCTGCCGCACCTTGAAGCCGAGAACGCCTTCGCGGATTCTTACATGAGCGACACGCTCGCGCTTCAGGACACTCTCTACACGGAGATGCGCTCGCGCATCAAGGAAGCCGATCAAAGCGTTCCGGCCAAGCGTGGCAAATGGCTTATTTACACGCGCACCGAAGAAGGGAAACAATACACCATCCATTGCCGTCGCGGCATCAAGCCTGGCAGCGCAGAAGAGATTATGCTCGATGTAAACGAGCTGGCGAAAGGCGCTAAGTTTTTCCAGCTTGGCGCCTTGTCGCTCAGTCCCAGTGGCAATTACCTCGCTTATACCTATGACGACAAGGGCTTCCGTCAATACACGCTTGTCGTTAAGAATCTGCGTACGGGTGCAATCCTTGCCAGCACTGCCGAACGCGTTACCTCCGTCGTCTGGGCTGCAGACAACAAAACGATCTTCTACACAACCGAAGACGCAACGACCAAACGATCCAATCGGGTCTATCGTCACCGGTTGGGCACCAAAGGACATCATCTTCTGCACGAAGAGCCGGACGAATTCTTTCGGCTGTCAGTGAGCAAAACGCGTCCTGGTGTGTTCATCTACCTCGACTCATCCAGCCACACAACCTCGACGGCGAGCTACATTCGCGCAGACAAACCGCTGTCGAAATTCAGGCAGATCCTTCCCCTCAAGCACATGGTCAAGTACGACTTTGATGATGATGGGAAGAATTTCTACATCCGCACAAACGACGAGGCGAAAAACTTCCGGCTCGTCAAAGCGTCCCCCCGCTCGCCTTCCAAGAACTGGAAGGAAATTCTGCCCCACCGCCCAACTGTCATGCTGGAAGGTGTCGACATCTTCGCCGACTACCTGATCGTGCACGAGAAGGAAAATGGGTTGGGGAAAATCCGCGTCCAGAAGCTGTCCACCGGAGACGTTCACTATATCGAATTCCCGGAGCCCGCTTACGCCATCGCGGGTGCGTCCAACTTCGAGTTCGATGTGCACAACTATCGCTTTAGCTATCAGTCTATGGTCAAGCCGTCCTCGACCTTTGACTACGACCTGATCGCCAGGACCACGCTGGTGCTCAAGACTCAAGATGTGAAGGGCTATGATTCGTCTCTTTATGCCAGCGAGCGAATCTTTGCCACCGCATCTGATGGCACGCTTGTGCCCATCTCGCTTGTTTACAAGCGTGACCTCAAGCTTGACGGCAGCCGCCCGTGCCATCTCTATGCTTACGGCTCGTACGGCATCTCGATTCCCAGCGGCTTCAGCATTGCTCGTCTCTCCTTGCTCGATCGGGGCTACGTCTATGCCATCGCTCACATTCGAGGCGGCGGCGACCTGGGCGAACCCTGGCGGGAAGACGGTAAGCTGAAGAAGAAGATGAACACCTTCACCGACTTCAACAGCTGCGCCGAACATCTGATCGCCAAGGGCTATACCAGTGCAGATAAGCTCAGCATCGAAGGAGGAAGTGCTGGTGGACTGCTGATGGGCGCGGTGCTCAACCTGCGTCCGGATTTGTACAGGGCGGCAGTTGTGGACGTGCCGTTCGTCGATGTGATCAATACCATGCTCGACGAGACTCTTCCCCTCACGGTTGCCGAGTTCGAAGAGTGGGGCAACCCGAAGGTCAAGGCGGATTACGATTACATTCGGACGTATTCACCGTACGAAAACATCTCCGTCCAGGCGTATCCCTCAATCCTGGTTCGGTCCGCGTTCTGGGACAGCCAGGTACCTTACTGGGAGCCGTCCAAATATACCGCCAAGTTGCGTGCCACCAAGACCGATACCAACCCGCTGATCTACAAAATCATGCTGGAAGCCGCCGGACACGGCGGACAGTCGGGGCGTTTCGACGCCTTGAAGGATGTCGCGTTTGACTATGCCTTCATGATGAAGCAGATCGGTATCACCAAGTAAAACTACTCGTCTGCACAAGAAAATCTCGTATGGGCAAACTCGATTTCAGCCCTCAAGATCCCAAAAGCTATGATCAGCTGAATTCTGCAGACTATCCGAAAAAAGGAGAGAGGGCTTTCGAGCCCTCTCTTGGTAGCACACTGACGACAGAAAGGCTTTATCCTTGCTTGCCATCGGACTCTTGCAAACTAAAGCGAGCGAGCTCAGGAGGTCCGCTTTCATCCATGGAATTTTAAAATCAATTCAACACTATAATAGCTAGTAATCGCTTTTACCCGATCCAATACCCGAAGAATCTGCACCAATTCCAATGGGCATGGTCACGGAAGTCCAGCGTCAGCGCGCTTGTTGCAAGATTTGAGCGGGCGGGTGTTTGCCGGATTGGGCTTGAAGTTCAATCGCTTTCGATTTCTGAAGAAACTTCTTGAACAAATCAAGGTCCAGCTCAAAGGCGGCGGAGCTAACATGCACATCACCCGAGAAAGGATAGTCATAGTTGGCTAGGAGGAAGATATTTAGGGCCATCACGGTTGCCACTAGTCCGGTCATCAGCATTTGGGTGCGTTCGTTTTGAACTTCAAAAAAATAGGTGAAGGCAATAGTGGCTCCGCCTCCAGCTAGAACTACGATCCACATTCCCAGAGGCAATTGATTGACCATGGCAGCAAAACGCAGCGTGCGATAGTTGCCCAAGTGCGAGATGGCGGAAAGAACCGCCTGGTGTACGTTGCTCTGTCCATCATTAGCAGGGATGAAGTCAACGCACAGACGCCAAATGTCACTGTAATATTCCCACGCTTCCGACGATGATTTGCGATCTTCCATCAATTTCCATTCTTTGCTAATCACTATTTCCGCGTAGCCTATGCATTTGTTTTGCAGGTCGGTTCGCAACGGCTGGGGAAACCCGGATGCGCCGCGGAAGACATCAGCGAGCGCTCCTGCCTCTTCCTGCACATTCATCCGCGCTTCATCGAAGCGCTGCATTGCACCGGCAACAAGGAAGCCGAGCAATACCGCAAACAACGTGCCAATTACCGACAAGAGCGGGTCGGCGACAGCGTGGTTCAAGCGGAGCTCTTCGAGGTCAGCTTTGCGGCGCACGACGAGCATGCAAAAGATGGCGGCCCAAATGGCCAGCACGATGATTAGAAAGCCGTAGAAAAAAGTAACCACTGTTGCCGGATGTTCCTGTCGCACAATCGAGCATCAATTGTCCCACAGTTTGAGGTTGGCAACGGTTCAATTGTTGCCTGACTTTTCCATGCAGTCTTAGCGTCATGTGCGGCGTTGACTTCATTTTCAGTGTCGGCGTTGCGCGGTGGCTCCCGTGGTGGTGCTTTTCATGTTGATGAGCGCCGTCGGATTTGCATGGTCTGTCCATTGTGTTCTCCTTGCTTGCCGAACGCCTCTGCGGAATTGGTCGTCCTCAAATTACAACGGTTCCCTGTGGCAAAACTGTGATCGTGCAATGCGGAAAATTCGTTCATTTAATGGCGCTAAATTTGCAGTTGCAACATGCCAAGGCTGTCACTTAAGGCACCGAATATGGTTCGTTCCTTGATCTCTATTCATTCAGACAACGATGTTCGATGTTTATACTGTATTATATAGTTGTCATAACCCAAAAAATCAGACACCCTAATAAGGGGGGCTGATCTAAGGTGATGAGGCTGGGTCCGAAAAAAACGCAGGGATGACCGTTTCCGGACAACCTGCGCCATCCTAAGAGGCATGCAGGAAAAGCAAAAACAACCATGCAATCGAGGGCACCGCTGCCGGTGCCTTCAATTCAAAAGTCTACGCTTGATGCCCAACGTATCTGCGGGGATTCAGACACCGGTAACGTTAGCGGTTGTTTTCTGCGGCGGGAAGAGTCGGGCTTTTGCCCGACATCGAGCTTGTGTCGCCTGACTTATGAGAACACAGTCTCATAAGATGAACCTCCTCCTCGATCTTGAGCTCACGAAGCTTTGCGACTGAGGAAGATTGCGGTCAGTCCGAAGATCGCGTAGCCGAAAGTCGCTAGCAAGAACATCCCGAGACCGTAGAAGAAACCCCCGAATATGCCGGCGAGCGCGAAGCACGAAACGAGAACGAAAGCCACAATTGAAAGCACCGCGGCCGCCGAACTGCGTCTGCTCGAAAGCAACTTGTAGAGCCCGAAGGAGCCGACAACGGCGAACACGAGGTTCAGACCGCAGTAGGTCAACAGAGCCGTGGCGAGGGCTTCTCCGATTCCGATGTCATCCATAGCTTAATTCCTTTTCGCTGTTGGGTTGAACTTGCTAGTTGCACACTACGAGCTTAATTCGCTTTGTTCAGTGGCTCTTGGTGGCTCCCGACTTGTGCGCTTCGTCGATAGCAGACTGAACGTTCTTGCCGACTTCCATGAGACAAGCACCCACAGAGCCGGGGATGGTCCATCCCACGAGACCAACCAGTTCTCCTCTGGAATTGTAGACACCGGCGCCGTGGTCATCTGCCGTGGTGATCATCCACAGCATCGCAACGCTTCTGCTGCCATCGCCCCCGGTGCTCCTCGGCGCAGAGTCAATTCTGGCAACGCCGCCGAATAATGGACGGGGATCGTGCAAACCGAAGGCAGTGTGGCTCAGTCCAAGCACGAGCAGGTGAGGAGCGAGTTCATCCTGACTGATCTTAATTGAGGGACAGCTCGCACTCTCAGACGGCATGTCCTTGAGGGTGTAAATATCCACCTGCCTTTGCTCGTCAGCACGTTCGAGTGACCCGACGTAGTCCGCTCCCGATCGAACAGTGACACCAATCTGCTGTCTCCCGACAGTCACATTGTGCACGGTTATCACTTCGCAGTGGCGCACGTCGGCGCCTCTCCGCAACACCCCCGAGCCGACACGACCCATCGACTCGATGCGGACAGCGGAGTCTTCAACTAGGTCGTAGACTTCACCGAAGTCCCAACTCAAGGCAGCGGGATTGCCAGCGAGGGCCGCTTCGGCAGCCGGTGCGGGCATTGGCGCAGAACTGAAGGACGCCAGCAGGCAGATGGTCGCAAGAAGCTTGCGAACTCGGCATTTGTTGATGTAGCTATTCATGTTTTAACTCCTGTTCGTTTGGTAGCCGGTCAACCCGGTCACTTCAGCCGACGCGAGTGAATTAGTCTGATGAGTGGACCCAGGCATCCATTCTTGCGAGCATCTCCTGACAGAACACGGAAAGCGACCGTCAGTCTTTGTAGCGCGAAGTTTCGTTAGCACCTACGCGCGCAAGAGCGTCATTTGGGTTAAGAAATGCGCGTCACACGGGGCGCGCCGAAGAGCCGCCGACGCACAACGACCTGTCGATTGGCAAACGGCGATTGGGCGATCTCGGAGGCCTTGGTGTTCGACACCACTGCTACGAGAATGTTCGAGTCGAGATTCAGATCCTTGTATGGCACGACCATGACAGTCTTATAAGTGGGAGAGGCGTGCTTCATGATGTTGGCCGTGACCAAAGCGGCGCCGCGGTAGATGACTCTGTCCGTGCACGCCCAAGCGATCAGGGCGGTGGCGATCAACGCCAGGATGAAGGTGGCTTCCATTTTCAGCTCTCCAATATTGACACCACAAGCGGTGCGATGACGGTCGGCGACGCGCCGACTGACCTGAATAATCTATTGCATGTTTCACTGCTGCTGTTTAGGGCTCAGGCGGATTCTTGAAACCGCTAAGTAATTCGGCGAAACCGCCACGACCAGTGGCTCTCAGCCTCGAAATGTTGCCGATTGATTCGCCATGGGTTGAGGCGCAAATTCAGGACTTCTTCCAGCTAACCTGCACTAGCTTGCATGCACGGACAAGCGCTAAGTCACTCTGAGCGGTCAAATATCAGACGACGCGAAGGTCAATCAAAAGTAGCTCAATTGGGTGTTTTAGAGTGGTTTTTGCGTTGGTCAGATGCGCAATAAGGAGTGTTGGAAGATAATGTAATCTTGCTCTTTCCCGCCCCGCCTGTGCAATCCATTTCACACATCGTATCGACTGCCCATATTGTTATGGTCGCACCGCAATTGCGCTTGGACTCAGCTTCAGCCAAGATCATGCGAAGCGCGAACATCAAACTGATGTCAAGAAATCTAGGTGGCATAGGTTGCACTGGTATGGATTTGCGAATCCATTCTGGACTGCTATCGAATCAGCTCAAGGCTATCGCATAGCTTCGCCAATTCTGGTCAATCCTATTCAATTGTCATTGTGGTATGGAACAATTGAGCATGTTGGACTGGCAAAATTACCTGGTGGTTAATGATGCATGCGTTTAGTGATCTACAAAATTTCAAGGGTAAGCGACTCGGTTACTTAGAAATTTCGGAGTCTATAATTCAAGCAGTTACATCTGGGCGCTTGCCGGTCAATTCGACTTTACCTGCCAGTCGCACACTTGCCGAGACTCTAGGAGTTTCCCGAGACACCGTTGTGAGGTGCTACGAACACCTAAAAAGTCTTGGCTGGATAGAAAGTCACGGCAAACTGGGAATGTTCGTTTCGGGCACTGCGAAGGTGCCGACGCCGTCTCAGAAGTCTCACCCGCTGGATGGAAATCGTTTGTCGAAATACGGCATCGGTCTACTAGCCGATACTGGCATCGACATGGGCACCAAATTCGATGGCTACGAACCAATCCGTTTCGGCGTAGCGCCCAGAGCATATCGACCGATGTCGCGATGGAAGAAAACTCTGCGGAATTTTTCTACACAATCCTCGCTGGATGATTCTGGATACGTCGCAGACGTTCTTGGTCGTTCCGAATTGCGCACATCCTTCTCCTCGTATATGTGCTCCAACCGAGGCGTACTTTGCAGATCGAACGAAATTGTTGTCTTCAATGGCTCCTTCAGTGCGTTATCGCTGATCTTTCGCCTATTTCTAGAACCCGGAGAATCAATAGCAATAGAAGACCCCGGATTTGGTGGACCGGCGAGCACGGCTGCTTACCTCGGACTCAATGTTGTGCCAATAGCTCTCGATGCTGAAGGAATTTCCGTAGAAGCTCTTGAACGCGCAGGTAATTCGGTCAAACTAGTTTACGTCACGCCGAATCACCAAGAGCCAACTGGAATTACAATGACACTATCCAGGCGAAAGCAACTTTTGGCTTGGGCACAAAGGAGCGGTGTCTTAATCATCGAAGACGAACACGATGGTATGTTTCACTACGGCAGAGATATGCCACCATCTTTGAAGTCGATGGACACACAAGACAATGTCATCTATCTGACTAGCTTCTGGCAGATTCTCTATCCACTTACAGCGATGTGCCTCACCGTTGTTCCTCAATCAATGTGTGAGATCTTGAACAGCGCCAAAATCCATACGGCAAATCTGACTGAGCACCAACCTCAACTCACTTTGTCCGAACTTCTGAGTGTTGGATATCTACAACGACACATCAGCAAACTAGAACGTGATTTTGCTCCAAAACGACGAGCCTTGATTTACGAGCTAAAACGAGCATTCGGCGTTCGCGTTCAGGTGCCATTACAATCTGGAGGTCTCAAGATCATGGTGCAGTTCACTGACTACTCCGATACGAATCTTCTGAGATCAGCGCACAAAGCGGATCTTGCCGTTGCATCGACAGCCGCATTTTATAATGATGCGCAACGCCCCGAGGGAGAGTGCTTGATATATTTCCCCGATCTCGAAGAGACGCATGTGCGCAAAAAAGTTGAGAGCTTTGCGCATTACCTTCAGTGAGCAGACGTTTGGATTGTCAGGGCATTCTGGCACAAACAGTCCAGGATGATCCTGCCCTCACAGGCTATATCGCGCAAGCGCAGGGTCTGACTCAAGCATAAATAATGAATCGGTCTATGCCTTATTGGAGAATCAATATGGGACTAGATTACATGGAATGTGACTACGATTTTGCTGGTTGTTTTAGTTTGATCAGGTTCCATTGCTGGGTTTGAGTCTTGCCGAGGTGGACCAAGATCGTGCTCTGAGTTTTCAGTAAGTTGGCCAGACCGGTATCATAGACGACCGTTTTATTGTTACCCACAACCCAAGATGCACGCATGTCTTTCTTGTCTACTGCTCCATGAACAGGCTTACTTTCTTGGGTCAGAGCGTTGTAGTAATTGCCACGAATAGCGCCTGCTTTGTTAACAGCTAACTGAAACATAATGGTCGTGTTTGATTGCGTTCCTTGCGTCAAAGAATAAACGCCAAGTGGCTTCCAATCGCTTGCTGGCTCTTTGGTTGTTGAGACAACCGGAGTTGTATCCGCCAACGTTTGTGCTTGAGCGTAGTATGTTGCGGCTGGTGCTGTGGGTTGAGTGCCGTAATAGACCTCGTCGTTCTGGTAGGTGATGTTGTTGCCGTAGTCATATTCAACTGGTGCCGTGTCATCGCCCCAATAGCCAGATAAGTCGCCCCAGCCGACACCTCCCCATGCCCAACCATCGCGCCACCCCGGGTAGTACCATGAACCGGCATGCGCGCCCCACCAGTTGTGGTCGAATGCGCCATAGTTAGTAAAACCATCTCTAACAGCTTGGGCCCGAGAGCCTAAGTCTGCCGGTGACAGTCGATCAGTGCTGTAATTGCCATAATTTCTGCCCGTGTCCGCCATCGCTACCCTGCCGAAACCACCGTCGGAAGGCAGTCCGTAACCTTTGTCTGCTGATAGAACGCCATAGTCGTGATCTGCACTGGATCTCAAGGCAGAATCAGAAGTATGCGGACTATTGCTGAATGCGCTTGGTCTGGCATCGTCATTGCGAAGTCCTGAATCATCATTGCGCGGCGTAAACGCTCCATCGTCGAAACCCCGATCGAAGCCCCGATCCAAGCCACCATCACCGAAACCGCCGCGGTCAAAACCGCCTCTGCCAAAACCTCCGCCACCTCGACCACCACCACCACCGCCGCCGCCGCCGCGTGCCGCAGACGGCTGAATGGATGTGATCAGCAACAGTGAGAAAGCCGCAGTCACAGCTAGTACTTTTGATATTCTAATACGCATAAAAATTACCTTGAATTTATTTGGCGGCTGACCCATCGCGTTGCACCGTGACAATCGGCGTATCAGGCAAAGATGCACGACCACGATTTCTATGTGTCGACTGCCACGTAAAGCTGTCATTGTTCAGTTTCTTAAGCGTGTAATTGGCACTGCATATGGTGCCATCTGTCTGCATGCTGCTAGCCCGTTCGACCCAGGTTTGACCATCGGTAGTGACCAGTCTGCCGTAGCCGAAACCTCCATTGGATGCATAATGCCAGATGTTAAGCTGCGAGGTGCGCGGATTCCAACCGATAATCTGGAGCTCGTCGTTAGGAGGGGATTGTGTGTCGGCCGAGTAAGTACACTTAATAAAGTTTTGATTGTGATTTGGCATCCAATCGGCATGCAGGTGAATTGTCTCAGCTTTGCCAGTGGCAGTCCAATTGCCAATCATCCAGCTCATGTCAGGCAATTTGCTTTCAGGCAACACTGGAGCATCAGAGTTGCGTCGGTTTGTTTCTGCGACCGCATCCATCTGCCAGAGACCATTTCGTTTGACATGGGTGACGGTGTAATGCCCGACGCTGCCGAGAGGGGCGCCTTTCACCATCTGAGAAGTGCCCTCTTCTATTGCCACTGTGGAAGCCGGAAAGCGAATTGATTCAACAGAAATTGAAAGAGGTTGTTTGCCAATCTGCTTGAACAGGTTTATAAACATGGCTTCAATAGCCGTGCGACCCTGATATTCCTGACCGTTGGCATCAACAAATGTGCCATCCGGAGCCCACATATTTGCCAACGTGCTTGCGTCTGCTGCAGAAAAGGCTCGAGCGTACTCTGATGCCTGATCACGCAGCGTCTGCTCGTCTGTCGAAGACTTTGCGTGATTCGTTTTGGCCTGTACGGGGTTTGCCCAAATTGGTATCGCATATAGTATCAATGCCACTAATCCAATCAATCGGTGATTGGTGTTTTTAATTCTTGCTGCCATTCAAGCACTCCTGCCGGTTAATTATCTTTCTTGTCCCACCGGACGGAATGACTAAAACGTTGTATGGATTAATTGCTCGGGCGGGGAACATTAGATTACCTTTTATCGTTACACGATAGTCAGATGCATCTTGGGAAGTTCTTTCTCTGCAAGTTTGGTACCATTTAGCCAGCAAACTAATGACCGATAATGACGCTCTTTTATCTGACTTAGATGCCGATTCGAAGGAATCGGTTTATGTGCAGCTGAGAAAGTCCATTGCGGATGGATTGGTTAATAACCGCATCCAGGCTGGTCAACAAATTTCTTCGATGCGAACTCTCGCGCTGCAGTTGGGCACAAGCTCTGCTGCCGTCAGGAAAGCATTCAATCAACTAGTGGCTGAAGGCTGGCTGGAGGTGAGGCAAGGCTCTGGCACGTTTGTTTCGAATAACGGTCTTTTGCTGGCTGGACAATTTTCAAAAGCAGGAGCCACGCACACCGCTAATCAGTTTCACTACAACGACGTTATTCCGCACACGGACACTCAAGCGGACGCTAGGGGACCATTCACCGCTGCCACTATCCGTAAATTCGTTGATGCCACCATATTTGGGGCACCGACACGATCCATTAGCGAGATCATTGGCATGCCAATTCAAGAGGCTTGCTCCGGAACGAGGTATGAGAACGCCATCAATGCCTGGAAACGAGACTGTCAATCAATGCCGTTATCATTAAGCGAGCCTGCGGGTTATCTTGAACTTCGAGAACAGATCGCCAACTGGCTCAATCAGTCTCGAGGAATGCGTTGCCTTGCGGCAAACGTAATTATTATGAATAGCGTGGCGGAATGTCGTAATTTTGTCGCCCGCCTTTTCATCGACAGGGGAACGGCTATGATGGTCGAAGATCCAGGTGTCAACTCGCTGTGGATCCGCGCACATAATGCGGATTTAAGGCCGGTGGGATTGGACGATTCCGGTCTGATCCCCGACGAACTCGAAGCGCTGAGGGATGTACGGCTTGCCTATGTAACTTCTTCATCTCAATGTCCTACAGGTGCGGTTCTCTCCCGCCCGCGACGACAAAGAATTCTAGAATGGGCTGATCGCAATAATGCGCTTATCATCGAAGACGATACGAATTGCGAATTCACCTACGAGAGCCGGCTGACTCCCTCCATTCATAGTATTGATGCCAGCGATCGAACTTTGTATTTAGGCGCTCTGGGAGCAATTCTTCCAGCGTCAATGCAGCTTGCATTTGTTGTGGTACCTCCCGCAGTGCGTGCTCCTTTTACTCGTCTAAAGTCAATTGCTAGTCGCTGCACTTCAACAGTAGTGCAACGATTGGCGTTCAGACTGTTCGAAACAGAGTTCGTGCATGAGCGCATACGGAAATTACAGCGCCTGCTCGAGCTCAGACGAGCAGTATTGCTCGAACAACTGAGACTAAGCAACAACTCAAGGATAATTTACTCACCGACTAAATCGGGCATCTTCCAAACTATTTGGCTGTCTTCCGAACTCGATGATGTTTCTCTAGCTCAGTCTTGCTTTCGAGAGCATGTCCTGCCGATATCACCGTTTTATGTCGCGCATGTTGGTAGACCCGGTCTGATGCTTAGCTTTGCTCAGCGACCAGAAACGATTGTGTCCTATATGCAAACTTTGCTCGCCTCAATTTCAAATCAAGACACTTCAGAATCACAACGGTAGCGACTACGATGGCTCAAAAAATCGCTCTATCTCTGAATGTTTTCTCTTCAACGCCTCTCTCCAGGCAGCTTTACGCAGGACTGCTGGGCGAAATTGAAACCGGGCGCATTCGTTCCGGAGAGAAACTACCTTCCATTCGAGACATGTCAAAGCAGCTGCAAATCTCAACTATTACAGTCCGGGAAGCAATAGATAAACTGATTGAGCTCGGCGTGGTTACAGCAAAGCATGGGTCCGGGAACTATGTGACTGGTGCAGCTACGGCGTTACAGTCGATCAATGATCCGGGCGTGGGCGAACTGCAATTTACACAAGCCACTTACCAATCTGCCGACTGGGAGTTGAGCGATAAATTTGCTTGGAGTTCCAGCACTCGCCATTTGAATCAAGCATTTAATGACACTGCGTTTCACCCCTGGTGGGACGTCTTAGTCGAATACGATTTTCGAGTTTATCAACGCGGCTTAGATCCTGCAGACGGCTTGCATTGGAATAAGCTTATCGAGCGTTATTCACCAGCTGATTCGCCCCCAAATGAAGAGCCGACCAGTGCTCAAGGCTTGCTATCAGTACGCCGTTACTTGTCTCAGTGGTTGAATCGTACTTGCGATCTGATCACTTCTCCCGAAGATATTTTCCTGGTTTCTGGTGCTCAGCAAGCTCGCGATCTAGTCGCGTATATATTAGTAAAAGAGGGTTCTGCCGTTGTTGTTGAGGAGCCAGGAAGCATCACCGATTTGCTTGCTTATGCAAGCAAGGGAGCGCAGCTCATTCACGTTCTTCAAGACGAGCAGGGCGTTAAAATTGAGCTTTTGCGAGAGGTGCGACATGCTTCCATTGCCCACTTAATCACATCAGCGAATTTCCCAACTGGCGCATCGCTATCAAGGGAACGCGCTGCTGAAATACTTGCCTGGGCTGAGGCCACTAACGTTACGCTCGTAGAAGACTCGTATGGCGCTGGTTTTGTCTATCAAAACGAGCCACTCGTATCATTGCTAGGTTTGGCAGCTTCCAAAGGCGCTGGCGAGCGTGTCATTTACATTGGCTCTCTTTCTCAGCTTCTAAACCCGGCCCTGCGTTTCGCGTTTATTGTAGTACCCAAAAAGTTCCACAATTCTTTAGCGCTCGCAAGTTGGCTTGCCTCCGCTGTTCCATCGAATCTGTCACAGCATTTGGTTCTAAACTATTTCGAACAAGGATGTTTTGAACAGGATATTTTGCGCGTCACGCAAGCAGCCCGGTTGCGGAGGATGGCACTCTTGGCTGGATTGCAGTTGTGGCAGTCGGACCTGATTCGTTTTACGCCGGTGATTGGGGGCTTTCATCAGGCAGTTTGGTTCAATGAGTCAGTTGATGATTTGAGGGTCTTTGAGCAGGCTCTTATAAATGGAATTGGTGTAGTGCCCCTTTCACCTTATTTCCACGGAGATCAATATCGTTCTGGCATTTCACTCAGCTTTGCGCAGATGAGCGAGTCTAGAATTCGCGACGGGTTGGCGCGTTTGCTTCCTATTATTCAGGAATGCAGCAATTCCCAAGTTTAAGTGCAGAGCAAGTGTTCGCGAGAAAAACTCTCAAGTGTGTATATTGTCTTTCCCGAGCTTGATTGAAAAGAAGCTTTGAAATCAGATTTTCGCTTGCCTGCAGCATTCTCTTTAGGTAGGTTCAAGTCATTCACAACTTCACTTTCAAGGTTACTTTCAGAGGCTCACGCCAACCAACCTTTCGCTTCACCAACATTAACTTTGACACCAAATCTGGTGCCTGACGAATATCACGCCGGCAAATCAACCATTCAAGCCGACGGACTGGAAAACTACTATGAGAAAAATCGCTAACGAAAGCATAGTTATTTTCGTCATCGGCGTTGTAGACCTGATGTCGACTATCTATGTGCTAATTAAAGCCGATGCATCCGAAGGCAACCCCTTGTTTGCGTCGGTTCTGTCAACTGGACTGGGCTGGTTCATCGCAGCCAAGCTTGTCTTTGGACTAGTAGGGCCGATCGTCCTGCTGGAACTGGGTTTTCGCAAAGAACCCGTATTCACCCGCATTCTGGCAAGAGCTGCCATTGTGGCTTATACACTTATGTACGTCACCGGTGTAATAGCCTTGAATTGCTGAATCAGCGTCCACCGCTGAATCATCAACCGCGAATTCACCAACCTCAAAACTATCAATCAAGCAGACAGACTCCACCTTCTTTTTAGCAGGTTGTCTGCGCAAATCTCCACCAACTCCTCTAGACGCATGAGCTAGGCTCCCAGCCGGTTAGCGTCCTTTCAAGTCTCTAAAGAATTTGGTCCTGTTGACCAAGAGCAGACCGTCAGCCCTGACGTCTGCGGAGAAAACCAATGCAAACCAATCGATTCCTTCATCAGATTCTACCCTCCGTCGCTTTCGCAATGCTGGGCATACCAGCCTTAGCGGCCCCGCTCGTTCAACCTCATAACGGATCCGTAAATCCGGCCCAAGCTCAGGCACCATCTTTAGTATCGCCTGAGCAATCGGTGCCGCTCGTCTTCGGACTGCGCCTTCGCAATGAAGATGCACTGCAGCGGCTGCTCACAGAGCTGTCCAACCCGACGTCTCGGCTTTATCATCACTGGCTCACGCCGGCCCAGTTTGCGACCCGCTTTTCACCGACCCAGTCTGATGTGGATACGGTCACTGCTTATTTGCGGGATCATGGCATTCGCGTGCTCAATATCAGCCCCAATCGCCTCTTGATTCAGGCGCTGGCCACAGCCACGAGCGTTGATAACGTGTTCAATGTGCAACTGCACAAAGTATCCGGTGGCTTCACCAACAGTGTCGAGCCAAAACTACCCTCTGATATCGCCAAGGTCGTGCAATCCGTCTCCGGTCTGAACAGCCTGGCAATGATGAAAAGCCAAGCCATGCAGCACGCAGCAGGCGCACAGCAGCCCGTGGCGTACAGTCCCAGCGGCATCGCTACAGCCTATAATTTCCCCAACGTCAATAACCGACACAACACCGGTGGTGCTTATAGCGGAGCGGGTACGACAATTGCCATTGTCACTGCCTTCGGCTATAACCCACAGGATTTGGTTGACTTCTACACTCAGTTTGGCATTCGTCACACTGGTCGAATCACAAACATCCCAATTGGTGGCGAAACCTCCGTCAAAGGTGTCGAAACGACATTGGATCTCGAACAGGCGACTAGCCAGGCTCCTGACGCCGACGTACTGATGTACATTGCCGCCACTCCAGCGTTCCGCAACCTGGACCTGGCTTTCAATCAGGTAGTTTGCGATAACGATGCCAATGTCGTCTCCTTTTCCTGGGGAATAGAGGAGGCGAAACTGGGCTGGTCGCAAATGTTCACCTTGCACGAGATCTTCGAGCAAGCTGCTGCTCAGGGGATAGTCATCTTCGCTGCCAGCGGCGATGACGGTGCCTATGGAACCGGGGATGATCTGGAGCAGCCTGTGCTCGCCACCAGCTATCCAAGTTCGGATCCGCTAATCACCGCCGTCGGTGGCACGACATTACAGACCAACGTGGACTCGACGTGGAAAACCGAGAGCGCCTGGAGCGGTAGTGGTGGAGGTATCTCGATCTTTTGGGATCGGTCTGCTTGGCAGACAGGAACTGGCGTGCCTGCTTACGGCTGGTATGCTCCTGCCAATCAAAAACGAACTAGCTGTGACGTCAGTTTTAATGCCGATCCTTCTACGGGTTATCCGGTGCGCTTCGGCGGCAAATGGTTGCTCGAAGGCGGTACCAGTTGCGGCACGCCAAACTGGGCGGCACTATGGGCGCTGGCAGAGCAAGGCATTGGCAGCCGAATTGGTGGCAGCAATATCACCATCTATGCCATGGCTAATTCGGCAAACTACTCCTCGCTTTTCCATGATGTCACCCAAGGCAACAACGGAGGAGACAATGCAGGAGACCCGTTGTCACCCGGTTACAACGCCGGTGTGGGTTGGGATTATCCTACCGGCTGGGGTTCCCCAAATGGACAACACTTGGTCGCCTGGCTTCTTAATCACCGACCGCTCCCGGAAACTGCTGACGATCTCAATCAGTAAGTGAATGTGAACGAATTCGGCTATCCCAGGGGAAATCAATCGTTGTCGAATCTAGCGGGCGAATATCTACGATCCTATCCAGGATGTCCAGGATATTCGCCCGCTACTATTTTTCCTTGATCGCAAAAAAAATTTGTCTTTGATGCCACCACAGGTAGTGGCATCATTCCTGTTGCGGTTCTTGTCCCGGCGAGACTGTCTGCGTCATTCTTGCCCGCTTTCTGTCGTTAGTGATTCCTCAGCCTTACCTGCTGTCTCTGCTGAGCTCAGCAACATATTGTTCTCGGCTCCACTCAACTGCAGCTTCGAGCGTCTTTTAAAGCGAAATCCATTTTCGAATGATTCATACAGTGACGGTAAAACCATCAAAGAAAGCAGGATAGCTGGTACCAATCCGCCCACAATTACAATTGCAAATGGTCGCTGACTTTGTGAACCGATGCCGGTTGAAAGAGCTGCCGGCATCAATCCTGCAAAGGCCACAGTTGTCGTCATAAGTGCCGGTTTAAGTCTAACCATTGCACTTGTGTAAACAGCATCAGTTAGAGTCAGTCCATCGTCGAGCAATCCTTTCACAAGCGAGACCAAGATAACGCCGTTTTGCACCGAGACCCCGAACAAGGCGATAAAGCCTACGCCAGCCGATATGCTGAAGTGTGTGCCGGTCAGGAAAAGAGCCACTATCGCGCCAGGCACTGCTAGTGGCACTGCTAGCATTACTAACGACGCTGTTCTAGCAGAGCCTAGGGCTGTGTACAGAAGTAAGAAAACCAAGCCAAGCGTGATTGGCATGATGATCATTAGCCCGTTCATGGCGTGCTGGGCTCGTTCAAATTGCCCTCCCCATACGATTTGGTATCCTTCTGGAACCTTAACGCTCTGGGCGACTTTGGCTTGTGCTTCGTAAACTGCCGAGCACAGGTCTCGTCCGCGGATGTTGGCTTTTATGGCTGCGCGACGTGAATTCTTGTCTCTCAAGATTGCCACTGCACCGTGAGATTCCGATATGGTGGCAACTTGTCCAAGCGGAATCTTCAGTCCAGATGGCGTTGAAACTTGGATGTGGTCTAAATCGATCGCCTGACTTCGGTAATCTTTTTGAAATCTCAAGACGAGGCTGAAATGTCTTTCTCCTTCTAGGACTTCTGTAATTATCTTGCCACCGACCGAGGTTTCGACGACATCCAAGATCTGGTTTGAGTTGATACCGTATCTGGCGGCTCTGTCACGGTCGATAGTGACGAGAAGCTGAGGTTGACCTAATAGTTGGTCCACAGCAACGTCGACCATGCCCGGTACGCTATCTACGCAATGTTTAACCTGTTTCCCCAAGTCGGTCAAAATTCCTAGATCATGACCGTAAATTTTTATCGCTAGTTCACCTTTGACGCCGGCGATGCTTTCATCCATGTTGTCTTTTATGTATTGCGAGAAATTGTAAAGAAAGCCAGGCATGGCAGTGTTCATCTCGGTACTCATTTGATTGACTAACATTTGCTTAGTGGCAAATTGAGGGCGCCAGTCCGACTGAGGTTTTAGGTCGACAAAGATCTCGACGTTGCTGTAGTTGTTTGGATCTGTGCCATCATCCGGAGTGCCTACTTGACTGACAACATTGATCACTTCAGGATATTTTTTTACTATTGATCTTATTTCGCGTGCAACTCTTACTGCTTTATCCAGGGAAACGCTGGTTGGTAAAATCGTGACGCGCAGCCAAATATTGCCCTCTTCGAGTTCGGGAATGAACTCTGAGCCCAGAAATGGTGTCAGCAATAGAGAAGACGCCACAATCAGCAGTCCGCAGAGTCCAATTAGACGGGGTCTCTGCATCGACCATTTCAAAATTGGTTTGTAGAGATGCTCTGCTGCTTGCATTAAGGGGCTTTCCCTATGTGATGGCAACCTCTTTGAAAAAATAAGCAGACAGAGAACCGGGATGATCGTCATTGTGCAGAGAACTGCTCCCAAAAGGTTGCAGTTCATCGTTATGGCAAGTGGTCGGAATAATCTTCCTTCGACGCCCTGCAAACTTAAAATCGGTAGGAAGGTAACGATGATAATACTAGTGGCAAACAACACAGGCTTAGCTACTTCTACAGCTGCTCGAGCAATTGTAAGTTTGACCGTTTCAGGAGCCGGGTTCTTTTCTAAATTACCCAGTTGACGGATTATATTTTCCACCATGACGATGGCGCCGTCCACAATGATGCCGAAGTCTATGGCGCCGAGGGAGAGCAAATTTCCAGGTACGTTAAACAGTTTCAGCAAGATAAACGCGATCATCAAGGCTAAAGGAATGACTAAAGCGCAAATCAGGGCACTGCGAACTTGAAACAGATAGAGCATCAGGATAACGACTACCAGGACAATGCCTTCGACGACGTTGTGACTGATAGTGTCCATGGTGTGCCGCACAAGCAAGGTGCGATCGTACAGTGGTTCGAGGCGCATACCGGGCTCTAAACTAGATGTGATGTCTTTCCAGGCATTGTGAATATTCTCGATTGCTATCGATGGATTTTCCCCGCGTCGCATCAAGACGATGCCTTCGACGACGTCGTCT
>PLXC01000022.1 GCA_003151275.1 Candidatus Melainabacteria bacterium
CTGCGCTCATATTGATCTGCAATGACGTGCCGACACAGAGCTTGATGTTCACCAATTGCGGCGCTAATCGAAAATTGGAGTGCCAGACGCGCTCTTCTGGCATATCTACGCAGAGGGCTGCACAGACTAAAGTCGGGGTATTTATAACGATTGCTGCAATATATTGTTGAAAGTACAACTGGCAAAATTCTCTTTTGTATTTTGCAATACTTAACGTCTGCAGCGGTCAAACTAAGACCATGGATAATATCGACGTTATCTAGATTGCTCGGACGCTCGAAAGTTAGACAGGCACTAGCGCCTAGTTTTTGAACGTGTAGCATTGTTTGCTCAAACTGAACGCGGTGACCGCCTGGTATTTTGGCCGCACGGCTATCAATCCAATATAAGACACGCATCAGTCCGCCACTCCATCAGAATCTCATTATTATGAACGAAGACAAGAGCAGCGTTATTAGTCAATTATAACTGGGAGCAACTTGTCGCCTGCCAGTTAGGTAATTATCAATTTCGTTTATCAAATCACGCAATCGGTAGATGCTGGTTCAGGAAATCGGAAGCTTATTAAAAACCGACTTTGCGAGTGCAACCAATTTCGGACGCCTCCTGAAGGGTGTTATTGAATAAGCTAGTTTCGAAGACGCCCTTTGCCGGTTAGTTACTAATCCGCTTTTTTTACAGTCGATTAGGGCGACGAAGATATAATCTTCAAACTCGTCATAGTCGAAATTGTAGCCAGCAAGATCTTTGATCGTCCATAAACACTTGTGTTCCTCGAACGGATTCTGATCTAAGTCGGAGTTCTGCCCGAAGAAACTCGTTGGCGAGCTCATCAAAACGTAGTTGCATTTCTGAGACAATTTTTTGAGTAATCGTAATCCGGTTTCTTTGTCGAAGTGTTCAATCACATCGCCAAGAATTGCGAGGTCATACGATGGCAAAGTGTCTAGGGTTTCACTTACATCACCGTAGTAAATATTATCGTAAATATAGTCATAAATAGGAGTTTTATAGTTAGGGAAAGCTTCGCAACCGTCTATTCTCACGGTCCACTCCGACTTCTCGTATCGATTGAACCAGATGTCGCCATATTCTCGGCACAAAAAGCCCCATTTACCAAATCCTACTCCTATGTCAAGGACCGACTTAGGCTCAACCCGCATGATGTGTTGAATCATTTGGGTGATGTGAACTGGCGCGGAGGTAGGCATGGTGTTTATCTTGTGATGGTATGAATTTAAGTGTGCGTCGTTTTTGTCAAAGAATCCTTAATTCGATATTATTAGAGCGAAGGTATCACCGTATTTGATGGCATGCTCACCGACTATTTTGTGTGTTAGCCAGAGGTGAGCCGGGAATAAAGTTTGATGTATTGATCTGTAATCTGTTTCCAATCAAAATTTTGCACTTGCTCAAGCCCATTTTTGCCTAGTTCTTTAATCAGTTTTTCGTCCGAACAGAGTCGACTCATCGCGTGGAACAAAGCTTCATCATCTTTTGGTGGTACAAGCAAACCGTTGACGCCTTCTTGAATAAATTCAGGTGGTCCGCCAGTGTTGGTTGCTATCACCGCTTTACCTGCTCGCATTGCCTCGAGGCAAACTATTCCAAATGGTTCCACAGGTGATGGCAATACGAAAAATAAACATTTCCGAAAGAGGTCGGTAACAGCCGGACGAGCTTGTCTTCCGACAAAGTGAACTCGTTTTTCAATTGCCAGAGTTAAGCACAATTGGTTTAATTCAGCCTGGGCTTCTCCTGCTCCTGCTAGAACTAGATCAACATTCGGCTGAAGTGAGCTAAGTCTTTTAAATGCCTTAATCAGCCAGTCAAAACCTTTGTTATGAACAAGTCTGCCTAATCCGAATATGAATTTGTTTGGCAATATCAAATCATCTTGAGACTGCAGTTGTTCACTTAAGTCGACACCATTGAACAAGACTTCTTCTATCGGAGAGTTGAACGGAAAGCGTTGTTTAGCGTCATCAAGTACGTATTTCGAGCAGGCTGTGACACCATCGGCAGCATTCAAGAGTTTGGATGCAGAATATCGCGCAAAAGCTGAGCGGTCATAGAAATTGTTGGCATCCATAAAGAATTCACCCTGGAGTGTGACCAGCAGTTTTTTCTTTAGTAACATCCTGGCGACATAACAGTAGAGTGAGTTTGAACTCGGACAAATCACGTGAATCACGTCAGGCTCAAACGATTGGACGAATTTCAGAAATCTGGCGATGTTCCCAGGAATTCGAGCACCCATAGCAAGCCCTGTCAGAGTTCTTCCAGGACTCTTAAAAAAAAATCGGTGAACCGGAACTCCCTCCATCTCTTCTGTTTCCGGGAGGGCATCAGGAAATCGATTTACCGCAATGGCAACTGTGAATCCTTTTTCCTGCAATTTCGCGGCAAGGTTTCTACAAATTTCTTCTACGCCACCTAGGCTGGGATAGAAAGCGCTCGGACATAATAAAATTCGCCTCATTCAAAACTGTTTCCTTTGCAAATCAAAATGTGAGGTTAGTGTGTGGTATCGCTCGCGGTGTCGCTCAATTGTTTGCCCCCGGAGACAAGACTGTAGAGTTCCGTGTGCATCTTTTTCACATTCTCATCATTAGGATAAAGGTCTTCCACCACAGTTAATTCGGTAAGTGCGCCCGCAAGGTTATTTTGCGAGATCTTTTTGTTTACCATTGCAAGGTGATTTTCACTCTCCTGACCGTTGGAAGTTGTGGTACCTCCGGAGATTGGTGATTGGTTTAATATTTGGGCGTGAGTTTCTAATTTGGTGAGTGATGTATTTGCATTGTTTTTTTGACCAAGCAAATTGCCGGCGAGGTCGGTAGAGAAGTTGCTCGTATCTGGATTACCAGTGTACGGAGGTACAATCACGGACTCTGTCAACTGCAATTGAATGGGCGTGCCCTCGGGCAAAATAACTGATTTTCCTTTACATACAAGGGGATCAAGAATTGTTAAACCGGCGCCTTCCCATGCTCCCCTAACTGTGCCTTGAATATGCTTTCCTTTGTCAGCAAACGCGCAGCCGATCACGGCTCCAGCACCCGCTGATATCGCGATTGCTATTCCTCCAGTTCCTATCGAAGCGGGTATAGCAATCCGGGACACAGTCATCAAGACGCCTCGGATTCGTTGTTTTTTTGTAGTAGGCTTTGATTCACTTGATGGTTTGATTGAGCCGTCATCAGTATCTGATGCGGCAAATAAATCAATTTGTTTGTCGCCTAAATGCGCCTTATAAAAACGAATGACGAGAGCACCATCAGTTTGGCCAAAGGTTGCCTTTTTGGATGATTCAACACAACCTTCAATTATGGTGCCTTCTTCCAGCCACGGTTTTCCCTTGTCATTGAGGGAGCTGATAACGATCGCTTGTACGTCATCTCCGTTTAGATTGAATGATGAGTTTAGCGGTGTGAGTAGCCTGGCAAAAATTTGTCCATTATTGACTTGAATCTTCTTTACAGGTTTTTTGCTGATGTGCTCGCTGTGTGCAATAAACTCGTTGACCGTTTCCAGGGGACTGGCTTCCGGTTGAAGAGCGTCATGAATCATTCTGGCTGTGCTGCTGTCACTAGCATCTGCGTAAGGTGTAATAACTAGGCAGAGCGACACTGACACTAAGCCAATGAAAATTCGCCTGCGGAATGCTTGCATAGTTCTACTTCGTTACAGCTACTGATTTGGAGGCTGACGCTGCTGAGTTCAATCTAAACATCATCGTTTGCATGGCTGCATTCATCATGACTTGAGGCATGGTTTTGCCAGCGAAGGCCATGGCTTTTTTAGCGACTGAATCTTTGACAACAATCACATCACCTGACCGCACCTTCACACGGGCTTGAGACTCAGGATTTTTAAGAGCATGGTTCAGTCTCATGTCAACTTTTTCAGTGCTTATGCTGCCATCGCGATTGGTGCGAGCTAAAATGACGAATTTGTCTTTTGCTGTATCAGTAAAACCGCCAGCTCTGGCGATAACAGACAAGATGTCGTCATCTCCAGACATCAGCATCAGTCCAGGAGTTTTTACTGCTCCCATAACCCTTATTTTGTGATTATTAGCCACCACTTTACCAAAATCATTGGTATTAAATTCAGAACCGCCTTTTGGTACGTAAATAACGTCGCCAGGTTGAAGAACCAAATCTTCACTGACGTCTCCGTCAAGCATCAGTTTCCACAAATCCACGTCAATGACTTGCTTTGGATGGAGTCTAGTCACGTGTAGATGCCTAATGTCCGCAGTTTCTTTTAAACCGCCAGCCATTTCCAACGCCGATGAAACCGTAAAAATTCCGCCTGCCGCAGGTGGTGCTTTACTCTCCCCAGCGGTTGCGGTTGCATCGCCGCCTTCATCTCCGCCGCCTGCTGATGCTCCTGCAGCTGCACCCGGGGTGTAGAGTCCGGGATGACTAACCTCGCCAAGCAAGTAGACTTGCGTAGGCCGCTGTCGCGCTAGATTGACGACGATTTCAGGGTTAACGAACCATTTCTTAGCTTTTTCGTTGATCAGGGTGTTGAGTTCGCGAAGAGACAGTCCAGCAGCTTCAATGACACCAGCGTAATTAATTACAGCCGTTCCGTCCGGCAGTACTGGCGCCGTTGTAGTTGAACCTTTGTCGTCGTCGGAAGACAGATCTGTTATAGACATTACGTCCCCAGGTCCGAGCACATATTCCTGTGTGATTCCAACATTCAATTTGAAGGCTTTTTGAGGAAGTTTTTGAGGGACTCCGGCCAGGGCTGGGCGAGCCGCAACCTGCCGGTTGTCAGCAGTCGGTCTTTCTTGCCTAAAAGAAGGCTCTGCAGATAAGCATGCGGGGCTTATAATCGCCGCAACAAAGGTGAAGGCGATTGAATTCGTTGTGACCTTAGTGAAAAGTCCGCGCATTTGGTTCTCCATGGAGTTACCTATTTGAGAATGTCAATAAGAATACTACAGTGCTAGTCCAGACAGTTGATTGAGACTTTTGAATTGATTAACCCGATTGTCAAGAGGATCTTGGCTATCTCGAAACCTCCCTGCCTGGTCCTTTTAACTATTGGCAACAGCTAAGGCTTAGCACTGCTTGCTGCGAAACACTCTATTACAGTGCTCCAATTTTGGAGGAAGATAGGTTCCATATAAGTGTATTCTTGAAATCCAATTTTAGGATTCCAGAAAGTGCGTTCGGTAGTACAAATATCAACTTTTTATTCCGATCACGGTGGTGTCGAGAAGTCGGTTTCCGACTTGGTGGCCGGGCTCAAAGTCGATCATGACGTTAGTGTCCTATGTACACATAGCCATTCCCGTACCCGTCATGATGCCGTTGATGGGGTGCCTGTAACCGCAGTCGGCAGAATTGTTGAAATTCAAGGCAGACCACTCGCGGCAATGTTTCCGTGGGAATTGCGTCGATATAACTGCGATGTGGCTCATTATCATTTGCCTTTTCCGTTGGCGATGGCGTCACACCTGATTTCTGCTCCAAAATCGAGGTTGACTGTTGCAACCTGGCATCACGACCTGGTCAAGCATCCTCGATTTAAAAGGTTCATTGAACCGCTTTTGGAATCGTTTCTTGATCGAATAGACATGATTATCGTAACTGCTCCAGCATTGGTGGAGCATACCCCAGTTCTTTACAAGCGCAAACATAAGTGTCGGGTAATTCCGTTAGGAATTGCCGAAGAGCTCTTTGGGGGTCCGTATCCAGAGAACACCAGCGATGGTGTCAGTGATATTTCTGAAGATCCAATCATACTGTACGTCGGTCGACTCGTGTACTACAAAGGATGCGACGTCCTCATCAAGGCGATGAAAAATGTAAATGCAAGATTGATGCTGGTAGGCGAGGGACCTTTACGAGGTGAGCTGGAAACACTTGCAAATGACTTGCAAATTGCCGACCGAGTTCAATTTTTAGGGCGAATATCAGACGATGATTTGGCAAACGCTTACAGAAGAAGTTCGCTATTTGTTCTGCCTTCGACTTTGCCGACTGAGTGTTTCGGTCTCGTACAAGTGGAAGCAATGCTGTCTGGAAAACCAGTAATTAATACCAACTTACCGACCGGAGTTCCGTGGGTGAGTATTCACAATGAGACGGGCATGACCGTACCGCCCAATGATTCAAATGCCCTTGCATCGGCAATCAATCAGTTGCTTGACGATTCGCCGCTAAGATACAAACTTGGACGTCAGGCAAAAGAACGCGCCCAAAATATGTTTACGCTAAAACGTCATGTTGCCGCAGTAGCAGACCTTTACCAAGAACTTTTAGGCTAAAACTCAATTTCGCCCTAACCGAACACGTGTATGCACTGTAGTGTTGCGAATATGAGCGCTACTAGTCCTACACCACCGGCGATGCTAACGTGTTTGCACATAAATAGGGACCGAGCGAATATTTGTACATCGAGCACTACACTCCAGCTGGCCTCATATTCGTGGTTATACTCAAAACGCTCAAAGTAAGTGAGCTCTCTATTTCGATTTATTTGCTCCAGTCCTACAAGACCTGGGCGGCTGTGTGGAGAAAAGCCTGCATAAGAAGAGCTTACTTGGAGTGTTCCTTTAATGTATTCAGTTTCGTCCACAGAAAGAGGACGGGGTCCAATCAGACTCATGTCTCCCAACAATATATTTATCAGTTGGGGTAACTCATCCAGATTTGTGAGTCTTAAAAATGATCCAACGGAAGTTAAACGCTGATCGTCTTTTGCCGTTTTAAATCCGGCCGTATGTGAATCGCAATGCATAGTTCGCAGCTTGTAAATATTGAACACTTTGCCTTTCCGACCAACTCGCTTTTGCACAAACAGTGGGCTGCCTGAAGATTCAAGCGCTATTGCCAAGCAGGATGCTAAGAGCATCGGACCGGTAACGATTAGTCCAAACAATGCAAACACAATATCGAACAGTCGTTTGGCTGGGGAAGCCGCCGCGCGACCGCTGTCTAGTGTACTAATCGATCTTAATGAACTTTGGTGCTCAAAGGTCTCAGTGAGCGGAGTGAAAGACTCCAGAGTCGATGGCATTGGCTAAAGGTTCCAAACGTATTGTTGTGCTGGTAATTAAGGCTCTTCGCAACTGAGTATACCGTGTGACTACCTCAACCAACTTCCTGACATCAACGGATTTACATACTTATAATTGAACTGAATAAGCACCAGTTAATTGCATGGAAATTATTTTTGTCGCAACAGCTCGCACTCAGTTGAGAGAACTGTGAAAATACGAAATATTAGAGTGCGGGTGATAAATGGATTTAACAAAATACAAATTTAGATGTGGAGGAAAGTCACAACGAATTTTTTCACTGTCTGGTTTGTCCGACATCAGTGCGCCCGAGGCTATTCTGGCAGCACTGCTTAGTCGAAGTGCAACGAGCGAACAGATTCTGGTTCAGGATGCTGAAACGCTGAATAAATTTCTTGATTTGGTAAGCGAGAATGAGCTATGCGGGTTCGCTTTGGAGTCTATTCATTTGTTAGGACTAGAGGCGAAATTTCGTAGCTTAACAATAGATCATCACGGGGCTATGGTAGATCTATTGACTCTCATTACTAGACAGTCAGCTCTTGAAGCAATCAAATTTGAGAAGTTTGAAGCAAAGTTCGCAAGCTTTTTGAAGCTTACCTCCATCCTCCACGAACCCGCCATTTGGTTGAAAGGAATAGTGACTAGCAGAACTTGCTATACAAATCCCTCGTTCAGGCTTTCAGGTGATTTTGACTGCTTTATCGATCCAAGAAATTTTCTTGAGTTTTATAAAATTCTTTGTGAGCATGATTTTCATGTCATTACAGGCGATACCGGTTTTTGTAACCAGCTGGGTGTGGGACCGGTAGCTTCAGTAGATGACCTGTTCCTCGCGCCCTCCGCGGAGCTGGTGCCCTCAGCCGTTTTCGGCTTTTATCGGAATCGCTGGCCGCTTCTGGATATCAAATTCAATCCACTGGACCGCGGGCTCAAGATGATCGAACTGGATCGTTTCAAAAGAGACGCTAAATTTGTGCAATGGCGAGATCAACTATTTTGCGCTCCTGATTTACTAGATCAATTGATGATTTCGCTCACTCATTTTGAGAAGGATAGATTAATTGGTTGGAAACAACTTTTAGACATCAAGCTCCTGGCAGAAAAGATTAATGGCACACCTGAACTGTGGAATGAGTTTGTCAGGCGTTCCGAGGTAGAAGGAGTTAGTACCGCGTGTTGTGCTGGGCTGAGCTTGGCACAAGAGCGGCTTGGTCTTAGGGATGCTGATCAAGTAGTTCACGACTTATCTCCAAGAGCCCAAGGAATTTCCCAACGACTCTTCACCTTTACGGTGACACCACTTTTTTACTGGAACGCTAGCAGTGTGCCGATGCTGTTAGCAAATGCGAAATTTTCCGATGATTCGTCAAGAAAGATGAGGGTTTTGAAGGAATCCTTTTTTCCCAACAAGCAATTTCTGTCCAAATATTACTTTGGCGGACGCGACCTAAGTGTCATTTCTACAACTTTCGCTTTGCTCTTGCACTGGCTGATCTTGTGGTTGCCTGGTGGTGTCGTTCGGCGAACTTTTGGAAGATTGATTTGGCGACATAATCAGTTTGGCACTGAGGAATAGACAGTCTGTCTGAGCATTTCAGAATTTCAATTTTGCTTCCCTGTACCTGACAATTCAAACACAGTGAGTTCCGGTGGTGAGCAAAATCTGATCCGCGGGAAGTGACCCTCCATACCGATACCACGATTGGTGTATATCCACATATTCCCTAGTTTGTGTAGCCCGGATTCATACCTTTTTCCTTGAATCGATTGAGTGATTAAGGCTCCGTAAAATGGCAGGTCAATTTGCCCGCCGTGCGTATGACCACAGACATAGAGATCAATTCCTTGTGTTTTATTGTTTAGGATCACATCGCCGTCGGGGTTGTGATACATCATGATCGTGGGCAGACCCTTCGGAGCCTTTTGCCAACTTTCGTTGCATGATGCACCGGAATCAGCTCCGACAATGCAGAATTTTACGCCGTTGATTTCAATGATCCGATAACCGGCAACAACGTCTAACTTGCTTTTAACCAAAACATCCAGGGGATTAAAGGCAAAATCCCAATCGCCTTTGACTGCCAAAGTGGTTGCAACTTTGCTGATTCGCGCGGCGAACGCATTGAAGATTGCTACTCCATCAAGAGAATTTACTGCGTCGCCTGTAAACAAAATTAGAGACGGCTTGATCTTTTCTATCTCTTCTGCGACTTTATCTTCCAGCCTCACTGATCCGTCACTGTGGAGATCGGATATTTGAACGATCGTTATTGGCTTGGTAGACGCAGGAATATCGTTCAGAGCAATTTTTACATACTTGATCTCAAGTTGATAAGGTTCCATGAAGTAGGCATAACCTAGACAACCGATACTGAATGCGGTGGCAGCAAGTATTAATGCGCCCATCAGTCCGAGCTTTGGACGGATTTCTGCGGGCACAATGAACGGCCGTAGCAATATGAATATGGCGGAAATATACAGCGCAGCGACGGTGCCCATCACTGATAAGATGACGACCCAGTCCTGTAAACGCACTACATGCATGTTACTTTCGCCGTGCCGTATCTTCGATGGGGGTGGTCGCCTCTCCTGCTTGCACATTTATAAAATGCAGCCTTTCTGCGAGGCTACCACCCATGATGCGAAAACACACTGAGTTTTTCAGGGCGTCGTCCAAGAGTTCTATGCCATTGTTGAGGTGCAGTGCATTGCACAGTGGAAGTAGCGAATGAATAAAAGATTGAGCTGGTACCGCACTGGTCGTCAAGGGCAGGTCGCTATTGGAGTCGGTGACCGAAAGGGCGATCGACAAATCAATATTGAAGTCTACTAACTTCTCGTTGATATGATCGCTTATGGGAACCCATTCCGATCCGACTACTGGTCCCGGCAAAACACCAGTTGCAGACCTAATTCTTTCCAAGCTACCAGTGCGAAGAGAAATTGGCGAAGCGAAAGTCTTCACTTGCTTCGTTCTTGGATCGACAAGCGAAACGTCCTCCGCCAAGATCTTCCATCCGAAAGCGAAGGCCAGTGCAGTTGCCGCAGTACTTTTTCCCGAATGAGATGGTCCAGCTATTAATACGACTTTACCTGAAGGCGACACCAATGTCGCGGCATCAAACCAAAGGTAGTCATGATGGTAATTCAGGGCTCGCCTGACGATCAGGCGGATTATTTCCAGTCCACTGGCTTCGGAAACGATTTCTTCCCAGCCAGGAACGATCACTAAAGGCAAGTCGATATCGATAAGAGAAAGTGGATCCCTATCGACATCGACTTCATGTCGTTCTAAAAGTGAACCAATGCAGTCGCAAAGCTGTTGATTCGAACTTTTCAGCTGAAAACAGAACTCGCCAAGCCTGTAGGACTTCGTCACTTTTCAAAAACTGTCGCTAAATTAATTGCTAGAAAACACAACATGTTATGCGGCAGCATTCGGAAGTCTTTTCCAGGCGACTTTATTAACCCCAGCCGCTATCCGGATCGAATCCTGGATCTCTAGGCCTTTTGTTTGAAGGACCTGAAGGAGTGCCCTCTAAGCCAGCTCCGCCGTCACCGTGTCCACCACCACCGTGTCCACCCGAGCCATGCCCACCACTACCACCATTTCGCAACGGAGCATGACTGTCATGGAAATGCTGTGTCTGGTCATGGGGACCCGAGGTATCGTGGACAGTCGTAGTGCTGTTAAGAGCTTGAGCTGGTGGCACTAAGAATTTATCGATGATCTTTGGGGCAGCTATTAGAGAACCTGCAATTGCCGCTCTCTGTACTAATTTGCTCAGGAAGTCTTTGCGACTTAAAGTCGCATCACAAGCTGGCTTGTTTACATCCGTTTCTTGCATCTCTTTTATCCACTTTCAAATAGGAAGGTTTTTGAACTTTTTAACTATAGTACCTGGGCAATTATCGTGCAACAAATGGGAACGGAAATTAAACGCATGACAATTGGAATGACGGCAAACCGATTCTGGGCAAGACTCACAATGTTCCGCTTCGTTAAGCTGTGGCATCCGCGATTAGGCCGGACTGCGCAAAATCATTCAGTAATTCGTTGATTGCGGGCTGAAGATTTGCTGAATCTCCATTTGCAAACTCAAGCACTCGTTCAACGATTTGGTCGATCGAATGTTCACCGTCGCAGTATTCCCACGCGATTGCGGCAAGGGGGGTAATTGTATGAGCCCAATCACTAGTCTTGCTGAAGATCACCACATGACCGTCTGGGAGCATTTTTGTTTCGATATCAGGAGTGCGTTTCGGTTTCATAATGAATTGGTTCCAAGTTAATTGCCCTAAGCCGGCTGGGAACCCAGCGCTCTCAGTTAGTCTACGATGTCTGCTTGACTATAAGATTAGATATACCGAATCTTTGCGGTACTGAGTGCTCTCACCGCATGACATCGGGAAGATCTACCGACCGAAAGTGGTCACTTCTATTTAGTTTAGGTGACCATATAAACCCTGTTGAACAGTGGGTCGAGAGTGGCAAGTCGTAGGATCTCGATATGGTTTCTAAAGATTCTACCAACTCAACTTCCCTGATCTGAAATATAAAGTTCGGGCCGCCTGATTTGAGCTCAGGATTTTTATGAATGCTCACAGATTGTCCAAGTCGATTAGTTTCTGTCTTAAGAAATTCCGCAATGCGAATCTCTTCCTTGGCAATCCCAGCGTCGTCAATAGCTCCGCCATCATCGAATCGATCAGCAGAATTGATATATAAGGTTCCTCGCACAGGAGAAGCGCATAGCGTCCTTCGTGGAAGAAACTGCTTCGTCTTAGTCAAATTGATTGGCGTGCCTGGGTCGTTCTCCGCTCTAGCTGCGGCTAATGCAGCTAACCTAAGTTGATTACCGCTTGACGTGTCATAGGATCTTGAAAGGAACCTCGCATTCTCAAGCAAGTCATTGATGCTGAACATTCCTTTGCAATGCACATGGGAGAACGAAGAGAACACTACTCTTTCGTCGGCTTGTTCGCATATTGAGGCTAGCACCGAATCCAGTTCAGTCAAAAACTTCTTGAAATGTGGACTGAACGCTAGTCCTTTCTGTTGCAAAAACTTGTGACCAAGCAAGTGAGAAAGTTGGTCAAAAATGCTTGCCCGATAGAGAAAAAATTTCCAATTCGTTTCGAGCGCGAGCGTGGCTGCACACTGCAATCTATTCAACTCGGCATTAACGAACAGGGTAAGCGCTTTGCTACAATCTGCCATCGCCTCCCCCATACTGACAAGTGGTCGAGGGTTGTAATTTTGGAATGGCGGTTTCTTCGACAAGGATAGTGGAGACACCGTCTGCATTGCTGGTGAACCGCCGTCACTCAACCATATGCGGTGATTATCGCGCGGTTGCACTATGGGTGCGTTGATCAAAACGTTACTCATTCCGTCATCGCTGTCGTTAAACAAGCGGATTGGAACAGTCAGATCCCGCTCCGTAAAAACCTGAAGATGGTTCAAAGATCTCAGTGGTCTTGCGTAACCTATGCAGCCATTGCGGTACCACGGTTCTCCGGTCAAAATTTCTGCCCAAATAGGCTGTACATCTGAGAATGGTGCCGCATCAAGTTCTGCAATCCCTCCGCTTTTCAATAAAGAAGACAGCAACGGCATATCTTCTTTTAAAAGATCGAACTGATCAGCGTTCAAGCCATCAAAGCAGACAATTGCTTTTCTGTTATTGAGTTGTGACACTTCAACCTCTTTGAGAGACTTCTTTCTGCTGCGGGTAGTTTAGACTAAGTGCGTTAAGCGCTCGCAGGTGTCCATGGATATTCAGGAATCCGCTGAGCAGATAGATCAATCTGCATTGCGCGAAAATCAAGCCAACGAGATGCCTTTCATTTTGCGGGCTTGGTGGTTGCGAAATTTTCTAGAGGCGGAAGGGCTGGTATGGGCTCCGGATCTTGGAGTAACGTCGCCGCTATGGTCTTTATATTCCGATCCCATGTGCGATGTTGGTTCACTGGATCAATATCTTTAACTGGTACCGCTTTGCATGGCGAGTAAAGTCCTAATTTTATCTTCGCAAGAAGATGTTCACGCCACTCGCGTCGAACATTTGCTTCTGGCGCACGGAGTGAAGACACAGTTTTGGCGCTTCGATCCTTTTGTTCACGATTGTCAGCTGAATTTTTCCATATCGGATAATCAGAACGTTTTTCAATTTTGCATGGACAATGCTCCGGTGGACATGTCTTCATTTGACTCGATATGGTTTCGCAGACCGGGCACATTGCAATCGAAGAAATTTTTTCAACCATGGATTGAAGAGATGATGATTGTCGAAGCTCGTCAAGCGCTGTTAGGCATGCTCTATGCGCTGCCATGTTTGTGGGTAAATTATCCCGGTCGTGATACCACTGCCACCTTGAAACTTTTCCAATTGCAAGTCGCGAAAAACGTGGGAATGACTTTACCAGAGACTATCGTCACCAACGATCCTGTGGTGGCAAGAGCTTTCTACGAAAAGTTTAAGGGCAACGTGATTTACAAATTGATCTCAGAGATTAGCAACTTCTCTTTGCCTAGCTTTGAGTTTCCACATGGTATTCCCACACTGCCGTTACGGGAAGTTGACTTAAATCATCTTGATCAAGTCAAACACGCACCACATTTATTTCAGCAGCGAGTAGACAAACAGAGTGATATTCGAGTCACAGTAATTGGCACCAAAGTTTTCGCTACACATATAGAGAGCCAAAAAGGATCAGGTAAGTTGGACTGGCGAAACGACTATTCAGTGCCGATGACTGAGTGGAAGCTGCCAGACGACTTGTCAGAACAATGCATTGAAATGCTAAAAGCACTAGGTTTAAACTATGGTGCCTTTGATTTCTGTCTCGATAAAAATGGACGGTATGTTTTTTTAGAAGTGAATCCCGCTGGCCAATATTTGTGGGTCGAGGAACGCACAAAGCAACCGCTTTCCGAGGAAATGGCTTTGTTGTTGGCCGGTAAGAGTATGCCACTGGTGGACTACAATTCTGCGGCGTTTGGTGATCGAACTAAATTTATCCGTAAATGACTAGTGAGCCATTTTGCATCAAACCGTGTCCTTGCAAAGTAATTCGTTCGTCTGTGGGTAGCCAGTTCTCTGCCACCGTCATTTGATGATAGTGCCTGCCGTCGTGTATGGTCGCAACACCAACTTCATAGCGCTGATAGATCGCATTTCGAGCATCAAGTAACTCAGATTCTTCCAGCTCTTGCTCGGGAATGTCCGATTGGGTAACGTCCCATATGTTCAGTCCTGCTCCATGAACTGGTGAAGCTATGGGCAGCGTGAATGACATGGTGGTATCAAAATCGGCGGAACCTTTTGGTTCCCAATTGAGTTCCATGAATTGCAGATCAATGTGAACGTTGTAGCGAATGGTAGAAAAATCTGTAGGACCGCAATAGATGTTGAAGCCAGGTAAGGCTAGATCGTCGCGGAATATTGTTTTGACGGCAAAATGTTTTTCAAATGCCTCGATCAACTTGTTGTACACCCAGTCGAAGTGCTCTCTTAAAATCGGGTTCATCTGTTTGCCCGTAGCATAGTAGAGAGCTCGAGGTCTGTAATAAGAAATGCCCGCACCGAGACGATGGCGCTCATCGTCCCACAGGTACTTAAGAGAATGCACTTCGTCTCGAACTCGTCCTGACTCTTCCGCCGTCAATACTTTGATTTCTTTGACAATATTTCGCGTTGGCATTCGGCGTAACCGTTGACTTTGTATTAGGATTCTAAGAAATCATTTGATGAAGTACATCCTGTTAGGAAGTTTTTCGCAATCTAACGAGTAGCCACCAGCAAGATCGGAAAATTGATCGCCGATATTAACGACGATTTTAAATCCCATCTTTTCAATGTCTTGTCGCACTGCGGATTTGAATTCTTCAGCGGGCGGGCCACCATGGTGCGGTCTCAAATAGAGCGCATCGTAGCTAACATTGTCTTTGACTAAATTGATGATTGTTGGCTTGCGATCTGACTCCGGCCGACCGGTAATAAGGAAAATTGCGAACCCCTTCTTGCGCGCCCAAGTCAAAAATTCGTAGGTGGGCTTTAGCACTGGTGCTTTCGATTCGTTTATCCACTGATCGAACAAATCCCAATCGCGTTCGGGATGAAGTCGGAACTGTTCACGGTTGTTTACGATCGTCTCGTCGATGTCCGACACGATTGCTAGATTGGTCTCGCCGGGGTGTTCCTTCATGTAATTGGTGCAGAATTTTTTTGCCGAGCTTGTCGCGCTAGCAAACTGTTTTTTGTACTGGCTGGTCTTCGAGAACTTTAGCCCCTCCTCATAACTCGTCGCAGGAGGTGGATTCGGCACCGTAACATCTGAACATGGACAGGCAAAAGCTTTTGCGCTGCAGAGAGCGGAAATTAAAATAACTAGGATTGGAAATTTCATCGCCTAATCCTACCAACTCAGCCAAGTCAGTAACAGCGATGTAACTTGATTAATAACTACTTCCCGGACATGTTCACGCCACGGCCAGCTTCATAAGTGGTACTGCCGGCGATATTCTTCTCTTTCCTGGTAGGTTTTCTGATTTCAATAGTTCGCTGTTCTACAGGCGACTCGATCGGGCAGCCCTCGTAGATGCCCCAATAGGTTGAACCCACTTTCTTCTTAATTCCGGTTGACTCTGGAATGAAGCGATGCGGTTCTGCCACGACCATTAGCAGAGTAAATGCCACAGCACCGACAAACAAGAAGAGGACTATGTCCATAACTCACCCCGACTAAATCCGAAAACTGTCTGGCACCACATATGACTCCGGTGGAACAGAAATCAAGGCGCCGACCAGAAGGTCAAATCCCGAATTGCCGGGTAGCGCTTGATTAGCCGAGAAATCAAGTGATCACAGATTAATCTATTGGCTTGAGCCTGTCCATGGTGATTACCTCACCTGAGCCAGAACTCACAAAAGAAAAGGCACGGTCTAGCCGTGCCTTTTCTGGATTGGTTCGGTTTCGAATTAGCGTCTCATTACTTCTACAAGATCCGCATAGAGTCCGGCTATTTCGGCTGTAACTTTGGAAGTGGTCGGATTTTCCTGGGAGTGTTTAGTAAATTCTTCTGCTTTTATTTCGAAGATGCCAATAAGGCGTGCATTGAAGTTCTTGACGTGTTCGTTCATGGTTGCTTTCTAGGCTAGGCTTTGGGGACGGGGTGAACCCGCCGAGATGGGGATTGGTTCGAGAAGGTGAATTAATTCTGTCTCAAATGGTTGCCAAGCTCAATAGGGAATTTGAAAAAAATGGCTGCTGAGCTCACATTTTAATCAAGGGTATATCAGACGGATGCATAAAGGGCCCCTGTTGGAGCCCTTTGCGCAGTTTGAATTGTCGTTGTTCTCAGCGCTTTTTGGCTTTTGAAGCCTTGCTTGCGGTCTTCTTGGTGGAAGACTTCGTTCCAGGTGCTTGGTAGCTCTTTAGTTTGGAACGACCGTCAACAACGTCTTTCAGTTCTTGTCCGGCACGGAAGGCGGGGACTCGGCTGGAAGGAATACGTAGTGGTGCCAATGTTCGGGGATTCCGGCCGGTTCTGGCTTGACGGTTGCGCCGTTCAAATGTGCCAAAGCCAACTAAGGTGATTTTTTCACCCTTACTCAACGCGCTTGTTACCGAGTGCAGGATGCCGGTTAAGGTCATGCCCACTTCTGTCTTGGGTTGTCCTGTGAGTTCCGCGATTTCGCTGATCAGGTCAGCTCGGTTCATCTTGTTTCCTCCTTTGGAGACGAAAAACCAGTCAGAGGGCTTCCAGCGCGAGATGTTATCACTGCCTAATGTCTTCTTTCAAGAGCTGCTGAGCCAAAACCTGCATAATTTAGCCAGAAGTCCGCATGCTGCGACAGCGATTTGCTCTGGCATGGCGGATAATGGTAGGGCAGATGGCGAGATGGACATGCTCGACGTTCAGTTATTTCACCAACCAACTCTTAGGCAACTCCTCAATTCGGAGGCGCTTGCCGAGGCTCAGGTAGTCTATGGCGACGACCTGATCGATCGTCCCGTCGTCCAGGTCGTTGCAAGTTTGTCACCGCCACCACGCGCCGGCAGCCTTGCCGTTTGTCGGATGGAGGCTGTATTGGGTGTGGAAGCCTCCTCGTTGAAGGGGTTGTCCGCGTTAGCCGTAATCAAGCAGACTAATTCAGAGAGCCTTCCCCCAGTTACGCCCGTTTCAACCGCGGTGCCTAACCCCTCTCCTCTCAATCTGGGAGTTGACGTTGCTCTGAAACGAATTACCAAGCTGTGCAAAGACGAAGAAATACCTCTTGTTCTGATTCCGGGTTTTGGTGATCCAGCGCAAGTGGCTGAGGATGTTCGAATAGCCTTCTTACGCGAACTCAAATTGAGTAGCGCTCGACTTCACTCTGCCTTGCTTTCCCTCCTCTTAGACGAAGGGCTGGAAGGTTTAGTAGAAGAAGTAAGCAATCGCCTAAATCGGCCAGTTGTAGTTGAAACAGCGGACTTTAAAGTTCTCGCCTCCAGAAACATGGGTTCAACTCCGGCTAGTCAGCAACGCTTTCTGGCTGAGGAGGCATCAAAAGCGGTTCGACGCCGATTCTCCAGTCACGAGAAATTGCACAACCAAGACATCTGTTTGTCACCGTTGAAAGTTGGCAGACGTCTTATTCTTCCTATTCTGCTGAGCGATTCACTAGTCGGCTTTATCGCCGTGATGGTTCGGCCAAATGACGACTTGGAAATGGTTGGCGAGTATTTGCAAGCCGCGGCATTAGCGGCTATGGTCGAGTTTAGTCAACGGCGACGCGATGGTTCTGTCTTCACAGTTACACAACAAAGTCTTCTCAAGGATCTTCTATCCGGAAACAGTTTATCTGCCTCAGATCAAGAGAGACTAGAGCGCCATTATGGTTTTGACTTGTGTGATGGACTTCTGATGTTTGCAGTTGAGTCAAACGTGACTGGGGGCGGTTCGACGAAGAATTTTCCCGAGGATGGTTTTGCTTCTACCGAGATTGAAGGCACGCGAGTTTTTGTGGTGCCATTTCTTGAAAAATCGGGCACGACCTGGCAGAAAGAAGCACAGTCATTGATTGATAAAATCAAAGCTTCAACCGGCGCCGCTGAGAATTCGAAAATTCAGATTGGAGCGGCAAGAACTGCTCAAACCATTTTAGATCTTCCTGAAGCATACAGAGAAGCGAGACAAGCGCTGATCATCGGTTCGATGGTACATGGCGACAATGACTTTGTCATCGGATACGGTGAACTCGGAATTAAAAGATTACTTTATTTGATGATCGATCACCCAGAGCTCGAGAGATTTTATGAGGAGAATTTGGCACCACTTGAAGCTTACGATACCGAGTGGGAAAGTGAATTGGTGCCAAGCTTGCGCGTGTATTTAGAACAGGGTGCAAATCTGAACTCGGCTGCTAGAGCGCTTTTTATTCACAGGCATACGCTTCGTTATCGATTGGAACAAATTGCAGACATTCTTAAAGTTGATATCGATTCACAGGAAGTATTGTTGAATTTGCAGATTGCATATTTGATCCGGGACATGAAAAACAACATTCGAGGCAAGGGAAGATCTTGAGCAAGCCGAGTGATTGAATATCAGCACATTGCCACAGCTCATAAGACTTCAACGAGTGCCGCAGTTGAAGTAGTAAATGTTTCCAAAAAGTTTGGCAGCAGCTTAGCTGTTAATAAGATCAATCTGAATATTGAAGAAGGAGAATTTTTTAGTTTTCTTGGACCATCCGGGTGCGGCAAAACCACGTTGTTGCGCATGATCGCTGGTTTTGAGAATCCGACTGAGGGTAAAGTTTTGATTGCTGGAACTGACATGAGCGGGGTGCCTCCACATAAGCGCCCAGTTAATATGGTGTTCCAGAACTATGCTCTATTCCCACATCTAACCATTGGGCAGAACGTGGCATTCGGATTGAAGTCGAATCGTAAATTCAATCAGGCTGAAGTTGGTCAGAGAGTTAAAGAGTCACTTGAGTTGGTTCGTTTAAGTCAACTAATAGATCGATTTCCAAGCCAACTTTCTGGCGGGCAACAACAGCGCGCCGCCTTGGCGAGAGCCGTGATAAACAATCCAGCAGTGCTGTTGCTTGACGAACCTCTCTCAGCCCTCGATCCTCAAATTCGAGAAGAAATGCAGGTCGAATTGGCGCGGCTGCAGAAGCGGCTCAACATGACGTTCATTATGGTTACTCACGATCAGGACGAAGCGCTCGCCTTGTCTAGCCGTGTAGCCGTTTTCTGTCAAGGCAACCTTGAGCAAGTGGGAACACCAGAGCAGATATTTGAACACCCTGCTACGACGTTTGTGGCTAAATTCATTGGCCAAACAAATTTGCTCCCAGGAGAAATTGTTGAATGCGCAACAGATACATACTGCATTTCCATCGGTCTCGGAACCGTGCTAACGGTACCTGCGCAACCCTCTGGACTCTCTGCGGGGGCTGAAACGATCGTCTGGGTAAAACCTCATGGCATACAATTGCTCGCCGAAGGCAACAACCCTTCTAGACAAACTAATGAATTAGACGTATTGATTTCTGGGCGCATGTATCAGGGAACGACAACCGAGTATCTGGCTCGACTGCAAGATGGCATCGAACTACGCGTATCCTGTCTAAACAGTGCGCACCATCGAACGTCGGTGTTCGAAATTGGTGACAAGGTGCGCGCATATATTCCACCTGATGCTTGTGCCTTAATAACTCAAAAATAAAAAGCCCGCTGAAACTGCGGACTTCTTATGTTTTTTTGCGATCGGTCGCGTTAGCGGCTAGTCTTTCCGCCGGCTTCACCGCCTTTGCGTCCGATAGCAGACATATGTTCTCGATTTTGACTAACGGCTTCTCCGCCTTTTCGTCCAATCTCAGACATATGCTCACGATTTTGGCTTACTGCCTGTCCGCCTTTGCTAGCAATGGATTTTTGCTGGGCTGGGTCCATGGCTGCGAATCCGCGTTCTCCCCTCTTACCACTGTTGGATTTGTCACTGATGGGTTCGAACTCTTGGTCACTACTTTGCTGCATAACTTTGGTCCTCCTTCGACACGGTGTTAGACGGCAGTTCTGATCCCTCTGTTCCTGCGATTAATTGGCGCTTTTAGAGTCACTACGTTTGTTAAAGTCCATCTACAGCCGCTTTCAGAGCAATAACCTGGCTGAAATGAATGGAATAAGCGGCGATTTAGCAATAAGATCTTGCGATTTTGGCTTTGTCCTTTTAATTTATTGTCGACTATAAGTAACAGGCAGCAACTGTGTACTCAGCAGTGAACGATGTCTTTGACGATTTATTCGAGATTAATTCGAATTGCTTACTCCGCCGGGCGGTTGCCAAGCGCGTTTCGATGGTTCTACCTATTTTGAGGGATGTCTATTAAAATGCTCTTCGTTGTGGACGGGTAAAAGCTTGAATCGACGGCGTTTTCTAGGATGGTCGCTGAGCACTATATTAGGTGCCACACTGACGTCGTGCACACAAGACACCAAATCGATTCAAAAAAAACAGCTAAACATTTACAGCTGGGCTGACTATCTGCATCCTGATACGATTCCAGAATTTGAGCGCCGGTTTGGTATCCACGTTGTCTATGACACGTTTGCTTCCAACGAGTCCCTGCTGGCAAAACTTCAGGCTGGTGCCACTGCATACGACATCATTGTGCCAACCAGTTATATGATCAAACAACTTCGTAAACTCAACAAATTATCGGTCTTAGACCACCACAGGCTGACTAATCTCAAAAATATAATGCCTAGGTTTGTCGATCCAAAATTTGATCCGCATTTAGAACACTCAATTCCATATACGTGGGGAACTACCGGAATCGCATTCAATTCGGCGGCAGTTGCAAAGGCTGACTGGCCAACGAATACAGATATATTTTGGAACGCAAAATACGCTCATCGGATGACGCTGCTCGATGATGCCAGAGAAACCATTGGAATGTCGCTTAAGAAGCGAGGTCATTCGTTTAATTCCATTGACGAACCGATGATCAGTGCTGCAGTCGCAGATCTCGTGGTGCAAAAGCCTTTGACGATGTGTTACACCTCTGACCAAGTAATAGTTCAACTGGCTTCAGCGGATAGTTGGCTTTCCCTCGTCTATAGCGGTGATGCGTATCAAGCTCAACGCGAAAATAAAGACGTTAAATATGTCATACCGGAAAATGGCACATCGATTTGGCTCGACAGCCTCTGTATTCCAAATGGTGCTCCGCACGTGGAGAATGCCTACAAGTGGATTAACTTCATGCTGGAACCGGAAGTGGCAGCTGCAACCGCGTCATACACAAGATACGCGACTCCAAACGAATTGGCTTTTAAGTTACTTCCAGCGGATGTTTCACAAGATCGCAATTTATATCCGCCTCCTGACGTGATGGCGCAATGTGAAGAGCTTGCAGACATTGGATCTGGCATCTTTATCTATGATCAAATGTGGACTGAATTAAAGTGCTCTTAGTGCGCTAAACCCGATAGAACCTTGACTAGCATCTTGTTAACTTAATTTATCTCGAAACAGCCGCCTGGATTAGGTTTTTGCACTTGCACGCGACGATATTCAGGCAATATTCTAAATCGATGCAGACTGATAGACCGGTAATTAGAGGTGTGAATCCGCAAGGAGCAAGCACAAGTTGGGCAGGCCTATGCGGCAAGCAAACGGCTGTGGCAGCTAGTGTTTTATTCACTTTGTTAGCTCTGGAAGTTGGCGCCCGGCTCATTGTATCGATTGGATCTCCTCCTGAATTCTACTCTGCAGATTTCGATAAGAAGTATGCCTTAGCCAAAAGCTTATCGCCTAAAGATGGGCACAGCATAATACTGCTGGGTACATCTAGAACCCAAAGAGGAATTTACCCTGAACTGGTGGCAAGCGAACTGAACCGTCTTGGTTGCGAATCGAGTGTCATAAATCTTGCCACTTACGGGTCTCTGCCTCAAGATGAGAAATTCCTTTGCGAAACTGCATTTGAGTCAGGTTTTACGCCGTCAATGATCACTTATGACGTTGGCCCGGAAGACGTGCTTTATCGTGCCGGTAAGGCTGGCTTTTCAGCTGAGTTTGCTAATTCACCTTCTGGAAGCGCTTTCCTTCGTGAAAAGACAAGTCTGCTAGGACAGCTCAGGCGGTTGATTGATCAGAACTTATACTTGATCTCACATCGACAATTTTTTAAAAGTATTGTCACCACTATCCCTGAGCGCCTTTTAAAACCGCTGGATGCTTATGCGACTGGACCCGTGGGTGTCGGTGCGGAAGGTTCGCCTCTCGGTTGGGCTCCAGGCTATCGCATGCTAACTACAGCGCAATGTAACGAGCAAATTGATGAGTACTGTGGCTCCATCCCGCCGCCCGCATTTGATTTTGCATCGCCAGTGATTGCTCACCAAAAGTATCTTTCGCCAATCATCGATCTTTGCCGCGAAAGAAAAATTCCGCTCGTATTGCTCTGGCTTCCTAGACCAGGGCATTCTCTTGATTTGTGTGATAAATTTCTGGCCAAATTCTCAATCAAATCTTCTGAACTAATACACGAGACGGCGAATGGCAGCAAAGCGCTTTTAATTGATTTGCATACCGATGACGAAAATGGACACTATTCAGATGTTACTCACTTGAGCGTCGTTGGCTCAGTGAAAGCGAGTTACGAGCTCGCCAGGCAACTCGCCGTGAAGCCGTTTCGAGACATTTTGGCCAGGTGTGAGGCAAAATGACTCTACTATCGATTCAATTCATGGCTTTTGTCCTCGCCTGGGGCTTATTGTTTTTTGTCAGCCCGGCGAAATTTAGACCATTTGTTCTTCTGCTCTCGAACTTTGTATTTTACGGATTTTTCAGCTTCCCCATACTTTGTCTAATAGTCACTTGTAGTTCTGCTGACTTTATTGTCAGTAAACTGATAGCCCAGAGTGGAAGCATCAAGCGCAAGAAGGTTTTGCTGTTCGGCGCAATTTCCTACAACGTTTTACTCCTGGTTCTCTTCAAGTATTCGAATTGGCTTCTAAGTGTTGCTGCGCATATTGCTAGTATTGTTGGTATCGATTGTGGTGCCAGGATGCACCTCGATCTGATCCTTCCGTTGGGAATTTCCTTCTACACTTTGGAATCAATAAGTTATCTCGTCGATGTCTACAGAGGCTCGGCTCCGGCTAAGTCGTGGTGGCACTATAACCTTTATATGATGTGGTTCCCGCATCTACTGGCAGGTCCAATCGTTCGCTTCTGCAAGCTTAGTGAACAATACATCAATGGGATCGAGAGACCCAGTTTGAGTCGTGTTAAGGAGGGGTTTCTTCTCATACTCTTTGGTTGCGTCGGGAAGGTTGTGGTGGCAGATTTTGCTGCCTCTGTTGCCGACCCAATTTTCAACAACCCTGGTCAGCAGGGGGCGTTGATTACCGCCGCTGGATTTCTGGCGTTTGGCACCCAGCTTCTTTGGGACTTTTGGGGTTACTCGCAAATCGCTCGAGGGATTTCTCTTTTATTCAATATCGAGTTGCCCGTCAATTTTAACCGCCCGTTCACAGCCAAAAATTTGGCGGATTTCTGGCAACGTTGGCACATATCCCTATCGCAATGGTTGCATGATTATGTGTTTTTGCCGCTGGGCGGGCGAACTCGGAATTTGCAGAAGTCCATGATTGCCGTTTCCATCACAATGTTTGTTGCTGGTCTTTGGCACGGTGCGAACACTAAATATCTGGCGCTTGGTCTGTACTTTGCCGTTGGTATCTCGGCTTATCACTTGTACCGTCGATGCCGTCATCGGATTTTCGGAAAATCCGAAAGCGCGCTGTTGAGGAGCCATTTTTACGGCAGCGCCTGTTGGTGTTTAACGCAGGCCTATGTCATTATCGGAGCTAGTTTCTTGCGGGTGCCCAATCTAAATACACTGAGTTCGATGCTTCAGAAATTTGGTCAAAGATCGGATATTTTGCAAGACGCACTTACTAGTGGAGGGAGATCTGCCCTGTTTTGTATCACTATGTTCTGGATATTGAGTTGGGTGCCTTTTAGGCGCATTTACAACGATCACTTTGTTCGCATTCCGTCATTTGTGCAGGCACCTGCTTTTGCTTGCGTGATAGCTCTGTGTTGGATATGCGCGGCGCAAACACCAAAGCCATTTATATACTTTCAATTTTGAGCCGACTTCAGGGGGGGAAGAATTGGAAAAGCTAAATGCCATGCGACTCGGGTCAGTGCTATTTATAGCACTAGCTTATGTTTCCCTTTCCAAGAAGTTTATCGATGTCGTCATGGTAGTGACGATGGTTCACTATGTCATGGCCGCTATCTACTCAAAGAGTCAACTTGGTAAGGGGCTTTCTAAGCCTGTTGTAGTGACTCTACTGGCGGTGGCAGGGGTGATTTTATACAAGTTGCAAGCGCCAATTACTATTGTTTTTGGAATCCACTATGCTTTTACAGAAGTGTATTTAGCGCATGGAATTCTGCCACCGCAGCTAAAGAATAAGACGAAACCATTGCGCATAACCGCACTGGCCTTTAATTTTTGCATCTACCTGGCGATTCTGCGGAATGACCAGTATTTCCCGTACTTAAATGCATTTGCTGCACCGATGTTAATCGCCGCTGCGCTCTCGGGTATTTGTTACTATTGGGCGCTCTTTAGGGCTCAGTTCTACCTCACAACGCGCCAAGTAATGAGCATAAGCTTGGTGGAAAACATGAGTCTATTGCTCTGTGCATTATCATTTTTGATGCCATTAAAGCTGACTCTGTTCGTTTACATTGGCTACCACGTGGTCTTCTGGTCAATTTATCCAGTTCCCGGTTTGCTAAAAAAACAGGCACTTAAATCCTATCTTGCCCTTAACTTGTCGCTGTTGCTGGCTGTTTATTTGGTATCGCCTATGGCGTCACCGATTTTTTCTATTGAGATTTGGCTGAAGCTTTTTATGGTTGCAGGCTTCATACACATCACTACTTCCCTGGCTTTGACAAAGGCTCAACCAGGCTGGATTACTAGAATCTTCAATTTCAATCAAGATCCACCGCCAACTGCACCGGTAGTTGTCCAGAAGAGTCGAATTTGATGCTTGGTCATGAATGAGCGCAAATGAACCGGCTTCCTGAGCCAAACTCCTCGAACTTTGTTATCGTCCAGTCAGCAAACAATTTTTCCAATTCGCTGTCGGGGAAGTATCTGAGCAGCATGCCTTTACGCCCTTTATCCGTGTATATGTGACTGCCGTCGTCAAGTTCAAAGTATTCGCCTGGTCCTGTTCCGACTTTGTCGAAACAGCCGATAAAGCCGCCGCCTGGTAAAAGTATTGACTTGAGTCTGTTGATGGTGACCTGTGCCAAATCGAAGGTGAAATGTTCAAAAATGGAATTAGCCACAACTGCGTGAAATGAGCCCATAGGGAAGTCCATTTCGGCAATGTCGCCAATGTCAAATTCGATATCCAAATCCTCCTGGTCGGCCCATTGCCGAGCTAGGTCGATGGCGTGCTCTGCCACATCAATTCCGGTAACTCGAAACCCTTGCCGGGCCAGAAAAATGGAGAGCCAGCCACTACCGCATCCGAGATCCAGCACTGTCTCCACTTTGCGTTCATTTAGCCAGGCTGGAATCGACGGGAGATAAGGTAAGTCAGGCATTTGAGTGTACGGAGTCTTAACGCCGTTCCAAGCGCGCTGCCAAAAATCCAAGTTGTTTCTGTAGGTCTCCGAAGCCAACATGTCACCAATTTTGGTAACTGAGTCAGTTGTTGCTGTTTTATCGTCTGTCATAGGAACCCTGAAATTGACCGCACACTCACTATCTCCTGAGGTTTCCAATGGTAGCACGGCATCAACAGCCCGATTTCACGCGGCCGCTTAGCCGTAACGTCTGATAAACCGCCCACATAATTGTCCCTAAATTGATTAGCCCTGCGCCTTCCGGGGTATCTAACAATTGGCGAGGGTGAAAAACACATTTTCGATTAGTAGCTGTTAAGGTGGGCTTATGGCGGAGCCGGGCCGAACACAACTGCAGATGATGCTGGTGCAGCAAGCCGGTCCCGGTGCGCTGCCGCTGAGCATTTTATCGCAAACTAACTTTCTGCCGTTTCTTCGTACCGTTGAGCAATTGGCGGTTGATGAGCGGTTGGCTCCGGTCATGGTTTATTGGTCAAAACACACGGCTGCCCGTTTCTTGCCAAGCGGACAGCGTTTTCGTGAGTTGCTCAAGGACGCTTTTTGCGTCTCGATTTTTTCAGAAGACAGCAGCGACCCTCCGGATGAGTGGTGTTTCCTGATCGAAAGCCGGGGACTTTGTTTAATAGTCTACGGTCAGCAAGCACTCGAATCGCCTGAGGCTGACAAGTTCCAATGTTCTGGCTCAATGGATCCACAAATCGTTCGCCAGGCCTTTAACCGTCTTTTGCCAATCTGGCAGTTGGTTGATTTGAGCGAAAGCAACCGGCTTGAGGACGCTCGGGTTAACTTAGGTCCTTGTGGAAGCGCTCCGCCGTACGTTCAGCGGATTCGCAGCGCGTGGCCGATAGTCAAAGCTTCACCGATTCAGCAAAACCTCATATTCAACCCCACAGATTTGAATGCAAGCAAGGATGAAGCATTTCAGCGTGATATCTCGACACTCTTTTCTGAGTCAGGGAAAATTCAACCAATTGCAGGATATGAGCCAGGAATGAAGTTCTTGCCATCCGGGCAAAGTCGTTCACCAGTTGCACCGCCAATGCCTATACAGCAGGCACTGTCTGCCTTGACGCATATCGATCCGGCAATTTCTGCGTCAACGATTCCGGCTCAGGAATTTGAAATAGATCGAACCGATGAAGAGGAAGAACTTAGTCGTCGGATGCAACAATTTGTCGAATTAAGCGACAGCGAAGCCGATGAACAGCAGAAGAATGCCGCGCACAACGCTGTATTTCCGCCGGCCGCTCAGTCGATTATAAGTGACATTATTGGACAGCTCAGACATTCAAACGATTTGTCTTCAATTCTGCAATTCGCAATCGAAACCTTAACAACTGTTGTGGGCGCAGAAAGAGGGCTGATCTGGCAGGTGGTTGGTGATCAACTAGCTGTGACCAACGAATTTGCTATGAGTGGACACACCTGCTTCGCTGGAAACCAACTCGGATCGCAAGAATCGACCGCGATCGTTCTTGAGTTCCTGTCTCGGTTTCCCGATGAATCTGGGGCGGGTGTAATCAGCATTCCTGATACCTCGCAAGATACAAATCTGCATAAGATGTCTCCAACTCTGTCTTCTTTAATCGAGTTAGGCGATGTGCGGGCTCGTTTGATGGTTCAGCTTCGCTCCAGGGGCATTTTCTCAGGCTTTCTAGAGTTACAGCAGTGCGGAAAAACTCGCGAATGGAGCCGGCAAGACGCTGTAATTTTGCAATGCGTTGCAGAGATGCTTTCAGTTGTTGTTCAGCAATCTTTCGACCAATCGAAAATCGAAATGGACGCGAAAGAAATGAAGCTGATCAATGAGATTGCCAGCTTGTTCAGAGAGTCACGAGGACAAACTAGCCAGGAGTCGCTGGTGAAGTCAGTTATGCTCGTGTCGGAGCATATGGGCTTCACTCACTCGCAGATCTATTTATATAGTCAGGAAGAAAAAGAACTGGTGCCGCAGATCCAAGATGGAAACAATAGTTCTGTTGCCTTGACCATGAAAGATGATCCTTTCGTTGCCGTGTTTGAGTCAGGGCGCGGCAAGATCGTCAACGCTGAGTTTACTCGCAAAGGCGATCCATTTTTTGGACATGACATGGCCCTTGTGCTTCCACTTGTATCGGAAGGAGAACGCCTCGGCGTCGTAGGACTGTGGCAGCGCTTGCCAAACAAGCCTCAATTCAGACCTCAAGACAGAGAACTGGGTTTGACTATTGCCGGTCACCTTTCAAACGTTATTCGTGCCGATCAAGCTATCCAACAAATTCGAGCGGATCAGGCTCGGGCTGACTTGATCAACAAAGTATCAAGCGAGATTCGTCAATCACTTAAGGAAGTCGACCAGATTATGGGAACCTTGGTTGGCACCTTGCAAGAATATTTGAATCTTGGCTCTTGTGTTGTCTCACTGTTTGACGATCAGACGCAGCAGTTCTTTCAATCCAAATCTGCTGGACCCCTGTCTCCACCTACTCCACCCAAAGCAGATAACAACGGTGAAATGCCTGAGAAGACAGCCAAGACCGAGGAGCCTAACTTTGGCGAGCAATTATTTCAGTCGATGCGCGAAGAATTGAAAGAAGGTCAGACGATCTTCTTGACTGCGCACGAATTGCAAAACACGTTGGCATACAAAGACATAATCGCGCCGGCTGGTTTCAAATCGGCAACTCTAGTTCCTTTGGTTCATGCAGGTAATTTCAAAGCTGCACTGGCTATGGTGTCATGCGAAAGGCAGCGACCAATTGCAGAGAAGGACATGAAAATGGTAGCCGACTTGGCCGATAGAACCGCAGTCGTGGTCTCACACGCGGAGCTGTTTGCGCAGGTCGAGCAACAGGCGGTCACAGATCCGATGACCGGACTGTTCAACCGTAGATATTTCCAGGAACAGTTAGCGAAAGAAATAGACCGTTTTCAACGATTCGGTCACGCTTTTTCATTTATCATTGTTGACTTGGATTACCTGAAAAAAATCAATGATTCACTCGGTCACCATTTTGGCGACATTGCAATCAAGCACATAGCAAACGTAACGAAGCGCAGTGTGCGTGACGTTGACACAGTAGGACGATTTGGTGGTGAGGAGTTCGTTGTTCTGTTGCCTGAAACAGATTTGCAACATGCGCGCATGGTGGCAGAGAGAATTTGCGCAGCAATTCGCGAGAAACCGATTGAGGATGTAGGCTTAATCACCGCATCACTTGGTTTGGCTACATTCCCATATGATGCTCAGGATCGAGAAAAATTGTTTGAACTAGCGGACCAAGCATTGTTCCTCGCTAAACACCGTGGTAGAAACCAAGTTTGCTCTGTGGCAGAGGACTTGATGCCTAGTATCAAGGATGGTGTCGCTCCTGTATTGCAGGTGGACAGAATGCCTCCTAAGAAAGCGGAAGAGAGCGGTTTGATTGATCTTGAGATGGTCGCTGAGAAGGGTATTTTAGGGGTCTTCGCTCAGATCATGCGCGCCGTCGAAACTAAAGATGCATACAGCGAAGAGCGTTCACCTCGTGCCTACGGATATGCCAGCAGAATAGCTCAAGCCCTGCACCTCTCGAAGGAAGAAGCTGAAATCATTTCTTTGGCCGCGGTGATGAGCAACCTCGGAAAAATAGCGATTCCTGAGGAAATTCTTCAGAAGAAGGGCTCCTTGACCCTTGAAGAGATGGACATGATTAAACGCACGCCATCCATAGGCGCAAAGTTGCTAGAACCAGCTAAATTGCTTCATCGTGTGGGTCAGATTATCGAAGCGTATCACGAGCACTGGGACGGCACCGGTTATCCTAAAGGCATGCGTGAGAATGATATTCCACCAGGGTCTCGTATCATTGCACTTGTGGATGCTTACACTTCAATGACGAGTGATCGACCATATCGAAAAAGTTTGAGCAAAGCTGAAGCCCTACAAATCCTGCAAGATGGTGCCGGCAAAGAATGGGATCCGCGTCTGGTAAAAATATTCGTGGCGATTGTAAAAAAAGAAGAGAAGAAGTAGATTGTGAAACAATGATTTTTCGCTCCAGGTTGAACCAAAAGCGCCACCTGTCTAGAGTTCTATATGGACTTGTGTGTCAACTTTTGGCAATGCTGGTAACTTGTTGTTCGATTTGTTATGGCGCCAATCTAGCAAAAATAGCAGTACCATCAACCGCCTCCCGAAACGATGACAAAGCAAAGGCTCTGCTGATTCGAACTTGCGAATTTTACAAGAACCTTCCAGGATTGTCTGGAGATGTAACTCTTGAACGAATATCGATAAATCCCGATTTTCGCCAGCACATCATTCATAAGTTCCGATTTCAATCTGATAAAAACGACTTTTTCCAGCTGGTCATGCAGCAACCAAATAATCGCTCGCAAGTGTCTATGAGAGGCGGCGAAGCGCAAATTTACAGCTCTAAATGGCACATGGACCTCAAGCATAGCTGTGCATCGATTTCTGAGATGTTGAAGAATCAGGGCTTTAATGCAGTTACAGAGGGCTGTTTTGGTGATTCTTACCTGGAGTATTTTTGTTCGAATAATCTTTTATCGAACCTCATGGCTGGGGTTGTCTCCGTTAGCGAGGAAGCGCCATGTAGGTATGCTGGAACAACTTGCAACAGAATTGTCCTCCACAAAAGTGGAGCTGATACGCGCGTGTGGATAAGCACAGGTGATAAGCCTTGGATTAGGCGGATTGAACCGTGTCGCGACTTGCCGATTGGTTCAAGCACTTCCTATACCATTATTTGTAGATATGACAAACTAGCGTCACATGCGGCTCCAGCATTAGTCATGGGTGTGCCGAGGAAAAGTAGACATGTGTCGCACTTTGTCTCACAAAACGGAACCGATAACCCATTGCTTGGGACCGGAGCTCCTGCTGTGAAGATCTGCACCGTATCCGGTAAAACAATCAATCTTGCCAGCCAACGCGGCAAAATTGTCGTTTTGGACTTTTGGGCTACATGGTGCGCACCCTGTCGAAAGTCCCTGCCTATTTTGTCTGAGCTGGCTGACACTCTGCCAAAAGAGGTGGAATTTCTGGCAATTGACAAAATGGAAGAGGCGAAGGATGTAAAAGCATTTGTGGATTCTAAAAAGCTGAACCTTCGTTTTTGTTTGGACACAAACGGAAAAATTTGCGAATTGTTCCACGTAGCCGGTATTCCTCAAACCGTAATCATTGGCCGCGACGGATTGATTAAGTGCATTCATATCGGTCTGTCGTCCAACTTCAAGCGAGAGATAGGCGATGAGCTCCGATCGATGATCGCTCATTAAGCCAGCTATTGCTTCGCTTTTTGGAATGAATCCCCTGGAGCAATTTTGCCAGATGGCGTTATTAACCAGTTAATATATTCGGACCATCTGGCGCGGGGAGGGAATGGGATCCATGATTGGTGAAAATTTTTGTTTGCTTCATCAACAACGAGCAGCTAGCTGGAAAACGCAAGGGTCCTTAGGTCGAGTCACGTGAACCAGAATGCGGATACCTCGACTGAGGCGATTTATAGAACCAATTCTGGGCAGGATGAGCAAATACCTGCGCTAACAGGGCTGAGGGCTGTAGCTGCACTTCTCATCGTTGTCCTGCACTCATGGAACGGAGTACACGCCGCTAATTGTTTGCCGCTTGAGCGTCTTTTGCGTCCAGCCTTAGCTTTGTGGTGCGGCGTCGATCTATTCTTTGTGCTGTCCGGGTTTTTATTGACGGGCAAACTTTTGCGTTCGGTTGGCGACAAGAAATATCTTCGAAATTTTTACGCTGCTCGATGCTTTCGGATCATGCCGCTTTATTACTTGGTTTTACTCACTGCGCTATTTATCGGTTTCTGCACTAGATCCTTGAACGTCGGGGACATCTATAGCTTTTTTGGCATGATGTTTTTCATGACTAACTTTTTGCCGTTCGTGTGGAATTTGTCACAACATATTGGCATCGTGCCAATGCAGCATTTTTGGTCTTTAGCGTTGGAAGAGCATTTCTATTTACTGTGGCCTCATGCAGTGAAATTTTTGGAAGCGCGCAAGTTAATGAATTTTTGCGCCATTATAATGGTCTGCGAGCTAGTGGTGCGCAGCCTCGCTGTCTGGCAAAAAGTCAGTCTGGATGCCATCTACGAGCTATCATTCTTCCGATTTGATTCAATTGCGGCTGGAGCAATCGTCGCCTGTTTATATCAGCTTACGAAAAATTCGCAGAGAGCTTTGAGAACCTCACACTTTGTTCTAATACCGTTCCTGTGTGGCACGTTTTTAATGACTGCGATCACGCACCTTTTTAAGGCTAACCCGTTTGTCGAGACAGTGGGCTACTCAATTTTAGCGATCACGTTTGCAAGCGTGATCGCAGACATCGTATTTTCTCGTGGACGATCTTTGATCGGTCGATTCTGCTCTAACCCAGTCCTTTTGTTCTTTGGCAAACGCAGTTACGCAATCTATCTGATTCACTTGCCGCTAATTACGTTGGTGAATAGACTTCTTGTCACATTCGGTTTGAACACCAATCCAGCTCTGGTATTGATACTGGGGCTGGTATTACCACTAGTAATGACTATAGTGCTTTCAATGATGGCTTGGCACCTTATCGAAAAGCCTTGCCAAAAGTTGAAGGTCAAATACTCGTGTTAAGACTAGACCTCGCTTTCCGTAACTCCGTCGTCCAAAAATCCGTCTTCATCTAACTGTTGAATCAGACCTTCGACTTCCGATTTCAACGTCGGCTTTTCGCCGATTTCAGGGATCGCTTGAATGCCTGAGACAATTTCGTCCACTGAACTTTCGCCATCGCAGAATTCCCAAATCAGCGCTGCCATGGGATTCAAATTGTGAGCCCAAGAAGTTTTTGGATTCACTAGCACCACATATCCGTCTGGAAGTGATGTCGTTTCTATCTCTGCGCTTCTTTTGGGCTTGCTGATAGTCATAGTGTTCAAAAGTTTGCCTGCCGGGTTACAACCCTGGTATTGTCTCAAGCAATCAGGAGAGACGCCAGTTGTGTAGTTCTAATCTTCTCAGGAGCTTTACGTGCTTTTGGCAGGAGAGCAAATCCTTCGTTGTCATGAGTTGTCAGCGGAGTTATTGGCAGTGCGTCTGCGCTCAAATTTTGAAATTCGACACCCTTTACACTGACTACGAGATCCGGCGCAATGGTTGAATTGCTGTCGTGTTGATATGTTTGAATCGATAGATTGCTGCCGAACTGCTTCAGGGCCGATCGCAGATAATTTTCAACTTGCAGGCGTACATTGAGGTAGTCACTTTCTGTTACAGCACCATCTTTGAAGGTATTTTTTCGGTTGATATAGACGCAACCAGACACAGGTGATGCGGCAAGGGTCGAACTTGTGTTTAATCGACCCTCCAGGGTTGTCAAATGATGAGAGCTAGGTTCCCAGCCAAAGCGAAGCTCGGCGACTCTCATGCGCTCATCGTCAGCCCTATTTTGTGCAGCTGCATCGGTCACCGATAGAAAGCGACCGTTTGCCAGGAGCAAGTTTAGATTGACTGTGTTGGTGCACGCAGTATGTGAAAACGCACTGACAATGGATACGTCTTTCGGGTATTTCCTCATCATCTTTGCCAATGCGTCGTCTAATTCGCTCAGAAAGGATTTGAGTGCACCAAATATGGTTAAGTCTGATGCCTGTAAAAAGCCGGTGCCAAGAATATGCGAAAGCAGATCGAAAATAGTCAAGCGGTACACAAAGCTAGAGAATTTTTCGCGATCAAAAAGTGCTACCGCACAGCTCAATCTGTGACGTTCTAAGGCTATGCACTCGTGCACTAAAACAGCATGATTGGATGCGGTTGCATAAGCGTGAGAAGGGTAAGGGCGAGGCAAATATTGGGCGAATATTGGTTCAGTATTCAATACTTTGGGGCTGACAAGTTTGTTTGTCGGTAGTGAACCGTCTGACAACCAATAGCGATTTTTACGAGGTTCGACCAGCGGTACATTTATTACAACTGGTGAAAGGGGTCCACTATCGTCGATCAGGGAAATTGGCGATAGCAAATCGCCCTCACTGAAGACTGCCAATTTGTTCAGTGAATCGATTGGGCGTGAAAAGCCGGCGCAGCCATTGCCCGACCAACTTACTCCAGTCAGAATCTCGGACCAGACAGGAGTCGAACTATTGAAAAAGCAGCTTAACCCATGCAAAGACATGGAGCTAAGCTGCTTGCTTGACTTCGGTATTAGTTTTAGAAGCAGTTGGACGTCGCTCTTTGAGAGTCCATCAAGTGCAATCAAGCACTGCATTTAGGTGCAGATAGCTGTCGCATCGTTGTTGGACGCACATGGTGAGATCGTTCCAGGGTTGTTCGTGCACTGCACTGAAGGACCGAATGGTAGTGGGAAGGTTTGTACGGTGTCTGGTCCGGGTCCGCCATTTGTGGTGGCAGTTCCGTTCCCTCCGCATGTTGACGCACCTGCAAACGCTGGGGGAATGAGGAACTTGTCCAGTATTTTAGGAGCGGCGATGAGCCCTCCTGTTAGTGCTGCACCTTTTACAACGCGTTTAACGAATTCTGCTCTAGTAAATGATGGGTCGCAAGCTTTTTCTGTTGTTTGCGGAACTTGTGGATTTTTAGATTCTTCGGTCATGATTCATCCTATCTTCTATTGCTTGGCAAGCCGCCTATACCTGAAATTACGAACTCGTTAATTGTAGTAGTCCTGTTGCATTCATTGCAAGACCTAGTTTCATAGGCGCTGCGTTGAAAAGAGCACATAAGTTTTTAACTTAGGCAGTTATTGGCACTCTGATCAATGGAGCTAAATCTCCAATCAGAAGCCTGGCGATAGATCGCGAGATCGGTTGTTTTGTAGTTTGCTCTACCCATAAATATTGTCCACCGCAGTTTATTTCAAGAAATATGTAGTCTTCGTCATCTGTCAAAACCAAATCGATAGCCCCGTAGTTCAAATCAAGGCTTTTCGTCAGGGCAAAACATTTTTTTGCAATTTCATGCGGTAACTCGAATTCATCCATGAGCACTGTGTAATCGTGCCGCCAATCGACCTTGCCAATACCTTCTTGAGAATGAATTCGGGTGCAAAACAATTCTTCTCCAACGATCGTGACTCGCAAATCAAATGCTTTTTTGATTCGTCTTTGAAACAAATGCGGCGCGTACTCAACTTGGTGTAAGAAGGGTAAGTCTTCTTTTCGCAAAGTAAGCGTAGGAATGCCGCGAGGCGTTTCGTTATTTGGAACTGCTTGATTACTCAATTCCCCAATCAATTTGTATATGACGTTTCCATCGCATGATTCGTAGAACTCTCGAACAAGCTGAGGTTTGTTTGTGACGAGTGTCTCAGGAATTTTTAGTTCAACTTTCTGTGCCTTCTGTAGCTGCCAAAGCTTATCTGTGCAAGCTGAATTGGCGGGCGGGTAGTTTACCCAGGTGCAAGTCAGAGATCTGAATACGCCGTCCATTGCGCTACGCGCCTCGTTCTCCACCATACGGCCGATCCACGGTTCTATAAAACTCGGGGCGCGTATGTTGCCTGGTCTTCGATACCAAATTGATTGATATGCGTTCATGTCCATTTTTTTTTGCTTGGTTTCCAACACGCATTGCGGTTCTTTGGTGCCTAGCTGATATGAAATTTCGCATGCATCGAAGAAATCGTTTAGCTTGAACAAATCGACTTCCACGTTCATCTGGCCGAGCAGCTCAACAACTGCCTTTGCGTGTGGATCATCTAAAGAGGAAAGAATGAGAACTTTCAACGGTTTACACTTCGCGCAAGGTTTTCATTTGAGCTACATTGAAAAGGTGTCGATATTTGCCGCATCGCAAACAGGATCTGAGTGAAGCGACCATAGGGGATGCGTTGCACTACTGCCGCCACCAAATTCAATATCGCTATTCTCGACTCTGTCTCTAAGCCACCAGCTGCGCAGAAAGAAAGGCAAGCCGCTTGCATGTGCCGCTCTGCGATTGCAGTCAGCGCGAATATTGTCTTCACTCTGGTCTTCTTGCGACATGCCTTCAACACTTCTCGAATAAGGTACACAGGAGTATACACTAGGCGAAACTATCTCAGACAGAGCGTTGCGACCCTCCGAGTGCTGAAACCTTAATGAGTTGAAATGCTACTTATGTTCAGCAAAGTTATCATGATGTTTGCCCAAAGATTCGAAGGAATAGAACGTGACTTTGGAACTAGATCTGCCTGATTCGCCTCCATCGACCGAACGCCTCTATCAGCTCGGCTCGATTGTTTTTTCTTTAAAAAATTGCGATGCGCAGTTTAAAGATAATTTGGACCTGTTGTTGCCTCATTATGGCGGACCGGATGCAGTCCAAAAGTATCACATCGATACAGGTTGCACAAAAAATGTGCTCGATCTCGTGCACCATGTGGCTAAACTCCATCACAAAAGTATTTGGATCCAGGCCAGCTGTTTGTCGAGTGCCACTGGCAAGAAAGTGCTACTTGCAGGAAAAATGGGCAGTGGCAAAAGTCTTACGGCTCTGGCTCTCCGTGAGATCAAAGGGTTCAAAGTTCTGTCTGAAAATTTGGTGTTTGTCGACTGCGAAAAGAAGAAATTAGTGAGCTTTTCGGCACCGTTTGCAGTAGACGAAAAGGCCATTTTAATTCTTGAGCCTCTCGTAAATCAGCTGCCCGAGCCTCGTCTGATAGTCGAATGGAGAAAGGACAGAGTCTGGATCCCCGTTGACTCGTCTGGGATTGAGACTTACGAAGATGCTGACTTCGCTCTTGCAGTTTGGCTCAGCGATGTCGACGACCTCAAGCAGTTGACACTGGGCGAATGCACCCTGACGGAGTTTGTTCGAAGCATAATGACAGTTTCAAATGCTTTGAGAATGCCTGGTTCGACAGATCTTCTCTACGAATCATTGGCAAGTGCAAAAATTGTCACCATATCTGGTGGCTCATTGCGTGATCGTGCCAACGCTATTTATGACCTGGCTGGTTGAAATTCTTAGAATTAAAACTCCAAGTCAAAACTCTATTTCTGCAGACCACCAGTTCTTTCCGACCGTCCTTCTGACTAATCCGGCGGGCAAGATTAAAATGCACCAGTGTCTAAGCAACAGCTTGATACAGTTTTTCTGAGGCTTTCCATTGTCGCCAGAATAATATTCTCTCAAAAAGACTTGTGATGGAAAGATAGATCGCAAAAGAATTGACAATTTTCGGCGTCTGTCTGATGAAGAAAATATATTGAGAATCATCATCGGCAAGCTTGTTGAATTCCAGACGAATGCGGGACTTACGGTACAACTGAGCAATGGCGATAATATGAAATCATTGGGAGCCAAGGCAGAAAGCACATGTTGAGGCACTTCTGTACTTAATCGATCCTTCGCTATAGATAAACCTAGGTAAGCGGTAACGGCGATAGATTCATTTTTGCAACTGCAAATGAAGTTCTTCCAGGAATTAGGGTCTTTGTTCATTACAGCCACCAGAAGATGAATGTCGTAGGCACTTTTCCAGCTGGTAAAACGGTCTTTGGAAAAATTACACAAGAGAATCATCAAATGATCTGAGTTGTTTGGTGCCAGGTATATCGAAGTAAGGCAGGTGCTCGTTTGTGCGTCGACAAACATTCTTTCGAATTCGACTGCTTGTATACCCCGATCGAAGGGACCTACTTTTATGTCGACAGTCAAGCCATCTTTCCTGCTCAGTGTTATTGGCGAGTTTGGAACCCACTCAGCCAGAGGTGCCAGGAAAAGATCAACCGGTTTACGCACCGGTCCGGCACCTAGTTGATGGCAATATTCAGGCGACGCAAATGACCGGAAACCAGCTTGCATCAAGCTTTCAATGAACAAACCGACGCGACTCGGTTTTACGACAACGTCTAGATCTCCATAGGGTCGAAAATAGGCTGGTGAGTAGATGCGACGAGATAGTTCAGCGCCCTTAATCCAAAGTGCAAAATTGTGATGGTCTTTAACGATTTCTAGGACTTTTGCAAAGCGTTGATCGAGATGGAAGTGGCTAATTGCGCCGGTTTTTGCCAACACTTTTATTTGCTCTATTGTCGACGTTGTAACATTGTTACTGGGTGCAAGAAAATATTTGGTCAGTTCTAAATCGATAATGCGCTCGTAAACTAAACTCGCGAAATTATTTGCCTGAATTAAATTATTTAATTCTGTTAAGAGTTCTTTCTGAGTTGTGTTTGAGAGTTGCTTCTCGGCTGCTGCTCTGTCGGCACGCAATATTGCAGCGAAGGCTTGCTCGGCAGGTTCCAATTGTGCGAGTGACTTTATGCGACTGAGGTCTTTCGAGAAACCGAGGGAGCGTATCCAAAATTGATCGATTTTCGGAGTTGCTCTCTTAATAGCGTCGCTGTTAGGCATATTCCTTGACTTCTAAAAGAAACCACCATACCATTTCGCTTTTAAATTGAGCATGATAACTCCAGAACAACAAGCTACCAAATGCCCCTTCCAACTTGGTCGATTGGCTTTTGACGTCGTAAATTGTGAAGAAGAGCTTGGGCGAGAACTTGCTATGTTCTTACCTCGAAGCTCTGCGGCAAGTGCTGACCTGATTGTCGATGCGCAGTCGAGCGGTCTAAACAGCGTGCTTGATGTTCTCAACTATGTGTACAAACAACACACTGGTGTTATGTGGCTGGGCGGCGCTTCAGTCGTCACTCCGAATGGAAAAAAGGTTTTGCTCTTCGGCCGTGGACACAACGGTAAATCAACGACAATGTTGGCTTTAGCGTTCGGTTACAACTGGAAAGTTGTTTCCGAAGACATAACATTGATTGACATGGAGTCTGATGAAATTTTGAATTTTGCAGCACCATTTGCGGTGAGAATCAAAACGCTTGATTTATTGAGCGAGCTAATCCCACCGGAAATAATCAGTGAAACGGGTGATAATCAGTGGATTGCGCTGGGTCCTCACAACTACGGAAGAAATATCACAGCGCTGTTCGACATTGTTATATATTTTGATGCTAATTTGAACTTCGATAGTCTACGATGTACGCAAATGTCTGGAGTTGATTGTCTGAAAGCGCTGCTGCCGTCATCTAACTTGATGAAGATTCCCGGAGCAATGAGTAAAATCGAACAGTATTTGGGTGAAGCGGCATTCTATCAATTTTCCGCTGGTACTGTGCAAGAACGCGTTCAAGCATTGATTGAATTGGTCCAGTAAGTAGCACCCATGTTAGAGACGTGTAATGTCGGTTTATAGATTGGGTCGAATCGCCTTTTCTCTCGAAGATGCAAGTGCAGATTTCCTCGAGGATCTCGATGCATTACTACCTAAGTATTCTGTCGAAAGTAACGAAAAAGTAGAGAGCATTCCAGCGGTCACAGATTTTAGAAGTTTGCAGAATTACATATTTAAGCGGCATGATGGTTGCCTATGGCTGGATGCGGCTCTTTTAATCACGCCTCAGGGCAAAAACGTGCTGATCGTTGGTAAATCGGGCGCCGGCAAGAGCACGACAGCGATGGCTCTTGCCCTTGCTTATGATTGGAAAATCGCCTCAGAAGACATCCTTCTTATCGACACACTGACGAACAAAGCTTTGACTTTTGGCGCACCTTTTTCACTAAAAATAGGCACAGCTGCTTTGCTGCAAAAAACTGTGAATATAACTCCGCAACCGATCCTAAAAAACGAATGGTTCCCTTTAGGAAAAATGGTGGCGCCATGGACCACTGACGCGCATTTCGATTTTTCATTTGTATTCGTTGCGACAAATTTCTCTGCAGCTCTAAACGTTAAAGAAATTACAACTGGCGACTTCTTGCGTGCTGTAATGCCGGTTTCTAACGTTTTGCGCACCCCCGGTTACAGTGACAAGCTTCTTGAATATATAAGCCCGGGGCGGTGTTTCGACGTCGTAAATGGCACTCTTCGAGAACGGCTGGACTTGATATTGCGGCTTTGTGGCTAGAATCGGCCCGTCAAAAAAGGGCGATTAGATGGGCACCTGAGCTCGGCTTCACCTACTGGCAATTGCCATCACGGTATACTCTGACAATCAAATTTTTACGTATCGGGCGGGATTTAGCGCTTATGAATAGATTGCTGACATTGTTTATCTCGCGATGGGCTCGGATCATTCTACCCTTGGTTGTACTCATCATCGGATTGGTTTTGACAGCCTCCAGCGTAAAACTACAGCAGTCGACATATTCTGCCAGCGCGAGACTTTGGATTCCAACAAAAATGTTCGTCATCAATAATAAGGATGGCGAAAACTCATCATCAGGTGACTCAGCTCTTACAACTGGCCCGAACGCGCTGAAGACTGCTTGCGAAATTATGCACTCTGACGCAGTGACAAAACTTGCTTATGAAGAACTCCAAAAGAAGCTCGGAGCAAAGTGTCCGAGCAGCGATGTGATTCAAGGCGCTCTCAAAGCTAAGCCGGTTGAAAGCACAGACATCCTCGATATTAGCTACACAGCCCAAGATCCTGATACTGCTGTCGCTGTGCTGCAAGCCGTTTTGGATGCTTTTTATCGCGAAAATAATATCCAAGTAGCCGGACCGATTCAAAAATCTAAGGTGCGACTGGAGCAGCAGCTCAAGATCGCTCAAGAGGAGTATTCAAAAACCAAAAACAAGGTGAAGCAATTTCAGGATTCCACAAGCTTCATCGACATGGCCACGGACGTAACGACTTTAAGTACGCAAAAGGTCGATCTTGAGAAATCGATTGAAGACTGTAAGCATGAACTGAGTTCGTTGCACAGCAAATTAGATTATGCGCAAAAGCAACTAGGTTTTGGGCCAGAGAGCGTGGTGGCCGTTCAGAAACTATCCGATGATGAAATCATGCGAAGTCTGAGGCAATCAATTGCCGAAACTGAAGTGAGCCTGATTCAACTTAGGAGTAAGTATCAGGATGAGCATCCGAAGGTGAAGCGTCTAAAGGCTACATTGGAGGAAGCTAAGAAAGGAATGGAGGCTCGTTATACGGCTATCATCGGCCAACCAGGGTTGAAAGAAGCTTTTATCACTGGCGGGACAGGTAGTAGCAGCAGTAGCAGCACTCATAGCAGCAGTGGTGCTGGCTCTATGGGTAATAGCGAAAACGCCCAAACCAGGATGATTTCCGACATGGCTGAGTCCAGCACCGGAATAGCTTCATTGCAAGCGAAGATTGCGTCACTGTCTAGTTCTCTAGCTCAGGTCAAAGCCAAATTAGCCTCTGTACCAGCGAAACAAGTTGAGCTGGCGAACATTCATCGTGCCGATGAGCTTGCCACCAACTCTTTGACTTCGATTGAACGGGAATTGCAGAGAATACACTTGAGTGAATCAGTTGCAACTGGTAGCAGTAGCGCCATGCAAATCATTGATGAACCGTCAATTTCTGGAACATCCACACCAAATACTTGGATATTTGGCGGTGGAGCTTCTTTCCTTGTGGCAGGATTGATTGCAGCGTTACAATTTTTGCTCACCCCAAAACGAATATCAGCTGCACGATTGCAAACACTTATGCCATTGCGTACGGTTGGATTCATCCCACAGATCGATCGTGGACGCGGGAATTCGACCTCTCTTATCGCTTCGACTGACCGTGTGCGGCTAGCCCTGAATGAGTGGTTCATCGATGGGGGGACCGTGCCGGTAGTAGTGACGAGTGGCGGAAAAGATGATGGGAAGTCCATGACCGCTTACGCCCTATCAGTGTGTCTTGCCGACGCCGGCAAGAATGTTCTGCTGATCGACGCCGATACCAAATCTCCGACGATCCATCGCATGTGTGGAATTTCTGCTTCGCCTGGGCTTCTTCAATATTTGAAAGATCCCACATGTGATAACTTGCAAATCATGCAAGCCATTCGTCCAAACCTGACTGTGATTCCTGCAGGTGGCATCTCGGACAATGCAAGTTGCATCAAGGATTCTCGCTTCACTCGACTTGTAACAGAGTTCGCTAAAAACTTTGATGCAATCATCATCGACTCTGCGGACTGCGGAGACAGTCTGGATAGTCTCGTGACGCCGCTTTTTGATTGCCGATGGATAGCTGTTGTAAGAATCGGACAAACGTTGATTCAATCGGTGCAAAACCTAGGCACGCAATTAGAGTTAATTCCTTCGATGGAAAGCGTGCTAGTCGTTAACGGTGTAAGGACTAAGGATATTGCGCAATTGAGGCAGAGCACTGCAGGAGCTGGTTCAGTTTCAGGACCCACTTCAGGAGCCGCGTTGCCGACTCGCGCAGATTCCAAACAATTCGCGGAAAGCGAAAACGCCGCCTGGTAAGAGAAAGCGGTGATATTGGGGGGCAATTTCGTTCGCTCGAATTTACTTCACCTTAATCTTCCCTTAACCTCTTGACCAATCTTTACCTGCTGGCTATGATGAGTGCAGATCGACCGAGTTCGAAACTCCTCTTCCAAGCGGGTCTACCTATACGGTACCCGGGATAAGTCTCACCATACGGGGCTAGAACAAGCTAGATCTAGTGGAATCTTATATATCTCTCTCGCTCGCAAGAGCAAGAATTGGGAGCAAGCCCCTCTTAGCCCGGTGGGTGAACCGGAAGAGGGGCTTGATTGTATTTTCAATTAATACCGGATGTGGTGCGCTAGCTCGAGTCTGGTTCGGTTCGAACATGTTTCAATAACTTAGATCGCAATGTGTAGTTTCTAACTTGGCGTTAATCTTACGCTGAAAGCTTGTTCATGGTACTGCATTTGGTGCCATCGCTTAAGCCAGGCTGTTAGAAATAAAAGCGGCCTCAGGATTGGTTGAACTATCTCTTGTATTCTCCGTTATGGTCCATAATCAGAGGTCTGGCGATAGCCCAGCCGATTTTCCGGAAGCTGGCCGATGAAAGCTTTAACGCTTGCTCCCAAAACAATACGGTCTAGTCCCAAAGCTGGCAGACCGCAGCTCTGTGTGACCAGCACGGCGGCCCTGGCGTTAGTTTTGTACGTGATTCTAAATGCCGTGTTCTATCCAGTAGCCAGGGCATTTCCTGATTCAAATGGTACGACCAGAGTAGTGGCAGCGTTTCGCAGCCCAGAAAACGTGCCGGAAATAGTGATTTTGGGTTCGTCTGTTGCTAAGCACGTTTATGGCGCGATTCCTAAAGTGGACGTTCAACGTCGCAAGATCTCCAATCTAAGCTTCAACCTACAGGTGGTTTCTGATGGATTTATATTGTCGGATAAATTACTGATTGGGCCCAAACAACCCAAATTAGTTGTTTTGTGTGTTTGTCCTCGCGATTTTATTGATCACGACATTAAGGACGTAACTAGAACCACGACCTTTCGAAAAATTGTAACTTTGGCTGACTTTCCTCGGTTGGCATCAGTTTTGGATCTGAGTTTTTTCGACTGCGCTCGGGCGGCTTATAGCAATCTTTGTTGTTTCTACGACGAGCGCGCTGCGGTTCAAGAACACCTTAAGGCAAGGACTGTTGCTGCCTACAAATGGCTTGGCACTGCGTGCCAACAGAAGCCCGAAGTTGAAGACTTATGGACTCACAGCCTAAGAGAATATGCTTGGCGGTACGAAGGAATTAGCACGACAAAACTCGCCCCTCAGATGTCGACATTGAGGCAAACAGTGGAACTATGCAAAAGCCGGGGCATGAAAGTTGTTCTCGTTAATTTGCCGATGAGTCGAGACAATTTGGATCTTCTTCCGATAGGCTTCTACACTGATTTCTGTGGTCGATTAAAACAGCTGAGTTCTGAGGGCGACTGTCAATTTATTGATTGCGGATCGTCTAAACAAATAGCAAAAGTCGATTTTGTTGACTGTGCGCATCTAAACAGTGAAGGTGGACAAAAAGTGTTCGCAATGCTTCGACCAACTTTTGATGAGTTATCGAATCGGAACATCTCTGCTTGGCCGCAATCAGCTGAAAAATAAATTTCGCCCGGCTGACAATTGGATTTCGTTCAACCTGGATCGTCGAGTCAAGGCGATTTCCTTTAGGTGCAGTTCCTCATCGAAGTCCACTTGAGTCACAGTTATAGTTGAGAGAAACGGGATGGCAAGCCGAAAGCCGTCAAGTTTGAAAAACAAGATCATTTGGTGGACAGTAGACACACTAACCGTGGTGCAATCAAATTGAGCATTTTTTTGCCGCCGCTTTCGTTTGCGTGAGCAGGATCATAAAAGTCACCGTCGCTGAATTGAGGTGATTGGCCGAGGTCAAGAAAATCACAGCGGTGATCCAAAGTTGTTTTCAAAGCAGTCGCATATTGTTCGTAAGACACATCTTTCATGAGTTGCAGGTTCTGCTTGGATAGAGGAGAACTCACAACTAACAAGCGTATGTTTCTGCTTCTGCAGATGGATGTGAAATGAATTAGTTGGTCTAGTCTGAATTTTGAAATTCCACGCGCATAGAAGATCTTGTAATCAGCCTGCGAGCGATCCCATCGTCGTTTTTCGGGTTCTACCAGACCAAGCGAAAAATAAGTCGCATTCAAGAATCTGGAGAATTCTGGTAGTGCAGTATCTCGGTCTGAATGTAGCTGGAAAAGTGGCTTTAGGCGTTGCTTTATTGACTTTGAGAGAATTGCTAAACGCGTCTGTTTTGATTCGACTTGAGGATCTGTGTCTCCGTTTAGAAAACAAATTGGAGCGACCCCTAGCACGATAATCTTAGGGCGGTGGCTTCCCCGTAGCTCGGTTTCCAGGAAGGACAGTGACTGATCAAGCATCTGTCCTAAAGATGCTGCGCTGAATACGGCTACGTTGGCATTGCCATTGTTCGCAAGCATCCTTTCGAGAGTGTTTACTCTTGAGATTGGATGTTGCTTCAAGAACTTCTGAATAGGAAAATGTGGTTTTGCGTAATCGAGTTTGAAAAAAGGTATCGCGAGCACTGAGGAACCTATGAACATGACTGGTGGATTTAGTGGCATTACGGCTTTTGGTTCAGCAGAGGTTGATTTTAGAAATGCTGAGCCAAGGTTGACCATCAAATAAAGGATGCATGCAATTACGAAGACGCTGCGTGCGCCGCTTGCGAACAGTTTGCCACTGCGTTTGAATAATTCTGTTGATTTCGACGCTGGCGGATCAGAAAAACTAACTAACGATTCCTGATCACGTAATAGGGTCTTCATAAACTACGACAACTCAATATTGTGCGCGGGTGGAGTGATGGCCTCGATTTTTGGGAAGCCTATGTTATTCAGCTCTGTTCACTATGCACAGTACATGATTTGCCACTTGTTGTCCTGATGCGATGGTCGGCATGATCCGGTAATCGCTTCGAATGTTTAACTCGTGCTCACCTGCAAGACCATTAGTGAATGTCGGTATAAATGAGATCAAATATTGGCTAGCATTAGGCTTCAGCGTCAGCCATAGCTTGACGAAATCGTTTTGGACGTCGTCGTTAAACATAATCTGAGGGTGTGTCATTTTGTTTAAGGACATTAATGCTGAGGGAGCATCGAAGCCGTGACTGCTCTAAAGACAGCCGGAACATTGCCAAATCTGATCATAATCGGTGCCATGAAATGCGGCACCACCAGCTTGCACTATTATCTGGACAAGCACCCCGATATTAAGATGTCGCAACCGAAAGAGTTGGACTTTTTTTTTGATCAAGGTCACTGGTCGAAAGGGATAGATTGGTATAGGTCGCATTTTACTGGTAAATATCTCGTTCACGGGGAAGCCTCTCCTAAGTACAGCTTCTATCCGGTAATGCGTGACGTACCCCAGCGTATGTACGAGATCGTGCCTGAGGCGAAACTGATTTATGTTGTCCGTGATCCAATTGAGCGATTTGTTTCTCACTATGTGCACGATTGCTCAACCGGCGTTGAAACTCGAGAATTCTGCGACGTTGTCGCTGAAGTTAACGATGACAGTCGCTACATCCTCAGGGGCAAGTATTTCATGCAGCTAGAGCAGTTCCTGAAATTTTATCCGCGTTCAAGCATTCTCGTTGTTGATCAACATGATCTGCAACGCAACCGTGATGCCACATGTCGACGAATATTCGAATTCCTTGGTGTCGATTCTTCGTTTACACATCCTTCCTTTGCCAAGGTCCGATATCGTGGCAATCAGCGACGCCTGAAGAATATTGTTGGCAGGCGATTGGCGGAGTTACCAACCATGAAGATGCTCTCTCGATTGTCGCCTTCATTGCATTGGCGCGTTGAGTGGCTTGTCACGTTGCCCTTCTCTCGCATCGTTGCACGTCCAACCGTGTCTGACGACATGAAGAAACAGTTGATAGAGCATTTTCAAAAAGACGTTAACGATCTGCGAAATTTAGCTGGTCTTCAGCTTGAGACTTGGTGCCTTTGAATTCGCGATCTTGATCGCCTAAAGACATCTACAAGAGGAGGTGGGTCAAACCGAGTTTTGCCAGAAGCCACCGGGTTAGACGCGGGAATTTGTATGCAAGTTTTTGTATCACGATATCTTGGTCTGTCATCCATTTTCCTGCCTTCGCTACGGCTTTGTAGTGTGAACATGACGAACATGGGATATCCGTTCGCGCTGTCGCTTTTCCCATCAGCATTTCCCGTGCATATGTCATCTTTTCGCCAGCGAAAACTTGGTCTATCGTGTTGGTGAATGCATTGCCAAAATCCGCCCAATGATTCACGCAACAGCCAAGAACTCTGCCGTCCGAATTGATTTGCGGGTCGAGCCAAAGTTGAGAGCAAGATCTCTTCTGAAAATATGGACGACCAAATTCTTGCAAAAACTTTGTTCGACTGGCATAACCCAATTCTTTCGCCACTTCGTCAGACTGGCTGTCAGGGCTGGGAGAGGAGAGACCGTAGAGATCACCCCAATCGAGTTTCAATCCGAAGCTCATGTTCAGCTGTTTAGCGGTGGCACGCGCTTTTTTGATCTCGTCGATATTGTGCTTGAACACAATGTATTGCCAATGCAGTTTTGGGTACTCCGATCGATAAAGACTCTTGTATCGATTAATCTCCTTCACGTTTTCGATGACGCGGTCGAAATCACCTCTAACACGATAAGTCGCGTAGGTGTCTTGGCCGGCGCCATCGATTGAGCACCGAACAACGCGAAATTGATATTTAACCAGTGCTTCGCATACTCCCGGCGCCATTGAATTTAAATTGGCGCCATTGTCTGCATGGAGCCTTACGTTCCGTTCGAATGCCAGGCGCATTATTTCTATAAGGTCCGGATTGAGAAAGATCTCGCCCCAGTTGGACAGCTCAATGTCTTTGACCAAAGGGTTGTTGACCAGGAATTTGTCAAAATCTTCTGTTGATAAAAAAGAAGTGCCAAGTTTCCGGCCCACTTCGCCCGATGCTGTTGGACAGGAAGGACAACGTAACTGACACGCTGTCGAAGCATCAATTCGAACTCGGGAGATGGAACCCATGGATGAGAAGTAACCAGCATGCCATCGGAAGGTAGAAGATTCTACTTCGCAGATGTTGAGTAATATTTAGATTTGTTTAAGCAGCCCACCTGTACAATTGCCAAATCCGTATTTGGATTTGTTACAAGCGCCACTGCACAGCCCTGTGTGAATAGGATTCGAGTGATTTTGTCATGATATCTGTAATCATCGAAGGACATAATGAAACAAATAACATGGGCACCGCTGACGATACGATCGAAGCGCTAAAAAAGCAGCAGTTCCCGCAAGACCAAGTTAACTTGATCTTGGTAGGAACCACGGCTCAAGCGAACGTATGGCGCCAGAGATATGCTGATTCTGCGCCATTTGCATCGATGCGCGCGATTGGCCTCGATGGTGGCAATTACTACTCATTCAAAAACATCGGTATAGATGCTTGTTTAGATGAATTCGCTGCGATGACTGACTCTGACCTGCTGCCAGATCCGGGATGGCTTAGCGCTATCGTTGCCGCGTTGAGCGACGGTGCCGATGTTTCGATCGGTCTATCGAAATTCGTCGGTGCAAACGGAGATGGACCGCTTTCGTTGTTTATCCTGACGTTGTCGGCGATTAGTTGGGGCTGGATCGTCGGGAAGAAGCGAGGCAAAGATTACATTCCAAACGGTCTTCATTCTCATAATACTGCGTTCCGAACGGCGTCAGCGAAGAGGCTGAGATTTCCTGAAGACAGAGGACGCACATGCGGCAGTATGTTGTTGTTCCAGCAAGCACGAGCGCTCGGAATGGATGTTCGACTTACCCCAGGGCAGATCGGAACGCACGCGTTCAACGGCGATTTCATACCTTTCCATATAAGAGTTGGCTACGAAATTCTTGTCTCCAGGGGTTTGGCTCCTGATCTTCCCAACGGTTGGACTACACGAACAGGCATCTTTGAGCCTATAATTTGCACAGTGCTTCATGGACTTTTTGACGTTCCGCAAGCTTATCGCTATGCTGCCGCTGTCGGTTTGAATCCGTTAGCTCAACTGGCGCTTGTTTGCTGTGCGATTCCCTGTTCAGTGTTTCTGCGTTCTGTTCAGGCTGCTGGTATGTATGCCACTATGGTGGCACCGGCGCAAATGAGAAAGTGGGTGGAACAGCAGGCTGCACCAACGGCGTCCGTTGCCGAACTTTCGCCGTCAATCTGAGCGCCTGTGTTATTCGAAACGGCTAATCTGCTCATAATAGCGGGGTCATCACAGGCGAGTAATGGGGAATCAAAAATCGCAAAGCCTTCCGTAACCGTAATCATTCCGACCTACAACTGGAGCACAGTGCTCCCTTTCTCGATTGGCAGCGTGCTCCGTCAAACCTTCACTGATTTCGAGTTGTTGGTTGTCGGTGACGGTTGTACCGACGATTCGCAAGCCGTTGTTGAATCTATCCAAGACGAGCGGGTGCGATGGATTAACCTGCAATCAAATTCAGGTCATCAATCACAACCAAATAACGAAGGGCTGAAACAGGCTCGTGGTGAGCTAATCGCTTACCTGGGTCATGATGATTTGTGGCTGCCGCATCATTTGAAGTGTCTCACCGCGGCAATTGCGGACGGTTCAGATTTGGCGTATGGCGTGATCGGCACGGTAAACCTTTACGGAAGTTCCATGGGACTACTTCCCTTTCGGCTCAAGTATGAGCGCGGGTCCTGGGTTCCACCCACTGGCGTCGTGCACAGGCGTGAGATTACTGAAAAAATTGGCGGTTGGCGGAATTACCGCGAACTAACAGTTGATCCAGAAGTAGAATTGTGGCAGCGGGCCTATGATGCAAATTATGGGATAACACTTGTACCTCGTTTGAGTGCGATAAAGTTTCCGGCTGCGTACAGGCGCGATGCCTACAAAACAAGGCCCTCCGTCGAACAAGCGCATTGGACGCAGCGAATAATCAACGAACCCGATTTTGAAGCAGCTGCACTCATGAACATACTATTGCCAATTCTTGAAGAGAAGAGCCTTTTGCAGTTTTTCTCTCAAACTTGCAAAAGAGTTCTGGGACGTCTGTGGTCTTCGGCTGCAAATTTTCGACCCAAAGAGAAAGGTGAAATGATCGATGAATTTCGGAAGTTCAAAGGTCTGGGTTAACGCTGCTTGGTGATCTTTTTGATATTCTAATTTGCTTGGCACTTCATGGATACTCCAACTGATGAGTGCTGTAAAGTTTTCAAAAGATAGTTGATGAAGTGAGTGCTTGATAAAAGCCGAGGAGAAAAAATGCTAGCCGAGGCTCGGAAGGATGCTCAAATCATTACCAATTCTTGGGACAAGGTTCATGATCTCATCGACGGAGTGTCGATAACTGAGGTCCGCCATGTGCCTCGTGATCATGGAGTTATCACTGAGCTGTACCGCCCTGAATGGGATCCGACAGGATTGCCGGTTGTGCAGTCATACCAATCACGCCTTTTTGTTGGCGCGATCGGTGCATGGAGCTGCCATGAGCGAAGCATAGATCGCATATTCGTCAACGAGGGGCACGTCAAAGTTGTGCTGTATGACGGGCGGGAGGATAGCAAAACATACAAGCGCCTGAACGAATTAAACGTTGGCGATGCTCGACCTACTTTTCTTGTCATACCAATTGGCGTTTGGCACGGACTGCAGAATGTCGGCTCAACCGATGCTCTTGTCTTGAACTTTCCTACCGAAGCCTATAGATATGAGGATCCGGATCATTACCGTCTGCCGTTTGACACACCCGAAATTCCCTATTCGTGGAGTGTTGGTGGAAATATGATGCGAACGCGCTCAAAATAATGGGTGCCAGTTGTACCGCTATGCGGATTTGTTCAGGCACCGCATATAGTGCCACCTATTCATGGGCTACAACAAGCATGGTCCACATTCGGGTGGTCGACGAAATAAAGGCGCAGGCAACCGAAACACTGGCGGCAATGGGCTTGTCCGTATCTGAGGCTGTGCGCCTGTTTCTGCTCCGTGTCGTAGCAGATCAAGCACTCCCGTTTGAGATCAAAGTGCCGAACGCAAGAACGCGATCGAGGACGTTCGATCGAAGAAATTCCCACCCGATCTCGAAAGCCGCTTGTTCCGTAAAATCCAGATGATCGACGATGCGATGACGGATCAGGATTTACGGGTGCCCGACCGCTGACAGCTTCCTTGTGATAAGCGCATAAAATAGTTCCGCTCATTTTCGATCTTGCTTTTCCGCTGATGTCCAAGCGGGATTATTCCGACAGTCGATGTCGTTCGCCTTACGCCACATCGCGATCCTCAACCGTGATCGTGACCTGCTTCCCTAACTTGCCAGCCACTGTACTAGTATGTCTATTGTGAAATCCTCTAGCCTCCCGGTGTACATCGCCGATACACGTCACCTCGCTGGGAGTGACCGGCCCGCTGCTACGATTTCTTGGGCGCTGTTCGAAACGCCGGTGCTTCTACTTCCTTGAAAAGCCCGTTTAAATCGAATGGGTCTGACTTATCGAAGAACGGGCAATCGGCGAAGCTCGCGCCAGTAACCGGTTTGCAGATACCTGTCTCAAGGTCAACCATGTCGCAGTCCGGGCATCTCAAGGAAATGTGCTCGTGCTGTTCACCGCTGACCTTGTATTTGAGGTGCTTGTCCGTGAGAGATCCAAGGGTGCATTCAGAGACTCCAGTGGCTTTCTTCGAGCCCAGGCGCCGATAAAATTCTTCTAGCGAGTCAAACTTGCACTTTCTGAAAATGGATAGGCCATTCTCGGGTAGACTGGTCAAACGGTAAGTTGTTCGCCGCAAGAAGTCGTCTTCATCCTGATGGAGTCGAGCGAATTCTCCCTTCATTTGGGAAGGAAACCTTAGCAGTCCACGCATGACTGTCTCACCGCTTTTCGGCTGATCGTCCTGCGACATCTGCGTCTGATTCTAGGCTGGCACAGCGGTAAGGTACGTGCTGAAACTAGGTTCGTCCACCAGGACCTTATTGCGAAAGAACTGAACCGAGCCATCTGGTTTGACATACGCCCGGAATTTGTCGCCAGTATTGTCCCATCTCAAGGAAATTTCGCCGTTTACCGTCAGCCCCATTTTTGGCGCATGTGCGTGCCGGAACGTTTGCAGCACTTGAACAGCCGAGACAAACCCTTGCTGTGTGGGAAGAACATCCCCTTCGTCAGCATATTCCCTGGCTTCCTTGCACAATGTTTCAAGATGGCGAATTCCTTCGTCAAGCCATTCTTTTCTTGGTTGTGGTTTTTGGGCTAGCATAAAGTGTGCTCGATTTATCCTTAATAGTCCCATATTACCCCAATATGACTAGGATTAATACTTAAAAGTGCCTACTGGTGGGGAGATTCCCACATTTCGTTGGAGCACACTCCCGCCATTTCGCTTGATTAGTGCGGATTCTGTCAACTCTGGCAGGAAGTTTTGCAGATGGTGGAAGCGCTTGATGATAAGTACGGAAGACTGTTTATACCAACGGAAGGAAGATAGGCAATGAAATTTTACTGTCTAGGACCGCAAGCCACAGGTGATCTTGGAGCTAATTCAGTCACTGGCGATTTGAGAGAAAGACCGCCAAAGGTTTATAAGTTCCACTTGCAATTGGAACGTTGGCCAAAGGATGACCTGATTGATGGCTTTGCCACATATGCTTGCACAAGCCGTTTAGCCAAGTCCTTGCTTGATAACAGCCTGACAGTTTTTGAGCTAGACGAAGTTGAAATAACGTTTGATCACTATTTGAACCTCTACCCTGCCTCTGCTTTATGCTTACTGTGATTCGTTGCCGTTCGCGTTGATTAGTTTGAGGTAAGCTTTGCCGTCCGCAGCCGCTATAGCTCAATCTTCTCTGGTTTTGGGCACGATCATCGTTCACGTTACTGGTTTTGGAATGCTGCTAACCAGAGCTGCGCAGTTTGAAGAAAACGACCGTTCTACGATCATTGCCACTATAGGTGGTGCTGGATTAACTGCTCTTGGTTTTTACCTCTGGTTTTTGGGTTACTGTTCTGCTTGGAATGGCATAACTTGGTGCATTTCATCATTTGTGTTCTTTCTCTTATCGATTCGACTGTTAGCGTCACACCCATGGGCTGCTATCTCAACTTTGTTCGGGTGGGGATGGCGCAAGAACAGCAAGCTGGATCTTGTTTTCATTACATTTGCTCTGGCAACTTTTTGCGTCAGTCTTGTTTCATGCCTTAGACCAACTGTCATGGGCGACGAGAGTGATTACCACTGGCCTGCGCCTTTGCTCTGGGCGTCCGTTCATCATTGGAGTTCATCACCATACCGCTTTATGAACGGACCCGCCTTGATAGAGCTTTTATACATTCCGGGCGCCTTGTTCAATAACTTGACCGCCGCTCATGCTACGCATTTTCTTACTTGGCTGGTGTTAATTGCTTCTTGCTGTGCGCTCGGGCGGTTGCTTAAATCAGCTGCTCTCCCTGTGCTTGTAGCAGTGATAGCATGTCCTGTGATCACCGTCCAATCATCCACAGCTATGAATGATCTGGGCACCACCGCTCTAGTCGTTTCGTCAATAGCAATATTGTTTGCTCGTAGTTGCAAAACAAACCTTAAGCAAATTGTCCTTTCGTCGTTTGTGTTGTGTGGAGCACTCTCTTCCAAACAACCGTTTGCTTTGGCCGTTGTGCCGTTAATGTTGGCATATCTTGTTTTTGGTTTCGAAAACCATACAGCCAAGGAACGGATACGAAGGGCGGCTGTTTTTCTCATCCCTCTTATCATCACTGAAGTTTGTTGGTTGGCTCACACCTATTCGTTAATCGGGAAGCTTGTTGATGTGCCAGTCGATGCTATCTGGTCTCCTGGAAACCACAGCACCGATTCCGTTCACTCGTACGGTGGTTCCAATCTAGGCATGGCCAGTCCTCCATCCATCAACAAAGTGCTTGTGCTGATTTTGACTCCTTTTGTTACTTGCATTTTGGGCAACCAAGAACCATGGGGCAATCGGACTGGCTTCGTGATTCCAATTTTCTTCCCACTCTTTCTAATCGAGTTAAAGCGTTTAGGGAAGGAGCTCAAGAGTGTAGGATGGTGGTTGGTAGCATTGTCGGGGTCTTACTTCATTGGAGTTGGACTTTTCGTCATTCGAACCAGATACAACATTGTCGTCTGGGCAATTTGGTCGGCATTAGCTGGAGTCGGGTTTCATTACTTCTATAATTCGCTGGGTGGTAACAAGAAAGGGGCATTGGCGATAGTATTCACGTTATTAGTCGGCGTTGGTTGCATCGATTCTTGCAGAACTTTGTTAATGTGGGATGCTCATCCCAAACCCAATATAATGCCCAAGGTCTTATGGTTCTTGCACAAGTAACTTGTAGTTGTGATTGGCTTCTGAATACAAGATGAAAATTCGTCTTTGATGCTTGCGTTACACCCAGCGAGGCGTTGAAAAGCAGTTTGCAGCAGGATTTTATTAATCCGATAAAAGTTATCTGGAATGCCGTGCCGGTTACCGCCCCGCGTCCACTGCTTGTCTCACCGCCTGTGGTGGCTTATGCCGGAAGAATGGTTCAAGTAAAAGGTGTAGATATACTAGTTCGAGCATTTAAGAAAGCTTTGGAGCGGGTTCCAAATGTAGGATGACCAGCACGCGCCGAATCATCAAAGTTTTTACCAAGCGCTCATTGCGCTCATTCGATCTACTTGCTTTTGTATCTCACGTGAGATACAATCATTGTGTTTACGGGAGGCTGTTATGGCTACAACAAGCATGGTCCACATTCGGGTGGACGACGAAATAAAGGCACAGGCAACCGAAACACTGGCGGCAATGGGCTTATCCGTATCTGAGGCTGTGCGCCTGTTTCTGCTCCGTGTCGTAGCAGATCAGGCACTCCCGTTTGAGATCAAAGTGCCGAACGCAAGAACGCGAGAGGCAATGGCTGAAGCTGACGAAATCGTGCGCACCCATCGCGCTCGCTTTGCAACTGCGGACGAACTGTTTGCCAATCTTGAAAAAGACAGCAGCAAGTAAGCGGGCCGCGTTGCCCCGAGTTGCCGACTACACCAAGTCCTTTTTGAAGGATTGGGAACGGCTGTCGCGCTCTGGCCGGTACGACATGAACCAACTCAAAGAGGCAATGCTGTTGCTGATTGCCAATGACGGTCCGCTCGGTGCTGAATGGCTGGATCATCCGCTGACAGGGAATGCCATATCGGCGGGGATTTCCTTCTCGCATACAGGCTTGATGACAAAGGCAAAGCCGAGCTTATTGTCTTTGTCGCCGCTGGCACACATGCTGAACTCTTTGAATAATTTATTGAACATTGAGCTTCTATACGCAATATATCGAGCACATCACCATACCGCTTTATGAACGGACCCGCATTGATAGAGCTTTTATACATTCCGGGCGCCTTGTTCAATAACTTGACAGCCGCTCATGCTATGCATTTTCTTACTTGGCTGGTGTTAATTGCTTCTTGCTGTGCGCTCGGGCGGTTGCTTAAATCAGCGGCTCTCCCTGTGCTTGTAGCAGTGACAGCATGTCCTGTGATCACCGTCCAATCATCCACAGCTATGAATGATCTGGGCACTACCGCTCTGGTCGTTTCGTCAATAGCAATATTGTTTTTCCGTTCACTCGTACGGTGGTTCCAATTTAGGCATGGCCAGTCCTCCGTCCATTAACAAAGTGCTTGTGCTGATTTTGACTCCTTTTGTTACTTGCATTTTGGGCAACCAAGAACCATGGTTCGTGATTCCAATTTTCTTCCCACTCTTTCTAATCGAGTTAAAGCGTTTAGGGAAGGAGCTCAAGAGTGTAGGATGGTGGTTGGTAGCATTGTCGGGGTCTTACTTCATCGCCATGGGTTGCATCGATTCTTGCAGAACTTTGTTAATGTGGGATGCTCATCCCAAACCCAATATAATGCCCAAGGTCTTATGGTTCTTGCACAAGTAACTCGTAGTTGTGATTGGCTTCTGAGTACATGAAAATTCTTCTGATCAATGATCATGGCGCACCCATCGGGGGCGCTGAATTAATGCTTCTGCGCCTCAGGCAAGAATTGAATACTTTGGGTCACGATGTCCGACTTTTTTCGACCACGGCTGAGACCGAGCGAGAAAATGTGGTGGCAGATTATACGTGTTTTGGTACATCATCAAGCTTCAGAACGTTGCTCCAGACCGCTAATCCATTTGCGTGTTCTGGTTTGAAAGCAGTGCTTCATGAGTTTAATCCTGATGTGGTTCATGTAAGGATTTTCCTTACCCAACTTTCTCCGTTGATAATGCCGCTTCTGCGAGACTATCCGACCGTTTATCACGCGGCTTGGTATCGAAGCATTTGCCCGACTGGAACAAAGACATTGCCTAATGGAAAGGCTTGTGAGTTTCCTGCGGGCTTAGCTTGTTTGTCTAACAAGTGTCTGCCTGTCTGGGACTGGGTGCCACTGATGTTTCAACTGGATTGCTACTCAAGATGGAAATTCGTCTTTGATGCTTGCGTTACACCCAGCGAAGCGCTGAAAAACAGCTTGCAGCAGGATTTTGTTAATCCGATAAAAGTTATCTGGAATGCCGTGCCGGTTACCGCTCCGCGTCCACTCCTTGTCTCACCGCCTGTGGTGGCTTATGCCGGAAGAATGGTTCAAGTGAAAGGTGTAGATATACTAGTTCGAGCATTTAAGCGAGCATTGGAGCGGGTTCCAAATGCAGTATTAGTGCTCGCTGGCGATGGTCCTGACTTGTCGCGGATAAAGGGTCTGATAGCTGATCTTGGGCTTGTTCAAAATGTAAAGGTGCTGGGACACCTTTCGCAAACTGAACTTGAGTACCAGCTGCAGTCAGCTTGGGTACAAGTGGTACCATCGCGTTGGTCTGAGCCATTCGGCATTGCTGCGGCTGAATCAATGATGAGGGGAACCTGTGTTATTGCCAGCAACACGGGCGGTCTCGCCGAGTTCATTGAATCGGGGAAGA
>PLXC01000141.1 GCA_003151275.1 Candidatus Melainabacteria bacterium
TCGGCTGCTACAACTTACGGAGCATTCGGTAAACTGTGAATAGTTTCCGTCATAGACAATGTGATGCCCTTGGAATTAATCGCAGTTCTATTTTTAGTAACGTCAGTCGCGGTAGTAGCGGGCATTACTCGCATGTCAAAACCTACCCGATCACCGGCGCCGCAGATTTTCGATCTTGGCATTGATGAGGCTTATCAGCGCATCCTGAAACTACTCTCAAAAGAACACGTGGGTGCGCATCACTGGACGATTAAGGAAGCGATCGATAACGCATACATAATCACACAACTCGAGTATTCTGAGACGGAGGCGCTGCGATTGCTAAACTGCAATGGCGTCTTCAATTTTGATTTTGAGAAAATAGACGATAGACAAACAATGGTTCGCTGGTCGTGCACATGGGACAGCTGGTGCGATAGCGCTGCCATAGCCAAGGTTGAGAAACTGAGCGATTCGTGGATTAAGACTACACTGTCAGACCCAGGTCACACCACAGCGCCGATCATTCTGAATGCGGAATTCGATAGCAAGCTGAATCCAGATCTGGCATTCAAGAGACTGCTGCAGCGCCTGTCGACCAGTAACGACTCTACTAGTAAATGGGTGGTTCACGATTACGAACAACCATCCACAATACTTGCCAAACTTGATCACTTAGATTTGCACAAGAAACAAGTTCGCTGTAGTGCGGAAATCAAATTCGCATTTAATAGCAACGGCATCAAGACGAAGTTAATTTGCACCTACACAATTGATTCCAAATACAGCATGGAAAAGATTCAGCCGTTTAAGCAACTCACCGATGATTGGATTCAAATGGTTCTATGGTCGGCCTGAACAGTCGGGAGTAGGGAGTGGGGAGTAGTCATCCCAATATTTTTACCGATATCGGTAAAAATACTTGGGCGGGCACGAAGGTTCGAGCTTTCGCTCAAGCTTGACATGCCTCTCCACTAGCCGCTCGACCGCTGCGCAATTCGATTCAGAAACTGAGCACTAAATTAGACGAGAAGGCAGCAAAGATTAAGTCCTGAACCGGCAAACCAAATAGCTGCTCGTTGCTCTTGCGCATTAAAGGCCAGACAAAACATCGACAAGACAAAATCCTGGCACCAAATATAGTGCCAGCAGAACACGCATGGGACATCCAGACCGATATCAGAACGTAAGCTTTGAATGGACCGATCGCTTAACAATCGCGGCTAAAATGCAACTTTTCAAGGATCGATGCCGCTCCCTATCTTCCTTTAGGTTAAAATGATGAATTCCAGAGAAGTTATTGAAAGAGAGGGATCCATCCGTGACATCGTCAGCACCCGCATCCACAAAACCCGGCGATTTCATCAGGGACATCATCAACGATGACTTAGCAGCAGGGCGTCATGACAAAGTCCTAACAAGATTTCCTCCAGAGCCAAACGGCTTCTTGCACATTGGACATGCCAAGTCCATCTGTCTAAACTTTGGTCTCGCGAAAGAGTACCGAGAAAGATTGGGAACCGGCACGCGCTGCCACTTGCGGTTTGACGACACAGATCCGGCAAAAGAAGATACTTTATTTGAAGACGGCATCCAGGCAGATGTGCGCTGGCTTGGCTTCGACTGGGACGGACTGTATCACGCCAGCGACTATTTCGAGCAAATGTACGATTACGGCGAACACCTGATCAAAGAGGGCAAAGCGTTTGTATGCAGCCTTAGCGATGCAGAAATCAAAGAGTATCGCGGCAATGTAACCACGCCTGGAAAAAATAGTCCGTACCGCGAGCGCAGTGTAGAAGAAAACTTGGACTTGTTTCGCCGCATGCGCAAAGGTGAATTCAAAGACGGCGAGCATGTCTTGCGCGGCAAGATTGACATGGCCAATCCGAACATGAAGATGCGCGATCCGATGCTCTATCGGATCCGACATACAGCGCATCACATGACGGGCGATAAGTGGTGCATTTATCCAATGTACGACTATGCGCATCCGATTTCAGATGCCATCGAGGGCATCACGCATAGCATCTGCACTTTGGAATTTGAGAATAATCGCGAGTTGTATGACTGGGCGATCGACAATTTGATCGACTATGCAAAGTTTCCGAGCCGTCCCCATCAATACGAATTTGCTCGCCTCAACTTAAATTACACCGTACTGAGCAAGCGTCGCTTGTTGGAACTGGTTGAGGGGAATCATGTCAGCGGCTGGGATGATCCCAGGTTGCCCACCATCGCGGGATTGCGGCGCCGTGGCTATACACCAGAAAGCATCCGCGCCTTTTGCGCCACCGTGGGAGTTGCGAAGGCCAACAGCATTGTGGATATGGCTCAGCTAGAATTCTGTATCCGCGACGATCTCAACCAAACTGCGCCCAGAGTGCTGGCGGTGTTGAAGCCATTGAAAGTTGTCATCGAGAATTATCCTGATACCGAAGTTCAGGAACTTGATGCTGCATATTATCCACAAGACATGCCAAAAGAAGGCTCGCGAAAGGTGCCATTCTGCAAAGAATTGTATGTTGAACAAGACGATTTCATGCTTGAGCCAATCAAGGATTTCTACAGATTGGCGCCGGGCAAGGAAGTGCGATTACGTTACGCTTACTGCATTACATGCACTGATGTGATTAAGGATGCAGACGGAAATGTCACTGAAATACGCTGCACTTATGATCCGGAAACGCTTGGTGCAAATCCTGTTGGACGCAAGGTAAAAGGCACCATTCACTGGGTTAGCGCTCGCCATGCAGTGGACGCAGAAGTTCGCCTGTATGACAGATTGCTCTCGGAGGAGGCGCCACCAGCAGGAAAAGACAGCGAGTTTCTCAATGCCGTCAATCCAAATGCTCTGCAAGTTTTAACCGGCTGCAAGCTCGAGAGAAGCCTCTCCGAATCGAAGCCCGGTGAGCGCTTCCAATTTGAGCGACAGGGTTATTTTATTGCCGATGAGAAGGATCACAAGCCCGGTGCACCTGTGTTCAATCGCATCGTCACACTGAAAGATTCATGGGCTCGTTCGCAGAAAAAATAACGTCATGACGTGCACCGTATGTAGTGCTAATGATTAGGCGGGTCTGGCACCAAAAATGATGATCCAATGGTAGTTTCTCGACGAGAAAATTATCTCTTAAACGCGCAGGATACTTGCACCCACTCGGGCTTGTCAAAACAGATTTCAAAAAAGTCATCCGGATATTGAAGACCAACATTTTTCAATCTGCCAATGAACTCGTCGACAGCTTCTGACCAGAGCGGTCCCAACTATTGCGGTTTCGCCGACGAACTCATGATCCGCGAAAGATTGCGATAAGCCTCGAGCAGAGTTTGATGATGGTCGAATGCAAGAGTGTTCGGATCCTTCAAAAGTTGTTCCACATCCCTTACTTGCAAGCCACCCAAATCGTCATTGGCTGACAATCCAGAGAGAGCACTCTTGTTGCCAAACACTCCATATTGAAAGTCGATGACCCTATTTCTGGTATCACGATTTAATGCGTCACCGATGCGCACCAGTGTAGGCTCACCCATTTTCAAACCAGTTTCTTCCGACATCTCTCGAGCAGCAGTTTGGGAGGGTAACTCGACTGACTTGCCATTAATATCGAGAAATCCGCCGGGAAGAGCTTCTTTACCTTGTTCCGGCGCCACTTTTCTGATTCCCGTAAGAACCTTCAAGCGCTGATCGTCTCCTTTGAACATGAATGCGACAGTAGACGTGTGGTCCGGCATCGGTTGATCGTAAACATATTCGCCGGGTACATTTTCCGTCAACGCCGGCTTTATATCCGCTATAGGCGCCGCAGCCGTGATTGCTCTGTCGGCCGGAACTATCTGCGCGCCTGCTGATGTGGCGATAGTCTGGCGCAGTTTCAGCGCTTCGGCTGGAGTTAGGTCTACAGAATAGGTCGTGTTTACAGAATCCGAAGTCGTTACACCGGCAACTTGGAGTCTGTCTTTTGGAATATCGACATTTAACTTGCGAAGCGATGTCAGAGCTCCGTCCGCGAGGCTCTCTTTCGTAGCGTCGATGGTGGAACTTGGAAGAGTAATACTGCCATCGGTGCCTTGCAGAGCCACTCTGGAACCATCCGGAAGATGCACATCGACAGACACCACATCTGGTGCCTTAGCAAATCTGTATACATATTGGAGTTTACCTTCTGGCGAAAGACGAACATCACCTTGCCAGGCCTGCAGCTCAGGCGTACCAGGGTTCGAAATCCACTTGTGGTCCGTACCTTGGCGAATCATGCGAGTTCCATTGGATAGCTCTACGCTGTCAATTTGAGATTGTCCATTCGCCAGCTGACGCACCGAAATCTTTGCCGGATCGCCACTAGCAGTAGAAACCGTTCTGGTCTCACTTTTGGGCGCGGCTTCGGTATTATGGCCCTGCGTTAATTTTTCAAAGCCGTAGGATAAGCCACCCATGATGGCACCGCCGGCTCCCCAGGATTCTCCATCCTGCAGCATTTGGCTACCAGTAGCCAGTCCACGTCCATGCGTCAATGAATCTATATTGGCGTGAACGACGCCGCCGCCGGCTCCCGATATGCCACCGCGGACGATGCTATTAAATAACGTTGATTCGCCGAGCTTTGTTGCCCCTAGCCCAGCAGAAATTCCATCCATTGCCGCAAAGCTTGCTGCCTGCGTAGCACCGTTGGCGAGACGATTCCACTGGCTTTCGCCCGGCTTGAGCGGTGTCAAAACTGAGCCTGATAAGAATCCAGTAAGCGCGCTATTGCCTAGCCGCGTTGATAGCGCCGTAGAGTCCGCGCCCAATACCGAAGATGTTAGCTTGCCGCTTAGCTTGGACAAGAGGACGAAGTCGAAGATTACGCCCGCTGTTTCTCCGGCTGACTGAGCAAATTTATTTGCTCCTGATGCCTTCGAATCCAATTGCACTAAATCTAGCGCTGGTAAATGTCCAAGGCTCACCAACTGACCTATCCCGTTAATAGGTCGCTCAATGCCTCCGTTTACAAAACCTTTGGCGAACTGGACGCCGAAGTCCACCACGTCCGAAGAAATTTCTTGGATGCCGCGCTCTGCTGATTTAATTCTGGCAATTGCCGAAACCAAATGAAGCTCCTTCAAACCTATTCCGCCGAGTGTTCTTCTCTATACGGTTCGGAGGAGAAGCTGGACACGGAAAAGAACAATTAAAGTTCTTGCAGAGTACTAAACAAGGTGTGGTGTGGGCATGACAGGATTCAATAAAGATGAGCCAAACTCCGCCCGCAAGAACCAAGTCACCAATCTAGACGATTTTCTTCGTCAGATTGCTGATGGAGTTTTTTTAGAGTACTCAGTCTTTGGCTAGAAACAATGCCGGTGATACTTTGAAGTATTCAGCAAGTCGGAAAGCAGCGCGTTTGCTCAGACCTCTGTGTCCACCGAGGAATGCCGACAAATTCGATTTGTGGCCAACACAGTCGACAATGTCGGACTGTACTAGTCCATTAATTTCCAGAAGATATGCGAGCGCTTCCTGTGGCGCCAGCTTCGATGCCGGCTGCGGAATGCGTGATTCATACCGGGCGATGAGATCACCTAACACAGATAAATAATCAGCTTCACCGCTAGTCAGATTCCGACTATTGATAGCAAGTTTTTTCATGAGCTTAACTGCTTCTTCAAATTCTGACTTGGCGCGCAAAGGCACCAGTGGAAACTCGCTTACAAGCTGCATGTATGCTTTATCAACTCTTCCTACATTCATGCTTTCCACCTGTCATATTCTGAATGCGTCATTACCTGCAATACGAAAACGCGCTGAGCAAAGTAATCGATAAAGCTGACGAGCCGATAATTGTTTCCACCGACGTTAAAAACAACTTGCTCTTTGACGTAATCTGCACTTCGAAATGTCTGACGTACTTCCGCAAAAGTCTTCCAGCCTGCAGCCTTGGTCACGGCAATCCAGCTTGTTATCGGTTTGCGGGCACTCGAGTGTCTACTTGCAAAATCATGCAATTCACTCATATTTATTATTTCCAACTCAAACATCCCTTACAAGGTTATCATTTTGATAACTGTCCGTCAATGGACGACTGACTGGCTATAGGTTTGCAACGTTAAGGTTTGGACCTCTGAGCTTGAACGGTCCAAGACTCCAATCAAGTTCCGCCTTTAACACCAACGCCATAAACTCGGATGTCGAGACATTATGGAAATCAGCGATGACCTTGTATTCACTCCAGGTTAGCGACGTCGATTTGAGTCGATCAAGAATTTCCGTTGCAAATTGCACATTCACTGTGCAATTTTGCATTTGCTGTATGGTATGTCTGCCGTCAGTAATCAGGACACCCCACCCTCTTTCCGCGCAATACTTACTCAAAGATTTCCACTTCAATCGATTCACTCTCAGTGGCATAAGAAAAGTTGGTTTAATTTCGACGACCACGTGTCGATGCTCTCTTAGCTCCACGAGAACATCGGGATAATAAGTACGTTCGTATCCATCCAACCGGTATGCAATCCCGAACGGTTGCTCTTGATACCAAATCACATCTTCAACCTGCTCTAATTGAGCATAAAACCGCAACTCAAGCTTCGATTCATACTGCACATTTCTCTGCAATTTCTTGCTGTAAAATACGCCTGAATTATCTCTATCCTCAAAAACATTCCGAGCGCGTCCGCCACCAACCGGCTCGCTAGCTAAAACCTGACTGTGAGCGTCAGTCCACATAATGTACTGAGATAAGTTTTGAAATCTTTCGGAAACGAGTAGACTTCGTGTTTTCTCTTTTTGCTCAAAGGCTTTCAATCGGCGAGTATCTCTGGCGCAGGATCTTGCGCGCGAAACGAGTTCCTGGGCAAGTCGCATTGGAAAAGCTAAAGATGCGATAAGTGGAATTGCATGGGTACTTATTGGTAGATGTTTGAGTGAATCCTCACAGAAATCGACAAGCCGTGTCGCGCATCCTTCGTCATATGGCAATATGATTTGCTCAATATAAGCGATCAACTTGGCGCAGGAAGATTGCTCATTTACGAGTTTGAGTTGTCGCTTAGCCTTGAAATGTACGCGAGACAGACAGCGACAAAGAATTTGCCTTATGCGCTCTCGAGTAACATTGAATTGAATGCCCATCTCAGCGAGGGTGGGTGTGTCGCCGCTCATTAGTCCAAACCGAAGTTGAGCTATTTCCAAATCTCTACCACGTAGCGCTTCATCGAGAGCCGGTCCCAAATAGTGAAAGAAGAAATCACTGTGTCCCTGATCGACGTTCTCCATCTCCTCACCCTCAACAACTTTGCAATTACAATTTATCCTCCGATCATCGCCATGGAACTGTGGAATTATGCAAACGCTCTTGGGAAAATTGGGAATTCCACTTATCACTTCTTGCATTATCGAAAATGCAATTGGAATCGATTCGCCTCGTATTGATTGCAACCGCGCTAATTACATTAACCGTAGATCTTGAAATGGGTGCTTGAGTACCCGTCCGTAAACAAGTTGGATACAAGTCTTCAGTAGAGTCTTAGAACGATTCTAACAAGCGCACTGGCGCGCAATGGGGAGATTTGATAATGGGAAGAGATATCGCCGCAACGGCTAAAGATTTCGAGCAACATGCACAAAAGGGATATCTCCCAGAGAATCTTGCCCAGGAATTGCACAGCTTGAGCGATACCGATCGGCTAGCGGTTGCGAAACAGATTGATTGGGATATGAAACACCAGTCGAATCCATCGCTTCCAAAGGTTGAATTCTATGACTCCGGGGACCTCAAATCAATTGAAGCATCAGGGAAGTCAGGAACGTCCGATTTCACTGAACATACTGAACTGTATAAAGATTCCGGCAAAATCAAATCCGAATTGAACACGACGAACACCAAACTTTCCTACGAGCAAAGCACAGACATCGAGCTAGTAGAACGGGACTCGAACAGACATATGACGCACAAGTACGATTTGTCGACCAGAGTCAACGGAACGAAAGTGACAACCACTTCCGACGATGATCGCTGGGCATACGATGCGAAAAGCGGAAAACAAATATCCCACGATGAGCAAACATCTTGGGGAAAGAAACTGCATGAAGAATTCGACGCAACGACTGGCAAGGAAAAATCTGCCGACGAGACCAATGCGAAAGGGACCGTACACCGCACCTATGACGCCACTACAGGTAATCTGAAGCAAGAAAACATCGTCAACTCCGATAAGACTCACGAGACACTCAAATACGACTCAAACGGAGACAAACTCTCCAGAGAAAAGCAATATGGAAACAATGGCGACAAGGGCACCCGTATTTGGACATATAGCCACAAAACTGGAAAAGAAAACTACACTGAGTGGCGTGATCCTAGCGGCAGAGTCGAGAAAAATAACATAGACGAAGACGGTCACTACACGCGAGTTCAGGACTAGCGGTCATTTGCTGAGCGACGACTTATTCCTCGGGAGAGACAGATTTCAGTCCACAGAACATCCTATGTTCTAGCTAGACGTAGGATCTGCGCCAACAAAAACATTTTGATACCAGTACTTCTCTGGATCCTTGAACCAGTAGTCATTTTGCGGTGTCAGCTGCGATCGCAAAACAGACATAGGCACGTTGTAGCGATACAACAAGCCGATAAAATCACGCAGAGCGGGCTCCGAAAGATAGCGAACGGAGAGATAGACAGTTAAGTTGGTTAGATGGCCGCGTACATCTTTCACGCCTTCAATCTCTGTCAACCATTTGAAGAAATGATCTTCATCAAGCTGACAATAATAGTGTGGTCCGGGAATAGTTAGCTCCGCTTCGTGTTCAGGTTCCTTCCATAAAACCGGCTCTGCTGGACTGAACCATACGCTTATCCCGATGCCGGTTGCGCCCAATCGGGACAACAAATCATCTTCTATATAGAAATTGTCTTCGTAGACACGAACGTCGAGATACCCTCCCAAATCTTGAGTGCTAAGCGCCTTCAACTCTGCGTGCACCTTCTCCAACAATAAAATCCACTGTAATAAAAGTGTCTCTACACTCGGGTGACGCAAATCATCGGAACACAACTGCCAGCCTGCAAAAGAGCTTCTTTGATGTGCTAATGCAGAACCATCGGCGTCACTACCAGCGCCTCTCCTCGAGGGCTGGATACCAAGAACGCTGGAAATTAGCTCTGTATCGATATTCTGATTCGAAAAAACGAGCTGGATCGATGTGGATGGCATGGTTGCTTGATTTGGTTGGTTGTGATGGTACAGATGACATTCTACGTCGAGATTGGTTCATTTACTGCATCGATGAAATCGGCCAAGGAGAATCCAAAACAAATGTTTAGCCTCTGTATCGGGCATAAAAACTAGGAGGTTGGCACTCGTCAGGGAGAACGGCAATGAGCGAATCTTGGGCAACGCTTACGAGCATGGCTGAGTCTGCAGCGCGTGGAGGGAAGTATGACGAAGCCAAGGATTGTTATCGGCAGGCACTCGCTGATGCAGATTCTCGCCGCGACGTTCAAAACGCTTATTACACAAGGTGCAACTTTGCAGGACTGCTCAGACTTCTGGATGAATATGTGCAAGCGGAGCAGCTGCTGCGAGAAGCGACGCAATTGCGTCATGATTATCCGCAGCAACTTGCGCTCGAACCAGTATCGCCTCTTACCGACCTGGAAAGAATTCTTGTAAAACAAAACAGATTGGCTGAACTGGAGCAGCTTCATCGTGCCGATGCTGAAAAGATGTTTGCCGTTTACGGAAGGGATTCCCTCGAGTACAAGATGAGTTTGATGAATCTGGCGAAGACATATGGCACGCACTTTAAGGACATGGAAAGGTGCAAGTCCCTTTTTAGAGAAGTTCTCGACTGGTCACACACAGCGGAACCAATCACGCGCAAAATGATTTACATGAACTTTGACGGTGTCCTTCGTGCTGCCGGACTCACTGCTGAAGCGGACGCCGCACAACAAGAGCTGTCCACGCTGCAACAACGGGCCTCTTCATGATCTGGAGCCTCAGGCAAACTCAATTTGTCCTGACGGTCCACACTCATCAAAACCGGCTCAGAATCTAGGTTTTGAATCAGAAGTCGATCAGGCGGAGGAATAAATGAAGTTCGTCCAGAATATACTGTCAAGTCTTCTCAACAACAGGGCCCTGAGAGAACGACGAGATGAGCTTTAGGCTTAGTTCTTTTGGTAAGTCGTGGAATCCCTTTAGCACGAACATGAGGGAGTAAAGATGTACAAGGAACCTGGGGATGACCTTAAGCAGGAAGAAGTGGAGCTAAATGCTAGTTCGTCTGTCGAAGACAAAGCTGAACTGCCGGCTGCGGTGGCGGCTTCAAATACTGCCTCCGGAGAACATGTGAGCGCAGAGATCAAGAAAGTAGACGATAAGAACACTGACGGTAAGAGGGAAAACGAAAAGCTGCGCACTAAGCGCCAGTTTAATCTAATTGTGAAAGTCGGATCTGTGCTTGTGGTTCTATGTGTGTGTTTTGCGATGACCGCTACTTTTTTATTCGGGCTAAGAACTGCCACGCAATTGGTGCCAGTCTTTTTTGAATCTCCAGCCGTCAACAACATGGAGAATTTGAGCGGTTATGGTTGGAATTTTTTTCAAGGAGGCCAGGATCAAATTCGATTCAAGACCAGTAGACCGGTAACATTGATAGACGCTGAAAAGTATAGAAAATTCGGACTAAAAGACCGTAAATTTATGGAGGCATACCATTCCGTCGTAGATCTCTTCCCTGTAGATCGAACGAATATGGAGGACCACTTGGGGCAAATAGAAGTTCTTTTCTGGTATGACCGGGGCCGGACGTTAGTTCACGATAAAACCACCGATCTGTATTTATTTTGCTGCGAGCATGGATAGGTAGTGTCGTGCGCCCGCCTGGATCTTGTGAATAAGGCTTCAGCCCCTTACGATTTTTCGAACACATTGAATTCGCCTGGAAATCGCAACACCTATTGATACTACCAATGGTATCGGTTACCTTTTATTGATTTCTAAATCCTTCTTTGATGATTGACTTAGTCTAGTTGGGTTTTGTTGCTTTGCTGGTTTTGATGATTAGGGCGATTTTGTCAGCAGTGAGCGGGTCTTCTTTCGCGTCAGCGTATCCTTGCCAGCGTACGATGCCGTCAGCGGAAATGACTAAAACCTGCGGAATTCCTTTCACGCCGACAGCATTGTACATCCTTTTGTCTGGTGCCGAGGCCACGCTGAAGTCAACTGTATTGTCCTTCAAAAATTTCTTGACGACTTTTCCTGATTCGTCGGTAATTCCGATGATTACTAAATCATCGCCGAATTTCTGCTTGAACTGGTTTAGCTCAGGAGTCAGCCTGCGGCAATCAGGGCACCATGTCGCCCAGAAATCCAGTATTACGACTTTTCCTTTCGTATGCGGAGCGGGACCGTTCAGCCACTTAGCTACGTGTAACGCAGGAGCTTTTTTGCCGCGTAGATCATTTGTCGCATGAATCTTTTTGTCCATTACATAAGGCGGATAGCCTGGATCTTGGTCCGCTGCAAGAGCTGCAACGCCTGGATCTAGCAGTGTGAGGAATGCGCACAACGCAAGCAGAGCTTTCATTCTTTTCTTCCTAATGGAATTGAGTGACTTCGGATTCAGGTTGAACTTGTCAGTCTAGCAGTCGAACTGGTTTAGCCACGTCACTACTGGGTGGCAAGAAAGCGTATACCGTTAGCGCTGCCACTAATCAAACCTCCGCAGTTAACTCATGGCGGCAATTTCTGGACATAAACAGGTTGGATACAAATCCCCTGTAGATTCCTATGCAGAAACCCGAAGGCGTTAACTGAACCGAGTCGACAAGGCTCAAGGAGTACAAAATGGCTGCACATGAACTCGATAACAAAGCTGAACAAATGGAATCGCGTCAGACGAGCAACCTCTCTTCCCTATTGCCCGAACTGCTCAATAATGGTTCATTCCGGCAGCTTAGTAAAGTGGAATCATCCGCAACAATTACCAACAACGGATTCCCACAACTTGAGTTATTTGATGGCACCGCCACAGTCATGAAAGCCGACAGCGCACTCAGACTCAGTAGCAAATACGAAACAGGAGCTGAGCTGACCAGTGACAGAGAGCTGAAACAAGCGGGGCTCAATCCAAAAGACGTAAAGCACAAAGTTGAGAAACAAGACGACGGATGGACAGCAGAAAGCACATCGGTCAAGTATCCAAACGGTATTGAAGTGACGGTAGCCGGTCGAACGAAACACACGCAGAACGGCCATGATGTCGTAATGGATCCTACGGCTACGATCAAAGAACCGCTGCCAAAGGGCTATCACAAGGACAAAGATGGTGCCATCCTCGATGCTGACAATAAAAAGGTCGCGGAAATAAACAAAGATGGAACCGTCACCATTAAAGTTGGCAAAGATTACGTGACGCAAAGTCCGGCAGGTATAACAGAAGAGACGGTTTTTGAACACAAGAACGGCTCAGGTATGGCTGGTCGTCTCAAACTGCAAGACTGAGAGCACTTTCCTTAACGACAGTGATTCGCCCCGTTCGAAGAGATCGAACGGGGCGATTTCTTGGCAAATGATCTAGATAAAGCTGTTATCCGTCAGTCATATCGGCACACGCGCAGACTCGATAAAAGGTCAGCGCGACGAGTTACAGATGGCAATCGAATCCTCAGGCAATGTTGGTTTGAGCTGGGTCCAATCGTTAGCAAACGGATGAAATATGAGGTTGCGCCCATCCAGATCGATCTTCAAGGCTTCTCCGGCACCTTTAATTGGTTTGGAAGAAAGCAATTTGTAGCTAAGTTCGGGAAGCGGTCGATTGGTCATCTTAACTAAAGCATCGGAAAGCGGAATCATCGATTCGTCGATCAGTATTGTGGCGACAAAGGGGAACTTAGGAGAAATTGTGGTGAGAACAAGGCCTCTTATCTGCTTGAATGAGTTGATTATGATTGACCGTTTGCACGCACAGTTCAGTCCTTTGATAGCAAACTGTGCTTTGGTCAATTCCACCTGACCAAAATTTGGCAGAGTGCTTGGCAAATTGGAATGATGATCGGTACTAGCGATTTGCACGGGTTTCATTTTTGAAAGCAAATAGCCTGGCAGCTGATCCTGCACGTCAGCAGCGTTTGCTTTGCTAAGTTCTTGCACAAGTTCGTCAGCCTTGCCTTGCTCAGCAAGAACGCTAGCCAGTCCAAGACAATATATGGGTGGGCTAGCGTTTAATTTAATGGCTTGCCTATAAGCCAGTTCCGCAGTGTTTAACCAAGCACCATATTTGGTGCGATCGTAAGCGACAAACCTTGCCTTGTCGTCCAATATCTGCGCAAGTCGAAAGAACGTTCCTGAATCATCGCTTTTATCAAGATTGCGCACGGCAGCAACCAAAATTTCCTGAGATGCTTCCGGCTTCAGCACAGATAGCGTCAATGCTGCTTGAACATAGATCTGCGCATCAGTGGGCTTGTTTTCCGAAATGACTTGATGCATCAATTCGTCTGCATGCTTCACGTCATTGTCGCGAATATAGGCCAAGAATAATTGAAAGAGTGCGGTCGATTTTTGTTCTGGAGTGTTCGCAAGTTTAACCGCGTTATTCGCCGTAATGGTCGCCAAATGGGGTTTGTCGAAATAGAGAAGTGCTTGACCCAACTGGTATTGCCAGTCGAAGTCTGTTGACTTTCGAGACAACATCTCTTGCAAAATCAAAATGCTTTCATCGCGACGCCCCATCAACATTAACGACTGTGCCTGTCCAATCCACGCTTTCCAATCGGAAGGATTCACATCTCTGCTTTTGGAAAAGCACACAAGCGCCGATTTTTGGTCACCCAGAGCTTGCTGCATAATTCCCAAGTTGACTAACGCGATTGAATTACGCGGCGCAAGTCTTGTCGCCATCCGGCCTTCGGCAAGAGCTTCTGGAGACTTCGAATCCTCAAACAGAAAATAGGAAAGAACCGCGTGAGGCAAGCACTTGCCTCTGTCCTGTTTCACAGCTTTCCGTTCCAAATCGATTGCTTGTTGAGTCTTCTTGTTCTCAAAAAGTTGAATCGCCTGTTTCGTCAGGTCATCTTCGTTGGACGTAACTTTGGCCATGCAACCGGTGGGGCTGCCTAACAGTAGACCCACTAAGCATGCAAAAAAGAAGCAACGCAATTTCAACTGGTTACTGAGAAGCAGTTTGAAGCTGTTTTTGAGACCCATTTTGATGCCGTTACTGAGACCCACTTTGTATTTGTCCGAACGGATAGGCTTCCAGAGTGACATCAATGTCGCCTCCAAGAGGTGATGTTCCGCGCTGAATCTCACAAATTCCATAACCAACAAATGGAATCGGTGGATTCGCGGCTATGTCATAAAGCTTCTTGTGATATTGAGGATCAAAGAATTTCGTGGCTGGAAGTGGTGGCACCCCTGGTGGCGGCGATTCGTAGGCAGTCAAAGCCGCATTGCGGTTCGCCGGTGCAACTGGGGGATTGGTATTGGCATTGTTGGGATAATAGTTGATTGCGTTGTCACATCCCACATCGAGACTGGGGTAAGTAAGTGGCGCGTTGTTGTCAGCTTGGAGGCAGCCCGATTTTTGTGTGCCGGGGGGAGACCCCGGAACCGTCAGATTTTGATAGCGCGAAGCGCAATTTGTGCAGCCATACGGATACACGCCAGGGTTTCCATAGTCGCCATAAAAGTTAGGAGTGGTGCCTGGGCTGTTACGTATTTGAGTTACAGGAATCAGTGCGCCTCCTGAAGTTTTGTAGGCACCGTTTTGCCACGCGCCCGGAACCTTCATTACCCACTGCGCATTGACGCCGTTAACTTCGCTGATGTCGACCGTGTCAAACGTGTTGTTTTTGACATTGAACTCGACGAAAGTTGCTCCAGATGGAACGGCAGCTGATGTCGATCCAAAGGTGAACGGATATGAGAAACAACTATTGGAAAACCAGCAAGTAGACGGGTCCTGACCTTTCAAACTCGAGTCGACCGGGACCCACACAGCCAAATGAACTGGAGTTTGGGCATAGTTAGTTAGTTGCGCAGTCTGATTCGGTCCCAACATGAAATACCAAATCGCCGTATTTACTGGACCGTAGCAGTTCGGAGGGTTTCTTAGAGTGATTGGAACCTGGGTGGCTTTGTCGAGAACTGAGTTCGCATTGATGTTGCCCGTATAGTCTTGCAGCAGTATTACCTGCGTCTTGGGCAAACTTAGCGAATGGTGTATGTAGATGTTGTTAGTGGAGGTGCTGCCGGTCCGATTTTGTGGTCTGGCAGAAGCATTCGGGGGCAGCGCGAAAGAGACTATAGTCATCGCCGCTGTCGCTGCAACGGCAAACCATCTCAATGATCTCATAGTGAACCTCCAAATTGAACTCATAGTTTACAGGCCAAATTGCTTAATCTCGACACTACAGAGCAAAATTTGCGCACACACAACAAAACCGCCGCATTTGCAACCAAGTTCCAAGCAGGATTGGTATTTGAGCATCAAAAAATAAAATGGTGAAGGCGGAGTGTTTGGCGTCCCCGCTGATTCCTTCTAAAGGACCGAAAATGCCAGCCTGGTCTGCATCAACAACTTTAACACCAAAGAAGCGTTTCATCCGACTTGGTGTTTCACCTGACCATATCCTGCATATGCCTCAAGGCATACTACGATGCATCCGTTGGATTTGTTTAGAGCTCTGTTCAGCTAAACTAATGGACGTTCTGCTAGCCGTTGAGCGATGTCGAATTGCAGTGCAGCTCTCTCCCCCCCTTCAATCATGGGACCCAGACCATGAACAATAAGGCACCGGGGAGTGGCTCGCCCGCGAGATTGTAAGGGACGTACAAAGAGGCCGAGCAAATTTTATAGTCAGTACCGGCGACCTTGTTTGGTGGGGCAAGCAGGGCGACCCGCCCTCAACAAACCCTTATTGGAAGCTGGTCTACGAGGAGGTCCTGAAGAATCTGCCGGCTCCAGACGATAAAATGCTCGCCGCCGGATCCAATTCTTCCGGGCAGAAGCCATTTCAAAGTACCGGACGGTTACCCGAAGGATCTCTATTGGAAGGGAGCGGACCGCAAGGAAGACTACAACTACTTGCTTGTCGACGTACAGCCTGGAAAGAAAACGAAGTTTACCCTCAATCGCTTGCGTCCATGGTCTTCGGAGCCATTCGCGACTGTACAGCTGTTTGACTCCTCAAAATGATGGTCATAGCGCCAAGAACAACAGCCTTGTTCTTGCACCTCATATAGTGCCCAACCAAATCGCGCGCGCAGAAAGTATGCTTGACAGGGGTCAAGATGTTGGCACTAAAATTGCAAATGTTGCCGTGTGAACGGATGTAGCATAAAATAACGCTCAACCGGTTTGCAAGCCGCGATGTGACCATAGGGGAATCAGGAAAATATGCAGAGTCTAGACGGAACAAAGCGTTGTCCAATGTGCGCATTTGAGGTGACTGAAGACGCGGCAGTATGCGGAAAGTGCGGTCTCTCACTGGTGGGGCAACAGCAGTTGTCACTTGGCAGTTTCAAGTTATCTGCGCTTCCACCTGAAGGTGCAAATGTAGTTGAAGAGTCTCCTAAAATCAAAACAACCATCAGCTCCAGCCACGAAGAGAAGCCGCCGATTTTCGACTCGCCATCGCCATCGCCATCACCTACACCATCTCCATCTCCATCTCCATCTCCATCATCTACACCACTGCCTACACCAGCCCCCGTGTTGCCGCCTCGCAAAGGATTTCTGGATTGGCTACGCAGCTTATTTAAACGATAAGAAGCCGTGGACTTTGTCATTTTGAGACATATTTCCTTTGTAAGCATCCTGATCATTCTTTTCTTGCACCCACAACTCTGTTGGTGCCAAGACAGCAATCAGCTCACAGACACAACGGCGCCTGCAAGCCAGGAACGAATTAACGCGATCGATCGATCTTTGCTGCTCGAATTCATCAAACTAGCGCGATTCAACATTCGATTTCATCAAGAAGCAAATCGGCACCAGAAATGGCGAGCATTGACATATGCGACCGGTCGGGAGGCTGGAACGGCTGTCTCGTTTGCCGCCAGTCTGATTGATCTCAAACAGCGAGTTCGTGGTCTAGACGATCCGTCTCTTATCTCTAGGAACACGCTAAAAAACGTAGTTACAACTTCACTTGTCGGCAATGCGATCAGCGGTTCGGCCTCAAGCTTAGAACTGGCACAGAACACATGGATCATGTTGCAGGCAGACAAGCAAGGCTATTCCCCGAAGGCATCCATTGCCTTCGTAAAAGACATAGTTAAAACTACCGACAGATTTTTCGAGGAGCGGGAAAGTCTCGTCGCCATCTATCCGTCGCAACTACAGCGACAGCGTCGAGTCTATGAAATCGAGGCTGTTCTACTCCATCAAATACGCCAACAGCTTATCTTCGAATTCAGCACATGGAGCTGTTTTTCCAGAGCTCAAGCGTGGCGAGAGAACACGTTCTACAGCATTGATGCGCTACAGAATTTCACAAGAATGAGCGCATCAGTAATTGGTCTGAAGGGCTTCACTCAACCTAACTTGGGTGGAGCCGCCGCTATCACTACAGTCGTCGCGAATACGGCCGCTACTCTCAATCCGCTCATATGCGGATTAGTCGGACTGTCGATGCGTAAATATCAGCTCAAGAAACTGGCAAAGGAATTTTCGATCAATCGTCCCACTATGTCGGATGACTCGTTGACTGAGCTTAAGGTGAATGAAAAAGATTACCCGAAAGAGAGCGAAGCAAAATTGCTGGACGAGGCCATATCGATGGAAGAGAAGTCGGAGAGATTCGATCTGGTTTTGGACCGCGAAAGAAGAGAGATCGAGCGACTGCGACGAGTGGCACAGCAGCAGACTATCGCAGGACCGCTGATTGGTCTGACTAGTATGCCAGCCTCCATACTTGGCACCATCGCATTCTATGATTATCGAAATGACAGAGAGACGACTAACAAATTATTGTTTGCCGGTCGAATCTCGGCTCTGTCAGGGCAAGCGTACGCTCTCGTTCAAACACCGTACACGATGATTGCAGGCATGCGCAAAAACAGTCAACTGAAAAGACGTGGCGAATTGCCATCTCAACTGCTCGAAGAACGACTGAATAATCTTGATCTGCTGGAAGAGCGAATTAAATCGAGATTACGATGACCGATCACCGTATATAGTGCCTAATCAAATGCCTGCAAGGATCGAACCGGGCATCACGGCCATTTAGTCAGTCACCATGCCGCCCAAATCGGCAGTGGTCTGCTGGAGCTCTTTTAGCTTCAGTTGGTTAGCAGTGCCATGATTCATCAACCAGCTTCCAACTGCGTCGATTACAGGCGAACGCATGTGGGCGGTCTCTAACTGCAGGTGCCCAAAGTTCCCTCGCCATGCCAGATTTTGATCATCTGAAGGCATGCTGTTCATCAATTCGGTTACATGCTTTGGAGAGACACAGCCATCGCGACTACCTTGAATTATCAACACGGGCAGATGTTTGTCCGTTGTCTTTCCCCAGCTAATTGTTTTGGCGACAAACTTGTCAGTGGACAGCAGCGCCTTTAGAGGCAGTTCCTGCAACACCATCGGATCATCCATAAGTCCTTGCCTGATTTGTCCCTTGCCTCGATACATAGCTTTATTGACTTTCACCGCCGGAGCCGACAGAACAATTCCGTTTACAAGCCCCGGATGTTCGCCAGCGAGCCGAACGCAAAAGGTACATCCCAAACTCCGCCAAGGGCGAGCAGGCGCAGATTAGGATACTTTGCCTTAATTAGCTCAGCCAGTTTGACTATGTCCTGATAACTCTTTTCGTGATTTACCTTGGTTTTGTCATCTTCTGCTGTGCTGAATTGCTTTTTATCGTCAAAGTGGCATCGCCCAAAACCGCGCATATCAAGGGAGACAAAACCAATTCCGTTGACAGCAAGGCTGCGCGCCAGAATTCTGAACCGTCGACCGTGAAGGGTGAGCCCATGAACTCCGAGAACAATGGCTTTCGGCGGACCGTCTACCGGCATCCATTCATAGGTCGGCATATCGAGGGCTTTAGTGAAGGCACCATCTTCGGTGTATGAATACTTGGCCGCTAAACGTACTTTCTGATCTATGATCCAAGGCAAGCTTTGCGCGCCAAAGGTCGACCAGCCTATGAAAAGGTCAGGCAGTGGGTGCAATAATTGCCCAACTCATCACTGCTATGATTGCTAGGCTTAATCGTCCCTCGGATGGATGGCTGATTGGCAGCCACAATTCTATGATTGACCAGAGTAGGACATAGAGGTGATGATACTTGGGACTACTTGTTGTTCTTGCGGCGATAGGAATCGCCTTCGTCTTTTTGGTCTATGGTGGCGCCATGGTAGCAATGGATTCAAGCAGAGGCGTGCAAACGTCGCTGCCAACAAAGATGCCGGCACCGTGGCTGGTGGCTATTATGTGTTTGTTACTTGCGGGTGCTTTTTTCGCCTGGGAGAATTTTGACTATCAAAAGGCTGATCAAGCAAAGACCTGGCCGGTAACGAAGGGGACTGTGGAGAAAACCTGGGGTGAACATAGACGCAGTGGTGGAACGACTTACTACTGTAATTACTCGTATCAGTTGGACGGAAAGAAATACACGTCGTCACAAATTCATGTCGGTGATAATTACGATAACTGGCCTTTCGAAAAGGATAAAGAGTTGACAGTTCACTATAATCCAGCAGATCCATCCGATGCAGTAATCAAGACATCATTGATCTTAAACTCAAAAGGAGCCTGGGCAATGGGCAGCCTCCTCATCGCGGGTCTTGCTTTCATCGCCGGGTTTGCATCTGACTATTCAGGCAAAAAGGCAAACTAGTGGGATTATTCGAGAAGACGGCTAGAGTTGCTCTAGAGAGTCGAAAAATGGTAATAATTATGTGAGGAGTCCGCATCAAAGGAGCAATCATTCGCACCGTATATGGTGCAACAGATCGCATTCAGGATTCGTTTTTTTTAACTGACTGGTAATTCAGCAGCCGCACCGGAGAACTTGCATGACAGCGAAAATCGAAATATATGTCAGTACAGACATCGAGACTGACGGTCCAATTCCAGGGCCGCATTCCATGCTCAGTTTTGCCTCAGCAGCCTACACACCGCAAAAGACTCTAATCAGCACTTTTGCTGCTAACCTCCTGGAATTACCAGGCGCCAGCGGTCATCCCAAGACTATGGACGGTATCTGATTAAGTTCACGGGAGAAAGTCCATTTTCCCACTCAGCAGTCGATATAAAAACGTATTCCATGGCACTGTTGAAAAAGGGCTATAGAGACTCCAGCAAGCGCAATATGCCTAGAGAATGGTTTGACGATTTGCCCCATTCTCATGTCGCGCTCGACAATGCCCTTGAACAAGGTGCTATTTTTTGCAATATGCTGACCACCAATCTGGTCGTGGAAAATCTGACAATTTGATTATGCTCGGCGGCACTGTAGTGATCACGCCGAATGATCATTGCTTTATGTTGGATGGTCCGGAGAGATTAGTCCGCTATCGGTACGACCAGCTGCGGCACTCGATTTCTGCGGCGTCGAGGCAAATGCTTCTTGCGGCATCATCGGTAGTTCCGCCCAGAATGTAGAACCCTTGTCGGGTTCGGATTCTACACCGATATTGCCGTTGTGCTGCTCAATGATTGCTTTGACGATAGCAAGCCCCAGCCCGGTGCCGGCTTTCTTTCTGGAACCACCGTCCAGTTGCTGGAATTTGTGAAAAAGCTTATGCATTTGTTCTCTGGCAATACCTGCACCATTGTCGATCACACTGAATCGGATCATGGATGAATCCATCTCAGTCACCTTGAGCGTCACCGTGCCTTGTTCAGGTGAATACTTGATGGCATTCGAGAGAAGATTTGTCAGCACCTCAATCATCCTGTCTTGATCGCAGATGATGGGACCCTGCCAATCCACAGATTTGACAAGGCACACTCCATACTCTTGTGCCATGCCTTTAACTGCTTCCACTCCGAGCTCTGCCAGCTCCTGCGTGGTCACTTCAGTAAGAGACAACTTGACCATTCCTGCTTCCATTTTGTCTATGTCCAATAGGTCATTGATCAGCCTGATCAGACGGTCGCATTCTTTTCGTCCAATCGCCACCACTTTCTCGGCTTTCTGGGGCAAGGGACCGGATAACCCGCTCTCCATCAGCCGCAGTGAGGCGTGAATGGAGGTGAGCGGAGCACGCAGCTCATGCGAGACTATTGAATAGAACTCTTTCAGACGTGCTTCTGCTTCCTTTCGTGCAGTTATGTCTTGTGAGATCCCGTAAACCGTTGTGTAACCGTTTGTCTTCGGGAACAAGTGTCCCCAGATCCAGTGCACACTCCCGTCACGATGTACGACGCGAAATTCCAGGCCGCGGGATTGCTCTTCCTCTGTTGCTTCTATCATGAAGTGGCGTACTGCGGCGCGGTCGTCCTTGTGAACGTTCCTTAGAAACGAAAACCGGTTCTTAAGAACTTGCTCCGGGGTGACGTCGTACAACTGTTCAACCATCGGGCTGACGTATAACGCTCCTCGTTTATCATCGCGCGTGATTACGAAGGCTGCGTTGATATTTTCGGCCAGATGGCGGAACAAATCTTCGCTGCGCACAATTCGCTCTTTGTCTTGCTTTTGTTTTACTGCCACCGAAATACTGTCGGCCACATTTTCAAGAGAGACCAAAGTGCTCTTTGACAAACGACATCTGGCGAACAGTCCAATCACACCGATCAGCTCATTCTCAAGAATAAGTGGATAGCCGGCAAAAGCCACCATGCCTGTTTGTCGAGCCCAAGTCGGATTAGATATTCGCGGATCATGCTGGAAGTCGTTAGTGAGAACTGGCTCTCGGGTCTTAGCAATTAACCCTATCTTCAATTGGTCCAGTAAGATACGGCTGTGTGCACCATCCAGATGAGTGTACAATCCTGAGCTTGCCACCAGTTCCAGCACTTCTTCATTTCTGTTGAAGAGCCAGATCCGGGCGAAGGCCGCGTCTAAATCTCGCACCAATAGATCTGTGACCTTGCCCAGCATCGTCTCAAGCGGGAGATCTTCGGTCAACTGTTGATTTACAGTCGACATAAACGTGGCCAGCCTGGTCGCCTTTGTCTGAGCCTTGATGAAGTATAGAATCGGAAATGCACCACCAAGTACGATGAAGATGCAAATCGTCGCAAGGAACACGAGCATGAGCATGTTAAGGTCATTGTTGCGTGCCAGCTCATTTGATTGGCGGGCAAGAACTGATTTTTCTAGAACTCTTATTTTGGTGCTCGTTTGCTCGAGCGCCTCCAATGTTTGCAGGTGCTCAGGTTGTTGAATCAGTTTGGTGGCAGCCTCCAAACCCCGCCTGTTACGCAACTCAATTATCTGATCAAATTCCTTGGTTAAAGTCTTCAGGATAGAGTCCATTCTCTCGTGCTCGACCTGACACTCTGGACTATCAGTTATCCGTCCTTCCAGCGTCGAGCCAAGCGCACGTAGCTTGCTCATTGAGTCTTTGTATCTAGCCAAATAGTTGAGCGCCCCAGTAAGGACGTAGCCGCGTTCAGCGACCTCAGCATCCCGCACATAGCGCAAAACGCGCTCAAGAGAATTGAGCGTTTCGTATGTGCGGATTACATTGTTGCGACTATAGATGACCGCTCGCTGTTGAAGGTAAGTCGACCACGTAGCCATTATTGTGGCAATCATGGCTACGACAATGCCAAAGACTACAGCAACAGTGAACGGAGCAGCTTTCATAGTTGAGCCTCAGTCTCGATGCGCAAGGATCTCTTCTATTTGCTCGGACAACGTGACTGGATCAAACGGTTTGGTGATCACCCCAGATAGACCGGATTTAAGAAATTGCTCCACCTCCTTGGGCTCAGTCTTTCCTGTCATTAGAATCACCGGTATGTCTTTCAATTCCGGATCTTCCTGCAATTTTGCAAAAGCTTCCAAGCCATTCATATCAGGCATTACGAAATCTAGAAGAATCAGATCGGGGTGAGACTTTTTAGCTTTCTCAAGTCCTTCGCTTGCTGAGGCTGCCAGCTCAATCTTCCAGTCGGTCATGCCTTCCAGACCCATTAAGGCAAGCTCGCGGACGCTGTCGTCGTCATCAATCAGCAAGACTTGCTGTAGCTTTACAGTGCTGTTCATAGTGCTCCCCCCCATTGCCATTCTATTCCGCTCAAAGTGTCGATTGATCTTCCGCACCAGATTTGGTGGCTTGGACAAGAGCAGCAAGATTTGGCGACTGTCCTAGTCCACTCTTGGCTGCTGTCTGTATCTCGCTCAAGCTATCGGTCAGCAAAGGCGCATCCGGATGGTTCCCGTTGTGGAGGTTGCTCACAGCTTCTTCAATCAATTCTTGCAAGGAGCCGACAGTCGGCCCCAGTTGCACGTAGCCTACTGATAATTGCCCATGCTTGATTTTCATTGTGCTAACAGCCTGGATCAGATCCCAGTCAGTGGACAGATATTTAAGACTGGCTTCAGTTGCGCTTGCATCGACACCGGGCAAAAAGACGACAAACAAGTTATCCTGCCACCGGCAGCGCAGATCGCTGCGCCTGAAGCGCACCGTCAGTAGTTGCGCTAGTGTGGAGAATAAGTAATCGGTGGTGAAAGCCCCGCGTTCTTGATGCTCTCGATAGTGCTCGATGGACACTACCGCCAGGCTTGACGGCAAGCCCATCTTCTGCGAATGTGGCGCCGCAACTTTGAATTGCTTTTCGAACTGCTCCCGATGCATTAGCCCAGACATTTTTTCACTTAGGCTGACGGCTAACTGTGATTTCACTCTTGCAAGTAGCTCCGCGGGCAATACCGGCTTGGCCAGAAAGTCGTTGCCGCCTGCCTCATAGGCAGCCGCTCTGCCTGCGGCATTGCTTTTGGCTGTGACAAAGATAATGGGAAGATTAGACCATTGCTCTTGCAGGCGTAACATGCGGCAAACTTCATACCCGGTCAATCCAGGCATGATCACATCCAGAAGGATCAGATCGGGTGGAAACTCGTTCAGTGCGTCAAGTATTGTGATTGGCTCGTTGATTGATTTGACCGTGTAGCCTGCGTCAGTAAGAATCGCTTCGGCGAATTTTGTCAGCATCGGATCATCGTCCACGCAAAGAATTCGCGGCTTGGCATAAGTGCAATCTTGTTTCAAATAATCCAGAGCATCCCGGATGCATTGCCCTTCGTCGGGCTGCTCGATAAAAGCGGAACAACCGGTGTAGATCAAATCTGCAAGAGTAGTCGACTCGGTTTTGGAGGCAACCAGACAAAAAGGTAATTGTGCCAGGCTGGCAGATGAAGAGCGCAACGAGCCTATGATCTGGTAAATCACTTTAGCCTTGCCGATGTTCAAGTCTATGAGCACGGCATCGTATTTCTTTCTCCTTTGCATCGACACAAGCTCGTGTAACTCGGGGGCGCGCTCCAGAGCAAATCCGGTTTCGCGACACGCTTCTTCCAACTTTGTCCACTCAAGCGTTGGGGCGCAGGCGAGCAAGGTCATTTGAGCGCCCGCATCGAGAATTCGGCTGGGCGCCTTAGACTGAGCCAATTGCCTGACGATCTGCGTTCCTTCCCCAACGCAGCGAATTATTTCTGACCAGACTACTTCTTGCTCGGTCTCGCGGGCTTCAAGATCAATTGCCTTGAGAAGATTCTCTATTCGTTGCGCGCAATAGGACAGATCCACAAACCCGTACGAACCAGTCGAGCCTTTTAGTTTATGGGCAAGATGAGCAACCTGGACGATCAAATTGGCGATGGGAGTCGCTCGCGCCGCCTGAGCTGCGACCGCAAGTTCATCCCAAATTGCCGGAATCTTTTCTACGTACGCAACCTTAGCTGCCTCAACCAATTTTCGCGTCTTTTCTTTTTTGCGCAGCTTTTCTAGCTCCGCACTCGAACCTTCCATCAGCCCTTCGCTGTGCTGTCCATCCTCTTCAAAGAACTCAGCCTGAGAACGCTCAGGCAGAAGCATCTCGATGCTGTGCAACAGCACCTCTTGTGTAATAGGCTTTTGCATGATCAAAGAAACTTTGAGCAAATTTCTCAAACGAGAAAACATTTTGGCATCGCACCAGGTGCCGGAGACGAAGATAATTGGGAAATCGTACCCTTGCTCACGAATCTGTTGAATCCAAGTCATTCCATCGATTCCAGGCAGCCGGAAATCGACCAGGCCGAGGTGCGGCTTCTGAGTCTCGACAACGTCGGTTGCCTCATGTGCGCCTCTGGCCTCGATCACTTTGTATCCGTGTCCTTCGAGAATCTGTGTGATCAGTGCTCGGAAATATTGATCGTCATCAAGTACGAGGATTCGCTGACGGGAATCTTGATGAGCATCTGTCCGCCACTCCTCAAGTGTTTCTTCATGGAGACCATCTGACATTGCCCGAACCTCACTGACGCCTGAAACCAAGGATGAGCCCCCTCAGTTTTTTTGCCTAACCTCAATCTACCGGCTGCAATAAACGACTGCATCGGCCATTCGGTTCACTGGCGGTTCACTGGCTACCCCTAAATGCTTAATCTGACGTGCCTGATGGTGGGATAGAGGGAATTCATCCTGGCGAATGGCATTTCAGTGCCAAAAAGGTGTCAGCTAGGGACTGCCAAGCATTAGCTCATCTAAAATCTGATGTTGAGTGAGTTAGCAAGATGATATCGGCTTGGTGGCTCTGACGGCGCTTGCCGTCTTGACACCAAACGTTTTGGCACACAATGGGGACAAGTACACGAACACCCCTTTTGTGGTTGCGGCGTCGTGCACTCCTGGCCCTGGCACTGCCAATTACGTTTCTCAAAACGGAACACTCGGTATTTTGGTCACGAATGGTGATTTCAGCACTGGACGTACCGACGGACTCCCAAAATTGCAAAATTTCACAGGTACGGAAAGTGCCAAGGGTTATACGTTCTGCAGTGAGCTCGGCGGAGTTTGCGGGGGACTTCGTTTTAAGTCACCTGAAGACTGGTACAAGTTTGCCAACTCACATTACTTACTCGTGCAATTTAAAGTTGCCGCCCAAAATCCTGCGCTTTAAAACCCCGTTAACAATCGTTAGCAGTATTTTTTAAGAGTTAGAAATTTACGCTCGAATAATTCATAGCTACCATATGCCAGCAAGAAAGTAATAGCGGCTGTAACAAGCACATACAGCACGGCCATCATCGGCGTAAACTGAATTTTCAACGCACGAGACACAACAAGAAACACGATGTAATGATAAATGTAAATACCGTAGCTATATTTACCTAGCTTCATCATCACTTTTGACGACAAAATACCTTTCAGAGTTCCCCGTTTGGGAGACGTAAGAAGATTTAGAATGCAGCCAGCGAAAAATACTGAATAAACCGTTGAACCCAAAAGTTCGATGGGTTGCGAATCAAAAGGCAGATTAAGAGCTAACACTGTAACTGCGCATGAGCCAAACATGGCCAAAACAAAAAATTTCTGAACGGACGATGGTGGTTTTAATTCGTGGCTGTATTCGAACGTTGCGAGTAAGGCTCCGCTTGCCAGCGCATCCACGTGCGAAATAGGAAAGCAGTATACGGCGCAATGATGAAAACCGAATGTTAGAAGCATGAACCTTGTCGCAATCGCACTAAAAAATAGTGTGAAACACAATAGCCTAATGTTTTTTAGACTCAAGATTTTCACTAAAACCGGGAAAATAAAATAAAACTGTTCTTCGATGGAAAGTGACCAAAGATGATCCAGCGGTCCGTAGATCCATTTGTCGTGATGGAATAGCGAAAGATTGGTGGAATATAGCCACAGGCAAATTTGGTCCTGAACCGGTCCCATGCGAGCTGCAAACCACGTAATTATCGTAAGAATGAACAGAGTCGCATAGTACAAGGGAAAAATTCGAAGAGCACGACGAGCGTAAAAGCTGGCTAGGTAGTTCGACTTTGATTTGGTTGAGAGCAAGATTCTTGTAATCAAAAAACCCGACAAAACAAAGAATAACGTTACACCGCAGTAGCCAAAATTAGCGATCCGCATAAGAACCTGCATACCTGCAGGGTAGTTCGCATGAGGAACAATTTGTAGATAATGAACCCAGTGATGCGCTGCAACCAACAGAATAGCTAAACCGCGAACTCCATCCAGGCACTTGACATGCTCGGGTTTGGTAGCAACTACTTCGGAAGTGAGTTGTTCTGTGTGTGTTTCTCGAGAGAGTATTGCCTGTGCCATGCACGTAATTTTAAAGCTAATGTATCCCCCAGTCTAATTTGCCCTAGTCAAGCAGCTTTAAGTGAACCTCATACTCGCATAGAACTTAGAACTACTCGGAAAACTTTCCACCCGACCTGCCAGCGAAACCTAACTTGTCGTATCGCAAACAAGGATGGATCAGCTGGGATGAGTTTCTTGGTGTTACTCCAGAGGACAGGAGACGGTTCGAATCCTCAGGCAATGTTGGTTTGAGCTGGGTCCAGTCGTTAGCAAACGGACGAAATATGAGGTTGTGCCCATCCAGATCGATCCTCAAGGCTTCTCCGGCATCCCTAATTGGTTTGGAAGATAGCAATTTGTAGCTAAGTTCGGGAATCCTTGGAATAATGTTAGTGGTGGCAAGTGCACACTACTGTCAACTTATTATTAGTGCCCAACGAGTTCAACGGCCGCAGTAAGCGCCTCGTCATCGGTCATCTCATAACATTGAATCTGACATGGCTCGGGCGCTTGACCCATAGACGTGACCCGCATAACAACAACTACTAAACACCCACAGAAGCAGAACAACTTGAGAGTTGTGCTTTATATGCAACGGGAAATCAATCACCCAAAGCGGTAGCACCTGTGGTGCAAAAGCAACACCTGATAAAGCTGAAGCCAGTAGCTCTTCCGCCGTATCGACAAACAGGAATCCGCAATTACTGATCGTCGAAGCGCCGGTTAATATGGAACAAGGGTATAAATACATCCGAGGGCCAGAGAGCAGGCTGAGCGCATCCAGGAGTACAGAAGATCCCATATTATGCCTAGCGATCGTAAGGCCAGTAAAAAAGAGTGCCCAACTTGCGGATTAACGGTTCCTGCTGGCTTCGCTGACGATCGATGTCCCCATGATGGCAGCATTCTCTGTTGCGTTGCTAAGAAAATCGAGCAAGATCCACTGATTGGCAAACTGCTGCTTGACCGCTATCTCGTTCTCTCGGTAATTGGCACGGGCGGATGGAGTCAGGTCTATCGCGTTAAACACAGCGGATTGAACAAAGATATGGCCCTGAAAGTGCTGCATCCTCACCTGCTCAAGCACCAGGGTAATGTGGAGCGGTTCAGGAGAGAAGCCGAGTCTATCAGCCGGCTCAACCATCAATCAATTGCACAGGTCTATGATTTCGGCATGTTGGAAGATGGACGCCCGTATATGGCAATGGACTATTTGCAAGGAGACACGCTTTCGGCATTGATAGAGCGCCGAGGAGCGATGGATTGGAAGCGCGCTGTACCTCTTTTTATCGAGGCGCTTGATGGGCTTGGTTATGCACATCGTAGGGGAATTTTGCATAGAGACTTGAAGCCAAGTAATTTCTTCATCTTGATCGAACAAGCCTCTGCAAGTGATCAACAAGAGCAGGAGCGCGTGAAAATTCTCGATTTTGGTTTGGCCAAAATTCTCTTTGGAGACGACAAGTATGAAGAGAGTCTCACTTCAACAGGAGACTGGATGGGCACGCCATCTTATATGAGCCCTGAGCAGTGTAGATCCGAGCCGCTCGACCGTCGTTCCGACATTTATTCCTTCGGTTACATCATGTACGAAGTTTTGAGTGGCACAAAACCGTTTTCCGCTACCGGTCTTTACGAGATAATACAAGCGCACCT
>PLXC01000046.1 GCA_003151275.1 Candidatus Melainabacteria bacterium
TAGGTGGGTTGACGAAACTTCCCTCGTGGACATTTCGCTCTGTAATTACTCCATCAAATGGGGCTGTTAAACGAAGATAGGATTCAAGTACTTTGCTCGATAAAGCTGACTGAATAGCAGCCTGATGTCTATTTGTCGCTGCTTTTTCTTGAGATTTAAGCGACTTGCATTTCCCTTCCAGTGAGTGCCCTATGGCGGCGTCGGCCTCGGCAGTTCTTTGAGCTATTTCCAAGTCGTTGCCGGCGATGATACCAGGATATGCGGAAGCACTTTTCAGTCTCTGATACGTGTCAGCGCTAGATTTCGCTTTAGCCTGCGCGGCTACTAACTGTTGCTTTACGACATCCAATTCGTCCGCTGCCTGCGTGCTTTCATCTTTGGTTGCTGTTGCCGCATCTACACCTTGCTTCGATTGCGCAGGTAGCTCTGGTGCGGTCATTCTTATGAGGAGCTGACCTTTTTTAACTACCGAACCGCGGTCCACACCAATCCACTCGATGAAACCGGGAAGTTTCGGGTAAATTTCAATATCCCTGTAAGCAAGAAGATCAGCAGGAAGTTTCGTTTCTTGGTTTAGATTTTGTGATACCACTTTGGCTACAACGACTGTGCGCGCCGATGTTGCACCAGAACTAGCCGTTGCTTCAGACTTTTCCGGAGCATGAACTCCACATCCAGTTAAAACAGCAAGTGCCGCAAAGACTGCGACAGACAGCCGGATTTCTCGTTCATAGACCATTTGCAATTACTCGGCTCCTTGTCTCTGACTAGTGATTTCACGCGGATGAATAGAGGAGGATTTGCGACTCGCTTTGTTTTGGACGATGGTAAAGATAGAGGGAATGACTGTCAGAACAACAATAGTCGAGGCAACTAATCCGCCAATCACCGCACGTCCCAATGGAGCAGTCTGGTCGCCGCCTTCTGCAAGCGCTAAGGCCATTGGCACCATTCCTGCAATCATCGCTGCGCTGGTCATGAGAATAGGACGTAGTCTGCTGACTGCTCCATCAATGGCTGCCTCTGCAGCCGATTTCCCGCTTATTCGACCAGTCTCTGCAAACGTGACCAGCAGGATAGTGTTAGCCACCCCGACACCAATGGCCATAATGGCGCCGATGAACGACTGAATATTGAGTGTGGTGCCGGTTATTAACAAGGCGATAAGTACTCCTCCTATGACGCCTGGAATAGTCGTAAGTACGATAAAGGCCAGGCGCATCGATTGAAAGTTGGCAGATAGCAAAAGAAAAACTGCGAGCACAGCGATTCCCAAACCCGTAAAGAGTGCCGAAAATGCCTCCTGCATAGGCGGAATTTGGCCGCGCACTGTCACTGACACACCACGCGGCGGCTGCCCGGCTCGTTGAATGGCTGACTGCACCTGCTTAGCTGTGCTGCCCAAGTCCTGACCGGAAACGTTCGCGGTAATAGTGATCATGCGTTGCATGTTGTAGCGATCTATCTCGCCCGGCATGACGCCGTATTTGACTTGGGCGACATCGGCAACAAGAGGATGAAGACTGGCGTTTGACATTGCCGGTATACGCTTAACTTCTTCTGCTGAATTCATAGTTGATTGTGGTATCTCCACCTGAACTTGATAGCCAACTCCCGTCTTTGGATCCGCCCAGTAATTTGGCACTAAGAATCTGCTTGAAGATGTTGCAGCAAGAAGCGATCGCCCTATTTGATTGACAGTGACGCCTAATTGCCCGCTTCGCTGCCGATCGACGACGACATCAATCGTCGGATAGTCTTGCGGCTGGCTATACTGAATATCGCGAAGGTTTGAAATATTTTGCAATTCGCTCATTACCTTAGCGGCAAACTGCTTATCGGCTTCAAAGTTCGGACCATTGATGGCAACCTCAATCGGAGTCGGCGCGCCAAAATTCATTATTTGACTGACTATGTCTCCAGCTTCAAAACTGACGGCGACATTCGGCATGGAATTTCTGATCGCGTTACGCAATTTCTCCTTCAGCTCGGCTATCCGAATACCAGAGTGCTGACGAAGAGCCACTCTTAGAACGGCTTCCTGGGGACCGCTAGTCCACAAATAGATATTGTTGATTGGGTAACTGGAAGGCACCGTTCCGACAAAGGCAAGACTAATTCCAATATTGTCAGCTCCTGCCGCTTGATGAATGACATCGAGAAGCTTGAGCGCCAACACTTCTGTTCGTTCCACTCGCGTCCCCGTTGGAGCGCGCATACGAATTTGAAACTGCCCGGTGTCTACAGTTGGAAATAGCTCCATGCCCAAACAAGGATAGGCAATGGCAATAACAAGTGTGGATGCCGCGCCATAACTGAGGGCCAGCAACCAATTGAACTTCAGTAACTTAGACAGGCTAGCGGCATAGAAATTTCGCATGGTTTGGAACATAGTCGATTTTGACTTCTGCTCGCCATGCGAACGCAGCAGCCATGTGGATAAAACCGGCACCAAAGTGCTAGAAAGCAGAAAGGATGCAATCATGGAAAAGCCGACGGCCAGCGAAATCGGGACGAACAACGCTCGCGTACTACCGACCATCAGGAAGGATGGCGCAAATACTGCTATGACAGAAATCATCGCCAACAGGCGGGGCATCAATGTCTCCTGACTGGCTTCAAGTACAGCCCAGGCTAGTTGTTGTTGCTGCTCCAAATGTGCGTGAATGTTCTCTATAGAGACCGTCGCTTCATCTACGAGGATGCCTACCGCTAGTGCCAAACCACCGAGAGTCATTATGTTGATCGTCTGCCCAGTCAGCCAAAGCGCTACGGTGGCCGACAGCAGCGCAAATGGAATGGTCGTAACGACAATCACCGCACTTCGCCAATCGCGCAAGAAAATCAGCACCATCGATCCGGTCAACAAGGCACCCAAAGCTCCTTCCAGAACCAGACCGAGAATAGAGTCTTTTACATAAACCGACTGATCAAACTCAAACTTGATGTTTATGTCTTCAGGGACAAGGGACCGGAACCTGGGAAGTTCTGCTTTGACTCGATTAACAACATCAACTGTCGAAGCGTCGGCGCGCTTCGTCACTGGTATGAAAACGCTTCTCTTGCCGTCAATCAGTGCGTAGCAAGAGAGAATATCGGTGCTGTCTTTGACAGTTCCCAGATCACGCAAGTAGACCGTAGGTCCTGCAGTCTGTCTGATTGGCAAATCCAACAAGTCTTTGATATCAGTCACTACTGAATTTATCGGCGTGATTCTGTTAAGGTCACCAGTTCTCACGTTTCCGGCCGGAATTATGACGTTCCCGTTGCTGATTGCCTGCACTACCTCGTCTGGTGACATGTGGTATGACCGCAATTTATCAGGGTTCAACTGCACCACAATTGCGCGTTGATTACCGCCAAAAGGAGGCGGCGAAGATACGCCTGGTAAAGTAGCAAATGCCGGTCTTACCTTAAACAGAGCAAGGTCCTGAATCTCGGATAGATTGCGAGAATCGCTCGAGAAAACCAGGTAACCAACTGGAACAGTACCAGCGTCAAAACGAACAACGAAAGGCGACACCGTACCTGGTGGCATGAAGGCTCGGGCGCGCTCGACATAAGATATCGTCTGAGCAAGAGCCTGACTCATATCCGTGCCAGGATGGAAGACCAGCTTGACCAGCCCCGTTCCCTGGATGCACTTAGATTCCACATGTTCTATGCCGGTGATGTAAAGGAAGTGGTACTCGTAATAATTGACCAGGTAGCCTTCCATCTGAGCCGGAGACATGCCTCCATAAGGTTGAGCAACATAAATCACCGGCAAGTTGAGATCAGGAAATATGTCAATCTTCATCCGCGTCAGAGCGAGGATTGAACACAATGCGATGCTCAACACGGCGACAATTACCGTAAATGGTCGTTCCATCGCTCGGTCAGTAAGAGTCACTCTAGTTAGCCCCCTTCGATGCTTTCGATACACTATCGATGAAGGGCTTCAAGTCTCCATGTGCGACAGCAGCGGCGAGTAGCGCTCGCCAGACCTGCAGCTGCGCAGTTGCGTACTCAACCTGCGACTGGGTCAAAAGTTGCTCATCGAGTGCGACATCGTTTACAGAAGCCAGTTGATAGCGATAACGAATTCTGGCACTGTCAGCCGCTTTCTGCGATGCATTTACTTTTATGGGAGCATTAGCAGCAATACCCACAGCTCCTTCAATCATCGCCCGTGCACGAGCATCCTGTTCTTTTAGATTTAGGAAAATCTCGTCATAGCGAGATCTCTCAGACAATTCATTCTTATTTTCTGCACGTCGTTGGGCTTTGAGCTGAAATATGTCCATTGCAGGAAAGACCATCAGTGCGCTTATTGCATAGTTGAGAGTGGTTGGATAGTAACCGTGTCCATAATTTAAAGACAAGTCCGGATTGAAACTGCTACCACGTGCGTAAATTGGTGCACGCAGAAAAAATCTAGGAGCATAACTGCGTTCTAGTGCGTTTTTCCTGGCATGAACAAGTTCTATAGTGGCTTGCTGTGCCATTGCCAGTGGGTGAGAGCGTAAGTCAGCCACTGTGAAATAGTTGGTTGGTGCTTCTTTCAAGAGCGCACCGGGAGTGGCATCAATAGTTTCAGTAGACAAGCCGGTCCACTTAATCAGAGCTGCCACCGCAATTTTGTAATTCTGTTCAGCGGCAATCAGTTCGTCTTTTGATCGGACAAGCTCAGCTTCGGCCAGATATTCATCCGTTTTCGCTTTTAGTTCCTTCTGCGCAAGCACGCGCACCGTATCGAGAAATATCTTCAATCGATCGACTTTAGCTTGCGCTGCCTTAACAACTTGCTGTGCGGCTAGCACCGATAGGAATGCGTCGGCAGCATGACTCTGTGCCTCAAGTTGAGTAACTGCAATTTGGGCTTCAGACTGGCTGGTAGCCGTGCGCGCCACATTCACTTGTGCTTTACGCAATCCTAAGTCAAAGGGCTCCCACGAAACTAGAGCACCGGTTGTGAAGCCAAAACCACCTTGGAAATTATTATGGTCTCGCACCGCTCCACTGATGTTAGGAACAATGTTTTGGGGAGCAAGAAAGCCGGTGATATTATTGGCGGTGCCATAGTTTTCATCGAGCAATAAGTCAGCATGAGGCAAATATGCAGTTTTTGCTTGAGTGATTCCTTCGCGCGCGGCATCAGCTTTAAGAGCAGCGGTTTTAATGGCTGGATAATTTCGTTTGGCAAGTTCAATGGCACCTAGTATCGTCAATGGTTGCGGCCCATCCATATCAGCACGAATCCTGATCGGCTGCGAATCACTGCTAGGCATGCTTTCAGCGCACGCAACCAACGGGAAAATTAGCCAAACAGAAAGAACGAAAAGATAAAGAGCTGCCCAACGCAGCATGCAAAACTGCCAAGCTGTCTTCGATATTTTCATTTCGACTTTCTCAAATCGGCAGCAGAACTCTCTTTGTGCAGCGCCTGATAAAGCCCTTCGAATAGAGCTATTCCGTGTAGTTCCAGCTCCTGATCAGTTAGTCCCGTTAATAACCACCCCTTCAAAATGAGATCAAGACCAATGATTTCTGGATGTGTGTAGATTCCATCACGGAGATCAATCTCGTGGACTATTTCTCCAAGCTTCCAAAGCGCAGCATTCTGGAGATCAAAAGCTGCTAACAATGTCTCGAAAGTGCAAAATTTGCCGACATGACCGAACGTTCCTCCTTCCTTCATGTCAAAGCCAATCTGACCGTTTAGCGGGGCTTTGGCATAGCGAATCTCCGCGTGCGCATCTATGAATTTCCTGATCAGCCAGGCGGAGCTTAGTCGATCAACGTGCGGTCGAGTTCGTGTCACCCAGACTTTCTTCTGGAAATCAGCTTTTGAAACTTTCGAAATTTCCGCTACGACTTCACCGGTGTCGGCTAGCAACCGATCAAGCCTGGAAAATCTAGAGACAATTCGAGCACCGGCCGGGGCGTTGAAAAAGTCTGTTTTCAAGATTTGCTGCTGACTTCTTCTAAGTTTCTGCAGCTCTGAATAGTGCTTCAGGCGCTCTTCGGGCGACAATTTCTTGCCGGCGGCTTCCTCAAGGGCGGAGAGAGGTGCTTCGAGCTCGTCATACTCTTTGTCACTCTTTTCTTGGAAAAGACCAATCACCTCAGCATTGGTCATTCCTTCAAACGATTCAACGCGCATGAGCAATGATTCGCCACCGTGCTGCTGAACTTCTTTACCAAGCCACTGAAATGACTCCAGGCACTCGGCCGACGAGGGCAGAATGTTGACTCCGCCACGAGGACTGATAGCGCCTGTGCGTGGCAGCTTTCTCCATAGGGACACCCTTGGGCTCGATCGCTCGGAAGCCGGCAATGAATACGTAAAGACCAACCAGGTCAAAAAGCTACCTCATTGAACAGGACCAAAGGGTAGCACTGGTTGCATAATTATGCAATAACTGTTACAGCTTGCGCCGTTTTGGTCAACCAAAATCATCTGCTCAAACCATATAGAATAAGTAACAACTCCTTTTAGAGTCTGGGTCTATGAAAAACGAACAAATAGTCGTCGTTCACGACAAGACAGAATCAACCATTGTAAAACTAGCGAAGATTCTTGCTCTGCTTGCTGCAAGCCCGTTCATCTTCGTCGGCGGCATTATCGCCATCGGGGCGATTATGACCATCCTGATTGTGCTGATCGGCAGTGGTGCCGGCGTTTTTCAGACCGTGGCGCCCTGGCTCGTGGCTGTGCTTTTGCTGTGCGGACTGGCGCCGGCGGTACGTGACCGAATCTCAAATAAGCATCAGATCCGAGCTCTCAAGAATAAGATTCAAACGCTCGAGCTTGAGCTGTCCGAAAAGAGTCTGGAAGTATTGAAGATGTATGAGACTGCAGAGTTTCATCAGAAGTTAAATGAAACGCCCAAAGATGCGACCATTAAAGTTAAGGAAACCGTGAAAGATCGACTTTAGTTAGATCGACGTTTGCGCCTTGTTTGCGATCCGACTCTGCCAAATCCTTTCTGCCAAGCTTTTCCCAGGCTTGAGCACGGGCAGAATACGCTTGAGTCCGGTGTCGATCAAGCCTGACGTCAGTATTTAACTCGGCGATAGCATCTTTGTATTTGCCGATTGAAATCTGCGCTCGTGCCTTGTCGTAGTGAAACCAGTATTGCTTCGGATCAAGCCTGGTTGACATGTTGTAATACTCGATCGCCTCTTTGTATTTTTTCTCTTTGTGCAGTTGCTTGGCATAGTGGAATGGACCCCATGCATCAGTGCGATTAATGCGCATGCTTTCTTTAAAATCCTGCATCGCCGACTTCATGTTTCCCAAATCACGATATGTTGTTCCACGGTCCAAGTGAGCCCATGGGTGGTTGGGTCTAAGTTTAAGGGCTAGAGAAAAATAGGGCAGTGCCTGAGGTTCCTTTTTCTGACTGACCAGCTCTTTGCCTTTCTTAAATGCTATTTCGGCGTTTTTCTCGTTTCTGTTGTCACCATCGGCGGTGGCTGAGCACGTTGAAACAATGAGTAAGGCGATCAGGGTTGTGCTTTTCAGCGGAGTGCCATTATCAGATCGAGTCATAAGCCGCTCACAGTCCGCAGCTCTTGCGCAAGGTATCGATTCTTTCTTGCAAGGTGCCTGATTTGGCTTGTCCGGAAATTGATGTCTCCAGTTTTTCGATGCGTTTGAGAAGCGGCATGTTTTTTTGTTTTTTCCCGTTCAATTTCATTTCGATGGCGCCCAGTTGATCCTCCAGATTTCCAGAAGAGTCAGATTCTGTGGGAGTGTTGGCTGTTGCTTCCGGCGACACGGTAACTGGCACCATCCATTCGTTTGAAGGTTTTGGTGGTGGCGCCGGTGCTGGTGGAGCAATGTAAGGCTTTTGTCGAACTGTAGTGGAAAGATTGCTTGGCATACCATAAGGTGAACTTGCCTCAGCGCCTAGTTTTGCAGACGTTGGCGTGTCGACAAAACTGTACGGGGAGTTCATATCCATGGGAGGCGGCGAAGACACTTGTGGCGGCTCAGGTGCGGTCGACTGCACCGCGGGCGGGGCAGGCATCGAAGGTGTGTGCGATTCTTCAGTGCGGTGGCCTGCGTTCATGATCACCACTGCTGCCGACCCGGAGTCCTCCGTAGCGGCTTTGGGCTCTGTTGTTTCCTTCTTGGGATGATTTAGCAATTTGATTCCAGACGAAGGCGGCTCTTCCTTTGCCGAGTTGAGCATTTTGGGTCCGGATGGAATGGCCTCTGGCTTCGGCTGATTGTTGAGCATTTTGACACCAGATGAGGTTGGTTCCTCCTTGCTGTTTTCCGGAGAGCCCGATGCCTTAGTTTCAGACGCTTCTTTCGGTTCGGCGGCGGGCTTTACTGGCGGTTTTGGCGCTGCATTTATTCGAGCCATCGTTGACTTTAAGACAATCAGATTCTGCTTGGCGTTACGATCATAGGGATTCATCTTAAGTGCCTCCTCCCACTGCCCTTTCGCCTCTTCGAACTTGTGCTGCCGAAATAACGAAATTCCCCAGTTGTTGTGCACGAGGACGAGATTGTCTTTGGCCACCATGCTGCCGGCATCGACATCCAGTGCCGCTTCATATTCTGCAATGGCCTGATCCCAGGCACCCCTACCCATTTGGTAGTTGCCTTTGTTCACGTGCTCGCGAACAGAGGCTGCTTCGGAGGCGGTCACCTGACCGTGGGCAGAACCGGCAAGGACGCCCGTTAGAAGGATTGAAAATGCCACATTAGTCAAATTAAATCTGCACATCTTGGGAACCTAACGGTTATCTTCCGGGTCACAGCGCACACCGGCACCTGGTCTGCTTGACATTATTGAATATACTACCGAAATCTTAAACCATTCAAAGATTCGATATCAACAGCCGGTGAACAACTATACTCCTGGGAGTCAAAGAGGTTTTGGTATGGCTATGGTAATCAAAAGAGCTGCTTTATTGGGCGCGCTGGTCGTTTGTTCAGCGTTTAGCGCAGTAAGTGCAGATGAACCTAAAACTCAACTTCTGGCGAGCATGACCGGAGTAACCCACTACACTGGTGACCCTACTCTGGAAAATGGCATCAAATTGATTCTCGAGTCTCAAATGGCTCGTGAGAAAATGCTGCGTCGGGAAAATGTCAAACCGGCAATCCAGCAAGAGCGTATCGTCCGAACCCACAAGGATCTTGACGGAGTCATGATTCTCGGCGGTTCTACAGCCCTACCAATGTAGTCCCCAATTATTAAGGCAACGTTCTTAAGTGAATGACGGGTCGAAACAAGCAGCACTAAGCTACGACCACGGCATTAGCACTGAGCCACTCGTGGGCAGCACGCTTGGTAAATTTTTCGACGAGATTGTCGCCAGCCGCAAAGACGCGGAAGCTTTGATTAGCGTCCAGCAGAACATAAGAATGACCTATGCTCAGCTTTTGGAGCGCGTCAATCTGTTTGCTTGCGGGCTGCTGCGGCTTGGTATCGAACGTGGTGATCGGGTCGGCATCTGGTCCACCAACAACGCCGAATGGATTGTCACTCAACTAGCTGCTGCCAAAGTCGGCGCTATTTTAGTAAACATCAATCCGGGTTATCGAACTTCAGAATTGGAATACGTTCTCAGCCAATCTGGAGTGAAATTACTTGTTGTAATTCCAAAGCACCGAACTAGTGATTACCTGAAAATGCTCGAGGAATTGGCACCAACTTTCTTTGTTGCCGGTGATGAAAAGCCCTCCGCAAAGTTGCCTAACCTAGAACAGATAGTGGTGATCGGCGTCCACTCCAAACTGCCTGGACGATTATTGAGTTTCGATCAGGTCACCGCCATGGGTTCTGAGTTGCCCGCAGCCAAGCTGGTTGAGCGGGAAGGCATGCTCCAATTTGATGATCCAGTAAATATTCAGTACACGTCGGGTACGACGGGGTTGCCAAAAGGCGTAACCCTCAGTCATCACAATTTGCTAAACAATGCGCTTCTCGCGGCCCAGGCGATGGGACTTGGACCGACTTCGCGTTTTTGTGTGCCAATGCCTTTCTATCATTGTGGCGGCATGATCAGTTCAAGCCTTGCCACACTTGCTGTTGGTGGCGCTGTCGTTGTTCCAAGCCCGTTCTACGATGATACGGCGGTACTACAGGCGGTGCAAGCGGAAAAATGCACACACATCTCCGGTGTGCCAACGATGTTTATCGGCGAGTTGGAACATCCAGAGTTTGATAGTTTTGATGTTTCCTCATTGCGCGGCGGCTTCATGGCCGGTGCGCCATGTCCCGTTCAGTTGATGAGACGCGTTGCTGAGCGGATGAAAATGGAAGAGATCGTCATTCTTTATGGACTGACGGAGGCATCACCTTTGATGACTGCCACCACCAGCAATGACAGCTTGGAGATCAGATCTACGACAGTCGGTAAGGTTATTCCTGGTATCGAACTCAAAGTCGTTGATCCTCTTACTGGAGAAGTGTTGCCGCGAGGCACGCAAGGTGAAATTTGCAGTCGTGGGCATGGAGTCATGCTTGGCTATTGGAATAATCCCCAGGCAACCGCTGATGCCATCGATAAAAATGGTTGGTTACATTCAGGAGATCTTGGTGTAATGAATGCCGAAGGCTTCATCAACATCACAGGGCGAAAGAAGGACATGATTATTCGTGGTGGCGAAAATATTTACCCTCGCGAAATCGAAGAAGTCTTGCACGAACACGCAAGTATCGCCCAAGCCCAGGTGTTTGGAATCCCTGACGCACGTCTTGGTGAAGACGTGGCCGCCTGGGTAATGGTCAAGCAAAGCGCAACCTTGGAGCCTGAGGAAGTGCGCGAATGGCTCAAGGAACGAATCGGCTATTTTAAGGTGCCTCGACACGTAAAAGTGGTTACTGAGTTTCCAATGACGGTAACAGGCAAATGTCAAAAGTTTGTCATGCGCGAGCAGATGATAAAAGAGCTTGGACTCGAAGTATCGTCGCAAGTCCAAACTGCGTAGATGAGATCATTGCTGTCGGATTGATTCAACATTTCCCGTCTCATTATCGTCGTCGTCATCGGCTAGATCAGGAACTTTTTCGCCTAATGCGATCAACTCGGCTCGCGCGAATAGATAGGCTTGCGACCACGACTCATTTTTCAGAGTCGCTCGATGAAACTCTTGCTTAGCGAGACTTGCTTGCCCATGAAGCAATAACACTTCGCCTAACAGGTAGTGCGTAAAAATAGTATCGGTGTCATTACGTTTTTTCTCTGCTTGAAATAATTCCGACTCCGACAACTCTCCAAGCAAAAAGCGATACTTTGGATCCACATCTGCGTCTGACCGAATGGAAGTTTGATTTCTGTCAAACACGAGTTGCTTATTGAGTAATTCTTTTGCTTCAGCTTGGCGATGTTCGTGGCTCAAAGCTATATAGTGATAAATCAAGGAATAACTTCCTAACGACCGTTGACTAGCATCGACATTTTCGTATGCAGTGCACGCTAGTTTAAAATCGCAGTGGAGCATAGCTTGTTCTGCGATTTTTACAAAACGCTTCTTTAGCACCGTATCCCTCATAAAGCCCATAAAACCTTGGTCTGTTGCCCACTGGCAATAGTCAACGATGGCGCCATTGACGAGGCACACAACGACCGAAGGATACACGTAGACGTGCAGTTGTTTGATCAACTTTGAAACGATTTCGGTGTCCTTTTTGGTATGCACCACCTTCACCAATTGGAAGTTGTCGTTCATATATTTGACAATCTCTCGGTTGTTAAATACGGACTCTCCCATTAGCTTTGAGAGAAAGGAAGGCAGGGGTTCGCTGTAGTCGCAAACAAAATAGAGCCTCGGTTTGCTCAGAAGATCCGTTCGCTTTTTCTCTAAGACCGATGGGTCACCCCAGACGATCGTGAGCGCCGGAGAGACCTCCGGAAAATATGTCCTGTAGATAATTAGACATCCCCGCAGCAGCAACAAAGTTACGCACAAGACGAGCAGTTGCGGGGGCACGACGTTGGTTCTGACTGTTTTAGTCATTGGCATAGAAAAATTCTCTGATACTCATGATAAAAACACTTAGTGTCAGATAGAGAACGATATTAGAGATGAAAATCGCCAGATTTGAAAGTGGGAACGTCGCAGAGTTGACGATATGGTAAGAGTCGAAGCTCACCGCAAATAAGCTTAGAATGAACTCGCCGACAACAGCAAGTGGACGGGATATATCGGTGAGAGCAAGAGAATCTGCTAGATAGGATAATGCTCCGGTTAACAGCGTTGTAGATAATGCCCAATAAATTAGGGCGATGAGGAGAATTCGCCCCCAAGGATGTGGGACAGAAGAAATTAGCATCATCAGTGCCGCGTAGCCTAGAGCATTGCAGACCACGTCGCATATCGTATAACCATTGATCACTTGCATCTGTAAGCTGGCGTGCGTTACTTGGTGCGATATGCAGATCAAACAGAATGTCATGCCAACAAGTAGCAGGTTGGTCAAAAGGATGACGAGCACTCCGGTGAGCCACTTGGTCATAACATATGCACTGCGCGACACAGGTCTGGTGAATATCAATGACAGATACTCCCCATCTTTGCGCAGTTGTGAATTTGCCACCTGCGGAATTACGATACTGTAACCCACAGCAATTGCAATGAGAGGCCCAAATAGCAATCCAGAACCTAGCTCAACCATGGTTCGCTCATTTGAAATAAGCATAGCGGCTGCCGCAAGGGCTATGAAGCCTACGCTTAGGAATACTCCCAACAAAGAATACCAATGCGCAAACCGCCTCATGGTATACAGAAAAATTGCTTTATTAAACACTGCGTAGCGGCCCGGAAAATGTGCGTGAAGAAGGTGTTTCTAGATTTGTCAAAGACGTTTTCTCCGATTCAAGACTGCGGTGGACGATCCGAATTTTTTTCTGTCGACACTCTAAAAAGTTCTGAGAGACCGCCCCGATCAAAATAAATCTCCTCGATTTTGATTCCACTCTGAACTAATTTAGAGATGATGGACGGCGCATCCTGACGACTGGTTAGCGCAATTTTGCCATGTTCATTATTGATCTCGGCCAATGTGACACCACATTCATCGAGGGCTTTATGCACCAGGTCAGGATCGGGGAAAGTGCCCGGTGACCATTTGGCAATCAGAATTTTGCTGTTTATGCTGGCGATGGTTTCCTGCGTTTCCAGTTTCCCGTTGCGAATGAAAGCAAATCGCGTGCAGACTCGTTCAATCTCATCTAGGTGGTGAGAGTTGACTACTACGGTCACACCGTCTTTCTTCAATCGCGTAAGTAAATTGCGCACCATGTCCATACCCGGGGGATCCAGTCCCGAAGTTGGTTCATCAAGGAAGCACAGACGCGGTTTGCCCACCATAACTTGAGCAAGACCTAGTCTTTGCAGCATTCCTCGCGAAAACTTGGATATTCGTCGTTTTGCCGCATTGGTTAGCTCAACAGCCTCCAAAGCCTCTTCTATTTCTTGCTTCGCTGTCACAGTGCCCGACTTATTTGCAAGCATCTGATGAAAGCGCAAAAACTCACGCGGATTCATCCACGTCTCAAAGCTCGGTCTCTCCGGTAAGAAGCCTGTAATTGCACGGACATTGATATCGTCGGCAGGTTTTCCAAATATGCTTATCTGACCAGCGTTAGGACGTAATAAAGCCAACATACATCCCATCAGTGTGGTCTTGCCGGCACCGTTGGGACCAATCAAAGCAAAAACATCACCTGATTCAACGCGCAAATTGATACCGTCCAATGCTTTGATACGGCCGAAACTATAGGCTTTGACCAATCCTTGAACGAGTATCGCTGGAGCATCAGACTTTCCCGGTGCTGATTCTACTGGTGGTGTTCTTGTTGAATCTTGCATGCCTAATATTCGTTTTGCGAGATCACTTCGATGTGCTGTTAGCACCTGATTCTTCTAGTACGGTTAGTTAACCACAAAAATCTCCGCTAGCGATCAACTTGGCGGATAACACCTCGTCCGGTACGTTGCTACAATCTGAATATGAATGTATTCGAAGCGACGAATGAGAAAATTATTTCTCTATTGCACTTTTTTAGCGTCTTGGTTCGCCACGGCATAGCGGCCATGCTGGTTCTCATTGTTCTTCTAATTCCGGCAAATGCTAACAATCAAAAAGAAGTTTGGGTAATTAAGCAACAGACTGACCATTTTGGACCTGTAACATTATACATAGCTGACGATGCTATAAAGTTTGTTGCCTCTGGCGGTGATTTGGTCATCATTTCTTGTAAACCAAACTGGAAAGTTGTTGCCTTCAACAGACCAGAAAATCTTGCTTTTGAAACGAGTCTGAAAGACTGGCCCGGACATGGTCTGAAAATATTCAAAGGTAAGGGTGAAATGCTGACGGGAACCAAGTCCACATCTTACGATCCGATTCTGAAAACAAAGATCGTGCAATTTGAAGTCAAACTTAATGGAGCATATTACGGTAACAATGAACCGGTTTTCTTTAGAGCTGCAGAGAAGAAACAGCTTGCTTCGATGCGACTAAAGTGCGCCACAGCTGTCGGAGTGAGTGAAGAAGTGAGGAAATTTGCGATTGGGTTGTACACGCTTCCCTACTGCGGTGGATTTCCGTTGGAACTGGCCAATTTGACCACCGACGGCGGGGCTACGTACGTCTATCGAACCCTCTCCGTGCTGAAAAACAAAGTAGATCCATCGCTCTTCACCTACCCAACCGGTTACAAAGTTACTAAAGAGCGCATGGATGTTCTGGTATCAAAAAAGCAGAAGAAAAGGTTCGAAGAATTTATCGACGCCTTCACCGAACCAAAAAAATAAGTGCCTCCGGTTGAATCGAAGGCACTTACTTAAGAGAGAAAGTCGGAGGTACTACGACTTCTTCTGAACAGGGGTTGCGATTGCTATTCTCTTTTCCTTCACTTCTACTTTGCTCGCTTTTTCCTCAAGTTTTACGATCCGCTTGTTCAACTTTTCGAGGTCTTTTGCTGGCATTGTTGGCATCAAAGTAATGTATGCGCGGTACTGAACAACGGCTTCTCGGAGACCTTGCGATCCAGTTGGCTGCAGTCGTTCAAGAACCTGTGCAAGTCCTACCCGAGCATTTGCACCTTTAGGGTCTGAGAATATTGACGAGTGATATTTGTCGACGGCACTGGCGAGTTGGTTCTTGCGAGCTAAGTCATTTGCCATGGTGAGATCTTGTCGAGCAACTTCGTGAGCCTTGGCCACTTGATCGAGTCCTCGCTTGGCACGTGCTTCTGCACCGGGCATGGTGGCAGCCTTTTTATAAGCGGCTTCCGCGTCGCCTAAATCTTTGATCAATAGAGCAAGGTCCGCTACTGCAAATGCTTGCTTTGCATTGCTTGCTGAGCCTATGACCACGTTCATTTGTTCTTGAGCTTCGGCGAACTTGTTTTGAGCCAGCAAAGCCTCGGCATATGCGACTCTCTCTCCGTCTGTGCGCGGCGCTCCAATTGATGCGAGATCAACTTTTTGTCCGGACAGTGCGCGTAACTTTGCTTGAGCTAGTCGCAATTCCATGTCATTTGGATTTAGCGCAATTGCCTTATCAATCATGTGAACTGCATTTTCAAATTCATTGGAAACAAAAAACGCTCCAGCAGCCTCTTTCTGACTCTTCAAGTAATATGCCCGCGTAATCCCTTTCGCTGCTGCAGAACTACTCGGGTTGAGCGTCATAACCTGGTCGAAGTTTTTGATTGCATCATCAAGCTTTTCCAAGCGTAAGTTGTCTTCCGCGATGCGCTGATATAGGTCAGCGTTGTTAGGCATTAACTCAAGTGCTGAACGGAGTTCCGCCATGGAGTGCTCGATGTCACCACGCGACTCTCGAATGCCGGCGATGTGCAAATATGCATCGGAATTTTCCGGTTTGATCCGAATGGATTCTTGAAATTGTTTGACCGCTGCGACGTAATTGCCTTGTTGATTGTAAGCTTCGCCGAGTGCAAGGTGAGTCGGAGCGCTGTTTCTGTTCTGATACATGGCAGTATTGAATTCTTTAATAGCACCATCAACTTGACCTTGTTGAAGCATCGCTTTCCCAAGTCCAAAGTGCGCGGTTGAGTTGCCAGTGTTCAACTTTATTGCTTGCTGGAAATTGCTGATCGCTTCAGCCGGACAGTTTTGAGCAAGTTTGACCATTGCTAGTCCGGAATACGCTTCTGAGTATTTGGGATCGGCTTTAATTGCATTGGCATAAGAATTGGCCGCGTCTGCTAACAGTCCTTGTTCTTTCAGAGTTTGTCCAAGCCAGTAATGCGCTTCAGGTGATCCGCTGTCTAGGTCCAGAGCCATTCTGCATTGACTCTCCGCTTCCTTGAGCATTGCGTCGCGACTTTTGCGAATTGTGTTAGATGAAGATTGCAGACGATTTAGCGAGACCATCGCTAATCCTAAATGTGCTTGAGAATTCTGTGGATCCGCTGTTATTGTTTTCAGGAACTGTTCTTGCGCCGCATCAAGTTTGAATTGGCGTCCTAGAGCCATTCCATACCCGTTCATGGCATTGATGTTTTTACTGTCTTTATTCAAAGCGTCATGATAAAGCTCGGCAGCATTTGCAAATTTGCCTTTCATCATCAGGTCGTCCGCCATCATCACTTCGTGATTGATTTTTGCTGTAAGGCGCTTTGCAACTGCGTTCGCGGCGTATGGTGAAGCTGCGACGATGCAAGGCGTTAGAGCGACCAGGGCGCTCAGAATCGCCAACCTATTAGTAAGTCTCATATAATTCTCCTTCTTCTTTGTGTTCGCGAACTGATCGCTCAAGCGAACAACTTTTCTGGGCGGTGTGCCAATGTAATTACAATTTTTAAATCGGACACTTGTGCCTTTTCCGATTGAATGGCGGAATTCTATCTCCGAATCTACGAAGGAGTAAAGGGTGAATGTAGTAAATCAGGCTGCGCTAGCATCTGCAACTATCGCGCTGTTCATGCATACGTGGCAATGTAAAAAATGTGATCGCGTCAATTTCGTTCTTACAACGCGGCTAATAATATATCTTTTTGTAGCATCATCTAAACCGCCAAAACTGTCAGCTGATCCGGCTTTTGCGTCAGTCTTCGATGTGTCTATCCCTTAGTTGAGGTATAACACTTGTTTGACATCACAATCCCGAAACAATTTATTCGGACTGAAAGCACCGGTCATTGCTGCACCGTATGTGGTGCAAGGTCTAGACGGCCCGACGCGTTCCGAAAATTGGTCTGGCACTAGGTGTCGGTGGAGCAAGAGGTGCCAGTTGGTCTTAGCGAAGATCAAGTGCTGGTCGATGGCGCGGTGCTGGTCAATGTGCCTGTTGATGAAGTGAGAAAGATGGGCGCAGACATCGTTATTGCTGTTTCAGTCAGTGAACATTTGGAACGTGTACCCGGCAAAAACTTCAGAAAGGTGGTAAGCGTCGGGCGCCGACTGTAACAGGTATTTCTGTCGCACACAGACAACGCTCAGATGGCTCACGCCGATCTGGTAATTCATCCCCGAACAGACAATATCGGCATTCTTTCAACAAATTCTAAAGATGCAATACGCGGAATCAAGGCCGGCGAAGAGGCGGCAATCGAGTCACTGCCTGCGATTAAGCAAAAGCTTGAGGCGCTGAAGACTGCCCATGCAGACTGACCCTCTTCTTTGGCTATTTCGTAACACCCAGCTTACTCCCGCAATCCCAAAAGTTCAAAAATTGCTGCGCTCGTAAGTGCTCCCGTGAAAATTGACAATGAAAATACCACGTCGCGGAACTGCGCAGCACAGAACGCATCGGCATTAGCGAAAAAATTGCCGGAAGCATCCGACGGCGTTGAGTCTTACGATTGAGTTATGGCTAGCACGCCGGCGGCATTCTACTCCTCAGTGCCACCACCATTGGAGCTACAATCAGAGCCGCAACTAGACGATGGGTCTGTTGATATACCGACGAATGTGCGATTGATTTGCAAGTGGTTGATGTCGCTACCATGAACAGTGCAATTATTTTCGTCAGCAACTTGGTTGAAAACAAAGAACGTAAGTTGAGCGCCTTGGGGTATGCCATGAGTTCCAACTGGAATACTGTAATTGCCGTGTCCGTTGTCGATAAGAACGAAGGTTTCCTGTTTGAAATTTTCGGCTTTCAATGCTGAGTCTGGTGTCAAAAAGTTGACTTCAACTTCGTCTGCCTGTGTTCCGCCATGTGGAATATAGTCGAGCGTGACGAATAAAAATTTAGCATTACCCTTCACCACACTAAAATTGATCGGTGAATTCACGACTGTCGTTATTGTGTCCAAATTGGTCACAAATGCATCCGCGATTCCGGCAATTGCCTGTGCTTTTATATGGACGGTCTGCTGACTGTGTCCATTTACATTTATGTTACGGGTTTCAGCTAAGGCTGATCCTGGCTCCTGGCTGCTGCATTCAGCTTCGTAGTCACCCAGCGTTAAGAGGGAGCCATTTCCAGAATGATGTTGCTGAGTGGTTGCACCACTCTTTGCGAAATTTCTTGCGTGAACACTTTGCGTAGTAACTAATACGCTCAAGACTCCGAGAGTCATTGCGACAATTTTTTTCATCTTGACTTGCCTTTTCTGGAATGGTGCTCAGTTGATCCCAATTGAGATTACAGAATGGACCCATTAAGTGTATTAAGTCTTAACCTGTCAGCCATAGATTTAATAAACAGGAGTCTGCTTGGCAAGCAAAACAGCTACGGTATCACTTCACTGTGACGCTGCAAAACCCAAGCTCATTCTCTTGTAAAAGAAACAAACGGCAATTCGCATAAAGAGGGGTTTCATTGCCGCCGGGCGCCTCACTAACACCATCAAGGGTGATGAATTCGGTGACTATAATTTTTCGCATGCTCTTTGAATTAGCACCAATTTTTCTGAAAATTCGGCGTAACTCACTGGACCCGGAGCACCATATTTGGTATCAGTAGTCCAGCATCCTTGTGAACAGATTGCAACCGCACCTTGTTGCGGCGTCAACCTCATGCCCTTGCGGGATAGATTCGCAGATGTGTGCTCGGGGCGGCCACCTGGCGTACTTCCTACAGTCAGCTGGCAATCGCGTAGCGACAAATGATACGATTGCAAACCTCAACAGGGAGTTTTGCATGTCGCAGTTCGTAGGTCCTGATGGCGCAACAATGCGCGATTTTATCCTGTCGCAATTAGAGTGGAACACTATCGACCGCATCCTGGGATGTCGGTTGCGGAGTCGGTTACGACCTGTACGAAATCGGCGCGCGCATGAAGACACGAATTGCGAAGCTCTCGATTTTAGCAATAAAAACGCGACAGGTGTTGGCACCTGCCGCGTATAAATTTTGAGAGCAGCAATTAGCTAGCTGAACGAGCGATGCTCTAACTGGCCAGCGGCACTCTGCATTCAAACATCTTCCATCCATTGCCTGGACGATTTTCTGCTTTCAGTGTCTCGGCTTTCTCTGCACGACCTGTTGAGGCTAGTAGATTTGTATAGTTTTCGATCAGAGTCTGATACTGAGGATTTTGTACGCCGAGCGCACGTTTGCGTATAGGCAATGCTCTCTCGTACATCAATTCCGCAAGCTCGTACTTCAGTTGCGCGTGATAGAGCATAGCTAGATTGTTGGCAGCCATGCCCACATCAGCGTGGTCTCCACCATAGATCTTGTTGTAAATTGTGAGCATGCGAATTCCGTATGGTACGGCTTCAACGTATCGTTTTTGCTCGTAGTAAATTCCGGCTAAGCTGTTCAAACAAAGGGCTACTTTTATATCGTTGTGACCAAAAACAATTTCGATTGCTTGTAGTGATTCCTTCAAATAATGTTCAGCTTGATCAAGTCTTCCTTCAGCCATGTAGAAATTGGCGAGGCTTTCGAGTGTATATGGAACTCTCGAGTCATTGGGGGGGAATTGATGCGCGATGTTCAAAGCCTTCAACCAAGCGGTTTCGGCTTCTTTCTTCTTTCCGTACTGCAATGCGATTTCTGCGGCGATTTTGTAGGTAGCCCAGTCAGCAGGGTCGGCGGTAAGAGGAGTGACAGGATAGCAAGGATGCTCGCCTGTGTTCGTCTGAATAATTCGTTTTAGTAAAAGGCCAAGATCGTGTACGGCAGTAATTTCTTTTTTTGGTAATTTGACTTCATACATAACAGAAGGCATGGTGGCGGACATTTGCATTGTAGATACCTCAAACGCTTGGCGAAGGGAGCCGAAGCTGGTGAAGGCGCAGAATCATTCATTCCATGGGTAAGACGGAATTGGAATCGCGGGGTGCCGCAACCAAGTGGTCGCTGGACAGATTATTTGATTGGTTAGTAATACCGAAGTGCCATCATTGTAGCCATTTCTGACTTGATGTCAAGCATAATTTATCAGGGCACAAGGCTTTCAAAGAAGCTTATACTTTTACTTGTGAACTAAACGTGGCCGAAACGACGGCACCAGTGGAACCACGAAACTTTACCGCTTTGCCAGATCAAGAAAAAAAGAAGTCTATCCCACTCGCTCGTCCGTTTGAAGCGATCGTCAATTGGCCCTTGTTGCGGAAAGTAGAAACCTCGGTTTTCGGGGCAATGTTTATAGCGCTGCCCTTTTTCGCGCTCAAAGTGGTTGATCACGCAACTACCACGTTGGCGATCAAGAATACGTCCGTTGACTTGGTCAATGATTTGATCCGTTGCAAAGGTCTGGCAAAGCAGCATCAGGTCAACATTACCCTGACCAGCCGAACCTCGACGGATAAAAATCCAGGCGCGTATGAGATCAAAGACGAGGAAAAGACGGTCGAAGAAGTTTTGCTGCCGAAAGGTGTGAATATAATTGGGTCGGTGACCTTCAGTCCGCAAGGGCTGCCGTCCCATGCCTCCTCATTCATCGTCAGCAAAGGCAGCCGCAGCGCCCACGTCGACGTCAACAATCAGGGCGAAATCGCCGTCCCCTGATCATTAATTTTGCCAGTATATAGATGTCTTCCATCCGTCCCCGGTGCCAGGTGGGTGCCAGGGGGCATGATCCTTGTGTGTCGAGTAACCTTTGATGAAAGTCAGAACCACTGCCAAGAGACCATATGTTGCTGCCGTTCGTAGGAACAGCGGCTCCATGCTGATTGAATTGATGGTTGCAATAATTGTTGCCGGCATGTTGGCAATCTCGCTGTGTCAAAGCTTGAGCTTAACCAAAGAAGCATCCTTTGGTGCGCATGGAAGAGTAATTTGCGCCGCGGTCGCTCAAGAAATCGCAGAAAGGCTACGTGACACTCCATATCTGGAGTTACCTTCGACTAGTGCGGGTGCCGTTACCATTCCAATTCAAGTTTATTCCGATTCGCTCGTGACGCCCCTTGCCTATCCCTGGATTCAACAGCCTGCATTAATGATGGATTTGGATAGCACCAAGTATGTGTGGAGTCAGCAAAGTGTAACTAATAGATTTCCTATTTCAAGTTCGGTTACGTTTACATCAGGACCTTATCCTGGCAGCACCACTGCAGCGATTTCAGTAAATGCAGTTAACGTTCATAGCAGTTATTCAACCTCCGTGTTGCTTACACATTTTGGGATTCAGCGTAATGAGAACTAAATCTAAAAAAAACACCCAAGCTGGAATGAGTCTCATCGAGATGGTGGTGACACTTGCCATCATTTCAATTGTTAGCATGGGCTTGATGTCGATGTTGTGGGTGAACTCCTGGTGGCTTTTTAAGTTATCAAACAAAACCGATAACGTTATAGCTGCGCAGCAATTTCTCGATCGTTTTTCAGCTGAGCTTCGCATGGCGGAGAGCGTGACAAACCTTACAGACACTCAACTTTCGATCAAAATTCCGGTTTTCGAATCAAATAGGGTGGGTAATGCTCAATATGTTGGATTTCCTTTAAATAGTTACGATATTTTGATCTATTCAGTGGTGCCTGATAGCGGAAATCCAGGTGAGTACAAGATAGTGCGTTCAATTACCGCAGGTGCTCCATTGGTCTATCACCCTGAGGACGGAAGATCAACTATCGCATCAACCACAATCTTAACTGGTATTGTGGGACCGCTTAACCCCAGCACTGGTCTTCCAAAAACATTCGAGCAGAGTGCCAATGGTGGAATCACCGCGAACGTAGAAATGCTGAGGTCTCTACCCAACAACCGCTCCTCTGACCCCATGTCGTTCCGAACACAAGTTTTCTTGCACAATTCAGCAATAGGTCTCAAATGAGAGTATATGCTTCCTCAGTTATCTCCAGAAGACACGAACGAGGATTTTCCTTAATCACAGTGCTGTCTCTTGGACTGGTTTCCACAATGATGTTATTTGCACTGACAGCATCAATATTGCCCCTTTATCAAAAAGCTTCGCAAAATGTACCGTACGTGCAGCTTCGAAATGCAGCGGAATCCGCTATCAATCTTGCTGTTGCCGACCTGAATAATTCCATTGAAAACGGTGCCGCTTCAGTTTACGATGATCCGACAGCTGGGCTACCATACACGACGAAGTATTACATTCCTCCCGGCGTGAATGCGCCAACGGTAAAGATTACAGTCAAGAACGAATTCCCGCCGAGTTCATCTCTAGTCTATAATCGTGAATATGACACTTCAATAATTGGCTCGGCTAGTCCAGTAGGACAGCAAGATTCCTATCGAATAGTAGAAGCCATCGCTTACTTTGATGCAGGCAGCGCACCACAGGTGATGGCACGGAGTGTAGTAAGACTTTCTCCTGTTCAGACTGACAACCCCCCATCCGGTCCTTCAATTTCTAAGCAGACAAGTTTTCTTACAGGTACCAACGGATCACAAAATACCAAACCTGTTTTTAACTACGCCGCATTTGGCATAAATGGCATCGCTTTGGGTCCATCAACAATAGTTCATGGTTATGACTCAAGAGGAGGCAATCCAAAACTCGCTGGAGATATTGGTACCAATGGAACCGCGACTCTTACCGGTTCTGGTATTGAAATTGACGGAAGCTTGACTGTCAGTTCACCCACGATAAGCCCATATAATTCAGCAAAAGTGGCAACAAGTGCGCTTCCACCATTAATTCATGATCAGTTAATAGTTAACGGAACCGCGGATGGTAGACCCGTGTTCCAGGGCACTAATGGCCCTGGGTCAATCGGTCCGCAGCCTGGCGATACAGTCCGGGGTGAGAGCAGAGGATTCCTTGACATATCTTTTAAACCCATCATTACTAGTGGCACACTTGCAACGAACATGATTCCTCCATCTCCATCTGTGCCAGACACCGCTCATGCTCTTACCGCGCCTCAAAACGGTCAACAAATAGTATTCGCCAACAGTGCAAGCTATCCTCCTAGCACAGCAGCTCTGAGTGCTTACCAGGCTGGTGGAACATTGAATTTACCACCTGGGGACTACAGTTTTAATTCACTTAGTGTCGGTGCCGACGGGTCGAATTCGTCAATTAGAATTAATTCTGGCGTTTCGCAGCCTGTTCGTTTGTTTGTCGACGGAAACTCTACAAGCGAGGTTTCTTTGATGAGAAATGGAGCTCGAAACGGATCGAGCAATCCCGCTAACCTTCAGTTGTATTACAGCGGATCCAATCCTGTTACCCTGTCGTCAACGTTTAACGGCGTACTCTATGCGCCCAATGCAGCCGTAAACGTAGGTAGCTCTTCGGGCTCCTTGGATGTCTACGGGTCCATAGTAGGCAGTTCGGTACATATCAATAACACTCGCTTGAATTTTGATGCGGCTCTTTCTGATGCTGCATATTTAAATAATTCCAGCAGACCAAATTATAATAAAGCCTCCAATTTGTCCTACGCTCCCTCTCGCTATCAAGCCTTGAACGCGGCAACTCCAGGATATTTTTCGAGTTTTCAGTATAGAGTCTTGTCGTATCAAGAAGTTAAAAACCCTCAACCGTAATGCTAATTAGTGCGACTGTTTAAAGATTGAACTTGCTCATATCAGTCACCAATTAATCACTCATTTCGCTCAAACTGGGCATGTAACTATCAGACAGATTGAGGGTACGGGATGAAGAGACAGGGCTTGTCACTTATTGGTGCAGTGATTGGCGCTTTGGCGCTGTCTTGTGGGGCTGCGAATGCAGGCATTTTGGACACCTTGCTTGGCGGGGGTATTCCGATTCCTTCGATAGGGGGAGTTCGAGTATCGTCCGGGCAAAGCCAAAGGCAATCCATGCAGCAGACTCCGCGCATGGTGGCAAGTCATATATACAACGAAGGGATACAACTCTCGGATCAAAACAGACTGCAAGAATCGCGCATGAAGTTCGAGCAGGCGATTAAAGTTGATCCCAGTTTTGATCTCGCTTGGTCGACTTTGGTCGGAGCGTGCATGGTATCAGGGCAGCTTGAAGAAGGCATCGCCGTGGGCAATCAATTCCTGACCAATTTCCCACATAGTTCCCACCGGAAAGAAACTATGTTGATCATGCAAAAGTTGAACGAACAGTTAACCAAGAAAAACGAAATTTGGCAAAAGGTTGGTCCAGATGGAGTTGATAGTTATTTCGGTTTAGCGACTGAGGGCAAGAATTTTTATGGTTGGAACCTCGATAAGGTGCCGCTTCGTGTCTTCATTAACGACGGTCACGGTGTTCGCGGTTATCGCCCGGATCTGCAAGTTGTCTTGAACAACTCGTTTGCAGAGTGGACCAAAGCAACTGATCAGCACATCACTTTTACCAAAGTAGATAGTCTCGCCGATGCAAATATCGAGGTCATTTGGATTGATGATCCGCGTGACTTTCCGCAGAATAAAGGACTGGAGGCCGGGATGGCTGTTCCGCTTCTAAATAGTGATGGCTACATAGTTCATTCAAAGCTGTATATCCTAACCAAAGACAGGCACGATTCAAAACCAGTTAGTGAGCTGGTTTTGCACGAAGTCTGCTTACACGAGATTGGACATACTTTGGGATTATTGGGTCACAGCGAAAATCCAGACGACATCATGTTCTTTACCGCCAGCGGCCAAAAGGTGGAAGAGCCCCATCTCACACAACGCGATGTCAACACACTTGCCAAACTTTACTCAATGGTGCTGCAAACGCGGAGCAATGAAGCAATTTCTCGACACGAACAGTTTCACGCCGCTAGTTTAGAACAACAACCTCAACCAGCTGAGGCGGGCAGACCGCAACCTTATTACATAGCCAAAACATTTTCTTCCAATACAGAGGCAATCAGCTATCTTGAAAAAGCTGTTGCTGCAGCGCCCAATGACTTAGCTTTGCTCGACGATCTTGGCACCGCATATGATAACTACGGTATCGAACTGGCAAACAGAAATGAGGTACGCAAAGCTGAGCAATATTTCAATCTCGCTCTGGCTATTCATCGCAACAGCCAGGACCAGAATAAATTACGCAGCACCGTTGGTAATTTGACTCAATTGCTTCGCTTTGAGAAGCGCGATAGCGAAGCGGCTCAATTAGAAGAAAGCTGCAAGCAGATATTGGCAAGGTCCGCGAACTAGTAACCGTCAAGATCGATCGTCATTTACCAAATGCTTCGGTTAGGTAGAAGCGCGTTGGTAGTCGAGCTATGCCGATACCGACAACATGTGCTTCTGGATCCAAAATGCTCATTCGATGGTCTTCTGATTCCATAAATTGGCTGTGAAGCGTTGAAAGCGTTTGCTGATCGGTGAATGTTTCGCGAGATGCCCGGCCGATGTTTTCATTCAAGAAATTAGTGATACCAGCTAGCTGTGCGCGATCCAATTGTGATCGCCCATACAAATCCTTGTGAGGGTTTCGAGAACTTGTAACTTCGTAGTCCTTGGCGTTCTTGGCCATGTAGTTGGCATAGTCGCTGGCAAATCTAGCTAGAGTTCCGTCATCCCGCAGTGGGCCGAGTCCGTTATTCGCGCGGCTGCCATTGATCAGCGACAGGCAAAAGACCGCCAAATCAGCTTCTGACGCCATCGATGGTGCACTAGCAGACCTGCCACTTGACACACCTGGCGATGCGCTAGTCGATGTGGAGGGCTGGATCGTAGATGGCGAGAGTTGTACTTGTCCGGAGAATATTTTTGACTTGCCATTGACCGCCACGGCGTATGTAAAAGTAAGCGGTTTGTCGGAACGATGTCCAAGCCACCCATCGGCCATTTTGCTGCTTGTGATCCTATAACCATCTAGTGTCAGGAGCACGATTCCCGGTGCAAGCTTCATGTTTTGACCCAACGCTGAATTAGGCGATGTCGTCACGTAGATTCCCGGGTGGCTTCTATTATTGCTAATTACCAGCGCCGGAGTGGTCATCACGCCCAAGCGGTACGAATACGCCGTTTTGTCGGAGATGCGAAAAAGCTTGTCTTCTGCCATTACAGGTAATACCAGGTAGATGAACAGAAGCACGAGCGCAAAACGCCCCAAAATCAAACGTGCGTGAGAGTGAATATGCTTTGCGCGCATGTTGGCCTGATTAATGAAGTGGATGTGCCACCATCGTAAGTTAGCCTGTCGCATTGGTCAGAGTATAGAAAAGTAAGACCATCATTACCAAAAAAATAATGGTGCAAACGATCATCACTGCCACCAAAATCATGAACTTCTTCTTTTTGGCAGCTTCTTCGTCACCACCGATAGTGCCTGTCACAACACACCTCCGACTCTAACTAATATTTTTGAATGGATGAATCAATTTCGTCCGACCAAGCTAAGATACCGCCGGTCAAATTCAACCCGGCGTAACCCTGGTCTCGCAAAAATTCGGCGCAACTATCGCTTCGCCTACCGGAACGGCAATAAACGACGATATCCTGACTTCTATATTTTTCGAGCTCCGACAATCGCTCCATCAGATCGCCCATAGGGATGTGTGCGGTATTGGCAAGCGTGGATATTGCCAATTCATGAGGCTCCCTAATATCAAGAAGAACTATTTTTTCTCCAGCATCGAGCCTGTTTTTCAGCTCTGTCGGGGTTATCTCGGTTCTCGCAGGCTGCGCATCCATGGCGACCCCTTTTTAATTCATCCAAGAGTTAAGTATAATCTCTGTTCATCGGGTCTGCCAAAGGAGGCAAACGAAAGTGGCTTTTAAGTTGACATTGGAAGAAGCTCTGAAAGAAGCGCTTCAGGATGACCAAAAAGTGTCCAAATATGAGGCAAAGGTGATTCGCGAGCTGATTATGGCTGATGGCAAGGTTTCTGAAAGTGAAAAGGCTTTTCTTGAAAAGGCTCTTCATTCCAATCATTTCGATGATGAAGCTTTCGAACTCTTGTCTGGCGTGCTTCTGCGGTCGCACCTGAAAGACTAATCAGTCGATCTAATCTGATTACCGCCTCACGGCGGGCGCATACAGGCGCCCGCCCTTGTCGTTCCTATTTATCCGAGAATAGTCTAGGCAGCAAGCGGCGGCTCCTCTAATAGTAATGGTTGCCGGTTGGCGCCCTATAGATAGATTGCCTGTGAAGCACGCCGAACAGGGCTGGCTATACGTTGAATCGGTCATGGCAGCGCCAACAGTCGCACCAGCCATTGCACCGCCCATAGCAGCCTTTCAATTTAATGTTCGGCTAAGTCGATGCCAAAACTTCGCCAAACTTATTTTCTAAGCTAATGACATGAGGTGCAAGCAGCACCCCAGCGAAAGAGGCGGAGGCGGGACGATGTCTGTATTAGATCAACGAAGCGCATACCATAATGAACTGGCTTTCCTCACCTGTGATGATCCGTTCAGTGGCGTTGAGTCGACGGAGAGAGTCGGCACGAAGCGCAAATTTGAAAACTCACAATGGACTTCTCAAGGACGCGTAGCGGGCGAGGCTCTGCTCGTCGCTGACACGACTAAGAAGATTCTGGAACCGGTAACCGTAGCGGGAGAGAACGGCAGCGAACTGACTATCGATCAAAATAATCGCATCAGCATATTTAAAGATGCTGCGGGTCGGCGCTTTGGTTTTGCTTACGACACGGTTACCGGTGAATTGAACGCACTGGCAAATGAGCAAGGTGACTGGTTTCGAGCACGTTCCCGCGAGGGACGCTATCTGAACAGTTGGACAAACAGTGCGTCCAATTATGCATGGAATGGCAGCATCACTATCGGTAAGAACGGCTGTTCATTGCACAATGCTACCGAGCACACATTGTTTTCACCATGCGGAACTAAAACAGTTGAGAAACTTGCAAATGGTGAGGTCTACTCCCGCACCAAAGAAGATGCGCAAGGAAACATTTCTGTTGAAGATACGATTGCGCAGACAATTGCTTACAGATTTATCGATGGACGATCAGCCCTTCGCAATCTTTTGAACAATTCCCTTCTCGGATACGACGCAGCAGGAAGGTTGACGGTTATGCATGACGCAGATGGACGTAAATTTGAGTTTCAAAATTATGATGCAGAAGGGCAACCCCAGCGAGTCTTGAATGAGCGTGGTGCCTGGAATAACATTGGTGATCAGATCTGGTGCAATGAGGAAACTGGACGATACTGGTATGGTTCTGTTGCAGTAAACGATAATGGTGCCTACACGTACACTGAATTATCGGGTAAACAAACGATCAGATATTGCAACGGCTATGCTGTCGAAGAATATGCTGGAATTCGCACGATTACTGATGTTGAGGGACGTAAGACTCGTCAATTTGTGGATGGGCAGCAGTTCCAAGAGCCGCCGTTAATCGGCAGACCCAAATTCGTACTAAGAAATGGTGTCACCACAGATTGCAAATTGTCACTTGAACGCGGCGAATGCTCGCCGGTTCAATCCGGTTCGGATACTTATGCTTCGATCAAATTTGATAGCCAAGCTCCCGTTGCTGCATTTCAAGATGGTGTGGTCGTTTACTCAACCCGCCAAGCAGATGCCAATGACCATAGAAAGCACGCTGTAATTTGTTTGAGTGAAAAAGACTTGGACTTGCTCCAGGGCTATCAGCAACTAAATTTAGGTAAGGAAGTGATTGTTGTTCAATGTTATGACAGAGCCCAAGGTGCTATCCGCTATCAACTTTATGCGGGGCTGGAAATGGCGAATGTTGTCACAGGCGATAAGGTAAAAGCGGGTCAACCGATCGGTCGCATTAGCGATAGCGGTGAATTTACTTACGCTATTCGCAGAAATTCAGTCAGCGGAGCGCCAGTTCAAATCTCATCCGACGTCTAATTTATAACCGACGCCATGAACCGTAGTGATAATTGATGGCTTTCCTTCATCGTCCAATTTTTTCCGCAATCGTTTGATGCACGTCGTTAAGGCGTCGCTGCTGGAGTCAGAATCCGAAGCCCAGACACGATTGAGAAGAGCCTCGGCGCTGAATACTTGTTTCGGATGGCGCATGAAAAATTCCATCAGAGCAAATTCTCGGGGCAAGAGCTTCACTTCGGTGCCGTTTTTAGTCAGCTTGAAATTTGCCTGGTCTAAAACGAAGTTACCCATCGTGATCACATTACCTGTAAATGATCCTGGTCTTCTCAGCAATGCGCGCAAGCGCACCGACAGCTCTTTCATGGCGAAAGGCTTGGTCAGATAATCATCTGCACCGGCGCCAAATCCCGCTTCTTTATCGTCAATTGTGCTTTTGCCGGTAAGCATGATCACGGGCGTAGTCTTGCCAGCGTCCCTGTATTGTTTGAGGATTTCCGGGCCGTGCATGCCAGGCAATTCCCAATCTAAAATGACCAGATCGAATTGATAATACTTCAGCCTTTCTAGCGCCTCTTTGCCGTCTGAAATAATTTCCAAGTTGTGTTTTTCCATCGTTAGCCAGTCCCGAATCATTCGGCACAGCCCTTGATCGTCTTCAACCAAAAGTATTTTTGCCACAGGCACCTATCCCAGCAAATCCCCCGTTATATTATGCCCTGCTGACAACGCTTAAACTCTTTCTCTGGCAAGGCGTTTGAGATATTCGTCGTCCTGGCCTGGAAGAAACTTAAATACTGCAAATGGAAGTGGAGCGGTGTTTGGCAGTCCACGAGTATGATGATTAGGTATAGATTTGCGCCTTATTCTCTGCAGATTTAGGTGCGGCAGTCACAGGTAAGGTAAACCAAAATACGCTGCCTACTTCATCTTCGCCCGGTTCGACACCAATTTTTCCGCCGTGTCTTTCGACGATTGCTTTGCAAATCGCTAATCCAAGTCCAGAGCCGCCTTTTTTTCGTTCGTCGTTGAGCTCGACTTGTTTGAATCTTTCAAAGATCGATTCGCGCATTTTTTCTGGAACGCCCCGACCACGATCCCGAACATTAACTCGCACTGAATGTGGCAATTTGTCTACGTCGATGGAAACTTCGCCGCCCTTAGGCGAGAACTTAATTGCATTGGAAAGCAAATTGACGACTACTTGTACCATTCTATCGCCGTCGGCTTCCAAGTCTAAGCGCGTATCGTCGGTTAGTTTTACAGTAATGTTTTCTTGTTTGGCAAAGCCAATGACCGCGTCAATAGATCTAGTCAGTATATTCTTGAGATCAGTATTTGCGACGCGCAGCTCCAACATGCCAGATTCCATTTTCTCGAGATCGAGCAGGTCGTTTATGAGAGAGATTAGGCGCTTCACACTGGATTCAGTGATTTCAAGCGAGTCATAACCCTCTTCGGAAAGATTTCCATATGCTTCCGCACCCAGCAGTTCCAAAAAGCCCTGCACCGAGGTTAGTGGCGTGCGCAAATCATGGCTGACCATGGCGACGAAGTCTTGCTTAAGTCGATCGATCTGTTTTCTTTCGGTGACGTCGTGAGCAACGCAATAGAGTGTCTTTTCTTCATTCGACCATTGCGCTGTCCAATACATATCGACTAACGAGCGATCGCTTTTGATCACACGATTTTCGAATGAACCATGCGAGTGCTCTTTGGTAATCTGTTTGATTTTTTCCAGAGTGTCGGCAACGTCATCTTTATAAATCATTTGGCTGATCCGAGTGCCAATTAGGTCATCTGGCGACAGCCCCCAAACAGACTGAGATGCCGGGTTGACTGCGGCGAAGCGACCATCTGGATCAATTGAGCAAATTACATCCACTGCGTTTTCGAATGCAGCTCGTTGCTTTCTAGTTGCCTCTTCTAAAAGTCCAGCCATCTCTCGAAAAGTATTATCTAGTCTGGCTATTTCGTCTGTACCTTCGATGCGTGGACTTAACTGTTTGCCAGAGGCAAGGCGAACGGTATTGTCCATCAATGTATTCAAGCGTCGAATCGTTCCCCTGTGAAAGTACCAGGCGAGTCCGACTGCTAACAGAATGTTGAGCAAGAGACCGATAATTAGCGCAGTGTAGAAGAGCTGTCTGGTTTGGGTTTCTTGCTGTTGCGTCTCTTCCTGCACAATGGTCATGGAATTGATCATATGATCCATTCTTGTATGCAGTGTGGCTGTCAATTTATTAAGCCCGGCCCAAGTTTTGAGAATAGCAAAATGATCACTCGTGTTGTTTTCAGGATCTGCGCTCTTGCTCAAAATATGCAGACATTTTAATAGAATTCCATAAATCTCATTGAAGGCAGCTTCTTCATCGGGACGTCCGGCCAAAAGCGTTTGTACTTCTTTCACCTCCTGCTTGATGCGATAGTCTAATTCTCTTCGCTTCCCTGAAAGCTCTAGCCTTTGGCTGGTCACGTGCGTAGTCACAGCCAGAGTGCCCTCTTGCATCAGCGTCCTCAAGATCTGGTTGAGATGACCGGTGACGTCTCTGGCATGGCGTTCACTGTCAAGCTGCACTTGAAATTGTTGCAGCAGGATAACGAGCACGAACGCGAAGATCAGCTCGAAAGCCAGTGGCACTGCCACGAGGATGAGTGTCTTTCTTGATAATGGTGGTTCCTGAATGCGCATAGTGTCAGGTGATTGGTGTCAGTGGTTATTCCCACAAGAGCCGCTGAGCTAGGCTTGGCCCGATTCCAAAATATCGGTTGAGGAGTTCTGGTTTGGTTTCTGTAGCCACGATGAAACCGGGGCTGACATACTTATTCCACGCCGCTTCATAGGCTTCTCGTCCCTTTTCGGATCTAGCCAATAATCCCGGCACCGGATAATATGCTGCAATGCGCGGCTCTGCTTTTCCCGCCAGATACGAGCGGAAGAAACGTTTTTCCTTTTCTTCGCCCTTAATTTCTTCGCCAAGTTCGCCGACGAAGTACTCATGTTTTGGTATCAAGTAAGGTTGGTTGGTTACTGGCGTCAATGCCTCTTTGACGCTGTTGATGAAGTGGGCTGATTGCACCGGCTCAACGTCGTCAAGGAAGACACGATAAGTGCCGTCCGATCGAATTGTCACTTTTATACTGTCTCGAGTGATCTGTTTGGGAAGAAATCTTCGCCGTTGGAGCGCCGTCAGTACAGCTGTAGCAATATCAGTCAGTGACGACTCCTGCGTATTTGGTTTGCATACTTCGACTCGCAGTTTGGTAAACAGTGACTGATATTTTTTTGTTGCCAAGGCAATGGCAATTACGAAAGGCGCCATCGCCACAAGCAGCGGCAAGTGCAGCGCACCTAAACAAACCAGAGAAGAGCCGGCACCAAGGATTGAATATTCACCCCATACGCCGCGCAAATGTGCGCGCAACTCCATGGCGTGCTCTTTATATTGCATATTTTTGTGAATGTGAGGAGGCGTCAGGGCAAGCTTCCTCAATTTGCCTACTTCAATGCAACCTAAGGATCTGTTTTTGTATGGCTGGCCAACCTTCCACAGGTCATAGATCTGATCTCGCACCAGAGCTCGGTCTGTCATCTCTTGATTGAAATCTTCGATTGAGGCGAATACTTCCACCGGCGTCAGGTTGGATAGGGACGCGTGCACATGCCCAACTCCGCATTCAATTTGACCATCATCGGCAATGCCGTAATAGCCATCGTGTTTGCGCACGAATCTGTGGTAGTCGTTTAGACCTTTTTCTAAATCGGGAGCGATGCAAACAACGTCCCAATTGTTGGCACACTTTCGCGCACCTGCTGGTTCGTTGGTTTGGATGCGGATGGAACGACCCCGCAATTGTTTTACAGATACTGGAGATGTAGTCATCGTCAGGTCAATCATCGTATTTAATGCTTGACTGTCCCAACCTTCACCAAATAATCCGCGAGTGCCAATTAAGCACTTCGTGATCCCCCGTTCGAAAATAGCTGTTGCCATGCCGACGTAAAAGCGTGATTCCCAGCTGCCACCACTGGCAGTGATTTCACTAAAGGCCAAATTCTCTTCGTTTTTGACAATTAGTTTGAGCTTGACTCCTTCTGACTCTATGTATTCATTTGCGGCAGCGACAAACTGTTCTGTGATGCGCTTGTCTGTAAGCAAAAGCGATCCGGTCACCAGGCAGGGATTTAGCTCAGCGCTGATCGGCGCGGCAAGCAACGTTTTCAAGGCGTCGATGGCCCCACCTGATTCCTCTGATAAAACGCCCTTTAAAGATTTGACCGCGGTTGCTGACATGCGCTCAAAATCTGTGACGACCACTGCTCGGAGTCTGTCTTGCAAATTGCGATGCTCAATGTCCAGTATTTTTGCTACGGCTTGCGCCTTGCTATTGCTGAAGGCTAGGACTCGATCCACCGGCGAAGCCTGTTTTCTCAGCCCTTGTTCGGTGATACCGTAGCCGAGTTTTCGAGCTGCGGATTTAATGCGCTCGTATGTCTTATGATCCGATTTCGACGCGCTCAATTTCAGTTTGTGCGATGCATAGTCTTCGAGAATAATCATCCAATCTTCAAGCACAGGTGCTTGCCGAATTGCCTCTGTCACATCGATTTCACGCGGGAAAGCAATTTGCATCTTCCACATGTAGCGGCAAAGAGCCAGGGCAAGCGCCGGTTTATTGTCGGCAAAATGTTTCCAGCCTGAAATTGCCACCGTCGCTTTTTCGGGCTGTTGTTTTTTTAAGTCGTTCTTGTTGAAGCGGATGCGATGAGTCTTTTCGTCGACTTTCTTGACCTTTGGTTCATATTTTGTTTTTTGCTCAGCGACGATCAGTTCTGGCTTGACGTTGGCTGCTTCGACTCTCTCCAGGACCCATTGTGTCAATGGTGTGACTGGCTTTTCGGTGGCACCATCGACGGTTGTAGATGCAATTGATCCTTGAATTTCGCTCAAGTCCTCAATCAGGATATGGAACTCTTCATGTTGTTCCTCCAGAAATTTAAGTTCTTTTGCTGTCGGCTCCGTGAAGTAAACCAGGTCTTGAAACGGGGCTAAGCCACCCTCTTTTACTAATGCAGGCGTCGGCACTTGATAATCAATATCGCCGACCAGCGATAAGTATCGCGTTTCTTGCGTTGCTGATTTACCTTCAGGCGGTGTTCCTGTCAGACCGATGATCAGGGGATCACCGAGATAATTGACCAGGTTAGTCATGATCGCCGCCCAATAGTCCGTTAGGTGGTGGCACTCGTCAAAAATGACTAATTTGAATTTTTGCCGACGCAACGATTGCAAAAGAGCAATTGCGTTTTCATGCAAAACATCATTCAGGTCCATAACCTCAGTTAGACGCTTTCGCAACCGACTGGCGTGACGCGATAATTCTTGTTGATGAGCTTTTGGATTATTTTGCAGGAGTTCTAAAAGTCTTATCTCCGCCTCACCTACAGTCATCGAGCGACCCTTAGTTAGTTCATCAATCCATGACTGATGGGCTAACTTATTTAGATACTCCTGTTCGTGTCCCGGAGTCGAGAGCACTTGATAAGTGAGAAGCGTTATTGGTTTAAGGGGCTTATCTTCATGGGTGCCAATCAACTCTGCGGTTCCAAATGGTTCTGCATCTGGTGGCAGGAACAGATCCACTTTTTGACCCCACTGCGACTGAATTGTTGTGTTCGGACACAGGATGAGGCTTGGGCACTTAAAAGTGCTGATCAGCTGCAGCCCAATAATCGTTTTTCCGGAGCCAGGAGGAGCAACTATGTGGATTTGTCTTTCGCCACGCTCGACCTTTGCGTTGACCAAGTCTAGTATCTCTGTCTGATACTTGCGCAGCGGATAGCGGAAATTCAAATCCGCTAATAAATTGGTTTCGGCTATGTCATCTGGCAATGCATTTTTCTTGTTTAACGAGGCGACCAACAAACGCCAGCCTTCTATTACATCTCGAGCGTGGAAATGGACATCCGGGCATCCTACCCGCCTCGATCCTAAAACATAGGCTATTTTGACTCTAGTTTCAACTGATCTAGGTGGAAAAGGAGCGCGGGTATCCTACCGCCTTGAATCCTCAACATAGGCTATTTTGCCTTCGAATGACATGTTCCATTAATGCCCATTCTATTTACGGGCCGCAGTTCCAGAATGTTCACACGCCATTGGATAGAATAGCTAAGGTATCTGTACTAGTGCGATTGAAGAATCCAATCCTTCAATTTTAATGAGGCTCAATGTCAGAGGGCTCTATCTTTCAACTTCGAGTCGAGGCTGTCTCCAAAACCTACGGCGACCACCACGTGAACGCAGTCAAAGACGTATCGCTTAACTTTCAGGCAGGCGAGTTTGCGGCGTTGATGGGACCGAGCGGGTGCGGCAAATCCACTTTGTTGAATCTTATGGGCGGTATTGATCGGCCAACATCGGGGCGAATTTGGTTTGACGACAAAGATCTGTCAGTACTTTCGGATGAGGACGTGACGAGAATTAGAGGCACGAGGATTGGCTTCATTTTTCAATTTTTCAATTTGCTTTCTACTTTGACCGTCATTGAGAATGTGGCTTTGCCACTGGAATTGGCTGGACGGGATGGACGTGAATGTCAGAAACAGGCTATTGAAATGCTGGCATTGGTTGGCATGGAAAAGCGAGTCAAGTTTTATCCGTCGCAACTTTCAGGTGGAGAGATGCAGCGAACTGCGATCGCTCGCGCCTTGATCCATAGACCAACCTTGATTCTGGCTGACGAACCAACTGGCAATCTCGATAGTGAAAACGGTAAGGCCGTGCTTGAGCTGCTGCAATCAGTGAACCGGGAGTTTAAGCCGACTATCGTGATGGCAACGCACAGTCAAGAGGCTGCAAGTTATGCAGGTAGAATTATCGAAGTGCGCGATGGCATCGTATTTGGTGATAAGCAAAAATGCTCTTTGAACTGAGTCTATTTCGTCGGTTTATTCTGCGCGATTTGGCAAAGAATAAGACACGAACTTGTCTTACTCTCGCCGGCATCGCACTCGGTGTCAGTGTGCTTATAGCAATTGGTCTGGCCAATCACACGGCATTGAGCAAGTTCAAAGAAACCGTGGACCTCGTTTCTGGTAAAGCAAACCTTGAGATAAGGAGCACCTCCGGACCCTATCTTGATCAAAGCGTGCTCAATGATTTGACTTGGCTTTGGAGCATCGGCGGCAAGTACATGCCTATGATTGAGCAGACTGTCGTCGTCGCCAACAAAGAAGAACAATTAGTTCAGATTATCGGCATCGATATGCTCGGTGATCCAGCATTCAAGTCATACCATGAGGAAAGTTCTGAGACAGGCAATTTCCTTGACTTATTCTCCAATCGCTCGGTGCTTGTTGGTGATCGTTTGGCTAAGGACCTCCACTTAGTTAAAGGAAGCACCTTCAAACTTTTGATTAACGATAAGCGCGAAGGTTTCACCGTTTCAGATGTTATGTCCGGAGAAGGGCTAGGTGGCGTATATAGTGGCAATCTCGTCGTTGGTGACTTGAACGTCATTCAGAGAGCGCTCAGTGCACCAGGTAAGATTAGCCAAATTGAAGTAATCGTTCCAGATAATTTACTGCCGCAAGTACAGTATCAACTGAGTCAAAGTCTGCCGGCAGACAGCTCCGCGAATAGACCATCTCAACGTGGTGAGCAAGTAGAGAAAATGACTCGCTCGTTCGAATACAACTTAATTGCTCTTACTTTTATCGCCTTAATGGTGGGCATGTTTCTGATTTACAACACGATGACGATCTCGGTTATTCGCAGGCGTCCTGAAATCGGCACACTTAGAGCTTTGGGCGTCAGTCGCGCACAAGTCATGTCGTTGTTTTTAATTGAGTCATTGTGGTTTGGCGTCGTAGGCACGCTCTTGGGTTTGATCCTGGGAGTTGCCATGTCTCAAGGGGCCCTCAAAGCAATTGCCGGCACTTTTCAGCACTTCTATTTTCAGACTCCGATTGAGGCGGTTTCATTAGCACCGCAAGTTCTATGGATGGCTTTTGGCTTAGGCGTTTTTTTGACTATGGTGGCAGCCGTGCCCCCGGTCATTGAAGCCACAAGCGTAGTTCCAGCTGAGGCAACTCGGAGAGCTTCTTATGAATCAAAAATTGACCGTTTGTCACCAAAACTAAGTCTATGTGGCTTGGGTTTCTTTCTAGTCTCTGCGATTGCCAGTCTACAAGAGCCTGTTTATAACTTTCCCGTCTTCGGCTATGTAGCAGCTCTGGCTGCCATTCTCGGCGCAGCGCTAGTGATGCCCATTGTTCTCAAAATAGTGCTGCCTTGGCTAGGCAAAGGTTTGAAAAAAGTGTTGCGTTTTGAGGGATTGTTTGCAGCTCGTTCGTTGCAAGGCACGTTAGGACGCACATCAGTGGCGGTGGCAAGCTTGATGATTGGTATAGCGATGATGGTCAGCCTTGGCATTATGATTGGCAGTTTCCGGGAAACAGTGATGGTCTGGATAGACCAAACTTTACAAGCCGATCTGTGGTTGCAACCGTCAGCGAGAGCGGCTGGAAGCAGGTCGGGCAAATTTGATCAATCCATTGTGCAAATGATTAAAGATGTTCCGAATGTCAAAGCGGTGGATGCATTCGTAGACACTCCAATCGAGTATAACGGTGAGGCTACCAACTTGGGAGCTGGTGATCTCAATGTAACCGAGAAGTACGGACACCTCAAATTCATTTCAGGTGAGACGACAAGCGCTGTATTATCCCGTATGGGAACACACAGTGCACTGGTTTCCGAAAGTTTTGCAATTCGCAAAAATGTGCACCAAGGCGACACGGTTACTCTGCATACACCATCCGGTGATTACACCGCGAAGGTGGAGGGAGTGTATTACAACTACGCCAGTGATTTAGGCTACATCGTGATACCACGAGGAGTCTATAATGATCTTTATCATGAAACTGGTGTTTCGAACTGCGCGATTTACCTATCGCCAGATGCCGATCCGTATAAGGTGCGTGCTGCAATCCAAAGCCGACTGGCGAAGGTTGGCTTATTCTCGATTCGTACAACCAGTGAGTTGCGCAAAGAGGCGATTAAGATATTTGATCGCACCTTCGCAATAACATACGCATTGCACACTATTGCGATTGCAGTATCGATGCTTGCAGTAATGAACGCATTGTTTGCTCTTGCCCTGGAATCAAGGCGTGAATTCGGCATTCTCCGATATATGGGAGCAACGACTCGACAGATTCAGACTGTGGTGTTGACTGAGGCTGGGATCTTAGGTTTGCTTGGCAGTGCGTCTGGGATAGTGCTCGGTTTTGTTTTGTCGCTGCTATTGATCTTTGTCATCAACAGACAATCATTCGGTTGGACTGTGCAATTCGCGGTGCCCTATGACTTTCTAATCGAGGCATCATTTCTTGTTTTATTGACTGCTATTTTGTCGGGAATAATCCCCGCTCGTTTTGCGGCGCAAACCATTGCACCGCAGGTAGTACGCGAGGAGTAAGGAGGTCTTTTGTTAGGACGGGTCGTTTTTCTGCTTGCTTTGCTTCTAGTATCGATCGGATGTGTCAGCGCACGCGAATTCAAACAAGCGTTACCCGGCTACGTCTTTGCATTTCCTAAAGACCACGCATCGCATGACGCGTTTAAAACTGAGTGGTGGTATTACACAGGTCATCTGGTGAGTAAAGACAACAAGCGCTATGGTTATGAATTGACTTTCTTTCGCACAGGTGTGGACACTTCGTCCTCACCCAAAGCCTCACCTTGGGACGTTAAAGATATATTTCTCGCCCACTTCGCAATTACCGATAAAAGTAATCGAACCTTTCATTACTTTGAAAAACTAAACCGAAGCGGATTGAATTCGTCTGGAGCAAAGCTTGACCACTACTATGTTTTCAATGAGAATTGGTCGGTTGAGCAACTTGGCGATCGCTTCGTGCTAAAAGCAGACACCCCAGATTTCGGGCTTCATCTATCCCTCAATTCTGCCAAACCACCTGTAGTGCATGGGCTAAATGGTGTTAGTCAAAAGGCTTCATGTAAGGGATGTGCTTCTCATTATTATTCGATGACTAGGCTTAAGAGTGACGGCTATTTGTATCTGAATGGACAGTCCGTTCCTGTAACAGGGATCTCGTGGATGGATCATGAGTTTGGCAGCAATCAACTTACAGCTGAGCAGGTTGGTTGGGATTGGTTTAGTGTTCAGCTAGACAACAATACGGAACTCATGCTCTACGTCATGAAGAAAACGAATAACGAGATTGACACAAATTCGAGCGGTACCATCATTTATTCCGATGGAACTTCAAAGCATATTAATCAATCCGATTTCAGTATAAAAACCAATCGGATTTGGAAGAGTCCTCACACGAACGGCGTTTATCCTGTGGACTGGACAGTGAAAATTCCTAGCGAGAAACTGGAACTCACGCTGATACCAACTTTGGATGACCAGGAGCTGCGCACTGCCAAGTCGACTGGCGTATCCTATTGGGAAGGTGCAACTTCAGTAAAAGGTACAGTGTCTGGCAAAAGTGTGGATGGACAGGCTTATGTCGAAATGACTGGTTATGCAGAGAAGTTTCACAAAAAGATCTGAGCCCTATTCAAAAGATACAGAACTGATAAAGTGTATGCATGAATTTTGTTCTCTTCGAAATCATCCGCGATTTTCTTCTGCTGCTGTTATTTTTGCGGTTAGTTATTTTGCCGGCGTTTGCAGCGGCACCATCAAATCAAAAGCTGCAAGAGTTTTTGAATCTTGGCGAGCAATCCCAGCTCAGTCACGATATGCGCCGTGCAGAGATGGACTATCTTAAAGCGATCGAAGAGGCTGCTAAATTCGGTCCAAAGTCGCCGGAAACACAGGAGAGTGAGGCCCGTCTCGCTGCTGTTTACGTTCTGCAGGGGAAGCTAGAGGCGGCAGCACCACATTATCAAAAAGCAAAAGACATAGCCCTTGCACTGAAAAAAGAAGGGCACGAGGCACCAGAGAGTTTTGTTTGGCTTGACGATCTATCTGATGCTTATCAACTGCAAGCAGCCACGACACAACCGGAGTATTGTTACCTGCACTGCATTGAATTAAGAAAGGCAATCTCTCCTCGACACAAAAACCTCGCTTCGGTGGAAACGCAGTTCGGTTCTCTCCTGCTCATGAATGGAAAAGTGGCTGAAGGGGACAAGTACCTTAAAGAAGGTTATGCCTTGAGTGCGACGTTGGATGGTGCAGAGAGTCACAACACCGGTAAGCTGTGTCTCATTCTGGCCAACGCTTATAACATTGCAGGCAAACTAACCGATGCGGAAAAGTTTTGCAAAGAGGCAATCGCTATAACTCTGAAGCGATCAGGTAATTTAAACACGGTGCTCGCTAACTTGCGCAGAATGGATGCTGTAATTCTGACAAAGATGGGAAAGACCAAAGAGGCGCTGAGCGAAGTTAAAACTGCAATGGAGCTGCACAAGCGACTGGACGGAGTAAAGAGTGCTGAGTATGCGTATGATCTTTCTTGCTTAGCGACGATATACATGGACTCGCATAGACTGAATGAAGCTGAAGCAACCGTGACGGAATCGTTGGCGATCTTTCAGACGCAACCACATGTGATTAAAGAACTTCGTACTACTACTTTAGCGCTTGCCGTCAAAATAGCGCGACTGCAACATCACAATAGTCAAGCCGCTAAATGGGAGGCTGAGTTGAAAACCTGGGAGGCGAAGCGCTAATCGTGATCAGCATCGCCAGAGACGATTTTCAACTTGGAATATCCAGGCGAGGCACTGTTTGGCTGCGCACCTTTGGGTGGCGGAATAGGAGGCAGAGCGGCTGGAGGGTGCGCTAGTCCGTACTTTTTTAAAATTGAATCGAGTCGCTCTCTAGTTTTGGCTGCGTCTTCAGCGCGATCAGCTCTCTCTTGAAAGATCATCATGCTGCGAAGAACGAGTCCAACGATCATTCCGTCTGGCCCGTGCACGTCTTCGGCTTTAGCCAATGCCTGACCGTAAATGTTCGCGGCCTCTTCTTGATCACCACGATCGCTAATATGTTTGGCTCTCCCACACATAGCTGTTGCTGTTTCGTCATCTGGCATGTTTAGCAGTCTCCCTGCTTAATTCTATCGTTCCCTGGTGAGGTTGATACCATGTTGAAATTGACTGTCAATTCAGTCTTTGTCTAATTATCGACACTGCAGGTAGTGTCAGATTTACTGCCCTTGTTGATGATATTGGATAGTCGAAATAGGCTGGGACTATAGCGCTCACTTTTTCACCACGTCGTTGCCCACAGACAGGTGAAAGCGGCTATTCTATTTGCAATTTGGAGAACTGGCCGGGTCGGCGCTGTTGCAACTTTGGATAACTGGCCGGATTGGCCTGATCTGTCTCCATCATAGTCCCTTTTCTCCATAAAAGAACAATTTAATGGTCCAAAGTGACGCAATGCATCAAAGGGGAAGCCGGGCCGAGATCAGAGCGAACGGAGAAAGCTATAGATGGAGCTATAGATGGGATCGATACGGATGAGTCGAGACGACGCATGGCTGCTGAGACCCAACTAGTTGACCGTCGGGCTGCAAGAATTGACCTCGGAAAAATTCTTTCTCGGTGGAGATAATTTCGCTTAAGTCGCTTAAGTCGGACCTTGATGTTGGACCAAACGGTCGGCAATAGTTGCCAGCATCGCTTGCCACTGCATATGGTGCGTTTTTCTTTGTTGTGATTATTGACCGCTCGAACTTTTGCCACACCTGGATTAATGTGACGGCATAGTCCATAAACGGCTGTCTATGTGGTTTGCATTGTTTACTGGCTTGGTATAAAGTCGTTACAAATTCCGGAGTAGACTGTGCATCTAGGCGTATTGGACCTCATTTATAGAAGGGCTGGCATGTACCGCACGCGGGCTGCCGTATCCTCCTTTAGACTTGGCAAATGGTCCGAGTTCAGATTTGAAGACGTTCAAAGAGGCGCTCAACATCTTTCAAACTATTTAATCGATAAGGGAGTCAAACATGGAGACCGCATTGCGATTGTATCCGAGTCGAACGCGGAGTTTGGGGTAGTATTCTTCGCCGTAATTAGAGCTGGGACTATTTTAGTACCCTATAATCTCTACCAACAGCCACAAATACTTTCGATTGTGCTCGGTTGGCAAACCTTTGCCTGGCATCGAAGTGCGATTAGGAGGAGCGAAAGGTGTTGGCGACGTAGGTGAAATTGTGACGAAGGGACCACACGTAATGCGCGGCTACTTTCGCAGGGAAGACCTGACAAATGTTGTTATCGATCAAGCTGGTTGGTTTTACACGGGTGACCTCGGTTCTTTCGATGATGACGGTTTTTTATTCGTGACTGGCCGGATCAAAGACCTGATTGTGCTTACCGGTGGCAAGAAGGTTTATCCCGAAGAGGTTGAGCAGGCTGCCGAGGACCCATTCCGGCAAAGTAAAAAGAAATCTTGTGCTGAACTGGCTCAAGGAGCAAGAGGCGGCCAGGCGATGAATAGTGGCGCATTTATAAATATCCTACCGTCATGTTCGACATGAAGCGAAGTAGAGTAGCTCTTTTAACAATTGGCGCTTTGGCGTCGCTATTAGTTTTAGGTTTCGTTGTTAGAGATGTTCATGCGGCCGGGTCGGATTGGAATGACTTGATCGATGAAGGCAATCGCCTGGAATTGTTACGAGACTATGGAGCGGCGAAAAGGTACTACCTTAATGCTTTACAAATGGCCCGAAAAGCTGGTACGAATACTCCCCATGTCGGTGAGGCTCAAGCGAGACTGGCAGCTGTTTGCATGGCACAGAGAAATGTAAAGGAAGCGGAGCCATATATGCAAGCAGCGCTTAAAATTGCCCTTGAAGAGAAGCGTCTCGGTCATCCTGATGAGGAAGTGGCTATTTGTATGGATGATTTGGCTGGAGCTTATTTGGACGAAGCACCAAGTTCGAATCGCGAGTACTGTTATAAGAAGGCTATCGAAATTCGCGAAAAAATCTTCGGGTTGAATCATCCGAGTCTTTCTCGTACTTATGGCTCCCTTGCTACTTTCTACATGGACAATAACCGATACACTGAGGCGGCACCGCAAATTACTAAAGCATTGAGCATAACTAGTAGATCGGTGTCTTCGGCCGATTACTCTCTTGCTAAGCAAGTGTTGCACCATGCACTATTAAAGTATGACCATGGCGACTTAAATGCTGCGGAAAAAATGAGTCAAGTTTCAGCCGATATCGAGAAACGTACAAAAACTGACCTGTATCAATCGATTCGATCACAGTTTGATGCGGTTATTCTTGCCGATCGCGGCAAGGTTCAACAAGCCGAGCAAGTTTTGATAAAAGCCATTAAGCACGATGAAATTCATCATCCAGATAGCGACCGCTTCGCCGATGACTACGCACAACTTGCCCGATTTTACTGTCAGCATCATCGTGACAAGGAGGCGCAGAGATTTTTCATTCTCGCCAAAGAGGTGGCCGCGAAAAGTCAATCTAAAAATCTGGAAGAGATTGTCAGTGATCAAATGCGATGCTTTAAACATTCCGGAAAGGTCAAGCCATTGCTCAATTTGAGGTTAGCCCGTTGAACTGGGCAAAGTTTGTGATTGGGCATTAGACCATTGAATTGGGGCAAAGGTTGGTGATTGGGCAACGCGGGCAGTCCGGCTTGCGCGCGAAGCACATTCTCCTGCCATGCCAAATCAACGTAATGGATAGTTGCGACCAGTCCTGATTTGGAAAAAGATTCTGCAAATCAATTTCAATTTTTTCCGGTTCCGTATTTTTCGAAAATCCCAGACGCCCTGAAAGTCTTTGAACATGCGTATCGACAGTCCATCCAGGCACACCGAATACGACACCAAGCACAACGTTGGCTGTTTTGCGCCCAACTCCAGGAAGTGTGATCAGTTCTTCAATCGTCTGAGGAACAATGCCACCAAAATTTGCCACGAGCGCTTGGGCGCATTTTTGTATATTATTTGCTTTGGCGTTGAAGAATCCTGTCGGCTTGATAATTTCCTTGATTTCATCCAAGTCAGCTTCCGCTAAACTTTTAGCATCCGGAAACCTTTCAAAGAGAGTGGGCGTAACTTTATTAACAGTTACATCGGTTGTTTGAGCAGACATGATCACAGCTGTAAGTAATTGGAAAGCACTGTTGTAATTGAGTTCGCATTCAGCCTCGGGATACTGTTGACAAAGCAAGCTCATCTCCTGCTGTGCCACACGGGCTGACACCTTATTAAAGGCGGGTTCGACAACTTTTGCAGCTGCCTTTTCGATCATCTGTTTGCCCTTTGCCTTAGTCGCCGCTGTAATTAGTTTTGCTTTGGCAGGCTTCGATTTGTCCGTGGTGACGGACTTCTTTGCGACAGGCTTGGATTTGGCAGTTGCGATGGACTTCTTTGCGACAGGTTTGGAATTACTCGCTACCGGCTTGGAATTAATGCTTCCGACTACTTTCTTCACTGGCTAATTTCCTTGATTTCCACTGAAATTTTACACGAAACGACTCTCTTAACCGAGACAATTAGCTAGCTAAGCAAAACACTTTGCGAGTCAATGATGCTCCGGCGCGGTGTCATCGAATCTACAATTTAGGTTCCATTGGACGAGCCAACATTATGCCGGTTAGATTCTTTGACCAATTTAATGCTTGACTGATTGGACCGGGCTCGATGGTTACCTGCATGCTGCTCTTTTTTGATGAGGCGTCCATAAAGTGAGTAATACCTGCCGTGTCGCGAAAAACTATACCCGTGTGAACTATGTCCAGACCGGGTTGATTCGTGCAAACTCCCACGATGTCTCCTGTTTTTAAATGTGATTCGATTGCTGAAATTTTGTGCATCGGGATGAACTTTAGGGAGCGCTTGTTAATTGCATCTTCTTGTTGCTTGATCAAGGGGATCAGCTCGGGGTGAGCAACAAGTTGAGGATAACTATTGGGATGGCTCGACATAAAATCAACCTTTTGTTTAAATGGTTCGGCGCCGGGCAAGTTGGACAGCAATTTCACAACATGCTTGTTCTTATTGTCCTCAAACCAATCAGTTGTGTAGTGCAACCTCGTGCTGTAATCGCCGAGAGCACCATGGCGATAGCGAGTGAAACTGACCTCTGTCAGCAAGGCATCCGGAGTGCGCTCCTCTTTTTTGAGCATGCGGGCGAAGGCAAGAGTGGTCTCAAAGAATGTGACGCAATCAAGTGCCTTCAAATTAACAGTGCAAACCTCTCGATCTCGTGACAGATCGAGAGTTCCTCCGACGTACTTAGTTCCTATTAACTCCTGCGCAATGTTGCCCATTAACTCTCCAATCGGAAGAGTGCACCACTTGCCTTCGTCCGCCCGACTAACAATGCGGTTGAATACATCCTTACCTTCAAAGTTAGTTGGTTGGGAGGCGATCGCGGCCCAGTCAGCAGCAGGCAGAGTTCCTAACACTGCGAGCATATTTAGAAGGAACGTTCGACGCGATGCGAAAATTATATTCTTAGGCCGCTTCATAAATCTCCCGGTACATTCCACAGCATGGTGATTCATTGTAGGACAAATTCTGACCGTATTAGGTCCAGCCACGATCAAAGTCCCCGGTGAATTCGGCATGAACATTGCCAAACCTTTCCAAAATTCGGTATAATCACCCGCGCAATCCCGGGAGCAGCATACCGGAGCCAAAAGGATTAGAAGCTAAACCATGCGGACATTATCTTTGGCTTTTTTAGTATTGTTGTCCAGTTTCTATGTCTTGATTGTGCCTTGTTTGGCGATAGACAAATCGTTAATCGGTTCGTGGCAAACGACGACCAGAAATTCCCACGGCGCGTCGAATATTCGCTGGGAAATACGCTTTGGTGGTGGTTTTAGCTGGACAACTAACGGTCCGCAAGGATCTTCGACAGAATCCGGGCTACTCAGTGCTGATAACGGACAGTGGGGCTAGTCGTTTTCGTAGTGGTGGCACGACCATTCAAGACAGTTCGCGGTATTGGTAGTTTGCTGTTCTAAGCAGCTGAATGTGCGTGCATGTCGTGACTAATGTGCGGATGATGAATTTGTCCTGTTTATAGCCTGTTAGGCGGCGCTTTAGGCACAATGTTGACACTATTCGGTCCCAATATATATTGTGTTCCAGCAATACATAGGGACCGAAAGGCGGTGTAATCATGGGTTGAGGCGGCCAAGAAATTTGCTATCCTACACCTAGGGTAGTCAGATCAGATGCACAGGTTGTGCGTCCGAATTATGCGCCAGATTTATATGAACAACAGCGTCTTCAACAGTATTTCAATCAGAGACGCACGGTTAACTTAAACGATGGATTCAGCATTGCCAATGACAGTAGTCATGGCACTGTAGTCGCGGTCGACGGACAGTCGAGAGGCGATTACGACAAGATGATCAAGCAGAATTTTAAGTACACTCAAGACAACTATGGTGATGCCTACAAAGAAGCTGCGCGCAGTGGCAAGCCTCTAGTTGCAATATTCGGTAGTTTTGAGCACAACAATACTCGGCAGTTGGTTCAGAACTCTCTGCCGGAGGCGCAGCGTGGTGCAGCTAAAGACGCCGTCTACATCTATGTCGATAGAGCCAAGTGCAAAGATGGAGCATTAGCGAACTTTGCTGATTCACAATTAGCTGGTGGACACAATGCCGCGGTGTCGATTGTCTTTACTGTTAAACCAGGTAAAGACGGCTCTCTCCAACCAGAGGCGGCAAACTTCCGATGGCAGGGAGCGGATCGTTCAATGATCGGATCGTTCAATCAAGCCATCAGCCAAGCTCATGAGAAAATGGAGTCTTACAAAGGTCAGTTCAAAATAGCAAGCGAATCAACGGAAAAAGGAGATTCGCCGAAGCAGAGAATTGCAGACACTCGACAAATAATCGATGAAGCGTTGAAGCAAGCAGAAGGAACAAAAGACTGGCACCAGTCTGAACGGTTCTATCATATTGCAATCAATGCTGCGGATAACATCAAGCCGCAAGATCTTCAAGCGGAACATTTGCGGATCAACAAGGAACTACAAACGGCCAAAAGTGGATCTGCAAAATATACTGAGTTGATGCAAGACGCTGCAGCTCTGCGTGTTGTTGCTGATTCGAAATGGACTACACGTGCGGAGCTTGGGCTGGCTTGCCTGGATTGGGCTAATGATAAATCTGGCGAAATCAAGGATAAGTTTCGTGATGTGGGCAGCCAGTGGATACGAGCGGCAGGCGAGCGAAATCCAGGAATCTATTCAAACAGCGTCTTTAATGACAGGCTTGCACAAACAGGCACACCTGATGCTGTGTTGAAATCTTTGTTGCCTGAAGTAACAGCGCGCAATTCCAATCCTGATCTTTTTAAGTATGGTGGCGATGGCAATCGCGAGCAAAAAGAACGGACTCCAGACTTGAATTCTGGTAAACGTGAGGAGGCTAAAAAGCCAGAGCTGGAGAAAGTAGTAACTGACAAAGAAGCGAAGGCTAAAAAGCTAGAACAGGAGAAATTACTTAAAGAGAATGAAGAGAAAACCAAAAATCTGGAGCGTGCGAAAATAATACAAGAGGACGAAAAAAAGGCCGTTAAGACTGAGCAAGAGTTCAACGCCGCTTTATTGGATGCTGAGGATAAAGGACTGTTTGTGGTAGTAAAGATAGGTTCCACTGAGTGCATTCCATGCAAGAAAATGGCCCCATATCTAAAGCAAGCAGAATCTGATTTGAAAGATAAAGCGGTTATAGTACGCGTTTTAGTTGAAAATACTCCTGAGCTTGCACAACGATTAGGAGCTGATCAGGGCGTGCCTATAACTATCGTCGCTGGTGTGGTTTCAACTGGTCGTGGACAAACTACGCTTGTTCCGCTTAAAACACAATTCGGATTTAAAGACACTCCCAACGAGCTCAAGACATTTATCAATGAAGGGCTTCCTGTGTACAGTCAATGGAAAAATCGAACTGTAGCACCCAAGCGCTAAGAGCAGCATTTGCCATGAAGGACTAACGCCGAGTTATCAATCGTTGCTAAACATCATAAGGTCCGGTATGATCGCGCGTCGCTTGTGTTGTTGCGCTATCTCTCTACCGGTGATTGGATGCTGAAAATTTTGACGCTAGCGTTGGTACTTGCGCTACTCGCATGTCCCGCAGCTAATGCTGCTGCTCAGGACTCGAACATAGAGTGGGATGGATTGTTCCATGACCAGGGACCTTTGTTTACCAACACAAACGAGCCAGATTCTAAGACGCCCCTATCAGTTAGATTTCGAGCATTCAACAAAGATCTTACTAGCGCGAACATAAAATACTTTGATGCCTCTGATCATAACTTTCATGACCTGCCGATGAAAAGAGAGAGCACGAAACCAGACGCCGTTTTTGAATACTGGCAAGCAACAATTCCTGCCAGTCCAGCACGAAAGTATTATCGTTTTGCTTTGCATGATGGAAGCACCACCGCTTGGTACAACGCCCGCGGCAGTGTATCGTCGGAACCAGCAGATGGCGATTTTTATGTGGTTCCTGGTTTTAAGACGCCCACTTGGTTGAAAGATGGAATCATCTATCAGATTTTTCCAGATCGTTTTAACAACGGCGATACCGCTAATGATGTCACCGATGGTAAATACAAATATGCAGGTGTCGCCACAATTCAAAGACATTGGGGTGAAAGCCCAGTGGCAAAAAACGACGAGGACCGTTCACTGATTTTCTACGGCGGTGACTTGAATGGCATCATTGCCAAGCTTAACTACATAAGAACAACTATCGGCGCCAATGTCGTTTATCTCAATCCTATTTTCAAGTCTCCAAGTAATCACAAATACGACACGTCTGACTATGATGTGGTTGATCCTGCCTTTGGCACCAACGAACAGCTCGCGCAACTGTCCGCTTCACTGCACAATATCTTGAACGGTAAGCGCGGATACCTGATTCTTGATGGAGTATTCAACCACACTGGTGACAGTCATAAATGGTTTGGTAAGTATGATGCTATACCTGGTGTCACAGGTGCATACCAGTCTCTTCAAAGCCCTTATCGTTCTTTCTATACATTCAAAAGTTGGCCTAACAAATATGCAATGTTTCTGACATACGACAGTCTTCCCAAATTGAATTTCGCCTCTAAGGCTTTGAAATATGCCCTTTACGTGGCACCTGATTCAGTGGCTCTCAAGTATCTCAAGGCACCGTTTAACATCGATGGCTGGCGGTTGGACGCGCCTAAATATGTCGACTCAGATGGTCGTGACGGCAGCGACAATTTCAATCATGAGATTTGGCGTCAGTTTCGAACTGCCGTTAAGTCTGTAAATCCTCAGGCAGCTCTGATTGGTGAAAATTGGGAAAACGCCAACGCGTGGACGGCGTCAGGTGATCAATGGGATTCTGTCACGAACTTCGATGCTTTCACTCAACCTGTCTCAGAATGGATCACTGGTCGAAGTGTCGGCAATGATGTCGCAGCACTTTCTGTTTCGGAATTCGAAC
>PLXC01000080.1 GCA_003151275.1 Candidatus Melainabacteria bacterium
AAAGCTGCTCGGCATAATCCGAGGAGAGCCTATCCGTGGAATGCTAGCGCTTGATCGGATTCATGGGCGATCAGGAAGAAAAGCCTGCTGTGCGACGGCGGGTAGATGTTTCCCAGAAAGCAATGTTTCGGTGATATTCCTGAAGAGCATTGACGCTCAATGGTCCCTGCTGCAGAGCCGCGATCGCCGCAGCAGTGGCCCGAGCCCCTGCCAGGGTTGTCACTACAGGAATGTTGTAATCGACGGCTGCGCGCCTGATCAGTTGGTCATCGTCGCGGGCGGTTCTACCCGATGGAATGTTAATGACTAATTGAATTTCACCATTCTTTATTCGGTCGACAAGATTTGGGCGACCCTCAGATACCTTGTTTACAGGCGTTACCGGAATGCCGCCTGTCTTAATAGCCGAAGATGTACCGCGCGTCGCGACAATCTCCAAACCAAGCTGATAAAGGCTCTGCGCCACTTGCACAACCTCTTGCTTGTGAATGTCAGAAACGCTGATAAAGCATTTGCCTTTCGTCGGCAGAACCTGACCGGCTGCGATTTGGGCCTTGGCAAAAGCTAGACCGAACTGAGTTGCTATGCCCATCACCTCTCCAGTGGAGCGCATCTCGGGACCGAGGGAAATTTGCGAGCCAGGAAAACGTTTGAACGGAATTACAACTGATTTCACCGAAACATGAGGCGGCAAAAGTCTCGGAGCAATCCCTAATTCAGAAAGAGTTTTACCAGTCATTACCGCCGCCGCTAACTTAGCCCAAGGAACGCCAGTTGCTTTGGAGACGAAGGGAACTGTTCTGCTGGCGCGGGGATTAACTTCGAGGATGTACAGATCGTCACCCTGCAAGGCAAACTGAATGTTCATCAAACCGATCACTTTCAACTCACGCGCTAAATCATTAGTGGCGCGACGAATTTCCTCAATAATTTTCAACGGAATCGTTTGAGTCGGCAATACACAGGTGCTGTCACCTGAGTGTATGCCTGCTTCTTCTACGTGCTCCATGATTCCGGCAATGATTGAAGCTCTGCCGTCAGAAATTGCATCCACATCAATTTCAATTGCATTTTCAAGAAACTGATCCACTAATACAGAAAGATTCGGGTTGCTGCCGTAACCAGTCTTAAGCCAGCGTTCAAGCTCTTCTTGCTTATAGATAATTTCCATTGCCCGACCGCCAAGCACGTAACTGGGGCGAACCAGAACCGGATAACCGACCTTGGTGGCAATATCAATTGCTTCTTGCGGGCTGTGAGCGACCGCACCCGGAGGCTGACGCAGCCCCAATTTGTCGATCAAGATGCCAAAGCGAGCCCGATCTTCAGCGATGTCGATTGACTCAGGCGAAGTGCCGAGAATTTTAAAACCGCGCGCTTCCAAGCCTTTGGCTAATTTGAGGGGAGTCTGACCACCCATCTGAACTATGATGCCTTCCGGCTTTTCAACAAGAGCGACGTTCGTCACATCTTCCAAAGTTAGTGGTTCGAAATAGAGACGATCCGAAACGTCATAGTCGGTAGAAACTGTTTCTGGATTTGAGTTGACCATAACTGATTCAAATCCAAGCTCTCGAAGGGCAATGCTGCTGTGTACGCAACAATAGTCGAACTCAATGCCCTGACCGATCCGATTAGGACCGCCGCCCAAAATCATGATCCGAGGTTTTGTCGATGGAGGTACTTCGGTTTCTTCGTCGTAAGTTGAGTACATGTATGGCGTGCTCGCTTCAAACTCAGCCGAGCAGGTATCGATCATCTTATAGACAGGCGCAATACTTAACTTTTGACGAAGTTCGAAAACGGCAGTCTCATCAACTTTTGGATCGGCAATCAAATTAGCCAACTGGATGTCGCTGAATCCGAGTCGTTTCAAATGAAGCAGATAATCTTTATCGAGATCTGCCAAGGTTTTGACTTTCGCACTGAATGCTTTGGTTTCCTGAAACAACTCGAACAAATTATCCAGATACCAGGGATCGATGGATGTCAGCTCGGCAATTTCTTCGATGGATAAGCCGGCATCGAGTGCTCCGAAAATATCGGTGATCCGATGTTGAGTTGGAACAGAAAGTCGGCGCCGCCATTCCCAAAAGTCTGCCTTGGCGCGAGAAGGCACTGCGACGAACCCAGCTAGACCAAGTTCTAAACCACGCAGCGCCTTTTGAATTGACTCTTGGAACGTTCGTCCAACTGCCATCACTTCTCCGACTGCTTTCATCTGAGTCGTCAAAGTGGTATCAGCTCCACGGAATTTTTCAAAATTGAATCTCGGAATTTTGGTGACAACATAGTCCAGCGTCGGTTCAAACGACGCCGGAGTTGTTTTAGTGATGTCGTTTGCAATCTCGTCTAGAGTCAGACCAATTGCCAGCTTTGCTGCAATTTTGGCGATTGGATAACCAGTCGCTTTACTGGCCAACGCCGAAGATCTTGAAACGCGAGGATTCATTTCGATGATAATGATTCTGCCTGTTTCCGGATGAACACCGAACTGAATGTTCGAACCACCTGTTTCTACGCCGATGGCGCGAATGATTTTTATCGACGCGTCGCGCAAGGCTTGATACTCTCTGTCCGTCAGCGTCTGCACAGGTGCCACCGTGATCGAATCACCGGTGTGCACACCCATAGGATCGAAATTTTCGATGCCGCAAATGATCACGACGTTGTCGGCGCAATCGCGCATCACTTCAAGTTCTATTTCCTTCCAACCGAGCACACTTTCTTCCAAAAGAATTTCGCTGACCGGGCTGGCAGTCAATCCTTGCCAGGCGATATCTTCCAATTCTTCCTGGTTATAGGCAATGCCACCACCAGCGCCACCAAGAGTGAAAGCTGGTCTGATGATGATCGGAAAACCGAGGCGCGCTGCAATGTCTTTTACATCGGCGAGTTTGTGGGCGATTCCTGATTCTGGAACATCGAGCCCTATTTCGAGCATCTTGGACTTGAAAAGTTGACGGTCTTCAGCAAGCTTGATCGCTTCAATTTTGGCGCCAATGAGTTCAACCTTATATTCATCCAATACACCGGACTCGGCCAATTCCACCGCCACGTTCAAGGCAGTCTGCCCGCCCATGGTCGGCAAGAGAGCTTGCGGTCGCTCTTTGATGATCACTTCCCGTGCTACTTCTGCTGTTACTGGTTCGATATAGGTTCGGTCTGCCACTTCTGGATCGGTCATGATCGTGGCCGGGTTCGAGTTGATCAGGACTACTTCGTATCCCTCGTCCCTGAGCGCCTTGCAGGCTTGGCTGCCGGAATAGTCAAATTCGCAAGCCTGACCAATAGTAATAGGACCCGCGCCCAGCACGAGAATTTTTTGAATGTCGGTGCGTTTAGCCACTACCTTCTTCTTATATACGCGAAAAGTTGTTTGCCCGATTGATTATAAGCGCTCAGTCGCCTTCAGTTCGTTCGGCTCCCACGCCCAGACCCGTGCGTTTTCATAGCCACAGCGCAGACATGCCGCGCTCCGCTCGTTGCAGCGTCCTAAAGCGGTTTTGTTTGCCCGTGCGGACATTACAGAGTGTGAACAATCGGCGAAATAACGAATCATGGAAAAAAGGTTTAGACGATCTAGCTCTGTGGTATGGCAGACGCCATGTCGATCTTCGTTTCCTTAAACTTAGGCCGATAACGTTTTAAAGAGGCCGCTTGGTTGGTAAGTGATGTCATGGAAGTTCTGGGAAATCTTCCGCTTTAGATAGTCAAGCCGCTTTATGGTATGCGCTGCAACCGTAGCGTTTTGGGGGGGAATCTATGCGCGCCATTTCAAAATTTGCAGTTGCCCTTGCGACATGCACAGCACTTCTTGCGCCTCAAGCAAAAGCAGAAGTCGTCAGACACGAGAGCGCGGAAGCTCTGATCAACCGGAAGACACCGGTCTACGTTTGGCAAGATAACGCTAAAAAGCCACGAGCCGTAGCAATTGCCATTCATGGTCTAGTCATGCATGGCGGCGTCTATGATGCGCTGGCAAAGAAATTAGCCACAGACGGCATTATTGTCATCGCACCTGATTTAAGAGGGTTCGGACGGTGGCAAGGCAGCCAAAACAAGCAAGGCGGTCTGAACTATGGCAAGAGCCAAAGGGATGTTGGTGAGTTGGTGGAAGCGGCCAAAGCGCGTTATCCCAATTTGCCTCTCTTCTGCATCGGCGAAAGTCTTGGCGCCGGAATAGCAATGCACGTTGCCATTGATCATCCCGGACTGGTTGACGGTCTCATCCTTTCGAGCCCTGCATTGAAGCACAGATCGTTTGTTGGACCGATGTTGAGCGAAGCGCCGGCCTTCTTAATAGATATGCGCAAAAAGGTCGACCTTGCTCCATACATCAAGAAATTTGCATCTGACGATCCGCGCATAATCGCAGAAAGTCTTGCCGATCCTCTTGTCACGAAGCGCATGACCACTTGGGAATTAGTGCGCAGCATCAATTGCATGCGACCAAATTTGCACTACGCAAAACGAATTCCTGCAAACATTCCCCTTTTGGTGATTCAAGGAAACAAAGACAGAATGCTGAAAAGCAATGCTGTTGTGCAGTTGCTGGCGAGAGCAAAATCGAAGGATCAAACGGTTCGTTGGTTCAACGATCGTGGACATTTGTTGCTCGAGACTGCTTACCTAAGACCTGAAACCGTGGACACGGTGAGCGGATGGTTGCAGGAACACATTGATGATGCGCAGCTGACGACTCAAGTTTCGATTTCGGAAGAGAGCACTGGCAGCACGAGCATCCTTGCCGGCACCTACGCAGAGCAGGGCTTAGCCAGCGATATCATCGGCTCGACAAACTAGTGCCGATATTCTGCCACCAGAGTCGATACCACGTCGTGAGACTTGGCGTGACTAGTTAGGGCCGCGATCCAAGATCTTCGCTAGATCGGACCATGATGTCCCACTGACAGGCGCTGGCGTGTATTGAGTTTCCGCTCTAGCGTTGGACGGAGAATAGTAGTTTTGAGATGAGTTATAAGTAGCGTAGCTCCGATTTGGCTGAGTGGAATAATAATTCGAAACGGCTGCATCGCTCTGCAGCGACAGGCCAAATTGAGACCCCGTATTGCTCGCCATTCTCATTCTCTGGGTCGAGCTAAGCAATCTATAAAGGTCCTCAACCGGTGTAGCGTCCCCTTTAGTGCCGGTTGTAGTACCAATGTCCATCACACCGACGACCTGGAAGCTGTCATTGAACATCGGTCCGCCAGAAATACCCTGGTCAGCATTCATGTTGCTCTCTATAGAGGTCCGGTTTGGATCCTCGCCAGGCATCAATCCACCCTTCAGGCTGCCAACAATGTCGCCAAAGCGCCTGTAGGACTGGAAGCCACCGGGCGCCCAGTTAAACCCGCCTGCGGACATATACATCTTTTGCTCCCCGGCTGGGAAGCCGAGGGCGATAGTGGCGGCGCCAGTCTCCATTTGACTGGAGGTCGCTAGTTGAACAGGTTGGAAACGCTCATTAGGATTACTGTTCAGCTTGAGCAGGGCCAGATCAGTGCGCTGGTCAACAGCGTCAATGCTGGCTGAGTAAGTTGTCTGCCCAATCTTGACGCGAATGCTGTTGGCGCCTTGGACGACATGATAATCGGTGGCCACTTCACCATCAGATGTGACTACAAAGCCAGAGCCGACACTGCCGGTAGGAGTTCCGCTTGCATCCGTACCTTTCACAGCCTCGATACGAGCGACACTTTTACTTGCTTCCTGGTACTGGCCGACCAGATTCATGCTGCTTGGATAGGCAGTTGCATCATTAGGATCTAGCGGCTGACCGACTCGCAGCGTTGGTATGCGCGTGTAACCGTCACCTGCCGGCACGTTCGAAGACAAAGAGTAATTCTCAAATGGCATTTGTTTTCAAGGAAAGGGACTTCCACGCTCTATTAAACGCGGAACGCCCCGAATAATCGATGGGGAAAGCACGAATGCCGGCGCGCTTACTCTACTTTTAATGTCATGCCGCGGTAGATGCCGGAGTAGTGGAGGTAGTTCTGCCAACCTCTATCTATCTTGTGGCGGTCATCGTCCGTGACCTGCCTCACCACTTTGGCGGGCACGCCCATAGCTAGGCTGCCTGCGGGTATCTGAGATCCAGGGGCGACAACTGCGCCGGCCGCAATAATGGAGCCAGCCCCAACCACTGCCCCATCCAAAACAACCGCGCCCATCGAAATCAGGCAGTCTGCTTCAACCCGGCAACCGTGAAGAATCGCTCCGTGTCCAACAGTCACCCTGTCGCCGACGAACAGTCCATGCTTATTGGTGACATGCAGTAAGCATCCATCCTGGATATTAGTGTTCATGCCGATGTCTATGCGATTGATATCTGCACGTACAACTGTATGAAACCAGATGCTGGAGCCTTCACCGATGTGTGTGCGCCCGATGATCACCGCGGTCGGAGCGACAAAAACGCTTTCCGGAACGTCCGGATGAAAATTTTCAAAAGGAAAAAGCATGTCCTAAAGTCTACCGTCGAAATACATCCTCGTCGAATCATGAGGTTCATATAGTCGGTTATTCCAGGTTTATAAATTGCCAAGATGTTAAAATTAAACCTGACAGGGAGGGAGAGCCGAATGATGCCCGTGTACGATCAACCCATGCGTAAGTTACTAGGAGTTCTATCTCCGACCATTTCGTGGCTTAACGAAAAAGGGTCGGTAGATGTCGGTGCAGTTCCGGATAGCCACCTCGAAGCCATCAAGCAGCTGGAAAGAATCGGTGTTGTGCACAAGCGCAACAATCGCTGCTATGAACTTCAAAAGATTCGCTTGAAGAAACTGCTCGGAAATCTTGGCATTGACCAGCTAGTAGCAACTGAGCCGGACGCAACCGTCGAACCAATTCTTGACGCAGCACTGTCGACTGATTTGAATTAGTTTCATTTTAGGCAGTCTGTTATAGAAGTGAAAACTTCGTTTACACACGTAGCGCGTTGCAGATCAAGCAGCGAGCGAAGCGCGGTATGAACGATATACACGACATACAATATCGAACTCTTCGGGCACTCGAGTGGGAGCGCCTGAAGAGTTTTGTTGCCGCAGAAGCGAGCAGCCAAGGTGGAAAAGAGCAATGCCACAGCTTGCCGCTGGTGTCTGCCCAATCTGAAATTGAACAGTTGTTGGACGAAACCAAAGAAGCGGTGTACCTCTTCGAGGCTCGCAGTGGCATTTCGGCAACAGGCTTGCCTGATTTGCGTGACACTTTGGAAAGGCTTGAAGTGGGCGCTGCTTTATCCGGCGATGAACTACTAGCTATTCGCTCGACTTTAACTGTTGGAAAAAAGTTTCGTGCCAGCCTGTCCTTACTTGCAGTTGAGTCCTTTCCTAGATTAACAGCCTATGTGAGTGGACTTCCGCAAGCGGAGAAATTGGTTCAAGAAATCGAGACTGCCATCGACGATGGTGGCAACGTGAGAGACGAGGCGAGTTCTCTTTTAAGAAGTTTGCGTCGCGATGTGCAAAAGATAGATGCCACTATCAAGGAAACATTGCTGCGCATCATCCACTCGTCAACTCAATCAAAAGCCCTAACAGAGCCGCTTTATACACATCGGAATGGGCGTTATGTTTTGCCTGTAAATTCGAGCATGCGTTCTGTTATTAATGGAATTGTGCATGACAGTTCGGCGTCAGGTCTCACCGTATACGTGGAACCAATTGCAGTCCTTGAATTATCGAACAAGCTGCGTCTCAAAGAAACCGAGATCGAACGAGAAATCGCCAGAATTTTAGACGAACTCTCTCGTTCGGCCTCAAGTCATTTTTCCGAAGTGGACAACAATTATTCGACAAGCGTCCAGTTGGATACGATTATGGCACGCGCCCGCGTTGCCCTTAAGTACAAAGGTCAGCGCCCCGAGTTATCAAAGAATGAAAGTTTCAATCTCTTAGGTGCACGCCATCCACTTTTAGTTTTGCAAGATTCGACAAAAAGTGTAGTTCCGAATGACATCAGATTAGGTGGCAATGACGGCAACACATTGGTGATTACCGGACCGAACACGGGCGGTAAAACAGTGCTGTTGAAAACATTGGGGATATTTTCTCTTATGCTACGAGCCGGGCTGCTGCTGCCAGTTTCAGCAGGCTCGACCGCAGCAATCTTTACTAACGTATGCGCAGATATCGGAGACGAACAATCACTGGAACAAAGTTTGTCGACGTTCTCATCGCACATGAAAAACATCGTAGAAATTGTTGACCAATGTGGCCCCGGCTGGTTGATCCTGCTGGATGAAGTTGGTGCTGGAACGGATCCTCGTGAGGGGGCTGCTCTCGCCCGCGCTGTTTTGGAGTATTTAAATAATTCAGGCGCGGTTACGATTTCGACCACCCATTATGGCGTATTGAAAACGCTTGCCTACACGGAAAGGGGGTTCGTCAATGGAAGTTTGGATTTCGACGAACAAACTTTGTCCCCTACATACAGATTGAGATTGGGAATACCAGGTAGTTCCAAAGCGACCACCATTGCCAAACGACTGGGTTTAAATGCGTCTGTCATCGAACGTGCATGCGAGCTAGTTGAGGTGCACGATCAAGATTTGCAACGCACCATTGATCAGCTCGAGGTCAAATTGCGTCAGGCTTCGGTTCGAGAAGAAGAAGCTCAACGCGCTCAGCAACAAGCGGAAGAATTGCGACGTATTGCCGAGGAGCAAATGCGAAAAGCAGAAGTAGAATCGGTTTCATTACGCCAAAAACACGTCAGCGACATCGAATCAGATTATAAATTAGGTAGAGACTATATAAAACATTTGATTGCTGATTTGCAAAAGCAACCTAGCATAAGCAAAGCGCAAAAAGCACAACAAGATTTAGAGAAGGTGCGAGACGAGCTTGGCTGGAAAGCTGCACCACAAGCAGATCACGGACCGGCGATCGCGGTCGGTCAAACTGTCAAAGTATTGTCGCTAAACCAGCGTGGGATAGTGGCAGACGTTCCATCCGAAGCACTTAAAAATAGCGAAGTACCGATTATGGTGCGCTGCGGCAACCTCAAAATAAAAGTTCCAGTGTCTGATTTGGAAATTATTGGCTACGAACGTCCTCAAAAAATTCATCAAAACAAGCAAAAACAAAAAGAAGTAACACCTGGACCTCGCACTAAAAGTGGTACCATCGATGTTTTCGTGCGCACATCGGCGAACACTCTCGACCTGCGTGGAAAGCGAGTTGAAGACGCCCTGAGTAGTCTCGATCGATTTCTAGACGAAAATCTTTTGAACGGTGTCAGTCCACTAATGATCATTCATGGGCACGGTACTGGCGCCATGAAAAGTGCTGTGCGCGATTATCTAAACAACTCGGAACACAGAGGTTCGTTTCGCCCGGGCGAAGTATACGAAGGTGGCGACGGCGTCACAATGGTTAGTTTATAACCCCAAACCCATAATCGATTAAGTCGAGCCGCTTTGTTGCCTATAAAAGGTTTAGACATCACCCTTCAAACTCTTTGTTTCGAAACGATTGTTAAGCAAAAAACGCAGGTTTGAGCGATGCTAGAAAGTGTTTCCTACTGAGCTATTACGGAATCGCGAAAGTCTTAAAACGCTGATGTAATATAGCTTTACTTGATTGTGGAAGTAGTGTTTTGGGGAGGGGTCGTGCTTTTAATGTGAAAGTTATTTGACAGGTTCGTCAGTGATGTCTTGATTGCGCATTTTGTCGATTTCGTCTTGAGTCAACTGTTTGCGTGGAGGCTGAGCTGGCTGTTGATCTCCAGCTTGCACTGGCGTGCCATCTGGGCGAAACAGGCTAGGATTTACGCCATTGTAGCGATTCCAGATCTGATCGTTTTCAGCAGTATTGTTAGGATCAAGAGTATGCTCTTTGATTTGCGCGTAGGTTCCGATTCCCAATTCAGCTCCGCCTGTGAGACCACCGCCATATAAAGCGTCAGCACTCACAGCTCCAAAGACAGTCTTGGCATTGCCTGCTACACCGTAAGTCAGCGCCGCAAAGGGAGCTTCATAGGCGAAAGATTTAGCGGCGTCTCCGAAAGACTTACCGTCGAAGGCAACGGCCATGCCTTCCTTGGCACCGGCAACTGAAGCTCCGAAAGCGAGCGATTTACCGGTTAGTCCAAACTTGGAGAAGACGTTTGTACCTACGGAAGCTGTCGACGCAACTGAATCTGCGGCCAGTGCTCCTGGGGCAAAGGCACTACCGATACGGACCATTGGTACAGCAGATGCTGCCCCGATCAAGGCGCCTTCTCTGAAGTCTTTCCAACCCACCTGGTCAGTGCCAAGAGCCGCAGCCTTGGTTCCCGTAAAGACGAGTCCGCCAGCGATAGCGCCACCACCAACCGCAGCCATGATGGCGCCTGTGGTGCCGATACCAGCGGCGATACCACCGGGTCCGGTTAAGCATCCCACTCCGATACCAACTACAACACCGGCAACAACTGCTCCTATAGTGGCAATTGCGTGCCAATTACGTTGGAACCAGTTTTGATGTTTGGTGGCATCAAGCAATGCATCCATGTTCAATGATTTTTGAGCGGCAAGCTCAGGGTCAGTTTTCTTAACTTCTTCAAACAGGGCGTGAGCAGTGTCTTTGTCATCCTTGGAGTAAGCCATTACACCTTGCAGATACTTCAAATAAGGTTCTTGCTTAGAAAACTGGTCGTTTTGCTTTTCTACTTGTTCAATTACCTTCTTCTGGTCATTCAGTCTCTGTTGTTCGATTTTGTATTCTTCAGGATCAGTACTAGCTTTCTTCTTGTCCAAATCAGCCAACTTGGTGTCGATAGAAGTCTTATCGGCTTCAAGCTTGGTGCGTCCTTGGTCCAAGGTAGCTTTCGTATCTTGGAAATTCTTCAACAAGATATCGAGCTCTTTTTGAGCGTCAGTGAAACGGTTAGGATTTTTGGTGTCTTGCATCAACTCTGCAAACTTGGCTTGGTGCGCTTGTAGCTCACCTTGCGGCATGCTCTTTCCGAAAGTGGCATCTGATACTAATTTGTTGAAGGTCGGATCAGCTTGAGCAAATGCAGGCGTATCGGAACCAACAGAAAGCGCGATTGGCAGCGCATCGTCGTACTTCCCTTGCTTGACGAGGAAGTTGGCATAATGCATGCGAGCTTCTTTGACGTCACCAATAATGCCGACTAACGCTTGAGATACTTCAGGATTCTTTTGATTGTCTTGCAGCTTCAATTGAGCGGCAAGAAACTTTTGATCGATACCTTCGCCTAGTTGCCATGCTTCTTTGTACTTAGCTTCTGCCTTGGCGGTATCGCCAGACTGGCTGAGTTGATCAGCATCTTTGAGCATAGTAACAATTTGATTGCCCTTCGCTTGTTGGGTTACGGCGTAGTCTGTTTTAACCGCATTATTGACGGAGGCATACAAAGGCGAGTTGAACACTTCAGGGTTTGTTCTACCAGCTTGGGAAACGAGTAAGAATGCATCGTTAAGCTCTTGAGCTGTTGGTTTAGGCACACCAGTAGTCTTAAAAGCTTCCATACTTACGGCTGGATTTTCAGTCAAACCTTCAGCTTTGAGCATTGCGTATGTCAACATCGCAGTACCCGGTGCCATACGTGCAGACTGCAAAAGAGCCTGGTCTTGAGCCATCTGATTTAGTTCTGGGTTGTTGGCAATTTGTTGACGGAAGTTTGGATTGTTGTAATCAAGCCCAGCTTGTTGAGCAGCTGTTTGCAAACGAGCAGTGGTGCTCGCCAAGTCTTTGTCCAAATTAGGATTGTTTTTGATCAATTCGTTTGAGGCAGTAATTGCATTTTGGCAATCTTGATTGATCAAAGTGCGCAAGGATTCGACGCGCTCACCGACTGTTGTTTCGCGAATCTGTCCATTAGCATCTTTGTATTGAATGACATCAGTAGACTTCTGTCCAGATTGCAAATAACTCGATATTTCTTTTCCTGCTGATTGTGCTTCAGCAATAAGTCTGTTCGGATAAACCGCGGTTTGATCTGGCTTAACGGCAGTAAGAACTTGATCCGAGACTCTAGATACATCGGACTTTGTCTCGGCTGTTTTACGCACCCGGTCATTCTGCACCTGAGTCCAGACTGTGCTCGCGTCAAGCGGCTCTACCGTAGTAGTGTCAGTATGATTGGTGGTAGTTTGAACTTCGCGGTTGGGAGGGGCCATTTTTAGTAATCCTTCGAGAAACAGAGTCCTTTAGTCCTTTAGTAGTTGAATCTATACAGCTGACTGAATTATTGGACATCTTATCTTGTAGTTGTTTCAAACCTGTTTCGGAGTCTATCAACAGCATACATCCAGAGCCGTAAAAGCTCTGGATATCTGCACTAGAAGTGTGTTTGGTCTTTCAGTTTGGACTATCCTCCGAGTCCTGGGGTGCCCGCAGTCAGTCCACCTGGTGGTTGTTGCTGTTGTTGCTGAGTTTTGTCAGCAGGCTGATTTGTCACCGGTTGGTCCTGAATCGGTTGACCATTATCTTGAACAGGAGCTACAGGAGCTACAGGAGCATCAGTCTGTCCAGCTGGCTTGGCGTTTGGATTTAACACTTGCGTGTCTGTCGCTTGCGTTTGCGGCGCAGATTGGTCTGTGATTGGCGCACCCATTGCGTCTAATTGATGACCGATTGCTCTTGATTGCATGGCGCCTTGGAATACCTTCGACAGGTTAGTGAAGTTATAGAAGGTAGAACCAATCGCTAACTGACTAGCTTGCAGTCCAAGTCTCGTGTAGTTGCCTGCTCCAGCTGCTTCAGCACCCATTGAACCAAAAGTGCTTACCTTGAACGGTGCCTTGAAGTAACCCCAAGTCTTGCCGATTGGTCCAGCACCTTCAGCATAGACACTCTTAGCCAAGACGCCATCCTTCATAGCTGGCATAATGCCCAACCAGAGAGCGTCAACAGCCGTATTGTCAGACATGCTGCGGTAGTTAGATTGGATGAACGAATCGGCGTAGCTGACTGGCTTTCCAGTCTTCGGATCGATTGGACGATCTAGCGAGCTGATTGAACTGTAAGCACCGATTGCTCCGAAGGCGGATGAATAGCCGCTATAGAAAGATCTCATAGCGAGTTTACCAGTCGTGGCCGTCGTCAGATCAAGAGCAGAGAAAGGATTCGCGCCTGCCGCTCTTGAAGCAATGTTGCTTGGTGCATACCACTTAGCAGACTGACCAGCTACCGCAGCACCCTCTTTCATGAAGGTTTGCGTTAAGGTCGTTAGTTGAGCCGGCGAGTATTTTGCAAGTTCCGCAGCCAGTTTCGGATTAAGTGCGCCATCCACCATCATCGGCTCAAGGCTTCCTTGCAATGCCTCTAGCCCAGGCGTAAGGGTAGTTTTCTCCGCGACCCCGCTTACAAACTTTCCGATTGGCGCATCAGCAGCTAATCCCATTTCAGTGCTGATTCGCGCTGAGGCGCCTTCTGCAGTCGCTCCGTTGTAGAGGAACTTGCTGGCTAGTGAGCGGGTTCCCATAATCGCCGCCACAGCGCCGAGACCTGCTGCACCGTGGATCAAGCTCTTATCCCAACCTTCGTTCTCACCTGTAACAAGTTGATGAACCGTGTGTCGAGCTAATACTTCCGTACCGAGCGCACCGGCTCCCACAGCCGCATAACCAGTCATCGATAATTTCGCGGCGGCGCCTTCACCTTCCACTAACATGCCGAAGATTTTGGGGTTCTTAGTGATCAAACTGGCTGTCAAACCGGCTAACGTGATTACGACAGCAGCCGTGCCACCATCTACGATAGCGTTGCTCCAGAAGCTATCTGCTTTCTGTTTTTCCTTTCTCAGATTTTCAGGCAACAAGGGGATGATGCTTTGAGCCATATTTGCCAGTTTTGGATCGAATGCTTTGAGTTTGTCGTCGGTGACGTTATAAAGCTCTTTCTCTTTCGCTTTGGCTTCGTCGATCATCGCTGCAGCCTGCTCTGGCTTCACAATTCCGACACCAGATCCATCAGCTCCACTGACATAGAAGAGAGCGGCGTACTTTCTGGTGGTGATTGGCATGTACAACAAACCGTCATCTTTCGAAGTGCCTGAGCCTTGAATTCCTTGCATCATGGTGAACAAGTCGGCTTGATTGGCACGACTAATCTGTGGATTTTGCGAGTCTTTTCCGAGTTGAGTCAATTCAGCTTGGAATGAAGCCAGTGGCAGCTTATCTGCTACACCGATGTTCTCTTTGAATACTCCCTCAGCGGTTGCATACTGTTTGTTCTGATTGAGCAGCTGTCCATAAGCCATGCGATATTGCATGCCCAATGTGGCGCGACTGAATTCTTGTTGAACCAATTGATGCGCTTGCACTCTTTCGTCAGCCGTAATGGCTGTGCCATCAGCTTTTTTGCCAGTCTGCAAGACGTTGATCAATTGATCCGTCATCTGCTTATCGTTTGGACCATACATCGAATCGGCAACTTTGATGGCGTCACCAAATTGCTTTTTGACTGCATCGTTCATGCCAGTTTGTTGCAACTGTTGTTGCGCCTTGGCCATGATTTGGTCTGGACGTAGTCCTTGATTTTCCGGATTGAGACCAGCAATTTGTTGCTGCTGCTGCTGCGTTGCGTCAGTCGTGGTGGCAGATTGCTGAGTGGCATCAGTTCTGGCACCAGGTTGAGCAGGTTGACCAGTTCCAGCCAAGACCGCATCAGGAGGTGCAGGCAACTTGGTTAAGTCGATGCCGACCTTTTGAGCAAGAGCCTGTACGTCAGGCTTTTGAGCAAAGGCTTTTTGGAATTCTTGAGGAACGGCCGAGAAGGCTGCACCCAATTGTGCTTGAGCATTTGGCATATCGCCAGCGGTGGCAGCGGCATCGGCGAGGTAATAGCGCGTCAAGAATCTGCCCATCAAAGCACCTTGCATCTTGGCGTGATCGCCTGCCAGGGTCATGATGTTCATCAACGTGTCTTTGCCTACGGTCGCTTCAAGCTGATCGCCAAGCTTCGTCATGTTCGGCGCAGCTTTCTCGAGTTGAGTGTGAATGGTGGCTTTGTCGGCATCTGTAGTGGATGGATCTTGATACTTATTCCAAAGTGCCAGAGCATCAGGAGTTAGATTTTTCTTTTCAGTATCTATTTGAGTGCCGAGTGTTGCGAGCTTAGCTTTAACATCAGGCGTCAACTTAGCGTTGATCGCTGCTTCGAGCTGCTGGTCTCTGGCTGCGGTTTGAGTATTGAGCGCTGTGAATTCAGCGTCAGATTTTTGAATAGCAGCTTGGAATTCCGGCGTCAATTGCTGATAAGCAGCTTTAACGTCGCCCTTTTGCTGCACAACTTGTTGGAATTTTTGTTCAACAGTAGCGAGCGCATCTGCCGCTGTGCCGGCAGTTGGGCGACCACTAGCATCAGTCGGTTGCTGCTGTTGTTGTTGAGTAGCATCTGCCGGAATGCCCATTTGAGTGGCAGTGCGCTGCCAAAAAGCCTTCAACTCGGGGTCAGTGCTGTTGTTCAACTTCAGAGCGTCGCCAACTTGCTGCTTCGCTTCTGCGGCATCGCCATTTTTCGCGAGCGCCATTCCATAAGTAAATCTGGTGATTGCAGCTTGGTTCTTTTCGGCTTGAAGAGCATTCTCAACAGTCATGTACTGCATTAAAGCTTGAATATTCTGAGCTCCCATCGTCTGATCGCGCTGGGCAAGAATAGTTTGCAAGCCTGGATTCAACTGAACCAATTGCTGTTCAATCTGCTGTCTTTCTTGTGGCGAGGAAGCCTTGTCTAACGCATTATAAAGTTGGAAAGCAGCCTGCTGCTTGTCCGGAGTCATCTGTTGGATCAGAGTTTGAGCGGCTTGGTCCTGTGCAGTAACGGCTTTGACCAAGTTTGCATCTGTTAAAGGTTTAACGGCATTGGCTGCTTGCGTTTCCGCTTGCAATAACTGAGCCATTTTCGGTGATTGACCAGCATCGGCGTTGGCAATCGCTTGTTGAAATTGTTGCTTCACGTCAGGCGTCATGGTCTTAGGACCAGTGACTGACTGGAACAAGGCTTGCACTGCTTCTACAGGTGTACGATTCTGCGCGTCCATTGGCGAGAGTCGTTGTTGCTGTTGTTGCTGCTGGTCACCAGGCTGTTGTTGTTGCTGACGGGTGTCTCCTGGCTGCTGCTGTTGTTGCTGCTGACGGGTATCTCCCGGCTGCTGCTGTTGTTGCTGCTGACGGGTATCACCAGGCTGCAGCTGTTGCTGTTGCTGTTGTTGCGTCCCGTCATTCTGAGCCTGTTGGGATCTTGGAGCAGCATCAATAGCATTCTTAAGGTGGCGTTGGAAGTTTGGATCCTGGTTCATTTCAGGATCTTTTTGTTGGGCTTCCAATAAAAGTTGCGTTCCATAATACTGATCGCCGTTGCGAATCATCAGCAAAGCGAAGTTGGCGCGGGCAAAACCAGGCGCCCGTTGGAGTGTATGAAGATCGGCGTCTTCTTGGACGAGTGCCCGACGAGTCTGAGCGTCCAGATTTTGGCCCTGGAGCATCTGTCTAACGTTGTCTCTTTCACGGGCAACGGCAGTTTGATCGATGCCATCTGCAGCGCGTATAGCGGCTGTATATTCACCGGTGGCAGCTCGAACTCCGCGTTGCTCGAAGGTGTCTTCAGCGTTCTGAAGATGGCTAAGCACGCCATTCAGCTCTTGCGCGACCATTTGCTGGCTTTGCGAAACTCTGTCACGGCCTTGACCGCCGTAGACTTCACTTTGCATGCGATTGGCTGGACCGTTCACCGGCTGTACATCCCGCCTTTGGCCGGTTTGATCAGTCTGGTTATTCGGATCGTCGTATCTGACCATTTATTCGTCCTCGTATTCCGTACACGGAGCGCCAATTGTGCCTAGCTTACGTATCATTCCCCTATTTGTATGTGGGAAAACCACGTAGTAGGCTTGCCAGTAGGTGAAAAATTTATTTTTCTGAAGGCTCACCCTTTCGGCGTTCAGCAGGTCTATCCAGCTTAAATTTTTTCTGGACATCGAATTGCAAGAAATTCTCAAATTTGAGTGGGAGAAATACGAAATGGCAGGGTAGCTGCCATACTGAAGGGATATGCCTCAGCTTTCGGTAGTCATTCCTGCTTACAATGAAGAGCGCCGTCTACCCTCGACTCTCGAGTCGGTTCACGCTTTTCTGAAGCAGAATTATGCGGATTTTGAAATTCTCATCGTCGACGATGGCAGTTTAGACAAGACCATCGACACCGTAGATACTTTCGCCAAACACCATCCCGGCATTCGCCTGATCACATACACCCCCAACCAGGGTAAGGGCTACGCAATTCGGACCGGCGTTTTGCAGGCTAAAGGCGATCTCATTCTCATCGATGACGCCGACGGCAGCTCTCCAATCGAGGAAGTTATCAGACTCGAGCAAGCAATCACCGATGGTGCCGACTTAGCTATCGGATCTCGTAATAAGCCAGATCCTAATCGAGTCGTAGTAGCTGATCTCCACAGAAAATATATTGGAAACACTTTCAACTTGATCGTTCAAACCTTATTGCTTCCTGGTGTTTTTGACACCCAATGTGGTTTCAAGCTGTTCAAAAAGTCGGTTGCCCACGACATTTTTGCAGTGTCGAAATTGAACGGTTTTGCCTTTGACGTGGAAATTTTGTATATCGCTCGCCTGCGACACTACAAACTCTCCGAAATTGCCATCAACTGGAATAATGTGGCTGGGTCAAAAGTGAACGTCATCGTTGATTCGCTTGGGATGTTTTTTCAGGTGATGGGAATAAAATTGAGAGCGTGGACTGGAGGCTACAAAGGACCTCCGCCAGACTCTCCGCCAAGTCTTCAACTGAAGACTCGGCAACTTCCGCCTGAATCGGCAACATCGCAAGATAACGAAACGGCTGAATCTTCAACGCAAAATTAATCACAAATTTTTGATCTTCAACAGACTAACGAAATTACTAGAACTAGAAAATGACTAAATGACTGCAACCGCCGCAAAACAAAAGCTTCATCCGGCGCCTGATATTGGCGACATTTTGTTCCTTTTCATTATTTTCATTCCGCTCATGATGCGCCCGACATTTTTGTTCGGAGATGGATCTACGGGATGGCATTTGGTCACCGGTGAGTATGTTTTGAGAACTCACCAGATTCCGCACACTGACTTGTTTTCATACAACGTCATTGACGGAAATCCGGAGAAGTTTTGGATCGCCTATGAGTGGCTTTCAGATACGATAATGGCACTTTTAGTCCGCATCGGCGGCTTGAATTTGCTTGCGGTAGCCGTCAGCTGCGCAATCGGATTATTGTTTTTGATGCTCTACGATCGATGTCGAAAAGAAGGATGTCATTTCCTTGTCGTACTATTCATTTGCATTCTTGGAGCGCTCGTATCCGCTGTTCACTGGCTAGCCCGGCCTCATTTGTTTACATTTTTTGGCGTGCTGATTTTTTCAGGTGCGTTGGAAGACTATTATCGTCGCACTATATCTAGTACCAGGCTTTTATTAATTCTCAGCTTGTACATGCTCGTCTGGGTCAACTGCCATCCGGCATTCGTAGTTGGATTTGTGCTCATTGCAATTTACCTATTTACATCACTTTGCTCCGCTGCTTATTTTGCACCCGGTGCGAAAAGAAATAGTTATTTGGAAACTGCTCGCACTCTAGCAATTGCCTTGGGTTGTACGTTTTTAGCCAGCCTGGCCAATCCAAATGGATTAGTGCTCTACCAATACATTGTGAAATATCTGAAAGGAAGTTCTGTACTCGCCGCGACGGATGAATTTTTGTCTCCAATCTTTCATTTGACCCTGCACCCAACTTGTCTTGAATTGCTATTTGCAACGTTCATAGTGGGCTTAGCAATTACGCAGAAACGCCTATCATTTCCACGACTTATTTGCTGTTTAGCTTTTTCGCATTTGGCCTTATCGGCAGTGAGAAATATGCCTTTGTTCGCGATCATTATCCTTCCTGCAATCGCGCAATTATATTCAAAAGTGCGCTTAGCCGGCGACTACCGTTCACCCCGCACAGTCACCATTGATGATACTAGTGAACTTGGTGCAGCGGGAATCGTACCAGCGCTTGCGGCAAAACCGGAAACGTTAGAAACAGAACCGACCCAGCCTGCTAGATGGTGGCAGGCAATCGTGAACAAATGGAATCGGATTGGACAGGGTATCGATGACGAAGAATGGCGATGCAAAATGCACCTCATTCCAATTGGCTTTCTGATTTTCTTCAGTGTTGCCGCCATAATGGGTGGAAAACCGTTTGGTATGGACATCCTGGCGTCGGGATTCGATCCTCTGGACAAACCCACTACAACTTTGGATTATTTAAAAGCTGCCGAGGCGGATGGAAGTTTACAGGTCAACAAAGGCTTTAACTACGACAATTGGGGCGGCTACATCAAATACAAATTGGGAACTCCAGTTTTTATCGATGACCGTGCTGACTATTACGGAGAGAAGTACTACGCTCGCTACTCAATCATCAATCAGGTCCTTAGCCCACCAGGTGCAAAAAGTTGGTTGGATTGGCTTGCGAACTATGACATTCAATGGGTGCTCGTACCGAAAGATAGTCGCCTGGCGCAAGCACTTAAGACTACTGATGGTTGGACTGTAGCTTCCCAAGACCAAGCATCCGCGCTACTTGTGCGAGAGAAACCCTATCCTGCAGAAACGAAATCCGAAGCAAGCAAATAACTTGTGTCCTCTGTGCCACCGAGTATGGTGTTAGAAGAAAGCTTATGCCAACTGAAGAATCTAAAACAACTGACGGCACCAAAGACTATCAATCCGATGACTCGCGGATTACGGATCATCTAGCCAATGAACGGACTTATCTCGCTTGGATTAGGACCGGCGTCGCCATGATGGGACTAGGCGTGGTGATCGCCAAGTTGAGATACATCATGGGAATGGGACCAGAACAGAGCTATCCTGTGTCTTCGGGACTAATTCACGCGGCAAACATCGGCTTGTTATTTGCCCTCGTTGGCGTGCTGACAATCATAATGTCTGTCGTTTTCTTTCTAACCACTCAGAAAGAAATTCGCCAATCATCATACAAAGCCCGCAAAGTCTTCGTGTTGATTATTGCTGGACTGACCGGTGCGCTCGGGTTGCTTATACTTTGGTATTTGCAGCAACCAGTTAATCCGTAGATCTGTTGCAGAGAATCTGACTCGCGTCAATATTTAGCGCTCTCACAATAGAAATTGATTCGTCAGAGATGAGAAATTGAGCGCATAAACTCCCGACTCAAAAAGCTTCAAGATCAACCTTACGAATTTGCGCATTAGCAGGAATGGGGCGTTTAAGGACGGTACCAACAACTTCAGTCAGAGAAACCTTTGCATCATCAAAAATATCAAGTTCGTCTGTGCCCCGCACTTCAACTTGCTTGTTTTCTATTGTTGTTCCCGCTGGAATATACGTACGAGAGTAAACGACTTGTTTTAACTTTCGATTTGGATTTAAGGAAGATGAACGCATTCCTGCACTTGAGTCGAATCGATGCGAATGTCTATAGTTTGCTGATACGCGCTCAATTACAGCCAGCTATTGCTAACAGCACGAAAAACATCATTGACTTTCTGGACAAGATCATCGAAGAATAACCGTGACATGAGCATCGCCAGCAGTATCAATACTTCGGCTTGCGAAATTCTCCGCAGAAAGTCGCTTTTGCATATCAATTGATACAATTGTTGTGAAATGAGCAGTGCAAAGCAACGACTAGATAATCTGGAACGAGAAGAACGTTATGTTTTTCACGGCTCTGGGCTACTGCTTGAGGAGCTAGAACCACGACAAGCATACACACTCGTGAACGGACGGAATGCGAAGGATGGCGAGCCGGCGGTGTTCGCTTCGACGTCTGCTGACTACGCCATTTTTATGGCGCTTATCAATCCGACTAACTGTTCGATATCAGCTAGGTCTCGCGTGTCCTTTGAAGACGGGGAATTGAAGTTCAGTGCAACGCAAAGCACGATTCAGCAGCTGAATGAATCTTTCCGCGGACACGTCCATGTTTTCAATCGCTCGGACTTTAAACTGAGAGGCGGAAACGAGTGGATTTGTATGAAGCCCGTTAAGCCTGTCTTTATCATCGAAATCGGACTTTCTGATTTTCAGCGCGAGATTCAGTTAATTGATTCACAAGACATTGAGCCAGGCGGCATAGTCAGCTGATTCCTAAAGGATGACCTATAGAAAAACAGTTTATGGTTTATGTTGATGGCACCGGTATTGGTGCCTAACGACGGCGCCGCCTGACGTGCATTAACACGGAACTAACTTAGTCAGTCATCCCTCTGGTCAAGCTCAGATCGAGCATTTCCCTGATCAACATTAGTTCTCGTGGCATGCGTTCCTTGAGGCGGGCAAACAATTCGTCGTGAGACTCCAGCTCGCGGTGCCACAAGTCTTTGTCGATGTGCATCAGGACGTCAAACTGCTCGGGGCTGAAATTCTCAATACCCGTCCAGTCGATATCCTTGTGACGCGGCATAAATCCAAGAAACGTTTGGGCTGCGCCGGCTTTGCCATGAACGCGGTCCGAAATCCATTTAAGCACTCGCATGTTTTCACCAAACCCTGGCCATATGATTTTGCCGTGGTGATCGGTGCGGAACCAGTTAACACAAAAGACACGCGGCGGATTTTCAACCATGTGACCCATTTGCAGCCAGTGGTCAAAATAATCGCCCATATGATAGCCACAGAATGGCAGCATAGCCATTGGATCGCGGCGCACTTCGCCGACTTTGCCGGCTGCAGCAGCGGTGGTTTCGGAACCCAGCGTGGCGGCCATATAGACGCCAAAATCCCAATTAACTGATTGGAACGCGAGTGGAATGGCAGACGCGCGTCGTCCACCGAAAACAAAGGCGCTGATTGGCACGCCCTCGGGGCTGTCCCACTGCTCATCCAACGAGGGGCATTGGGTAGATGAGACTGTGAAGCGGCTATTGGGATGGGCGGCTTTGCGACCACAGTCCGGGGTCCAGTTCCTGCCTTGCCAGTCAATGAGTTCGGGCGGCGGCGTATCGGTCAATCCTTCCCACCAGACATCTCCGTCTGGGGTAAGGGCGACATTTGTGAAAATACAGTTTTTGCTCAGAGTGGCCATGGCGTTGGGGTTGGTCTTTTGGGATGTGCCTGGGGCTACACCAAAGAAGCCAGCTTCCGGATTGATTGCATAGAATTTGCTGTCCTTGCCCGGTCTTATCCAGGCGATATCATCGCCGACGGTGGTCACTTCCCAGCCTTTGAGGCTTGGCGGTGGGATAAGCATGGCAAAGTTGGTCTTCCCGCAAGCACTCGGGAATGCAGCTGCGACGTAACATTTCTCGCCGGCCGGAGATTTGACGCCCAGGATAAGCATATGCTCGGCCAACCATCCTTCACTTTTGCCCATCGTAGAGGCGATCCTCAAAGCTAAGCATTTTTTGCCAAGCAGGGCGTTGCCACCATAGCCGGAGCCGTAAGACCAGATTTCTTTGCTTTCAGGGAAATGGCAGATGTATTTGTGCTCTGCATCGCTCGGCCAGGCAACGTCATTCTCGCCTGGGGAAAGGGGGTGGCCGACGCTGTGGAAGCAGGGAACAAAGGGAGTCTCTCTACCCATTAATTCAACGACTGCTTTACCCATGCGCGTCATATGCTTCATGTTGACAACAACATAAGGAGAATCGGTAATTTCCACTCCGAATTGCGCCAGCGGTGATCCAAGCGGTCCCATGCTGTATGGAATCACATACATCGTGCGCCCGCGCATTGCGTTTTTGAAGAAGTCCTTCAATATGATCTTGGCCGTCTCGGGCTCCATCCAATTATTGTTCGGACCGCAATCTTCTTTACGGGTGGTGCAGACGAACGTGCGGTCTTCGACTCGAGCAACATCAGAAGGGGAAGACCGGGCTAGATAACTATTGGGGCGCTTCGTTTCATTGAGACGGATGAAGGTACCGGCATCAACCATTTCCTGACAGATGCGATTGTATTCTTCTTCGCTGCCATCACACCAGTGAATCCGATCAGGTTGACAGAGAGCCGCAGCCTCGGTGACCCATTCGAGCAATTTNNGCGACTGACTCGGAAGTTGTCATTTTTCCTTCTCCTAAAGATAAGAAACAAATCGTACAACGCGGAACCCTATTTGAGGCATGTCTAACCGCGCTCCATAAGCCAATCTTAAGAGTTTGCGAATTTCTGGTTGATAGTTTTCGTTAACTCAGCTGCGTAACCATGATCGAGCATTCATCCTGAAAGAAGTGCAGAAATACCCGAGACTTTGTCTTTGAAAGCTTTTGGGATTGACTCACTCTGATCGATTCCCGCCATTTTCATTGGCGGAGCATTCTGCACTTCGAGCAACGCGTCGGTGGTTGACCAAATCTTTACCGGCAAAGAATTCCTGATTTGCCGCGTCAAACCTGAATGATTGGCTGCAGTCTTGACAAGCGACTTGTTTTATCTCCGGAAACCCATTTTGAATATACCGATAACAGCTTTAGCGCGCCTTCAGTTCTTCCAGATGTGCTTTGGCTTTTAGACCGCGTGGATCGGATGGGGAGCAGATTTGTAGGAAGTGATTCAATTCTGCGATCGCACCGTCGCGATCGCCGCTTTTCTCCATTGACTTGCTCAATAACCAATATACATTGGCGTCGCTAGGATCAAGCTTGAGCGCCTGTTTGTAGGACTCCACAGCCGGAACTACATAACCCTGCACCATCAGCACCGACCCCAACGTGGTGTGCGCCGAAGCCGACTTCGGATCCAAATGCACAGCTTCTTTAGCTTGTGCCGCGGCTTGATCGACGTCGCCGCTCTTCATAAGCGCGTAGCTAAGCCGCTCTCGCGAATCGGAGCGGGCGGGATAGAGATCAACCGCCTGCTCCAAGTAACCAACTGCCGCCGCTGGCTGATCGGCTGCCAGAGATTTATTGGAAAGCGCCATCAGCACCGACATGTCTTTAGGATTGAGTCTGTATGCCGTATTTAGCTCTTGCAGGCTGCTGTCTTTCTCACCAAGCTTATCCAGAATGCGTGCGTAATTAAGGTGGAACAGCTCATCGCTTGGATTTACGGCAATCGCTCGTTTGTACATATCAGCCGCAGATTTCCAATCATCTTTGATGGTCAAAGCTGCTCCGCAGTCTGCAAGTGCGTCAGCGTATTTGGGATCGGCAGCGATAGCGAGTTTGTACTGCTCCAGGGCCTCGTCTGTTTTTCCTTCCGCGATCAATTTACTAGCTTTTAAATAGGCGCCCTCTGCAGAGAGAAAGGAACTCACGGAAGCTGGAAGATTGGCAACCTGCTCTGCCGGTGGTGCCCCAAGGACGAGTTCCGACCCTGTCCAGGCGGATTTCATTACTGGTACTTGCTTCCTCCTAATACCAATCGAAGCAGTCTCCGACTCAGTTTTTTCCTTCGCAATAGCGAAAGCTTTGTTGAGAGAAATCAGCCCATCTTCCTGGCGAAGAGCGTTCGTTAGATTCTTGGAAAACGATGTGCTCCAGGTAATTTCGTTAGGTTGGCTGGACGACAGAATGATGAAACCATTGCCCAAAAGCACTTTGCCTAGGTCGAGATTATAGCTTTTGGGTGGTTGCCCGAGGGATTTTGCACCAGAATCCAATTCCGCCGCACCACTGTAAGCCGCTTGCAAAACAAGTAAAATGCGATCGGAGTGAACGTTCTGCTTTAACGTGCTCATCAATGTTTGCATCGAGATGCAAGTTCCATAAATGTTATCGAGGGCGCAATCATAAGTGCATAAATAGGTGTTACCGTCGGTTGTCGGGAAACCACTTGTAGCGATGTATACAACAACTAAATCATCGGGACCAACGGCGTTCCCCAGGAAGCTTGGACCCAGGGCGGTCATAATGCTCTGTCGTGGTGCACCAGCGTCGAGCAGTAACTTCACGTGATTGCGATCGAAACGACCACCATGCGGATCGACCAAATACTCGCCGAATTCCTTGGCAGAGAGCGCCATGTCGCTGGCTTCAGTAGGCGTCAGGCGCCCTTCTTTGAACTTGGAAGCGCCTATGACGACCGCCCATTTTTGCTTAATCGGTCTGTTTGTACCGCGCGCGTTTGGATTCAAATCTTGAATCTTTGTGAACTCGATACCTGGCACCGCAGCCGGTGGCGCATCCTTAGTTGCTTGACACCATGCAGGTAAGCATGACATTGACGTCGTCGTCACAGCCAACATTAGCAATAACCGTTCTAAGCGAAGCATCAAAATGACCTCAATGATTAGATCCGTGCAAGAGCGAGATGCTCGCCGAAACCATTTCCCCAGCACTCGCGGCCATTAAGCGAACCAAACTGCTGTCGCTGGAATTGGCGACCTGAGACATTGCCGAAAAGTCATCAGGAATCATTACCGGTTTTGGATCATCCCACGACAGTTTCATGCGTGTCGGACAAAGATCTTTTGCACCGGTTTGATCAGCCGAGACAAAAGCAGTCATAGTGCGGTTTTGAAGCGACTCCGGTGTAACGTCAACTTTCACATTGGCAAATACGAGACCCAATTGTTCTGTTCCGGGGTGCTGGTCAAACTCCATCCATCCGACAGTCGGAATGGGATAATCTTTTCCTCTAGTCAAATAATTCTGAACTCCATATTTGGCATTTGGAAAGAGAACGTCGCTTTTGCCGGTTGTTCCCGCCTTCATGACGAGATAGGCAAAGCCATCGCTTTGTGGAATCAAATGAAAACGAATCTTATCGCCAGATTCAAAACTCATCTTATTATTGCAGCGAAACACTTTACCTTTTCTGTCAAGTTCAATCCAGAAATTGATCTGCGGAGAACCTTGCGACTCAATTCGATGCTTGAATTCAGTGACTGGAACTTGCGCTGTCGCTAGCTTGTCCGCGTTAGCAGCTGCGGTATTTGCAACTGTAGCTCTAGATCCGTTCTCAGAACTACCGGCGCTAGCAACCTCCGTGTCCGAATATTCTTTCATAGATGCCACCACGGGCAGTTTGACCATAGAACTGGCGATAGTTGGATCGAGAGGAGTGACATTCTTATCGATCCACGTCGTCACGAAGCTCACGTCATCAGGTCTGAACTGATTTTCTTCAAACAATAGATGCTCGGAGTTCTTGCTCAAGACCAATTGTCGATTGGGCGTCGAAAGCCGTTCGAAAAGTTTCCAGGTTCCCTCAGGACGAATCAACTTATCGTTCGTGCCTTGTAAAAACAAAACCGGCGTGTCCTTTATCAGGTGAGCAACTTCTAGATTGCCCATCATAAATAGGTCGAACTGCACAAAGTCCTTTGCCGAAAAGTAGGTTCGCATCAGCGGGTCGTTCTTCCACTCACTTCGCAGATCTTCCTTAGCTGAAATTTTCTGCACAGCGGCGAAGGCGGCGCCATCCATCGGCTTACTGTATTCTCCGGTCACAGCACGCAGAACGGAATTTCTGGTGACCTTCTTTTCGCTGTCACTCATGGCAAAACGATCGCGCGCCGGCACTGCACAAATGAGCCCTGAAATCAGTCCGGGATAGAGTGCTGCCGCTCTCAGCGCAATGGCACCGCCCAGCGACTCTCCTAATAAGATCACAGGCAAACCAGGGTGATTCTTGTGAATTTGTTGGAGCGTAGCTTTGATGTCGACAAGATCGCCGTCGAAATCCATTCCTACGCGGCTCTTGTAGTCTTTTAGCTCGCCAAAGCCGCGCAAATCCGTCGCATACGTGGCAATACCGTTCTTCGCCATCTCCTTGCCGAACGCGGCATAACAGCCTTTGTGCAGGCTGAATCCATGAATACATAGCATTGCAACCCTGGGCTTGACATCAACCGAAGGCACCCATGCCACGCACGGGGCGGTTTTAGCAGCTTCGGTCGGCAAGCGAATCTGCTTGGAGCCGGTTGCGTTATTATCGCCGGCGCCGAAGGGTCCGCCGGTTTCCAGTCCTGTCGATTCAGCCGGAAGGGCACCTAAGTTACACCCAAGAAGAGCCGCGAGTGCCAGTGTGATGATACTTTTGCGGACAAACATGGCAGATCCCTCACTCTACTTCTGAGAAACAATTCTACGCGCTTGCCTAGCAATAAGGAATTCCTGAGAAGCTATCGCCATTGAATGAATATTTCGCCGCAGAAATAGCGAGCAATTGTTTAGTGGCTCGGAGGCTTCTGATATCTGGACAAAAATGCCTCGAAACATTATTAGTTCATCCGCTTAAGGTATCCACCAAGATAACGAACCATAATCGGTGCTCCCATTCTATTGTCCTAGGTACCCAGGAATGAGCGTTCCCTCTCTTAGTGTTAGAACGGTATCGAAGTATTTGGAGTCTAAGTTCTGAAAAAAACTGATGAGCAACATGATACTGAGCTGAGTAAACTCGGCTACGCACAAGAATTATTTCGCACCATGGGTGGTTTTTCAAACTTCGCCATCGGTTTTTCTGTGGTTTCAGTACTTACAGGAGCGGTAACGCTTTACGATTACGGATTAAAAATGGGCGGACCGGCTGAGATGACCTTCGGATGGCCAATCGTCACCTTTTTCACGATGTTTGTTGTGTTAAGCATGGCAGAACTTGCATCGTCGCTGCCGACTTCTGGAGCTATGTATCACTGGTCATGCGAACTTGGTGGCAAAACTTGGGGATGGTTCACGGCCTGGTTTGTGATTGTCGGTTACATAACGGCACTTGCTGGTATTGATTATGGATGCGCTAGCTTTCTGATGCCGATGCTCGGATTGGTCTCATCACAAACAAATTTATTGATTTTGTATGCACTGCTGCTTGGCACTCACGGACTGATCAATCAATTTGGAATCAAGCTGGTTTCTTGGTTGAATGATTTTAGTGTTACAGTCCACATCGTTGGACTTGCCATCATGATTGGTGCACTGTTTCTTTTTGCACCAAAGCAGCCACCATCTTTCCTCCTCAGCACATTCACTGCAAATACGACTCCTTATCCTTATTGGTGCGCATTCATTTTGGGACTACTGCAAGCGCAATGGACTCTTTCTGGATATGATGCATCGGCGAGCGTCTCAGAAGAAACTCTCGATGCACGGTTGATGGTGCCATGGGGAATGGTTATCGCTGTAGTTGTCTCTAGTGTGGTCGGCTACATAATGCTAATCGCACTAACATTAGCAATTAAGGATGTGCATGGAGTTCTAACCGCAACAGATGCCGGTGGCAACAGCATTCCCACCGTCGTAGAAATTCTTGTACAAGCGCTAGGCACCACTGCCGGACGCGCGGTATCGGTATTGGCAGCGATGGCTATGTGGTTCTGTGGTTTAGGTGCAGTGACCGGTTGCTCGCGCGTAATCTATGCCTTCGCACGCGATGGTGGCATGCCGTTTTCTGACGTATTTAAGAAAGTGCAATCGCAACATCACACTCCAGTAGCGGCGATTTGGTTCACCGTGTGCGCTGCATTCATTGCCGCCATCTACAGTGGTGCCTACGCAGTGATCACTTCGATAAGTATGATTTGTCTTTACTTCGCATATATCACGCCGGTGTTCTTGTCATGGCGAGGAAGGAGTGTGACTCCTATTGTGAAAGGACCATGGCATCTTGGACGCTTTTCTCATTCAATAAATCTGATCGCCATTATCTGGACCGTCTTCATAACATCAGTTGTGAGTGTTGCCAACGATTTCAAAGCCGGCAAAACCATGGTCGGCTTGATCCTAATTCTTTCTGCCTGGTACTACTTCCGCGAGCGCAAACGCTTTGTAGGTCCGTCATGGATCGGCAAGGATTTAACGCAACCCTAACGGCGCAACGCTAAACAGATGAGCTATCGCCGACTTCTGTTCGCCCATCAACTATAATTAGACTCTTGGAAATTAGGGGAGTTGATATGAAGTCTTTCAAAGAGAAATTGAAACAAGGCCAGCCACTCATTGGGACACTTCTCTCAATTGGTTCTCCTTCCGTTTCCGAGGTGATTTCGCGTTGCGGGTTCGATTGGCTCTGGATCGACATGGAGCATGCACCGCTCAGTCTTGAGCAGGTTCAGCAGTTGATGCAAGCGAAGAAAGGTGACTGCGCCGCTTTCGTGCGAATTCCAGTAAATGATGAAACTTGGATCAAGCGTGTTCTCGATCTTGGCGCTGATGGGATTATCGTTCCGCAAGTCAAAACGGTAGAGGAAGCACGGCGAGCAGTGGCATCCGCCAAGTATCCACCGACAGGCACGAGAAGTGTTGGTTTAGCACGTGCATCCGGATTCGGTATGGATTTTGCAGAATACGTTCGCGACGCTAACGACAAAACGCTAGTGCTGTTACAAATCGAACACACAGAAGGCGTTCAAAATATCAATGCAATTCTCAAAGTTCCGGGAATCGACGCGATAATAATTGGACCTTACGACATGTCTGGTAGTTTTGCAAAACTTGGACAGATACAGGATCCCGATGTGCAGGCAGCAATCGAGGCCGTTCGCAAAACCTGCAAACAAAATGGAACAGCGGTCGGTATCTTCTGCCTGCAAGCGGATCTTGCTCAAACCTATGTAAGGCAAGGATACGATCTTATCTGCTTGGGAGTCGACATCCATTTCATGTGGAGCGCTGCCAAAGCCAGTCTTGAATCAGTTAGGCCATAGTTGCGGTTCATAAATGAGGACGTCTAAGTGTGAAAAACGCGAGAATATGCCAGGACACGATAGTAATTATGGAAAGTAGATAGATCCATTTGAATCAAACCTTGTCCAAGATCGGTGACGCCTCCTTTGGTTTCTCCAGGTTTCGTCAAATTGGGATGCTTTGGAGTCGGATTGTTATTCCCCCATGGATTACGAAGAATGATTTTGTTGTCTGCTGAGCAGGATATTACTGTGTACACGTGTTCCGGCACAATCACTGATGGGGCGTTGGCTGGTGTTCCTGCCGTCATGACAATACGATTGTTACCGTTGTAGATCAGCAAATCATGCAGATTTTCCGTCGACACAGTCTTAAGTTCGAGTTCAACAGTAAGTGCCGAAGACTGAGGCCTAAACAGAACGGCACTGGCTTGATGACCGGTCATGGCTTGCAGACCTATTTGCAAATTAAGCATGCCGAATTGTGTCTGAAAACCGTTAGCCAATGCTCCATTGCCATCAACAAGTTTGCCATTTGGTAACGTATAACTAGGCGTTGTGTTCTTCAGAATAGGGTAACGCTCAAAAAAGGCAAGCTCAAGCACTCTAGCCCAAAGCGCGCTGTCTTTGGAGATCGGAGTCTTACGAGTAGCTGCCTGAGTGACTGTGTATTTTGTATCGGGTGTGTCTGGAAAAATGACAGTATAGTTGACGGAATTTGGTGAAGTAATCATATCGGATATCAATCTGGCACCGGGGGCGGTTCTCGCGACAGCGGCGACGGCCGATTCAAACCAGCAGTTATCAATCTTACCTTGATCGACGCCGCTTGCCCCGCTTAGCAAACTGTCATTGCTGGCTGATGTTGCTTGATACCACAGAATGGAAGCCGGTGGAAATGGATGATAGGCCAGGCATGGCTCAGGAGGCGCAGAACCGATCGGTGCCCGAAGAGGTGTGGTTGCTCCGGGAATGTTAAGTATGAGGGTACCGCCACGGTTGGTAGTTCCTACAATCAGCGACGAAGGTATACCGCCGCGGCCTCCAGATGGGAGGGAGTAGACTGGGTTGCCACTAAGATCCACGCCCAGAGGGGTGTGTGAGGAACTCCCCTGCGCGGCCGCATCATGACTTACAGAACCAGTGACGGTGCAAGCAATCAATGTTGAAAGAGCTAGGTTATACCAATTTCTAGTATATTTATGCTTCATAGACTGCGGAACTTTTGCCGGTGCCATGGTCATTGCGATCTTGTCATAAGGCGCCGAGAGAACATTCTTGTGCATAATTTTATCTCCTGAGTTTGGTATGGTTGGATTATTTTCTAGCAAATCACTACCACTTAGTTGCGCCGCCTCCTGGACCAGAAGAAATGGCGGCTGGTGCGGAGTCTGCTCTCACTACTGTCACAGCGCCAACCATGCTCGGTCCGTTTAGGCGCGAAAACGGTACAGGGCTCTCTTGTGAGCTGGCTGAGCCGACGAGATAGTTGTAGCAGGGCACCATTGCCGTTCTCCACTGGGCTTGGTCTTGCGGATTGTTAGGATCCGCGCATTGGATCGACACTGCTCTCCAGCCTTGTGTAATTTCCTGAGCGGTAGTGGAGGCACTACTTGCCGCTAATGGAAATGGCAGTGTGCCACCATTCAGCAAGTGCAGTCCACTTACGGCCACTGTCACGGTGGTCACTGTGACACCGTTGGTCGAGGACACATCGGTCGCGGAAAATGAAGAGGAGGCAGGCAGATTGAGCGCTTGCAGCACGCTGTCTGCTACAGTTCTTGCCGTTGCCGCAGTTTTTGCGGCATCGTAATCGGTGCGCACCGCGCCAAGCCAATATCGTTGTCCTATGATGTATTGCGCGGCCTGTGTAGCTGCTACCTGCACTTTTTGCTGTTGCGAGATCACGATGCTAACGTTAACAAACAACAACAAACAGCCAACAAATATTCCCATAAGCAGCACCAGAAAAGCAGTGCCTTCAGCTAGTGCCTGCCCGGTTTGGTTACGCTGCCCGAAGCGAGGCGATTGTGAGCAGCGTGTATTGGTAATTGATTGCATTGTGCGACCTCTTGGTTGATATAGCGACAATAGGCGCAAAAAGTCATGCAATTGTGAGCAATTCCAAGTTCTGATGAAGTGATTTCGATTTCCCCTATCCTCTAAATTTCATGGCATTTGGACGAGGCAGACTGAACGAGCAGGTCTTTCCCCACAATCTATGCGAGACGTCTCCTGACTCCTGAATTACCACTGGCGACTAGCAGCCGCGACCCATGGGTATATCCTAAGCAGATCCCCGTGTGCGAGTAGTAACCAAGTAACTTTGGACGGCGATAAGATGGCCCTTACAAGAGGCGCGTTACCAACACGAATTCTTGCCTACGTACTGATTTTCTTCCTGGCATTCGGGGTTCTCCCTGTCTGCGTGATGACGTACGACATACACCAACGCCCAGTTCAGGATTTAATCCATCAGCTGATGCATCTGCGTCTGTACTTAACTCGTTATGAACTACTAAGAGGAGATCCGAACTTTCATCTAGCACGACCAATTGGGCTAATTAAGACGGAGTTGAACGATCTTCAAAAGTCAGCAGAACAATGTTCGCCGTCTGACCAATTGTACGCTGCCAATCTGCAATCATCGGTCACTAATTATATTCATCGAGTCTCAGAAAATGAGATCAAGAGCACGGATCGTTCCAAATTCAACGAACGGGATTTCTCGATCCAAAACTTCCTCACCAAGACGAAAGCTCAAGAAAACCTATATATACGCACCTACAGAGAACGAAGTCATTCCATGAGCATCGCTTGCGGAATCTTAGCTATTTTCCTCGTGGCAGCGCTCGTCTCATATCTTCTATTCCGAAAAAGCACAGAGGCCAAACTAAGCGCCTCCAACGAGGCCTTGAACAGAGCTCTGGCTAAGGCTGAACAAGCTTTAGAAAATCAGCGTCAGGCTGAACAACGCAAAGAAGAGATCATTGCCATAGTCGGCCATGAGCTGCGCACCCCCCTTGCGAACGCCAGTATGAGACTAGAATTGTTGGACGCAGGCGTACAAGGCAAGCTGTCCGAGCAACAAATCGAGTCGGTTAGAAAAACACGTGAGAATCTAGCTTATCTAATTCATTTGATCAATGATCTACTGTGTTTGGAGCGACTGAACAGTTGTAGCCTCGAATTTTCAAATGTAGATGTAGACTCGATAATAGAAAGAAGTTTTGAACGGGTCGAGTCTCTCGCGCAGACTAAAGAGATCCAACTTTGCTATGAACCAGCGCATTTCACTATTCGAGGAGAAAGTACAATTCTCGAGCAAGTGATGGTAAACCTTTTGTCTAACGCGATAAAATTTTCTCCTGCAGGTTCAGCGGTCACCGTCTGCGCTAAACACGGTGAGCAGGCTGATGAAATCGATGTGATCGATCATGGACCTGGTATACCAGAGGATATGCTTGAGTCTGTCTTTGACAAGTTTAAGCAAAGTCGACACGATGGAAACGAAACGGGACTTGGATTGAACATCTGTAAGGAAATTGTAGAACGTCATCGCGGTATTTTGAGTGTTCGCAACAATGAAGATCCTGGTTGCACTTTCTCTATTGAACTACCAAATGCTGAGAGTACTAAGCTCATGTCAGAGGGCGAGCGTGACCCCGCTCCTGCTCGGACAGAAAAAGTTGTCGCCCATTCCCTGGTAATGACTCAATAATGAATCGGTTTCAAAAGTAGCGTAATGCCAAAAGTTCTGGTAGTCGATGACAACAAAGAGACGGTCGACAGCATCGAGCAGTGGCTGAAATTCGATCGATATGAGGTGGAAACGGCTTCCGATGGGCTTGCAGCGCTTGATCTAATTGCGGTTTCAAAATTCGATATTATCGTTCTCGACTGGGATATGCCAAAATTGAACGGCTTAGAGCTCTGTCGCGAACTGAGAAACCAACGCAAGTTGATGCCTATTCTCTTGCTTACCGGTAAGCACGGTGATGCTGCAGTCGAACTCGGGTTGGATTCCGGAGCTGACGATTACGTCACCAAGCCTTTCAGTCTAAAGCAGCTTTCGGCAAGAATACGAGCACTTCTGAGGCGCCCAGATGCTGTGCTGCCGGAAATTATCCACTTCAAAAATGTGGAGCTTCACACTGTCAGCCGAATCGTAAAAAAAGACATGCAAGAGATCGACCTATCACCAAAAGAGTTGGCAATGTTAGAGGTGTTCATGCGGCATCAGTTGGAGGTATTCACGGCAGAAGCGCTGATCCAGCGAATCTGGAAGGCGACCGACGAGGTCACTGACCTGTCGGTGCGCAACTGCGTTCGAATGATCAGAAAAAAGCTCGGCGCTGACATCATCGAAAACATATACGGACAGGGCTATAGACTGCGCTCATGAGCGTATGGTGCTTCCCCATAATCAGACGCTTAAAGATGCTTCTAGCGGTCACACTATGCGGTTGTGAAAGGATTTCGATTATCTGAAAAGCCAGGAAATACTTGTTCGACAGCTTTCTTTGAGACATTCATCTGTTCGCTTAACACGGAGCTCAATACATTTCGGAAATCTGTGCTGGTTGGCAAATCTCTTCCTTCATGCAAATCGCTGTTGGCCAGACTTGACCAACGTCCGTAGACTTGTCCACCGTTGATGCCACCACCCATCAGCCACATAACATTGCCATGGCCGTGGTCGGTGCCACCATTTCCATTCTCTTTAGCGGTTCTTCCAAATTCCGACATAACAACGATTGAGGTATCCGCATACATGGAACCAAGTCCGTCAATTAAATCGGCCAAACCACTGGCAAGCGGTGTCAGTCGATTAGCCAACTGTCCTTTGCCAGCCCCTTCTCCAATGTGCGTGTCCCATCCACCGAAGTCGATAAAAGCAACTTGCACGGTTGGATCCTTTTCAAATAGGTTAGCGAGTTGCCGACCGAAGCTCGAAGTGGGTAATGGTGCCCCGCGATTTGCCATGACCTGCTCCTGCTGTTGAGGCGCAGACAACGCTGTATTAATAGTCTTGTGTGCAGCCATGCCTTCCGCAAAAGCCATATCAATGTCGCCAGTTCCGTTGTACATGGACTGAAAAGCTTGAGCTATTTGGGGACGATCGATGAAAAGATTGGTCGGTCCTTTAGCATTTTCAACAGTAGCGACTGGTGCGGGTCCAGTGAAAATGCGCGGCAATATAGGTCCCACGCTCAATGCCTGCACCGGCGAGTGTTGATTTGGAATCACTCCGACAAGACGATTCAACCAACCGGTCGATGAGAATTTGCCACCAAGCAAACCGGTTTCCATATAATCTTGGGCATCAAAGTGCGAACGCGTCGGGTCGGGAGAGCCTGAAGCATGCACAAATGCCAGTGACTTATCCTGCCAATACGGCATGAGCGGGTTCATTGCTGGGTGCAGCCCAAAGTAACTGTTCAGGTCAATTGCACCATTTGGAGTGCCGGGCTTTGACACTGCGATTGTTGGCCTGAGCGAATAATAATTCGGGTCGCCATATGGTATCACCACGTTTAAGCCATCAATGCCACCACGCAGAAGTATGACAATTAGTTTCTTGGTGTTGACGTCGGAATTACTTCCACCGAACGCCCAGCCACTTACACCGGGCATGAAAATCATGGAAGACAAGGCGGCTGCTTTTAAAAACTCTCGACGATTCATAACTGATTCTCCTAATAGCGCATAAAATCAGGACTGCCAAAAACCAACGTGGACTTAAGATTGTTTGGTGCCTTTGAAACTACACTTTGAGTATTGGAAGACAAAGTGTCACCGAGAGTGGTGCTAAGTGTTTGCCAGTCAACTGCCGTTCCTTCTGAACCTTTGAATTTGCCCGCCGATAATCCGCTGGCAAAACTTGTGCGCCTCACCAAAGAGTCGGGATTAAGCCATGCTTCACGAGTGTTTTTATATCCATCTGGTGTGAGACAGCCGTAAAGTGGCATGCCTTGTTGGCGCAGAAATTGTTCTAGTGGTTTGTAATCTTGAGGCACGATGTTTGCGGCTCTGACAGTTGATACCACATATCTGAATGGGCTTTTGTATTTGGAATTGAAATACTGAGGATCCCAAAATTCTGGACTCTTAAACAGCTCGGTCAAAACGGCTTTGATATCGCCTTTCGACTTGATAAACCGGGCAGTGAGCTTGTCGACAAGACTAGAGGGAGGAGTGTCAGCGACAAAATATTGCGCAAGTTGGTAGCTTATGTGGTGCGCGGTAGCTGGGCTATATGCGAGATAGTCGAGCATTTGTTCAATTTCTGCTTCACCGGACGGTTGGATTACTTGACCCATGACCACTTTTTCTTTTTGATCATGCCGCTTACCATCAAAGTAGTATCCAGCCCCAGACTCGCCGAGATTAGCATTCTTACCGTCTCTAGCCGGTAGTCCTAAACCAGTCAATACTCTTGCAAGTTCGGTGACGTCCCGCTGTGAGTAACCACCATTGACACCGAGGGTATGCAACTCCATCAACTCACGAGCATAGTTTTCATTCAGCCCGGCAAAATTGCCGCGCTTGTTAACACCTGGCGCAGTGTTTTGCCAGTTATCCAAATAGAAGAGCATTGCAGGATGGTGGCACGTAGCTTCAACCATGTCGCGGAATTTGCCCAGGACATATGGGCGAATTGCCTGCTGTTCATATGCGCCAATCCAAAGTTGATCTTGCCCTTTGTTATAAAAAACATTGAAGTGGTTGTACCAAAAATCTGTCATGACCTCCTGAAGCTGCCGGGGACTTCCGATAGCCCGCATCATCTTCGCGTCAGGTACGTCGTCGTATGCCTGTTTCTGTAAATCATTTCGAATTTTGTTCAGCTTTTTCTTGTCGTCGTCAGACTCAGTCAATTGTTGACTGAGCTTCGCTGCTTTCACTGCCGGCTGTCCGAATTGCGTATAAAGCTGCGTAGAGTTAAGTGTTAGAGCCGGAGAGTTGTTGACGAACTCTTGAATTATCGGATCTTCGTCAATCGATTCGGGTTTCAACTGTCGCTTGATGAACTTATCAACACCCATTTTCTTGACGACTTCAACGTCACCTGGTTTTGGACCAAAGGTGAGACGGTCGAGCACATGCACGACGTTTTCCGTGGTGTTCGCGGTTTTTGCCAGCCCTGGTGAGGAAACAAAAACCAAAATCGATAGTGCCAGTAATGTCTGTCTCATGTCGCCTCAATCCTGCATCGATATTCCCATTTAAGGACCTTTGTATGTGGATTTCGTGGAGCTAAATTAAGCCACTGTTAAAAAACCGATCTTCTCGACACAACGCCGCCACAATTTCCACGCATGATTTAGCCAGATCGACCCTCCCCTAAAATTTAGCGTAACGCTGCCTCTTCCTAACGTAGTAAAGAATTTACCCGCACTTTAATTAGACTGATTGTCTAAGGAAGGTCAAAAATGCCATCGCCCACTCACCAAGGCTCTGACGTGTATCGCGGAGTACAAGAAGTTCCACAGCGCTTTCAAATTTCGGAATCACAGGCGCCTCAGCACATTTGGGATGGATTGAAAAACGAAGATTTCAACGTCCTACGAGACAATGCAGCCTTGTCAGATGGCACCGCCAAGGCGCATTTGCCATCAGCCGAAATTGGTCCCGACTCTTTTCATTTTAGCCCATTAGAGGAACCTAGCGATTTAAACTTCCACGCGGCTCAATCATCCGCTTTGGCTCGACCTAACAGCAACTCTGACACGAGGGAATCTTGCGCCTTCACCCCCGGCGGATCCACCGACGCGAATGCATCAGCCGCTTCAGGTGACACGAGTAGTCCTGCTAGTACAAGCACAAATCTCCAGACAGATTTGACTAAAATAATCCAAGACATCACAAGTGGCAACACAACTCAGCTTTCACAAGATCTGCCACAGTTTATCCAAGATTTGTTGGCTGAATTGATCGGACAGCAGGGCAATTCAAACGGAGGAGTTGGAACCACACCTGCGGATACTACATCCACGACCAACAATGGCACCACACCTACAGATGCAACAGCCACGGCCAACGATGGCACCACAACTGCACCCAACCCAGGAAACCAAACAGCTCTTGGAGGGTTGGTTCAATCAGACGGCACCGCAGCGCCGTCTGATCTTCAGCAAGTGCAAACAGCTCTGACAAACGGAACACCACAATCCTTACTTAACGCACTAGGTGGTACGACCATCGATGTCACTGGCCAAGACATAGGCAGTGCCGGGCTGTTTGATCCAACAACCGGTCAAATTACAATTTCAGACAATCCAAACGTCGGAGGCGGCGGTGCACAAATGCAAGAGGCTGCGGTGCATGAAGTATTCCATGCTTGGGATCAAAAGACAGGTTTTACCAACAGTGCAACAGCTACAGCGGCAGCTCTCAAGGACACAGCCAATCTTCCAGCGGGTGCCTTAAATAACTTACCTGTTGGGCTAGTGGATGGAACAACTATGACTGCCCCCGATGGAACTCAGTTTGGATTTGCAGACGTTACCGCAGAAATCGCCACTTATATCGCTGCTCAAGACACAGGCGATGCCGCGGTTGCCAGCTCAGGCGCAGGAGCCACACTGGCTAATCTGTTCCCTAATGTCTACGCAGCCGAGAAGGCAGCAATTGGATAAGTCGTTACATACGTCGAGTGAAACCAAGCGATAGAAGTGATCGTATTCCCTCATCTATCAAATCCTCGCGCACCAAAATATAGTCTTTCGAATATGTTGATACCACCAAAACATTCATGCCGGCGTTTGCGAGAGCATCGCATACGGTGGCTATGAAGCCAACTGAATAAAAGGGCACCAAAACGTTAAGTGCGATCAGTCGATACAAATCCTTATTGCGTTCGATCAATTGCAGAGATGGAATTTTGTCTTCTGTGGTTACAACCGTGATTTCATCAAGATCACGGGAAACCAGAAAGTGCGATTTGATGTCATTTATTGAAGATACTTTGGCATAGATATAATTTCCAGGCTGCACCTGAAAATTGCATTGCGCAATTTCGTCTAAAGCTTTTTGAGAATACGTAGAACTCATTACCTACTTCAAGTCCACCTTCTGCATCACGCCAATCACTTCATCATGGATGAGTTTATTCGTCGCTAGAATGTGACCAGTAGGCATATCCAAAGGTCCATTAACCAAATCTGACACTCTTCCACCCGCTTCTTCGACAATCAAGCTACCTGCGGCGATGTCCCATGGTGCCAATTTCAGTTCCCAAAATCCTTCCAATCTTCCACATGCAACGAAGCAAAGATCGAGCGCGGCAGAACCGTCTCTTCTTACACCGTGAGACAACGTGGTCAAGGTTGTGAACGGCAGCATGTTGTTGTGTGGAGCATTACCTGTGTCAGGAGGAAAACCAGTGGCGAGCAGACTATGACCCAATTCAGCGATGGCGGACACTCGAATTGGTTCGTCATTCAAAAAAGCGCCTTGACCGCGTTCAGCGTAAAACAATTCGTTAGCGATTGGATTGTAGACAACACCGAGAATCATTTTACCGGCTTCTTCCAGTCCGATTGAAACGCAAAAGAACGGATATGAATGGGTAAAGTTTGTGGTGCCATCCAAAGGATCGACGTACCATCGGCGATCGCTTTTCTTCGCCTCGTGACCGCCGCCTTCCTCAGCCAAATAGCTATCATCAGGGAAATCGGATTTCAAGATTTCAAGAATCATCGCTTCTGAGGCTTTATCGACGTCGGTAACGATGTTGAATGCGCCTTTGTAATCGATGCACTTGATATTGCCGAGGCGCTCTTTGATGTACTTGCCAGCTTCCAGAGCCGCGTTGAAAGCTGCTTTCTTCGCTTTGCTAACTGTCACCTGATGCACCCCTTTGTAATCCGGTCGCCGATCCGGCCGTAACTATACTAAAGTCGTCTAGTGATGCGAAATAAGAATCATTAACCGGGCGCCTATAAGCCTTGACGGGAATCTTTGGATACAATTACCCTAGAAAGGAAGACTCTCATTCCGGGATCACCAGTGCCCGAGAGTTTGCAATCGAGGGTCCATGGACCCTATTGGGTCTGGGCGCAACGCTTCCCGACTCCCTCTGGTTTAAATAGTGAACGAGATGTCCAATCAGCTTAAAATCAACGAGATAGCCAATAACCTCCGCTCATTCGATCGGCAGGCAATTATTATTATCGGGAAATAAGGAGCTGGTACAGTCGAACGAGAAACTGCCAGCGCCAGAGCGTTGGCTTTTTAGTTTTAGGGATGGATTACGCATTGCGGTTTCGCCGGGCACACGCAGAGGAAGATCATGACTGAAAAATATCCACTTAATTTGCCACAAACGGACTTTCCGATGAAAGCAAATAGTGCCACCAGAGAAGTTGAAACGCAGCATTTTTGGGATGAGAACAAGGTTTACGAGAAGAGCCTTGAAAAGAGAAACGCATCCGAAAAGTTTGTGCTGCATGACGGACCTCCCTATTTGAGCTCTGCAAAAATCCACATCGGCACAGCCCTAAACAAAATCTTGAAGGACATAGTCACCAAGTACAAAGCGCAGAAGGGCTTCTATGCTCCATATGTTCCTGGTTACGACAGCCACGGCTTGCCAATCGAAACAGCAGTTTTGAAAGAAGTGAAAGGGGGTCGATCGGCGTTGACTCCCATTGAGTTGAGACGTCGGTGTCGGGATTTTGCTCTTGGAAATCTAAAAGGACAAGAAGCGAACTTCCGGAGACTGGGCGTTTGGGGCGATTGGGCGCACCCCTACATAACCTTGGACAAACTCTTCGAAGCGGCTCAGATCAGAGTCTTTGGAAAAATGGCTACGGCTGGGTACTTGTACAAAGGACTCAAGTCCATATCGTGGTGTCCAAATTGCGAGACCGCTTTGGCAGAGGCTGAAGTTGAATACGCGGATCATGTTTCCAATTCTATCTATGTGAAATTCAACGTGGAAGACGGTTCGCGCAGCAAGTTGCCTGCCTTCGTTCCAGCGGATGCCGAAGTGAATTTCGTGATCTGGACGACGACGCCGTGGACATTGCCGGCCAACCTTGGTGTGGCGGTACATCCAGAGTTTGAGTATCAATTCCTCCAGAGTCCTAACGATGGTGTTCTGGTTGTTGCAACTCAATTGAAGGATGACTTCGTCAGCAAAGTTGGTTTAGATCCAGGCAGTTTGAGACTGCTGGGAACGGCTCAGGGTAAGTCTCTTGAATACATACTGACAAAGCATCCATTCATGGATAGACCAAGTATGGTCATACTCGGTGAGCACGTCACTGCGGAAGCTGGGACAGGCGTTGTGCACACGGCTCCTGGACATGGACCGGAAGACTTTGAATTAGGTCATAAATACAAACTTGGCGTTCTGTCGCCAGTAGACGGCAGAGGAATCTTCACAGAGGAAGCTGGCAAGTTTGCCGGAGAACGCTTCGACAAATCCAATATGCCAATCGTTGAGCATCTCAGAGAATTAGGCAAACTTCTTCATCACTCAACCTACTCACATAGCTATCCGCACTGCTGGCGGTGCAAGAAGCCACTTATCTTCAGAGCTACAGAGCAATGGTTTGCATCCGTTGATGGATGCCGACAGGAAGCTTTGGCAGCGATAGACACTGTTCAGTGGATACCTGCCTCTGGACGAAACCGCATCTATGCAATGGTTGAGAAACGTAATGACTGGTGCATCAGCCGTCAGCGCGCTTGGGGCGTGCCGATACCTGTATTCTACTGTCAGGGATGTGGCAAGCATCTGATGAGCGCCCAAAGCATTGAGCGTGTCGCCGCAGTTTTTGCAGTTGAAGGCAGTGACTCATGGTGGGAACAAGAGTCTTCGCATTTCCTTGGTGGTCATTTCCCGTGCTCCACGTGTGGTGGCACAGAATACACTAAGGAAACGGACATCATGGATGTCTGGTTTGACTCGGGCTCAACTCACGCTTCTGTTTTAGACGCACGACCTGAACTGCGTGGCTCTCCATGTGAGATGTATTTGGAAGGCAGCGATCAACACCGCGGCTGGTTCCAGTCGTCCTTGCTGACGTCCGTTGCCACGCAGCATCGAGCGCCGTACAAAACTGTGCTAACGCATGGATTTGTTGTGGATGAACACGGCAAGAAAATGTCTAAGTCAGTTGGTAATGTCGTCGATCCAGATGACGTGATCAAACAATATGGTGCAGATGTTCTGAGATTGTGGGTGGCATCCGTTAACTACACGGACGATATCCCAATCGGTAAAAGCATGCTCGCCCAATTGGCGGAAGTTTATCGCAAATTGCGAAACACGGCTCGCTACATACTGGGCAACTTGAATGACTTCGATCCTGCCAAAGATCGCGTTCCTCTTAGCGAGCTTTCGAAACTGGATGCATTCGTCATGCATCGATTGCATGAACTCGTTACCGGAGTGACGGAAGATTTCGATCGATATGAATTCTTCAAATATTATCAATTGCTGCAAAACTTTTGCGTTGTTGATCTTTCCAGCTTTTACTTCGACATAGTCAAAGACAGATTGTACATATCCGCTCCAAAATCTTTGGAACGAAGAAGCGCGCAGACAGTGCTTGAGGAAGTGCTACAAGTCTTGGTGCGATTGCTGGTGCCAGTGACACCGCACTTAGCCGAAGACATCTGGCAATTTACGCCAGAAAAAATCAGGCACGCAAACTCAAATGATTTGAGTGTACTGCTCACCGATTTCCCTGTGCCAAATGTGAAAAATCACAATCAAGTCTTGGATGATTTCTGGACTGAAGTAATCCCTGTGCGCAACACTGTCAACAAAGCTCTAGAGCAGGCGCGTGCAGAAAAGAAAATCGGCAAGTCACTTGAAGCAAAAGTATTGCTTCACTTCGATCAACCTGAGCTCGCGGAGAAAGTTGCTTCGTTGGGCAAAAATTTGCCGTCCCTATTCATCACCTCTCAAGCTGAAGTGACGAACAAAACTGGTTCGAACGGATCGAATGGCAAACACAATGAAGAACCGCTGGCTGAACTAACCGAAAGCGGATTGCGAGTCACAGTGCTGAAAGCTGAGGGCGAGAGATGCGCTCGATGCTGGAAGTATTCGACTAAAATCGGCGTGGACAAAAACTACGTCGACGTGTGCGATGAGTGCGCCGAGGCATTACCGCAATTTGACGTGCGGTAAAGTTGATCGCACTCAAACGTCGGACAGCGCTTTGCTTTTCTTACCAGAGCGCAGAGAGACCGACGACTTGAACATTGTTCACTGTTCCATCGGGTTTGACGTCGACGAGAAAAGAGTGATTCGGTCCCAAAAGCTTGTCACCTCGATCAACATAGTTGGCGAGGATGAGGTCTCCACCCAGGTAAAATGCGACATCATGCAGGAGCAAGAGTGCAACAAATTGTTCTCTGGAAGAAGAAGTGTGAATTTTAGAATCGTAGCGATTCTCGATCCACCACTGGAATTTTTCCTCCGCGATTTTTGATCGCAATATACTTTCGTTTTTGCGAACCCACACTACGAATTGACCCACTGGTTCGAGCCATTCTTCCAGCGGCTGAGCGTGCTTATCCTCTAACTGATGCTAGTCATAGTACAGGTAGCAATCAACATTCTCCTCGCCTGTATCGGGGATCGAAAACTCCCACCTATTCTTGGCGAAAATCCAAAGGCAGCTACCTAAGACTGGATCTTCAAATTTAGGTTCTACATCCATGCCGGATCTTTGCTCTTGAGTGCCAAACGCTTGCCAGAATTTTATCCTATAACAAGAGTAGACGAGGGCAAATCATTCGGGCACTTCTGAGGGGAAGAGCTCTTAATACAAATAGCGGCGGAAATGGGTCTAAGTATCCACGCGCCACTGAAAAAACAACTAGATCAAACTATCCCCATTTTGACGGTCTCTCCACTATTGCCAAGGCAATGATGGCGGTGCACAGAAATCCCCAATAGGCCAATCACCAATCTCGGTGGCTAGCCTGATTCATCTGTGGGCGATGACGGCCAAGCGATATTTACCAAACCTGGAGGTCCTACATATGAAAGATAAAGAGAACGGTGAATCGCAAGTGGCAGCGCCCCATAGGATCTTAGTTGTCGATGACGACCCAGCCCTTCGAAAGATGATGACTCTTCAACTGCAACAGTTTGGGGTAACAGTCGATTCCGCAGCAAATGGTGTGGAAGCCCTTCAGCGAATTCTAAACTCGCGCTATGACCTCATTTTTATGGATGTTCAAATGCCCCACATGAATGGCGTGGATGCGACGGTCGCCATCAGACTTCATGAAAGAACCGAAGGACTTTCGCCTGTCCCCATAGTTGCAACCACAGCCAACGGCGCCAGTAGGCAAACATGCTTAGAAGCCGGGATGACGGTCTTTTTACAAAAGCCAGTAACCCCGACGACCTTAGAATCAGTGGTGAAAATGTTGCTGAATATCACTTAGACTTTAGTTTCACGGCATAGCACTGCTGGCGGTGCAGCACTAGCATGTTGGATAGCACGACTCACCAACAGCTCAGACCATTACCAGTCATGCTTGTCTTTCAAGTCCGTTCGAATTTTATCGATTTCAACTGTCGAATCAAGCTGTTTGCCCACAAAAAAGTGCTGTACAAGAGACATGGCTATCACGCGATCCAACTCACTGTTTTTAGGATCGGCCATCGCGGCAATTGCGTCTTTCGCGGAAATGCTGCCTGTACCTTTGGGATCAAAGAGTGTGGATAACCTTCCGCTGTCGGCTAAATTACCAATTTGGAAGGGTGGCATCTTGTCGACGCGATCTAAAAAATTAGAAAACTTATCCGGTGAAATTTTGCGCTTAAGCTCAGTTACTGCAAGAAGCAACTCTTTGTCGGCCGCAGACAGCTCGCCGCCCTTCTCCATATCTTTAACCCAGTCTGCAGCACGACCATTTGTCGTGATGTGGAAATCGTCGTGCACAGCCGCCAGGTTTCGGTGAGCACTCCAGGCTTTGTTGAAATTTGGATCAGCCAGATCCAATCCAGGTTTCACAGCTACATAATCTCGACTAGCGACACTTAGATCAATGCTATCGCCTCTGCTGATCTCGACCATTAATTTACCTCGGCGGGGTGGTGTGTACCGATCGAGCTAAGGCTTCATGTGTGAAACTTCGCTACATTGCTATGCTAGCGCTCAATTTTGAGGAAATTTCAAGCGCGACTGAACTCAATCCCACTTAACTACGGCGCCTTTTTCTATCTTGATGTGAGCTCCCTTCTGAGCGAGGATTTCTGAGCCAGCTTCAGCATCAATGTACGAACCCGCGTCTGCAAAAACGGTGCCGCCCTTTTCAGCAGTAACGTGCGAACCTGCATGGGCAATGGCTGATCCCCGTTCGCTAACTGTGACCTGAGAGCCATCAAAGGCGAAAGCCTCACCAAAATTTTTCACGCTGGCAGATGAGCCCTTAAAAGCAGCCACTCTACCAGTGCCGTTAAGATCAACGACAGAACCTTTCTCAGCATACACATCCAAAAATTCCGTTGCTTGCGCAGTGCCGATCACGTGCGACCCTTTTTCAGCTACGTAAGAACCTTCACGAACCTGCACTGTTTGCCCGGCACGCACCTGCGGTAATTGCCTGTGCCCTGGATCATCGCCATCTACAATTCGTGGACCCGTCGGTGAATCGTTTTTTCCGCCCCAGAAGGCGACATCTTGGAAGTGCAGCGTAGGTGATCCACCAAAATCTACACTAATACCTACTCCATCGACGCTCTTAGCCTTTTCTAGAGATCGACCCATTTGATCGAGATACTGGGTGCTGTGCGTTTTCATTACATCTTGATACTCGGCATAGAATGCTTGTGCCGCTTTTTCAGCGACGGCTGAGTGGTCCTTGGCTCCTGCAAAACCGAGTTTCTCTAAATATGTAGCTTCCTGTTGTGGTGTTCGTTCTGTCATGGCTGGTTCCTCAAGAATCGGGGTTGCCAGCGATTTTCCTATACACACCTGTGCCAAACTATGTGCATTTACGCAAACGGGGGATGCAAAAGCGCAAAACTAAAAAGTTTCGCGCCGGTTACGTCTGACTCAAGGCACCTCAAATGGTGCCAGGTGTAAAGCTGTCCCTTATTTCAGGCAAGCCCACCAGTTCATTCTCGCTTCGCACTCCTCAAAACATAGATGAGGATGCAATACCTGATATTATCTCAAAACGTCTAACGAGCTAGGGATAAACCGTTCGACAGGTTTTGTTTGCTTTCAAACGTAAGGACACGCGCTACATGTGGATTAGAACTCGCCGTTCAGCAACGGTTTTAGGGCTTTGCTGGTTATTGCTCAACGGCAATGCAGTCAATGCTCAATCGACAGCTCCGTCCGAAACTAAGTCCGAAACTAAGGAAAGCACGCAGTGGACGGAGAAGCAGCGGGTCGGCAACGACGTTCCGCTAGAAGCGTGGCGCGACTTATCAGTTACGCCTTGGGCTGCAATTCTTTGCTTGCACGGACTTTCCCTGCATGCGAAGAATTATGCCGACCTTGGCACGCGCCTGGCTCACCTGGGGCTGCCTACTTATGCCATCGACATTCGCGGATTTGGTTCCTGGCAAAAAACTGATTTGGGATACGATCTAGATTTCGAAACCACGTTTCAAGATATCGAAAATGCCCTTGTCGCAATTCACAAAGCGCACCCCGGATTGCCCGTTATCTTGCTTGGTGAATCGATGGGAGGAGGGCTGGCACTACAGGCTACGGTCCGGTATCCCTCACTTGTTGATGGATTGATTTGCTCCGTTCCATCGATCAAACGCTATAGTCAAAATTCCACAAAAATGAAAGTTGGTTTCGGTCTGCTTACCTCGTCGAAAAAGGAAATTTCAGTTGGCAAAAAAGTGGCTCATCGATCAACGACAGATCCGCAAGTGATCATGGATTGGGAGGCGGATCCCCTGGCGCGTATGAGTTTATCGCCAAAGGATTTAGTTCGCTATGAAAAGCTAATGCAATCTAACAGCAAGGATGCAGAGCGCATCACCAAGACCTCGGTATTGTTTCTTCAGGGCGGGAGCGACAGGCTGATCAAACCAGCGGGAACGCTTGCCCTGTTTAATCGACTTAAGACGCCAGACAAAAATATGATCATGGTCGGCTCAGCCGAACACCTAATCTTCGAACAAGGGCAGTTCACCGATGACGTCGTAGAGCTGGTGTCCGATTGGATAGACAAGCACGTCTCAACGCCGCGACTTGAACAGACAGCAAACACCTCTATCAAAACAGGTCGGACCAACGGTCTGCAACTCGACGCCGATCGTGTCAAGGAAGCGTTGGCGCACTTCAAAATCGCAGAAGGTTTCATCATGCTCGGCGACAACACGAAGGCGAGTGAGCATTTGCTGAAAACAACCCAGATCGCCAAAGGCTCTGCACTGGCCGCGCGTGCACACAGAATACTTCTCACCTTGCCCGATAATGTAATTGCGCCTACAGTTGGAGGAAAAACAGCAGGAACGTTTAGACTAGTCGACTTGAACGCTGCCAAAAAAAATGATCAACCATCCATATTGATATTTAAAGCTGACTGGATCGACTCATGCAAAGGAATAGTCGATGATGTGAAAACTGCCCTTGGTGCGAATCGTGATAAGTTTAACGTCGTTGTAATTGATGCTGATGATCCAAAAAACAATGACATCCTCACCGAATACGGTGTCAAGCCGCTGCCGACAATTCTTTATTTGTCCGGCAAAAACGAAGTAACTTTCTATACTCTAGGCAACCCTGGAATCACCGCTATATCCACGAGAATAAAACAAATACTCGCCGACGAAACTCGATCGCATGAAGCAATCTGAGCCTTGCGAAAGTATCCTGACTGAGCGACTATCTCTTCGGTGCTTGCGGCCAGACGACACTGAAAAAATGTTTGCATATCGCTCCAATCCTGAAGTCCTCCAGTATCAATCCTGGCAGCCACAGTCGTTGGAAGAAGTTCAGTCGTTCATCAGCAGCATGATGATGCGAGAACTCAACACACCTGGTTGGTATCAACTCGGAATTGAACTTCGCGGTGATGACGTCTTAATAGGTGACTGTGGTATTCACGTTCTTGAAACTGATTCGCGCATCGTGGAGATTGCGATCACAATAGCACCGGACTTCCAAGCCAAGGGATACGCTACTGAAGCTCTCAATGCCATTCTCGATCTCCTCTTCGTTCGGCTGAACAAGCATCGCGTTTTTGCTTCCGTAGATCCGCGCAACCTAGGATCGATGGCTCTCATGGAACGCATTGGGCTGCGCAAGGAGGGACACTTTGTGCAAAGTCTTTGGTTTAAGGACTGTTGGGCTGACGACGTTATATTCGCGATGCTTGCGAGTGAATGGTGTTCGAGACAACCTACGACCCGAAACCTAGGCGACATTACCGCGCGTTGAGATATGAGCCGAAAAATTGCCAATTCTCAACAAACCCAAACACTAGGTTGCTCACGCGCCACTCACAATGGGTATGAGATAGATGGAGCAGGAGATCGAAATACTAGTTAGGCAGTTCTACCGGTGTGCGCATGTCCGAAAGGAATGGTTTTACAAGCAAAACCGAAAAGCCTACAGGGACTCAGATTGGCTCCCTTGCAGATTTAGGGTTGGGATTAATTGACGGCGCCGTCGCGAGGCCTTATAACGCCACTCTCGGCTTGATTGGTCCGAAACTCGACCTTTCCAAAGAGTACAATCACAATTCAATTGCCGCGAAGGTCGGTGACTTTGGCGGTAGCGTAGCCGATGTGATTGTATTGACCAAGCTCACTGGATTCGGCGTCAGCAAAGGCTTGGGGGCAGCTGCCGAGAAAGGACTGATCTCAGCTTCACTGGCGGAAAGTCCGGTCCTAGCATCAACCCTATCATTGGGCACAACCGGCGCCCTTTACGGCGGTTTGTTCACTCCAGGCTCCGCTTCAGAACGGTTAAAGAATGCTGCCGTAGGATTCGCAACTTTCGGCACCCTGGGTGCAAGCACGGTCGGATTGAATAGATTTGCTTTTCTCGGCGAGGCTGGCAGTCGCACGTTCTTGCAAGATGTGGCCCTCGGCGGGCTCTCTGGCATTCCGGCGGGCATAGCTAATGCAGAGGCTACCTCGCTGGTGAATGGCAAGGGGGTTACGTTTGATCCAAGCACCGTAGGGAAATCGGCCGCGTATTACGGGCTTTTCGGCGCCACTATGGGCGGTGTCGCACATGGATTGACCGAAGGTGGACTAAACGCGAAGAGCTGGCTCGCGGAAGGTTCTGCCATTCGCCCAGCGCAGACTGCGGATGCAGTTGTAGCTCAAACCACTCCGCCGAAATCGTTCAAAATCCCCGAATCTGGCAACATTGAGTTAGGTCGTCTTATGAGAGAGACACCACTTGCCGATCAGATTCAGTTGGTTCAGGACGTGATCGCCGCTCGTCCACAAGTCCCAGTGGGGAGTTGGATGCGATTGATCGAGCCAAGTGATATGCCGCAATTCCTGCGGGCTGTGCATCAGATGTATCCGGAAACTGCATTGGGAACTGCCGGATATCTTATCGAGACGCAGAACCTTCGTCCGCCAACTGCCGACTCGCCGCCAATCGATTTTAAAGCCTGGCAACAGGCGTTGGAGACGGTAAAAGCCGCAAGCAAGTAATGGCTTCTACTGCCCCGGTTGCAATTCTGGATACTGTTTGTACAGCCATTCAAGTGCGCCTGGCTCGTCGTGGAACACTCCGTCGCGTTGAGCTTGAGTGGTGGCATTCTTGATTTCGCCCATGCGGGGACCTTGCTTGACTCCGAGTTCCAGCAGTTTGGTGCCATCTATGAATGGCTTGACGCGGAATTCAGTAAAGCTGTCTTGCAACCACTGGCGTGCGGTGGTCTCGTCAGTGAAGGCTCCCATACGCTGCGCATCAAAAGCATCGGATTTGATTTCGCCCAACCGTTGACCCGATTTAACTCCTAGCACCTTAAGCAACTTGCCATCAACGATTGGCTTTGCGCCGAGTGATTGGGCAGGATGCTCAGTATTTGAAAGTTCTTCTATCTTTTGATTGATAAACTCTTGCTGTGATTTAGCAGGTTGGTAGGTATGTCCTCGTCCCATCGAATCAGCATGCTCGAGAGCTGTCATGTCCTTAATTTGAGGATGAGCCAAGAAATCCATCAGTTTGGGTAGTTGGAACTCCGACACTTTGTGCATCTGCATGTGCAAACGAACGAGTTCGGTAATTTGATCGCGTTCTGAGTTGGTGAACTTAAGACGTTTAGCGATTGGCTGGATCATTTCAGCGCCGAGTATATCGTGACCGTAATTACCGATATTGCCATTCTCAAACACTTGTTGAGTGTTTGGCTTACCAATGTCGTGCAACAATCCTCCCATTCTCAATTCGAACGAATAAGGAACTTGCGCCAATCCATCCATTACCATACGGGTGTGCGCCCAAGTGCTGCCTTCAGGATGCCATCTAGCATCTTGCAGTCCTTTCGGTCCGTCCGTTGCTGCCACCTCCGGCAATACCGAAGGTTGTTTCATAAGTCCGGTGTTCATCATAATGTCTAGCCCAGCGACTGGATCATTAGACTTCAATACTCCTTTTAGTTCATCGCGAATTCTCTCGCCCGATACCTTGTTGATGTCTTCTGCGTGCGCAGTGATGGCATCTAAAGTTGTCGGCTCTACTGTGAATCCGTCCGGCGCATAACGAGCAGCAAAGCGAGGAACCCGCATCATGCGTGCAGGATCTTCGGCAAATCGTTGATTGGGATCTCCAACTGCCTTAATGGTTTTATTTGCGATATCGCCGCGACCATTGAAAAAGTCAAACGTCGTACTTGTTAGCGGATCTTCAAACATGGAATTCATCGTCAGATCGCGTCGCGCCGCATCTTCGTGTAATGAGGATACGAACTGGACACTGTCAGGTCTGCGACCATCAGTGTATTGTCCATCTGTGCGCAATGTAGCAATCTCGAACTGAACGCCTTTTGCGATCACATTAATAACGCCAAATTGTTTACCAGTGGCTATAACTTTGTAGCCTTTGTCTGCAAATATTTTCTCGACGGTTTCTGGAGACGCCGAAGTGGCAATGTCGTAATCCTTGGGCAAACTGCCCATCGCCTTATCCCGAACAGCTCCGCCTGCGAAGACTCCGATAAATCCTGCTTTCTGCAGGTCTTCAACCAAATTGGTGCCAACAGTTTGCTCATGCAATTTCAGTCTTTCTTCTTTGCTAAGGTTTTTAGGATCAATTTGATCCTTGGCATTAGGATTGAAAGATTCCGCAGTGTTTAGCGTTGTTCCTGGACGCCATGTGCCACCAGATTCCTGGAACTGGGTGAACTCCTGGCGCCATCGACCTTCTTGACTGATACCTCGGCCAGTAGGCCAGGCGCTGATTTCCATGTTAAGAAATTTCGGATCAAGAATTCTGGTGCCGTTTAAATCATTGGCTACGGTATGGGATGAATGTTGCGCTGCAGTTTCTTGGGCAGCACGAGTCTCACGATAAGTGCGATACGCATCGTCTACGTTTCCGGCAGCGAGTTGTTTGGCAGCATCACCAAAACCCTGTTCAAATTTGCCTGAAACAGCATCACCCAAATGGGTAAGCTCTTTGGCAATTACCTCAGAGCTTTGGCGACCTTTCGGCAAAACAATCTTATTTTCTGCAGCCACAAAGTCCGGCACATCACTGCCAAGTTTCACCCGTGCCCAGGGATTTTCGTACACAAGCTTGGACAATTCGGGAGAGCGAGCCAGATCTACACTATGAGCGGTCATAAGGTAACGATCAGCTGCGGCTCCACGATTGGTGCCAGTTTGGAAATCAACGACCGATTTTGTGATTCTGTCTTGCACCGTCGGTAGTGCCAAGTTCATAGCCGCACCGCTAGCTGCAGCTTGGGTGAGCTCCTCGGCAGTAGGAAGTCGGTGCTCTGAATAGCCAGTGGAAACCAAACGTTGAGTGTCAGCACCTAACGCGCCGACGGCTACTCTGCCGGCTAATTTCCCGAATGGTTGTTCAAAGTTCAGATAACGATTGCCCAGACCGAAGACTGCAAATCCAGCAGCACCGGCAAAGGCATTCCCGAGATGAGTTTCACCGTCTTTTAATGGACGGGCTCCGTCATAGGCGAAGGCTCCTCCTATAAACGCCAATTGCTCACTTTTTGCCATTGCGGCTGCGCTTCCGCTCAAACCAAGTTGTTCGCCTCCGGCTCGCATCAATCCACCGGTCGCTTTACCGGCAATCGTGTACGGAACAAGCGCGCCTAAGCCCCCGGATATGCTTTGGACAAACCACTCGGGCGAGTAGGTTTTGGCATGATCAACAGCAAATTCCTTCTCGGCACCAATTTTGCCAAACTTTTCATCGGTGACAACGTTAATAACATTGGCGACAGTGTTACGCGGTTCGACCCAAGCGGCGTTCAGCGCCGGGGCGATAATTGAGTTTTTTGCCACATGGAAGACTTCGTCCAAGAGATTCGACGAGCCGTTGGCGTCGGAAACTCTGCTGCGGTCGGGCGCAGCGCTGGAGAGAACATCGTGGTGGCCAGCGGTATCAACCATGCACTCAATATGCCGGGAGAGGGGCGCGGTCGCAATGGGGAAGCTCCCATGGGTCCACCCGGCTAAGAACAGGAGAGAAGCTCCTGACTCTGCTTCGTTCGATGAGCTATTATTTCCCTGGCAAATTGCTGTGAAGTGCTACTGAGAACCAACTCTGTGCTTTGTTTTTAGAAATACCGACTGTAGGCAGCGTAGCTATTGCCAAGCCAGAATAGGAGTAAATCGTGCTTAAGAGCCTGCTAGCTTCAATATTTCTGTTAACCGTCGTCTCGACAGTTAACGCTCAAGCCGCGAACAAAACTGTCATCCACAAGAAGCCGCCACCGCCTCCGGATTACTTCCCGCTTCGGGTCAACGACTGGTGGAAGTATCAGTCAACCACTGGCGAAGGCAAACAATCGAAATTTGACCTAAAAGTGGTGAGTGCGGAAAAACAGCCTGATCAGACGATCATTTATGCAGTCGACACAACCACCGCCAAGGTGCTACATGACTGGTATTCGAAACCAATAGGGCTCGTGTTACGACACAAAGAACAATACGGCGACGCAGCCACGATGCTGGTTAACTATGACCCCCTCTATCAATTCATCAAGAATCCACTCGTCAATAACGATTCATGGGAGTGGAAAGGCAAAGGAATGATGGGCGTGGATATTGAAGATTCGGCTCAAGTCTCTGGTCCGGAAGATATTTATGTTCCGGCAGGAAAATATTCCACGATGAAAGTGGTGACAAAAGTGAAGCAAGGTGGCGGTGAGGTAACGAAGACTTACTGGTTTGCAAACTGGGTCGGATTAGTCAAATCAGCAACGCAGTCTGGACCGGTCGGATCCGTGACAGAGCTGCTCGACTATAGCTTCAAAAAACCACCAACAAAGTAGTCCGCTCATTGAGAAGAATTAGCGAAAGGGGCGCTGCTAGGAACGCTCCTTAACTAGTCTCGCTGCATTCCTGCTGCTTGATCACTTAAGCCTAGCCACTTAAGAAGCACACGATTAGCCGCCACTAACAAGGGACACTTCTTTGGTATCAGTTGAGGATGGTTGATTGAATTTGTCTTTCAATTTAAGAAATGGGCTCTCCAAATATTTCCAGGACAGTCGTGCCAACAAGTAAGTGAGAGCTAAGCCCATCACCCAACAGGCGCCGACATATGAGACTCGGGACTGAATGTGTAATACCAACCTGCAAAACATAATTGAAAGCAAAATTGAGGCGACATGAAAAATGTACATGCCGTAAGTTAGTTTTCCGATGTGCACCAAAGCCGGTGCTCTAAAAAAGTTGCGGACAGGATCAAATGACAAAGTCGCCAGCAAAAGCGACGTCCACGAAACAGCTATGGCCGTGAATACCCATATCAAAGAAATATCGCACTCTTCCATGCGGGGAACGAAGGCCAGTATTGAGCTCAAAAGACCAATTGATAGCACTAACAATCCTATCTGAAGCGTCCTATTCTTCTGCAGGAGTTCACTGTGCATTTGCCAAAAGAAAGCCGCTAAACAGCCGCACAAAATAGAGTCCATGCGAGCCGGACCGTTCATGTAAATTGCAAAATAGTTTTTAGGAAATACCCAGAACATTGAGACTCTGATCGCTATTCCAATCAACAGTGCAAGACAAAGCAGTCCAACCAAATGGCGTGGATGCCTAACCACAGACATAATTGAGCCCCACGCGAGATAGAACTGTTCCTCGATACAGAGACTCCACAGTGGGTTAATCACACCGATAAGCTCACCGTGAAACATGATCGCGTAATTGCCGACGAAGAACAGAAATGCAATCCAAAAATCGTTGCTCTTCAGCATTTGCTCAGGGCCAACGGGTATGCCGACTTTCGCTTGCAATGACAAAACGAGTGGTTGTATGGCAAAAAATGCAAGCGCTAAATATGTGAAGTATAGGGGCCAGATTCTCAAAATCCGTCTGGTAAGGAAGTTCTTCAAACTGACGCTGTTGCAACGCACTCTCTCGCGCAGCAAGAGCGATGTAATCAAAAAAGCGCTCATCACAAAAAACAGGTCAACACCAATCCAGCCCCACTGCAAGATTTTTTGATCGAGCGTGGAAAGGAAGAGCAGGAAGCCGTTTCTCCCCGGACTTTGACGGAGGAAAAGTCCAGTGCTGTGACTATAGAACACTAGGAAAAATGCGAGCGCTCGCAGACCATCAAGTTCTGTCCACCAAATTTTTGCCGGAACTGACGGAGTTGGTAGCTCATTTGCGATCGGCTGATGCATCAAAACACTCTAGTGCAGCCAGCCACAACGCATTACTGAACAGCACGATTATGTCTGGCACGAAATCCTTGATCGCTAGGCGGCGCGGATTGCGCTGACTGCGTCGACGACACTGGTTGAGATGATGACCCTGGTTGGCCGGATTGCGATGACTGCCCTGATTGCGTAGACTGCCCTGGTTGTCCGGATTGAGCCGTTTGCCCTGGTTGTCCGGATTGCGCTGCCTGTCCCGGTTGTGTTTTTCCCGATTGTCCGGACTGAGCTTGTGGTCCCGATTGGCCCGGTTGCGTCGGTTGCCCTGGTTGCACAGATTGCGGTTGCCCTGGTTGCATCGGCTGCCCCGATTGCCCAGACCTGTTTGGTTGCCCAGGCCCTCCTGGCTGTCGATTCATAGCCACCCTCTTTGGACGCGGTACGTATCTGCTCACAAACATTGAAAACACTGGAGACCAGAGGTCCGGCGCCATATTGTGGGCTGCATTGGGCAGAATCACTAAATCGTTTTTCACCCCGAACACATCTAAACGTCGATGAAATTCATTAGCCTGTTCATATGGAACGATTTCATCCATGCCACCATGAATGATTAGAACCGGCGCCGACTTCGCATCTGTATAAGTAATCGGACTAGCCTTCAGAGCGGCGTCTTGCTTTTTCAAAGGAGGACCGCCGATCAGTGCGGCGATGTGCCCTTTCGGACTACAGAAATATACCTGACCTGGCACGGTTGGATGAGCATGCGCCACAATTGAGAGGAAGTTGACTGGTCCACTTACATCAACTACACATTTCACGGCTTCTCTTCCGGGATACTGCATAGTTCCCATCAAAGCGGCTAAGTGTGCGCCCGACGATATCCCGACGACGATGACATTGTCTCCCGAGTAGCCGTAGCGCTTGGCGTTTTCTTGCAACCAATGCAGCGCACTAATGCAGTCATCAATCTGCGCAGGGAAGCGAGCAACAGAAGTGGGGCGCATGTTTATCGCAGCCACTGCGTATCCGGTTTTGAAGAGAAATTGAGGTACGTCATTCTTATCGCCAGTAAGCCAGCCACCTCCGTGGATATAGAGGACGACGGGCGGCGATACTACATTAGGTGGCACAAACAGATCAAGCTTTTGAAAAGTGCCATGTTCAACGTAAACAACATCCCGCTGTGCTTGTGCGTTCGCGCTATTTACGGTTATCGATAGGAGAAGAAATAAAAGCAGTGAAAATAATTTCAGTTTACTCACCCGATAAGTCAGCCGAAGCGCATTTTAGCACAGCTATGGTCGGGGGTGTTCTCTGGCTCACGCAGCTTGTGACACGACTTTATCTAATTGTTTCACATCGCTTGGAACCGGTGACACTTTAACGCTCGGCACGATTAATTGCACCGCATTTGGTACTATTTCAATATGCATCGGGGTGGAACCACAGCGATCGCCATCAACCATGGCGGTGGCGCGATCAGGCATAGCAGGATCAAAGTCAGCTTTCATGTTAAGAAAATTCCTGATCCAACTAGCCCATTTGTGGACTGGTGATTTCATATGTCGTGCGGGTAGAACGTCGATGTCCACAGTCTTAATCTTGCGCACGAGATAAGGAGGCTCTTCATCTGTGATTTTGCCAAAGATATTCCAGGCAGCGAATCGCCACGTTGTTCGCCAGTAGTCGCGGATCGATTTGGGGTTCATAACTATCAGATCCAACGTTCCATTGTTCAACTGGCTGTAGTCATAAGCATTACCAATTCCCATTTCGCCGATAGTAGTGACGAAAACTCCGGACGCTGGCATAACAACCGGCTCTCCACCGTCAACAGAAATTTTGAAGGCTCGAGGTCCCCTGGCCATGCTCTTGAGCAGAGGTAACGCGTAAACAAATAATCGCCAAAACTTCTTGTCCTTCTGACGAGGCACCGTAATGGCATTTGAAATCGGGCCGGTTCCTGCATCCACCGTGAACCAGCGGTCGTTCAAGCGCCCTAGGTCCATCGAAACCACGCGCCCCTCCAATATTGTGTCCAGGGCAGCGTTTAGAACATCCCCTTTGTACTTGGAGGGATAAATACCTAAATTATGAGCAAGCAGATTGCCTGTGCCGAAAGGAACAATGCCGACGCGCGCCCTGCATTTGGTTTCGGCGACGGCTCCGAGCACGACTCCGACAGTGCCGTCGCCTCCGCAGACTATGACCAACTCGAACTCACCCAAAGCCGGTGCTAACAATTCTTGCGCGGTAATCCCCGGCGTCGTAGCCCGAACATTAACAACGTAATTGGAATGATCGTTCAGTCTTCTAACGATGGCGCCAAGCCGCCGATCCAGGTCACCGACAGTGCCTGAAGCAGGGTTGTAAATCACCAGAGCCTGTTTGACTTCACTCATGGACGTGCCTCGTGCGCCTTAGAGATGACATTGTCATCGATTGGAATGTTCCAGCCGGACGTTTCATGAGGTAATCTAGAGTTCTCAACCTTCACTTTTGCTGAGCTTAATGTGACAGATACATCTGAAGTGCCGATTAGAAATTTCCACAAGGTCACCGACTGGCTTTATCGGGGCGGCCAACCTGGTTCAGAAGGCGTCAGATCACTAGCTGAAATGGGAATTCGCACCGTTATCTCCTTGCGTTGGGGAAAACGGACCATCGCAACAGAGAAAACTTACGTTGAAGCCGCCGGGATGAAGTTCTTAAGTGTGCGTCTGAATTATTGGAATCTCCCAAACCAGCAAATCATCGATGACTTTCTACGTTTGGTTGATCACGAAGCGAGCCGGCCGATCTTTGTGCACTGCTTACATGGCGCCGACAGAACGGGGCTGCTGATCGCCATATACAGGATGGCGAAAGAGAATTGGCCAGTCGAAAAAGCATATGCAGAAATGAAAAAATATGGCTTCCATAGATTTCGCATCCGCAATTTTAAGTGGATGCTATGGAAATACGCTCGTCAAGCCAAAGAGGATGGCGCTATTCAATAACGCGCCTAAAACCTTTAATTTCGCGCCGATTTTTGCGCGGGTTTTTGAACGGGTTTCGGCATCGGTATTGCATATGGTGCAGCAGAAACTGCGAACTGATCCAAAACCGCTCCATCCTCTGATATTTGCTTAACTGTCAACGTGTCTCCAGCAACTTCACAGATGCTGAACGAATGCGTGCTGGCAATAAATTTCTGCGTGAACGGCTGCCACTTTTCAGGCAAAGGCGCGATTTGAGTTCCCGTCAGACTGGCGCCACCAGCCCCGGTGGTTACATAAACAATTTCCCCTGCATGCGTGGGAATGCCCTTCCCCGCTAATTCGATTTGACCTGGAACCATGCCTTTCGCATCCATAGCGCTCGGTATAAAGTGCAATGGATAAGTACGTTGATAGTTATGCACGTGTCCGCAAAAAACAATGCGAACATCATGTTTTTCGAGAATGTCGGTAATGAGGCGCATTCTTTGCTCAGAATAGTGAGAAGTGTCGGAATTGAATGCTGTTTGATGATACAAAACAAAGCGCCACTTCTTGTCTTTAGCGGCCAACAACGCGTCATCGAGCCACTTTCGCCAGACCTGATTTGTCCAGTCCATATAATGGTCAGCGTCCAACATTATGTAACGTGCGTTGCCATTATCAAAATAGAACGTCGACATGGTTGGATAGTTCTTCCCTGCCGCCACGCGGAAACGCTCTTGCCGAGCCGGGTTGTGAAGCAAAAGCGGTGTATTAGGTTGTCCATATTTGCCGGGTCCGTTCAATGGTTGCGACCATTCGTAGAAATAAGCCAGTGAATCTGGAAAGACTTCCATGTTTCGAACATCAAAAAGTGCGGCTTTACCCACGTCATGATTTCCAGGCACAGCCGCCATAAGAGTTGAACGCATTAAGGGCGCACCAGCGTCAGGTGCGGCTTGATCGTTGTTGTAGATCGGAAAAAAATGTTCAAGGTATTCGCTCGCCCTTCCGTCTGGATATACGATATCTCCAGTTACAAGAACAAAATTCGGATGCTCCATGTAAATTTGATAGGCAATTTTTCTTTGGGCGAGAGTATTAGCGCCACAATCTCCCAATACTGCAAACTTATACCGAGATGAGCTGCTCAAGCGCTCTTTGGTACTTGCGGAAAATTCAACTCGGCGATTTCGAAGAATTCTATATTCGAATGGTTTGACACCAAGCTCGGTGACATCAACTGAGAAGAGATCAAACGGTTTGATCGAATCAATCTCTAACTGTCTTTTTATGACTGGGGGGCCGCTCTTCCATTGCGAGTCTTTCTTGATTTCGATAGTCCACTGGTCAAGACTTGGCGTCGTTTGCCAAAGTATCGCCAACCCTGCATTGGTCCCAAGTTGCAAATACGGCTTTGCCATAAACGTGCCGGCTGGTGCACCGCGAGTGGACCAGTCGACCGCAATCCAAACCAATCCTCCAATGATGAAACATAGAAGAACGAGCAACACCTTCTTGGATGAATTCAATATTGACGACAAGAGTTGATTAATTCCTTATGGTGCTATTCCCACTGATTACCCCCGCGCGCCCCAGGCGATGTCTATGATGTCTACGGCAGAGGAGATTTATATGAACGGCATCGCAGGCGAACAACGTGTAGCAGGGTCCAACGGCGCTGAAGCCCAGCAAGAGCAAGCCTCTCCGTGGGGACATGGACATGTTAACAGGATTAAGTCGATATTGGGATTGGACCAGGAACACAGCGTGCTGAGCAAGCTCGCTGCTCATACCAAGCGCAAGATGGCAGAGCTGGAAGCAAGAAAGGCTTCGAACAATAGCGGCGCCCCTGATTGGGCCGCCTCGATGAAGCCAGAACCCTTTGGCAAAGGATTTCTCAAGGCCAGCAGCAAGCAATTCATGATTTCAGTTGGCATATTTTCGTTAATGGCATTCTGGTTGTGTGTGATTCGCACTGTTCATCACACCGATGATCACAACAGCACGAGCGAAAAGGCGCAGCAAATTGCTTCGAGCAATGCGCGCAATGACACCCCGCCTCAGGCATTACCTCCTCAAGCACTACCTTCCCAGACACTACCGCTTCAAAAGTCCGAGATGTCAGGAGACGTTCCGGCAAGTTTCGGCTCGCCCAACGCTAGTTTTGGCTCGCCCAACACAGTTGGCGGATATCAACATTCTGCGGTCCCTCAACCTGTAGTTCCGCAAACACCAGCAACCTATCCGCAGGCGACCTCGTCGCAACAAATGTTTTCACCCTATCCATCAATGTATTCGCCACCGACTCCGGGATATGGAACGCGAGTGCCGGCCAGTAACTTTTCAATGCAACAACAACCGGGATTGATTCCAGTTCACCAACACGCTGCCGCTCGCTATAAAGTTGTGGTGAATCGGTAGGTGCTCAAGACCGGCAGAGAGCTCAAAAATGATTTCTTAAGATGCGCGCCTGATATGGCGGACACGCTCACATTCTCTATCGTGTTGTACGTTTATCAGCTCATCAAGCGTCTCGATAGCTTCTTGATAGAAACCTCGGCGATGATAAAAGTCTGCTAGACGCTCCAGTTCGGCTTCGTCCAACAATGCGTCTGGGCGTTCATCCGCTCGCCGCTCGGGTTCAAATCTATAAGGCATTGGTCAAATCCTCCACGCTTCCTTCATGTAAATTGTCGTTTCTAATTGCATGTTGTTCCGGTTTAAGAACACCTTGCAACAATTAGAAAGATGAATTTGGATGCAATGGCTGAAACGGTTGTCCGACAGCGATTACTGGACAACTGAAACGATTTGTCAGACAAAGGCTAGTGGATTAGTCGACAAAGCGAGGGTGATCGGATGGATCCGTTCCACCCCATAGCATCATCACGTCACTTCCTTACGCCGTATAAATTCCGCCACGAGTGTAATTGCAACTGTGGCTACAATCATCAAAGTGGAGAGCGCATTTATCTCTGGGCTAACGCCAAACTTGACCAAGCTATAGATTCTCAAAGGCAAAGTAGTGCTTCCGACACCAGCCGTAAACTGAGTAATTACAAAGTCGTCGAGGGATAAAACAAATGCTAATAGGCATCCTGCTATTATTCCCGGCATCAACAATGGCAAAGTCACACGAAAAAATGCCATTACCGGCGATGCACCAAGATCTTGAGCAGCTTCTTCGAGGCGCTTATCCATGCCCTCCAATCTTCCCATCACTGTCAAAGTGACGTATGCCACGCAAAAGACTATGTGAGAAACAATAATTGTGGAGAGGCTCAAGTTGACACCCAAAGCCACGAATAGAATCAAAGCAGCAACAGCCATAGCTATTTCAGGAATTAAAATAGGCAGCATTAAGAGACCACGGTAAGCACCCTTGCCGGCAAAATGTTGTCGCGAAAGCCCCACAGCAGCCATGGTGCCCATGATACCACTGACGGTGACCGCACAAAGTGCCACTATGATGCTATTGAGTAGGGCTGAAATCAGTGATTGATCAGTGACAAGCTTCTCATACCACTTAGTGGTAAAACCAGTCCAATGAACTGCCATCCTGGACTCATCGAAACTGAACAAGATCAGCACTATGATCGGTAAGTAGAGAAAGCCATAAATGAACACAGCAACCACAGCCAACCATTTTGGTTTATTGAGCATTCTTCAAGCGTGCTTGCAGTATTAACAATCGTCTCTGCATGTCGTTCATCGGGCTCATGTCACCACGCTTCGATGCAACTTCAATGCCCAAAACATAGGTGTCGATCGCCTCTTGATCTTTCCCCAAGCCTTCATAGGCTTCGGCCAAAGCAACATACGCCACCGTATGCGAAGCTTTGATCTCAATTGCTTTTTTCAGATATGAAATAGCCTCTTCGAATCTATCCAGCGCGACCAGGCAACTTCCAATGCCATAATTAGCCAGCAAGTCGTCGTTATCTATTTCGAGTACTTGCTTAAACATCTCCAGTCGTTGGGTCGCTTCTTCCATGCGACGCTTTTTGTCTTCTTCATCTTTTTGTGCTTGTGACGCTTGTTGCGCAACCTCTCTCATCCTGATGCTCAGTGAGATCGCTTTCTCTTCTTCTGCTTCGTCTTTTAGTCCTTTCTCAACGTAAAAGACTGACAAGTTTGTGTGCGCCATGACCGAATCAGGATTTAATTCAACAAGTCTCTTCATCAAATTGATAGCTTCGTCGATTTGTCCACGCTTGTGCAGAATCACACCGAGCGCTTCATATGCGTCCTCAAATTTCGGGTCCAAATCAAGAGCTTCTCTCAGCAATGAAACCGCTTCACTCTGCGCTGCATCATTTGCTTCTTTGGTGTAGAGTCTCAATGCCCTCTCATAGAATTCTCGCGCTCGCTCAGTCGAACTTCTGCTTTGCACGAACGGCAACATTTTCACGGTCACTGTACATGGTTTGCCCTCGATGTTCCCCTCGATTTTTTTGTCTGGGACGCGGAACTCACGTTTCACAAAGGCAAGTGCAATCGTAGTGTTCAGAGTGGGTGAAAAGCAGTTGCTTTTTACCCAGGCGATGTCACCACTGTCAGTGCTGATTTTGGTATCCAACTTGACTGACGCATGATCCTCCGACCTAAAAATCAGACCGACCAAACCTCGAGTTGGTGCGCCCTGACTCTTGACTCGAGCCAGAACCTCCTGTCCTAAAAAGCACCCTTTGGTATAACTTACTGCTTTGTCTTCCAGCCCAGCTTCGGGCAAAAAATTGTCTTCCGAAAAATCCACACCAAAGATCGGCATGCCTGATTCAATCCTAGATACTTCCAAAAGTTCTGGAGTCAACTCGGTCATGTCGGCTTTTTTGCAAATCGCTTCAAGTTTTGGCACGATACTGTCCACATCATTGGCGGAAATGCGAATCAAGAAGCCATCTTCACCTGTAAGAGATTTCCTAAAAACATGGCAAGGGTGTTGAAACACCTTTGAGTCACAAACATCGTGCTGTAGTGATTCAGAACCAGGGGAATGTAATGCCGAAGCAACACACTGTAGGGCTTTCGGACCTTGAACAGCGAAGAAGACGCCTTGATTGCTTGCGTCAACGAACTCCACTTTATCGGCAAAACGATACGAGTCCAAGTGCGTCATGATTCGTGCTATTTGGTCAGTCTCGGCAATAATTCGGAATGATTTATGCTTTCGATAAAGCTGAAAGAATGCCTTTACGTGCGCCTTTCGATCCAAAATACAAGAAAGCTGAGAGCTCATTTCCTCTAATTTCAGAACGTCGTTTGTTGTCTGCGATTGGAGGAATCGCGGTGCGTCGGCGCCGTATATTTCCAACAGCCCAATATTCTCGACGCGACCATAAGCTCCGCATTCACGAAGTATAGAAAGTGATGACTCGATAGTTTTCTGGAGCATTCTTCTCAGGTCTGAACCGTTTATATTTTACTGCCTGAGCAATCAAGAAACTTCAGGAAACAAAACTACCCGGACAAGAGGCCCGAGTAGTTTGAAATTTAGCCAGCCAGATGCGCTGAGCGCTAAACCGTGAATGAGCTTCCGCACCCACATGAGCTCTTAGCTTGGGGATTCTTGATTACAAATCCCTTACCCTCTAAGCCGCTTTGAAAGTCGAGAGTTGTTCCCTTTAGATAAATCGAACTCTTCGGATCGATGAAAACCTTGACACCATGGGCTTCAACGATATTATCCTTTTCTTGAGCGTTATCGAAGCTCAAACCGTAGGACATCCCCGAGCAGCCGCCGCCTCGGATTTCCAGACGCAAACCAGACTTGTCTGGATCTTCAGCGAGTAGTTTTCTAACTTCTTCTGCTGCCTGCTCAGTGATGTTCACGAGCGCTGGAGCTGTTGCTGTCGTACTTTCTGACATTACTGAATCCTCATAAAAGTTGGTCTATAGTCCTTACTGGAACATTTATAGACTGTTTCCTATGTAAATCTATCATATGACAACGCCTGTTTACCAAGTGGTAACTATTTCTTTAGAAGAAGATAGACCACGCGAAATTTTAGAGCGCCAGGGCTGGGGAAAAATATTGAACAGTTACGCAAGCGTTCCCACGCGGTATGGCAACCTTGCGCCGTTGCGATTTTGGAATATTGTGCCCCAATCGAGTTTCCGGAAATGATATCTATTGCAGTGCTCAAAAAACGTAATTGGTTAGGCAAAGTTTTGAAATCAAACATTCACATCAAGAAAATATGGTTCGATGACGATGTTATTGAACTGAAAATAGAAGTATCCAACGGCGATTCAACTTTCTCCAACAGGGTCTATGTCGGACCTCAGAAGTTTGAAGAAGTAGTGAAAGATCTAGACAGCTTCAAGCAAGACATTCATGGCGGAATCTACGATATTACATTTGGTGCATTTGGCCCTGAATATGCCAATGGAGGATTTCAGGCGCGGTTGCATTTTCATGTCCCGGGAAAGTTGAATATCTCGACGTATCAACAGTCAGATTACGAAGAGTTTTCAAAGAACAAAGTTGCAAGTGAAGCACGACTGTATTTAAAATCTGAGCCGACGCTGTTGGATAATTTCATTATCGAACTCAGATCCATAAGTGCAGGAAACAGTCAGGAAGCAACTTTTGAATGTATCTAAACTTGGACGTCTCTGGTGTATGGCATAACCTGATCATCAGCGAGCCTGATTACCTACAATCAGCACTTGTTGCTATTGCATTAGACCAAGACTGTGTTAATTATGTGTCCGCTTGATCAGCCACGAAGCCGGGCTACATTGGTTATGCTGCGCCAGCTTCGGACCATAGGCACCAACTAGCGGATATGATAAACGGAAAGATTATTAGACTTAGCAAACGTTTCCAAGCTGACGAATTGATCGACTGCCAAAAGAGTTCGATCCACTAACAGCCCTAGGGTCTTGCTTTCAGTAACTTTGATCGCGTCCCGAACTCGATCTACAATAGAGGCATCAGGCTGCACCTCAGTAGTTTCAAGATCGGCATCCATTCCCGATTCAACCAGCCAATTCTGCATCCGGGACAATATAATCGGATCAGCACCAGACGGGATAATACCGATAATCACGTTAGACATAACACCTCAACTTACGTCGAGAAATCATATCATCTCAAATCGGTTCTTTGTCTTGACGAAATGGATGCTGATCGTCGTAAATCACACATTTGGCTAGCTGCTGATGCAGCCTTGCGAGAGCCGGTGCAGATACATGCGGGCAGTGTTGAACATGCAACTCTCTCAAATTTTTAAGCGCCGATAATTGTCCGATCGCCCTATCGGTGATTTCAGTGCCGTCCAGCTCCAGAACCCTCCGAGGAAAGAAACGATTTCGTATTTGCCGGCGATTACTTTTCCAATAAGAGAACTCGAGTCAGGGCCGCTGGGGACACCGAATGCAGTGGCGCTAGACTTTGAAACAGATTTGCACTGTTTCATCAGGGTTGACGTTATTTGCAATGTCCGATAGTATCTTAGGATATTTCCCAGCGGTAAACCTCAAAGGAGGGCCTTATGAACACTGTAATTGTAGTAATCGGACGCTATGCAGTTGTGCGTTGTCGCGCTCCTTTCAGAATAAGCTGAAACAGTTCTGTCTTAGCTAAGCACAATCGCCGCAACTCCTTGCGTCCTTAAATTTCGCCGTTTACGCGTTTTTTAAAAGGACATTCTGATCATGATTCCACACGCCTTTTCGGCGCTAGTTGTAGCGCCCAAGGTCTGCGGCCGCATAGTGGCTAACGACCGAAGTCTGTACATAGTTGAAACTGAACATGGTGAACACCATGCTCAAATAGTTGGCGCCTTCCGTTATCAAACACAGGATCCAAGAGACTTCCCAGTCGTTGGAGACTACGTTTCTTTGACGCCGAATGACGACAATTTCATGATTGAATCCGTGATGCCACGGACCAATTTGTTTGCCAGACGGGCAAAGGATGGCAGTCACTACCTACAACCAATTGCAGCTAACATTGACACACTGTTTGTGACAGTGGCAGTTAACCGCGATTTCAACATCAGAAGGTTGGAGCGTTATGTTGTGTCGGCTGCAGCCTTTGATGTTCCATTCGCCATTGCGCTAACCAAAATAGACTTGGTTGAAGAACCAAATTTATTCATCGATTCGATAAAAGAATTTCTGAACGACATTCCTGTCGTCGCCCTGAGCTCACTAGATGGACGCGGATTCGATGATTTGTTGGCCTTCTGCGGTCCAGAGCGAACGATTGCATTCGTCGGCTCGAGCGGCGTCGGCAAGTCGACTCTGATCAATTCGTTACTGGATAAACCGGTGATGGAAGTCGGAGATATCCGCGAACAAGATGGTCGCGGTCGACATACAACGACGCGTCGACTGTTGCTGCATCGCTCAGATGGGACAGCCATTATCGACACGCCCGGCATGCGCGAATTTTCACTTGCTGAAGCGAACAATGGTGTCAGTGAAGTGTTTAAAGAAATAACTGCAATCGCGCAAGAGTGCAAATACAAAGATTGCAAACACAATGAAGAACCTGGTTGTGCGGTGCGGGACACTGTTGATGAAAGTAGACTAGCGAGTTGGCGAAAGCTTGAACGCGAAGCTGCATTTGAAGCCCGCAAAACAGATCGCAGAGCAGCCGTCGCCGAAAAGGAGCGCTGGAAAGCTATTCACAAAGCGAATCGTCGTCGGCAACGTTAGTGGGTCTAGGGAAGCCTGTAAAGCATCACGCTTTTGCTGTCACTGCCTGAAAGCAACTGCGATCCATCTCCCGAAAAAGCAAACGCCCAACCGGCGGTCAGCCCGGTGAACTTACAATCCATCTGACCGGTCGCCGGATCCCACTTGCCCACAGTTTTATCCAAACTGCCGGACATCAAACTCTTCCCATCGCTCGAATAAGCTACCCGCGAAACCCAGTCCGAATGTCCCAGTAGTTTCAGAATTGGAGCTTTCGTATCCATGTCCCAAACAATGACTCGGGTATCGGCACCACCTGATACTGCGTGCTTTCCATCGGGCGAGAATGCCACACTCAAAACATCATCCGTATGCCCGTTAAGCACTGCGAGCGGTGCCAAAGTCTCCGCATCCAGCAATTTCAAGGAATGATCTTCCAAACCAACCAATAAAGTTTTTCCATCCGGCGAAACGGCCAAAGCATGCACTGCGCTTGGCGATATCGCCGAAGAAGTCCTGAGAACGCCAGTTGCGATGTCCCAACATTTGATCGTGCCGTCAAAATCGCCTGACATCAATCTTTGCCCATCGACCGATACTGCCAACGCTTTGACGTTATTTTTGTGACCCGTCAACGTGCGAAGCAGTTGACCATTGTTGGCATCCCAGATCCTCACGCCGAAATCATCACAACCAGTGATGACAAACTTGCCATCTTGGCTGAACAAAACGGCGCCCACATTTCCGTTATTACCCTCTAATTTGAACAGTTCTTTGCCCGAGCCAAGATCCCACACACGTGCCGATTTGTCCTCGCTTCCAGAGATAGCTCGTTGTCCATCAGCTGAAAAATTTAGCGCTTTTATCCAGCCGATGTGCCCAACCATCTCCTTGAGCTGATCCATCGATTTAGACGAGGCAGACATGGGAGCGCTCTCAATTGTTCTTGTCACAGTGGTTGTCGTTGCCGCCGCATCTACCGGTATCGGAACAGACACAGTTTCACCAGCCAGAACAGCAGACGACGCGAACAATGTTGCGCACAAAGCGATCGCTAGCGACACCGTCCAGAAAAGAGCTTTCAACATGAGACCCACCTGAGGAGACAGCCCGCAGTTTACCAGATTCTCCTTAAACGTCCCTTCAGGGCAGAGCGGACGTCAACGCACTAACAGCTTTAAGGTTGCTGACCGTTTAAGGTTGACTGAAAAATATGGCCCAAGGAGTTACCTTGTCTTTGGGACCTCGCTTGGCAATCGGGTAAATCCAACCTCGTGGTCCGTAACGGTTCTCCATACAATTGAAGAAATAACCGCCAGATCCGTCTTGTACTTGCGTCAACCAGACGTTGCAGGGTCGATGGCGATTGCCACGCCATTTTTGATCCTTTGTGAAATCAACGGGATTACTAGGCGGTCCATTTACCTGCCTGATCGCAACACCCATAAAGTCCACGTGGAAATGTCCAATTACTTCCTCAGGTTGAGTTTTCCATGGCGGCAGAGTGGGAGTACCGCGATTATCGACCGTAGCTTGTAGGAACATTGGTGAATGCTGCTGAGCATACAAAGGCACCGGGGCGCGATATAGCGGTGCCAGCTGCGGCTGCTGATAGTCCAATTGTCCAGCTGAATTACCTTGCGGTTGCTGTGGATCCATTTGTGCCTGCGGATATCCTTCTGCCGGACGTGAAGTATCAATTGGCGATTGCACTGGCTGTTGCAAGAGAGTGTCCCTTTCAGCACCGCCCTGCAGAATTTTGGTGGCAGGCTTAATCGTCGATTCCTCTCCTGGTGCTTGTTTTTGTACAGGCACATTATCTTGCGCCATCACATTTGGTGCCAGCAAAAATGTTAGCAACAAAGCAAAAAACCCTTGTTTAAAACTATGTTCGAGCATTTACACCTACGATTTAACCGTCCCTGTTTGGCGCATCTCTACAGCGCTGGTAACTTTAAGTCCTCTTTCGAAATACTCTCTTTCCACAAGACCTTACATTGATTAGGTGCGACCGCTTGTTCCAGTTGCCTTTGCTGAGCTGGTGCCCACCCAGTATCCGAAATTCTGATGGTTTTCAACGAACGCATCTTTTTGAAAGTTTCAATGCTGGCTACAGTTAAGGGGCACTGCTCCACATCAAGGGAGATTAACATTGGCATCGAGCTTAAGTTCATAAGCATATGATTGTTCAGCTTAGGGGTCCTGGTAAGGTCAAGGCTCTCCAACTTTTTCAGGCGACCAATCTTGATAATGTCAGAACCATCAAGATTGTCTTTAGAAATGTTCAGTATTCTTAGGGCAGGTAGTCCACTCAGCCCGTCAACCAAAGGCTTAATATCCTCAATCAGCGAGCATTTAAAACCACTCAAGTTAGGCAGAATTTTCAACCTAGCCAATGCACTACCGGTGATAGCGGTTCCATTTACATCGAGACTATCCAGTCGAGTCATTTTGTCGATGATTGGCAGGCACTTGTTACTGGCATTAGTGCCCCCTAAAACTAAAGAGTGCAGACCATTGAACCGAGTCAATCTTCTCAAAATATCTTCCAAGTTTACATCGCACTCACTCAGTTGCACATCATAAAGTTCATCGGGTTTGAAACGAGAAAAGACCTCAGGGTGAGTGTAAGCATACTCTGACGGAGAAAATGTCATCGGCTCAAAATTATCAAATGTCTCCAGGTTTTGAGCCTGCCTGGGTTGATTTTTATCACCCATGCTCAACTTACCCAGCGATTCGCTAGGAAAATCAAATACCCTCGATCGGCTTCCAGCTACACTATGAGAAAACAGCTGATCATTTCGCACATGTTTGCCTGCAGCATTCACGGTTTTATTTGAGTCTCCCCTAAAATTTAATTCAAATGTATCAGGGTTGTCCAGCTCTTTTGCACGACTAATGCTTTTGTCATCAGACGGATTTGCTCGCGGAATTGTCACTCCGGTTAGCAAACCTAGCAAAAAACCGATCACAAGCAATAGTATTGCCAACGGTGCCTTAACGCTACCTAAAAATTGCTTGGCTTTAAACTCTTTGCCGTCTTGTTTAGGTATCCTGCTTGGCGTAACCTTTGGCATTGAATCAGCCAACAAATTTCGTTCCACTTTGATCAAATCTTTCGCAAGCTGATGGGCGTTTTGGTAGCGGAGAGCGGGATCCTTTTCAAGCAGCTTGGCTACGATGATCTCGACAGACTCCGGGAAATCTGTGCCGAGAGAAGCTTGTTTTAGAGAGACAGGGCGTTCGGTTTGGTGTTTGATCATAGTGGACAGCGCATTGTCAGCCAACATTGGCGGTGCACCGCTTAACACCTCGTACATAACACAACCAAAAGAGTAAAGATCGGAGCGCGGATCAGCTCCAGTGCCGGCGCACTGTTCAGGACTCATATAAAGTGGACTGCCGAAGATCTCGCCGGTTCGAGTCAGTGTTAGCTGGTTGAATTCGTCTTTACCTGTCAATTTGGCGATGCCGAAATCAACAAGTTTCACTGAACCATCACGCCCGTGAGCGTCATTCACGAGCATGATGTTTGAAGGTTTAATGTCTCTATGAATGACCCCATTGTCGTGCGCGTATGCAATAGCAAAAGCGACCTGAATTAGGATTCTTAAAGCCTCATCCAGTGGTAACCGTCCCTTCGTGGTCAGCTCTTCTGCAAGAGTGATGCCGTCAACCAGATCCATAACAAAATACGGCTGTCCGTCAGGAAGAAGACCTGAGTCATGAACCTTGATCAAATTGGGATGGTCAAGTCTGTTGGCCGCTCGCGCCTCATTATCGAAACGCCGCCAGACAACATCGTTTGTGTGATGCTTGTTCAAAAATTTAAGAGCGAATTCTGTACCAAGCTGCAGATGTTTGACCCGATAGACACTGCCCATGCCACCGCGGCCCAGAAGATTGATCACCAAGAATTTGTCCAGTACTGTTGAACCTGGTTCGAAAGAGGCAACTGAATCAAGTTCAATGTCGCTGGACACCAAAGGCGCTTTCAAAAAACTTTCTTCGATTTTCTCTTCCATCTATCGGTTTTTCCGCTGCTAAACTAGGCTCGATGACAATTGCACCCGACAAGAATATGTTCAAAGTGGCTCTGTAATAAATGGATTTCCAGAAATTCGCCCAGTCTTATTGTAAGTCAACAAGTTGAGACATCAAAGTTAGAAAGGCGGCTTTGGTACAGATGGTTCAGAAACCGGCTTTGGCGAGAAAAATGAATCCACGGCATCGACCTTTACGGCACGCTCCGAATCCTCGCCTTCTTTTTTTGACGAGCGATCCGAATCCTCAACTTCCTTTAAATGGATTCCATCCTTAACAGTACGCAGAAATTGATATGTCTGTGCAGATGGTTTGTAACCATTCGCGTGCGAAACCTCTGACCCTGCCGTCGTCGTTACGACAAGGGTAGGAATCTGAACGACAAGATATTTTTTGTAGAGCTTTTTGATAATCAGCTTTTGCTGGGGTGCGGCATTCGCGCCCCCTTCGACACGGATCGGGTAAAAATCATTGAGGATGCACTCTGCCACCATCTTATTGGAAAACACGGTGTCATCCATCAATTCAGTTTTAGGAGTGCCTTCGCCGACAAAGTACAAGAGAAGTGGCTTGCTTTGCTGTTTTACGACCGTATCCAAATCAGAATAAGACTTCCAATTGACGAACTTCAAGGCAACTTGGTTGGAGTGCCCAGCCAGAAGTGCCACACGGAAAATCACCAAACTAATGGTCAGTGCCAACAACCAAATTGGAATCCCGTTTGTCGGACCCTTCCTACTCAGAGGCATAATTGATATCCCGCCAGTTCAGTAAGACATTGCACAGAACCAAGCCGACGCACAAGTTCATTAGGTAAGTTACGAGTGGATAAATATCGAATGTTGAATTCGTTAAAAAATCGAAAACAAAAAATCGAGGAGCAATAAGGTCGCTGATCTGTCCAACTAGGCTGTTCAAGCCGGCCAAAGTGGACTCAAATGTCGATGTCGTCAGGAGCGGAAAGAAGTGCTTGTTGAGCCAATCATTTATACCAAGTTGCTTCAGCACGCCTGTTGTGGAGGAACTGTAAGCCGGCACATAAAAATCGAAGTCGAAAACCAAGTGGTTTAGACCAATGAGCTCGAGGGCGATCACGCCGTATCCGAACAGCTGTCGAGTTGGCAAAAGTGATACCAGCACAAGCGCTATACAAATGCTCAGGGCGTCCAACATCCGCTCGACAAACGCACAGAAGACCATGAAAGTCGTCCAGTGATGAGATGTTGTCTCGCCTAACAAGCACAGCATCAAAAATTGCAAAAGCGACACTGCACCGACAACGGTGCTAAGCGCTAACCATTTCGTAAAGATGTATTGTGCCCGAGAAATGGGGCGAGAAAGAATCAGTGGAAGATAGTCTGATCCACCGCCTTGAGCAGCGCCGCTACCCGCTATGTTTTGAGACACAATGATCGAAAGACCAAACAACAGCGCGCATGTATAAGAAGAAACTGCATCATTGTGCGCGGTAGAAGAACTCTGGTCGGCAAGTGTGGTCAACGGCAATAAAAAGACAAAACCGAGGGCAATCACGTAGAACACATAGTGTTTCGCCATGCGCTTCAAAGTGTAGAGGTAAATTGCCTTGCTAATCATGCTTCCTTGGCGTTCCTTCAATGCTTGCTTGACTCATCGAACAAGCGTTCTAAGGTTGTTTGCTCTGGTTGGGCTGACTGCACGCGAACTCCCTCGGTAATCAGATTTCGTAACAGCGCCGCTGAGACCTCACTATTGATCACAGAGAATTTCGCACTCAAACCTTCTTGTAAAATCAATTGAGCATTTACTGATTGAGCGCAGCGCTGTAATTTCTCTGCAATATCTTTGTCGTCATCTTCCAGCCACTTAACGAAAAGTACATACGGTCTCAGTGCCACCTCTTCGAGAGTTTCAATCGCTTCGATTTTCCCTGCTCTGATAAAGGCAACACGGTCGCAAACTCGCTCCATCTCATCCAAGTGGTGCGAATTTAAAACAACAGTGATGCGCTCCTTTTTGAATTGTCCAAACAAGCTGCGCAACAAAACATTTCCGGGAGGATCCATGCCGGAACCTGGTTCGTCTAAAAACAAGATTTTGGGCTTACCAATCAAGGCTTGTGCTAGTCCTAATCTCTGCAACATGCCGCGAGAAAATGTTCGAATTACTCTGTTCCAACATTGCTCTTCGAGCCCGACTCGGTTCAACACTTCTTCAACATCCAAGGCAACGCTAAGAGGCGGACGGTGCGCCAGCATGTGGTGCATCCTCAAAAATTCTTTCGGAGTTAACCAGCCTTCAAAGCTAGGCCGCTCGGGCATGAACCCTGTCACTTCCCGAACGGCCAGGTCATCAGGATTGATACCACCAATAGTGATCATGCCGGCGTCAGCTTTAATCAAAGCAAGCAAACAACTCATTAAGGTTGTTTTTCCTGCACCATTGGGACCGATCAAACCAAAGCACTCCCCTTCTGCAACCTGAAAGGAAATTCCGTTTAACGCTCGTTTCCGAGAACCGGAATAGGTTTTGATCAGGGTGTCGACAACAATAAGAGGAGAAGTATTTTCCATTGAATTCTTATTCTAGCGAGTTATCAGAGAATCGCTAATAATTACTCCATCCTTTAACCTCACAACACGACGAGCATAGCTGGCTATTTCGTTGTCGTGCGTAACCAGAATAACCGTAATACCCTGAGTATAGAGCTCTTCAAGCAAGGTCATTATTTCCTTTGAGGTCTGACTGTCAAGAGCGCCGGTCGGCTCATCGGCGAGCAAAATTTTGGGATTATTGACGAGCGCCCTGGCAATTGAAACACGTTGTTGCTGCCCTCCCGACAACTGGTTGGGGCGATGATTCATTCGATCCCCAAGCCCCACTAATCTGAGTGCATTCTCAGCCCTGGGAATCTGCTCTTCCTTGCTGCTGCGAATAGTTCCCCGCGCATAAATTAAAGGCAACATAACATTGTCGAGGGCGGACATTCGCGGCAACAAATTGAACTGTTGAAAGACGAAGCCGATCGTTTTGTTGCGAATAACCGCTAGTTCGTCCTGTGTATAATTTTGAACTTGCTCGCCATTCAGGGAATAAAGACCGCTGGACGGGCGATCAAGACAACCGAGAATGTGCATGAGCGTCGATTTGCCGGAGCCCGACGTACCCATGATCGCGATATATTCGCCACTGATTACCTTTAAGTCGATCCCACGCAAAGCGTGAACGGGAGTAACATCCAAATCGTAAACACGCGAAACGTCTTTGAGCTCAATCATCATTCAGCTCGCAAGGCAACGATCGGATCTAGCTTGGATGCTTGTCGAGCTGGATAAATACCGAAGAACAAGCCGACCAGAATTGAAACTCCGAAAGACATGATCACCGAAATTGGTGTCACTTCGGTTTTCCACTGAGTGAAGTAATTAATCGCTTGCGAACTTCCGACACCAAGCAAAATGCCGACGATGCCACCAGTTAACGAGAGCACGGTCGCTTCCACTACAAATTGCATGAGAATGTCGCGGTGACTGGCTCCCACAGCCTTGCGAATTCCTATCTCTCGGGTCCTTTCCGTGACGGAAACCAGCATTATATTCATGATCCCAATGCCGCCCACGAGCAATGAGATTCCAGCTGTCGATCCCAATAACAGGGTGAAAACTGACGACATAGCCTCAGAGGTCTGCAACAAATCCTTTTGGGTGCGTAGATAAAAATCATCAGGATTAGGTGGTCTGATGTGATGACGTAAGCGCAAAAGATTTGTGATTTGGAACTGGGCCGGCAGGGCATCTTCTTCGCTTTTGGCTTGCACCAAAATATATTGCACTGTCTTGCCTTTGACGGCATTGAACCCGAAAACTCGGTTGTAAGCTGTGCTCAGTGGCACAAACACCTGGTCATCCATATCGCGAAATGCAGTCACGCCCTTCCTCTCCATGACGCCTATCACATCAAAGAATTCACCGCGGATGAGCAATTTTTTGCCGACCGGATTTTCTTCTGGAGCGAAAAGGTTATCCACAACAGTCTGACCAAGGACGCAGACCCGCGTGCTATGGTCCATATCAGTTTGGCTAATAAACCGTCCGGATTCAGGATGGAAATTTCTGATCTTTGTATATTCGGGAACTGTTCCCGAGATGTTAGTGCTAGTGTTCTGCCCGGCAAACTGAACCTGCTGCTGACTGTCATAGCCAGGCGCGACTTCGGCGACGGCGGGGCACACATCCCGAATCGCTTCCACGTCGGCCATCGTTAAGCCGACAGAGCTGCCCATGCCCATCGAAACGTGACCGGCATTTTGCGCGCCTGGTCTGATAAATATGAGATTGAGTCCCAGTGCTTGAATCTGGCGATCAGATTCCAGCTTGGCACCATACCCGATTGCTAAGAGAGCGATCACTGCCGCGATACCAATGACGATACCAAGCACCGTCAAACTACTGCGCATGCGATTGGCAACAATTCCTTTCCAAGCCAGTACGATCAGTTCCCAGACGTTCATAAGCCGCTCTATCTGTTAGTGCTGTTGAATCCTCTTGGGATCGGTGGCTTGTTCTTGCCGCTGCCACCCTGCGAACCCTTAGAATTTGGATCCACGTACCCCTGCTTCTCCAATTGATCCTTGTTCAATCCCACAAACACCATATCTCCTTGTTTCAATCCATGCATGATCACGGTTAAGTTTCCGGAACTCGAGCCAGTTTTGACAGGCTTGAATTTCGGCTGACCATCTTTTTCGGGAATCAAAACACCTGTTTTACCCATCTGAGAACTGATGCATGAGGTAGGCACGAGCAAGACGCCATTTTGAGTTCCAGCCAGGAATTCGCTGTTGACGTTCATACCGGCCATGAGGAAATGACTAGGATCGTCATCAATCGTCGTGTGTACTTCAAAAGTGGTGACATTAAGAGTTACCACTGCAGCTGGTGCAATCAAATTGACCTTGCCGTGAAAAATTTTGTCTGGATAAGCATTTGCCACAATCTCCACAGTCTGTCCGATCTTAATGTGTTCCATATCTGTCTCGGAAACTTGAGCAACTAATTCCAAATTGCCGGCCAAAGAAACGATCGAACTAGACGTAGCGGATGTCGTCGCCGATGATGTTGTCGGTGTAACCATCGCTCCTTCATCGGCATATTTTTGCGAAATTATGCCGGCGAAAGGCGCCTTGATGCGCGTGTCGTTCAACTGACTTTGTAAATAGTTCAAATTGCCGGCGGCTTGTTCCATAGCAAATTTCGATGCACGCACATCTTCTTCTCTGTTTCCTGCTTTTGACATACTAAACTGTTGCTTCGAACTTTCCAGATCGGCCATCGCTTGAGCAAGAGATGCCTCAGATTGACGTAGTTCCTGCTGCGCCTGCTTCAAGGTCACCTCGGTGACTTCAGCCTGAGTAGAAGCGTTCAATCTGTCCTGATCTGAAATCGCCCCTTGTTTTGCTAATTGATTCAAACGTTTTGCGTTGGTGGCATCGCGCGTAAGTTGTGCCTGACAAGATTTCACTTGCGCTTGAGAGCGGCTCACAGCTTGCTCGGCGAAACGAACAATGTTTTGATTTTTCGAAAATTGCGCTTCTGCATTAGCAACCTCCTGAGGACGATTGCCGTGAAGCGATTTTTCATAGTTAGCTTTCGCCAAGTTGTATGCCGAACGGGCTGCCGTGACCTGCCCGACCAGATTGCTATCATCCATGAGCGCAAGCAACTGACCCTTCTTCACGACTTGTCCCTGACGAACCAATAATTTGGTCAGCAAACCAGTCACTTTGGGACTAATTTTCACTTCGTTGTAAGGCTTAATAACACCGGTTGCAGTTATTTTGAGATCGACTGAACCCAGTTTGACAGGTGTCAAATTTTTAGCATTTTCATCCGTTGAACCTGTCCAAGAGCCAGTCCATGGATGAGTACCAACAACAGCGACAACGATAGCCACCACAGTCGTAATCGACGCTAAGATCAATCCCAAACGAACTTTATTCTGCCGCTGGGATGTGCCTCCTTCAACTTTAGTTTTCTCTTGAAACATCGTACTCCGTTTCGATTCATCGACGATTAGAATGCCTCGAAAAGTATTTGACCAATCTCGCCTAACAGTTTGAAAGTTTCTCTATAAACATCCGGATCCAGGTTGTTGAAGTTTTGGGGTTGAGACAAAACCAAACCCGCATGAGCCTTAATCACCATTTCGCTAAATTTTGCGTATTCTTCCAAATGCAAAAGATTGTCGAAAACTCCTGGATATTTGACGAAGCGCTCTGCTTCCATAGAGTTGTTGAACGAAAAAATAAAGGACTTTTCCATTCTTTTGTCCTGCAAATGCTGTCCTTGCGCTTCGAACAAGAGAATACGAGCGAAAAAGGCCATAATCCCATGTGTCAGTCTAGGCGAAATCGTCATGTTCAGAGCGTCTGGTCTAGCGGGCTCATTCGGGTCATCGATCACCTGGGTTTCAAGTGTGTAGGTGACGCCAAAAGGCCATCCCGCTTTCAGTGCTTGCAGGGTGGCCGGAAATCCCAAAACCGTGCCTTTTATGGCTACTTCAAATCGCGAATCTTCAACGACACGACCTTCGATCATCTTAGCGAGCATTTGCAGCTTTTCTGGAGACAGGTCACTCACTGGCTAAGTCTCCATCTCAGTGATCTTGAATTATTCATATTGCACCGCCCCTGGTGCCTATCGCTAACATAGAAAACCGGGGGTATGGCCCAAACTTTTCATTGAGTAGGCTTCTCAGTCAGATCTGATTCTGTCGGTTTCTTTTCCGAGGATTGAACGAACATGTCCACATTCTTTTCTTTCTTCTTCTTTTTACTACCGCCACCACCACCGAACAATCCGTGGTGCTCTTTGGCAGGTTTGGATTGCTTAGTTTCTTTTGGTGTGACAGAGGCTGTGGCTGTGGTTTTAGCGTCCTCGACATGCGCACTTGCTTTCTCTTGATGCTTAGTGCTTGGAACGATCACATTCATCTGCACATCTTGCTTATCAGAGAGGTCAGAGGCAAGCTGGGCGTCAATCGCCGTTACTTGTTTTTTCGCTTCACGGGCGAATTCGGCATCCGGAGAGAGATCCGTTGATTTAGTAATCAAAACTTTAGCAGCAGCCAAATGGTGCTCTTTAAGATAGATACTTCCCATTCGGTAATAGGCATCTGCCATATTTGGACTAGCTTGAATTGCCAGGTAATAGTAACTCAGTGCACCGGCGGTATCTTTCTCTCCTTCGAGCGCATTTGCCATGTTGTAGTAAGCAGAACCGAATCCAGGTTCAATAGTCACTGCCTGTTTCCATTTTTCTTTTGCTTCACTGGTTTTGCCGCGTGCATACAACACCGTTCCGTAACCGTTCAAAGTAGTCGGACGATCCGGCTTGATAGCGAGAGCCTTTTCAAAAGCCTCCATCGCCTTTGGATAACTTCTCTGCGCTGCGTAAATGCCACCTAAATTGCTCCACGCTTCTTCCATGCGCCCATCCGAATCAATAGCCGCCTTGTATTCGGCTATTGCCTGGTTCAAGAAACCGGCCTGGTGCAATTCGACACCGCGGTTGTAATGCTTGAGCGCCTCTTCCGCATACGGTTTGGCATCAGATGCCGACGCCGGAGCAGGAATTGCGGCAGGTGCGGCAGCTGCTGGCGCTTGCTCAGGGTCAGCTGGAACAGCGACCGTCTTGTCGGCAGGCATCGGCAAATCAGCGCTGAAGGACGCCTGGTTGGATATCACCGCTATGAAAAATAGCAGAGTTAATGTCAGAGTCGAACTTCTACGCAAATCTGTTTTCCAGTCTAGTAAATATGCACTTGCCTATAGAACTGCCAACACAGGCTGGTCCCGCAGCGTATTATAGCCTGAGTTCTTATTAAGCGCATGCGCGTCTTCGTTCGTCGCCCGCTGCGCGCAAACCGCTCGATACGCACGCGCATGCCGTGTTTCAGTCGCTCTGCCTAGTTATTGAACCTAAGCCAGCAAAGCACAGCACAGACCGGCGCAGCGCGCCTGCATACGTACTTTTCACATTTACGGTATCCCCAGGTGCGGGTATCCTAGAAATAGATCAGCTTTACCAGATATAAATTGTTGGAGTCCCATGGCCCCTGAGAAACCTTCTATTGTTGAGTCTGCGCCGGTTCTCGTAACCGATGTTCACGAAACCCCGATTACGACAGGGGCTCCCGAGCAGGCTGACCAGTACGCGGCCACTCGCGCAGCGACTTGGGGTCCCAGTGCCAGCCTGGGAAACGCGCCGTGGATACCCGCTTTGGCGCGAACGGAGCCAACCTCTGGGTCACTTGACCTGGTCAACGGCTCGATCACACCTGCTGACGGCACGACAGCGCCTGAAGACCCGGCTGTTGTGGCAAAACGCGCCCAAGACTTCCTGGATGCTCTTAAAACAATGAACGTCGACCAAAGCAAGGTCCAAGAAGTTGACGAAAACGGTCAGCCCCTGAAGCCACGCGACGCTAAAGATGTCAAAGACATCGTCATTCGTGAAGGGCACAAAGAGGGTGATCCAAAAGCCAATTTTATAATTGACAAAGACGGCAAAGTTCACGAAGTGGTCGATCCTAACAAGGCGCGCGAAGCAGGCGACGGCAAAATAATCGTTGAAATGGATGTGGAAGGCAAAGCCACTGTTCAGTCACAAAGAACGTCAGCCCAAGGCATGATCGAAGCGATCAAAGCCAACTGGAAAAACTCCAACATCGCACCTGACATCCCGGATGACCTGATCGCTACAGCAAACGCCGCGGACCCACCTCCTGTAATGCGCACCAATTTTGGTGGCGGCGGTGGTGGCAGCGTTATTGGTGGCTCAGGTGGTGGCGGTGGCGGTGGTGGTGGCGGTCATCGCGGCTTCTCCGGCGGAGGTATGGCCGGCGCCGGCGGACCAGAACGTCACTCAGCACGCCCACAAGTAGGCACAGATGGGCACGTGCAAACAAAACTGGGCCAAGATTCGCCACTGTTCAAGGCATTGGACACGAAGAACAGTTTACCTGAACGGATCATTGCTGCCACAGCTGGACTAGAGTCAGGCGGCAAACTGGACGTAATCAATCATAACGACGCCGGCCACGGCTGGTCTGTTGGTATACGGCAATGGAATCAGCAAGCAGGAGAAATGCCCAGCTTGATTCAAGCCATGTACGATCGCGACCCCGCCAAATTCAATAAAGATTTCGGTGAGTTCGCCGGCAAAATGATCAAAGACGGAAAAGTCGATGAAAATTGGGTGCGTCACACCAATTTCAATTCCCTTGGCAAAGGATTTGAAAGTGGCATGAAAACCGCTTTGACAGACTTTCAAGATGTTCAAGTAGCCCTTGCCCGTCAGTGGGCACAGTCAGGAATTGATCTAGCCAAGCAATACGGCATGAAGAGCGAGCTTGGTTTCGCTGAAGTCGCCGATGCAGTTAACCAGTATGGATACGCTGGTGCCGAGAGACGATTGAAGCAAGTGCCAACCGGTAACGTTGAGGCTTTCGACGCAGCTCTTGGAAGTCAGCGCGGCAGCCGACTGGCCTCATTGAAGACCAAATTTTCAAATGATGGAACAGCTAACGCTTGATGTTTTGCTCGTTATAAGCCAGTTCGCGTTTTTGTTTAAGTCGCTCAACTAGGCCGCGCAAACCAAGCAAATAGCTGTCGGCACCAAATCCGATTACTACACCGGAGGCAAAATCCGACAAATATGTTTTGTGCCTGAACTCTTCCCGCGCGTGGATGTTAGACATGTGCACTTCCACGAACGGCAAGTTGACAGCCTTTAATGCATCACGTATGGCGATCGATGTGTGTCCGTATGCAGCGGGATTGATCAAAATGCCATCAATGTCGCTAGCCAAGCATTTCTGAATTTTTTCAACGAGCTCGCCTTCTATGTTCGATTGATAACAGGTAACGTCAACATGCATCTCTCTTCCCAGAGCTGTCAAAGCAAGATTAATTTCCGACAAGCTTGAGGCACCATAAAAGTTAGCCTCTCTGCTGCCAAGCATATTTAAATTGGGACCATGAATGATGAGCGCATTAAAATTGTCTACAACCAGAATAGGCTCGCCGCTTTTCGGCTTATTCCGCTTCATCTTCTTTCATTGCTTCAAGAGCACATTGCGCTTCGCCGAGAAAAGGATCGTTTCTAGCGAGCAAGCGCTCCGCTCTTACCAAGCCGATAAATTGGGCGAGCAAGTCTTTGACACCTATATTGTCGCCGCCGTGTTCAACTTCTTCTGTGATCAAGAACATTGCCGATGCCAACAGCACCCTGGCTTCAACCTGGCCGAGTTCAGTGCTGTGGATGATTTCGTTTAAACTTGCTGGGTCTGCCTTTGAATCAAAAATCAAGCTTTTGCAAAACTGCAAGACATTGCCTTTAAGCGGCTTAGTTCTCTCCGCCGGTAGTGAAGCGGCGGCGCGGATCAGGTTTAATCGGTTGCTTGCATCTCCAAGTGATTCGGCGCTATCAACCAAGTTTCTGACCTGATTAGCCTTTGTGTTGAATTGGCGTCTCAGTTCGTTTTCTGCCACAGACGCCACTGGCTTTGTGGCTGAGTCAAATCGCTTATCGTAGTAATCCTGCACTTGCTGGCGCTTGAGCTCTACGCCAAACGGCATCAGTTCAAGAAAAATCGAACCTAGACCCTCTAGTTGAGCCTGCAAGTACATCAATTCATCTTGGGAAACCGACAAGCTTTTCTCCTTTCAACTCACGGGTCACAAACGCATTAGGCTGATTGTATGCGGTTTGTGTTTTTAAGGTCCAGCATTCCAGCCAATTTTATTACGTCGAGCAGCTTCGCTGCACAGACTATCCTTAGACAAGTTTCAATTGGTCTAATCGCCACCATTGACAATCGACGGGTGCGTCCGATTACCCGTCCGAATATTCTATACCGGTTGCCGCTTCGTTACTCGTGATATCGCTCATGCAAAGCAGCTTTTCGATCTTAGCGGCGACATCATCAGGCGCTAGATTAGCGGTTTCGATTGTGTAACGAGCCATTCGATATTTTGATTCACGCGCAGCAACAAGTTCCGTTAAGCGCTGCTCTTTACTACCATCACCAGCGTCGCCACTTGCCAGCAATGGTCGCGAATGATCAGTTTTCAACCGATCGAGAAGACAAGATATGGGAGCGAACAAACAAATCACCAGACCTAACTTTTCCAGTTTTTCAAGGTTGCCTGGGGTGACAATAATGCCGCCTCCAGTGCCAAGCACCACATTCGTCCAATTCTCTTTTGACATCTCATCGAGAATTCCGGCTTCAAGCTGGCGAAAGTGCGCTTCACCGTGATTGACAAAAATTTCCGACACAGAGACACCGTGACGTTCTTCAAGCACGCGGTCGGTATCGAAGAAACGACGCCCGGATCGCTGCGCTAGAATTTGGCCAACCGAAGTCTTTCCCGATCCAGGCGGGCCAATTAAAACAACATTTGAGTAAGTCAAAACAAGATCTCAGTTGATACGCACGCCGCCGACTGTTGCCAGACCAGACTTTCTGTAAGCAAGCTCTATTTTATTATGAGCATCGCTGAGACTGGGATTTAAAACAAGAGCGCGCTTAAACTCTCTAATTGATGCGGAATAATCTTTCAAGTTATAGAGTGCCAATCCCAAACCATAATGTGATGATGCCAAATCTGGTGCCAATGTGAGAGCGGCTTGGAATTCTTGGATTGCTGGACGATAATTGCCGCCTAAAGACAACAATGTACCGAGATGATTGTGCGCCATCGGCGACTTGGGATTCGCTTGCACGGACTTTCTAAAAGCTTCCTCGGCAGGTCCATATCGGCCGGTGGCAGCGAATATAGTGCCTAAATTGAACGCAGCTTCTGCATCTTTTGGATTGAGCGAAAGTGCTTTTTCGAATTCAACTTGAGCTTTTTGACCATCACCTTCCGATTGATATGCAAGTCCCAAGGCGTTGTGAGTTGAGGCATGATCGGATTCCAGGCGTGTAGCTGTTTCTAGTTCTTGCACAGCCAGATATGAATTGTTCACAAACAGAGCAGCGAGTCCAAGACGCTCGTGAGCGATTGCAGATTGTGGTTCGACTGCAATTACATTTTTGTACTCTTGCATCGCCTCAGGCATTCTGTGTGCTTGCATCAAAGCATGAGCACGAGCCAGACTGGCTAACGCCTTTTGATTCAAGCGATGATCAGTTTCGGTTTGAGCAATTGGAACTGGCGCAGACTTTTTTGTCAGATCCGAACCGAAAACAATATCCTTATTTAGCTGATCCAATTCGGCGACAACTTTGTCGTGTTGACCTAGTTCACCATACACGCGGGCAAGTGAGCTATGGGCCGCCGACAATTCGACGTTCAGCTTTGAGACGTCGAGGACGGTCTTCGAAGCAGCAGCCCGATCACCTTTGGCGCGCAGGTCTTTTTCTTGAGCTGTTAACAAAAGGATTTGCGAACGTGATGCTTGTACAGCTTTTTCAAAATGATTTACCGCCGCAGTGAAGTCGCCCATGCCGGCATAAATCATGGCCACTCGATTGTGCAGAGACGGATCGCTTGGCGTTTTGGCAATTTGGTCTAGTAATTGATCGGAAGCTTGATCCAGTGATTTGAGATCTTGGCTGGCTGTTTGCTGCGAGCTTGGGCTGGTGCTGTTGCCCAACAGCATCGGAGTAAATTGGTTTACGAGCTTATTTCCTTCCGCCACAATCTGACTCAGACTCGGCAAGGGCGGACATTCGATGCCCAAAGAATTGCTCAACGAGTGGAATGGAATGACAGGTAACGAAACCAAAAACAGGGCGGCACAAAGAATGAACAGAAGGCGCATCGTCCGCCGACTCTTTGGTAGAGGTGCTGCTATATCAGAGTTGCTTGCCAACTGACTCTTTTCTTGCCTACTTATGATGAAGTTAAGTTAGACTAATGGCGCCGTGCCCGGTAGTCAATGCGGATTCCACTAATTAGAGTGGATTTTGTTACGGTCTCAACCTGAGAGCGCCGCCATCCTTGGCGGCATCGAACTACAAGCCCCAAATCCACCTTAAGAACCATCTCCACGACCGATTTTCGGTGCCAGCTGGAAGCCGGCGCTCCCAGCATCGAACTCCAAGAACATCGCTGTGACAAATTTTCGGTGCCGGCTGGAAGCCGGCGCTTCAGCCTAGCGAGCCTTGAAATACAGGATCACGGAGCCGAGAATTCCAATGACGATATTTGGTAACCAGGCAGCCACAACTGGATCGATGCGACCGGCTTCGCCAAGTGCGCCCGAGCTCGATTGCAACACGTAATAGAGGAATACGATCGCGGCACTATAAATCAAGCCTAAGTTACTTCGCGATCTTCGTCCCAACAGTCCCAACGGAGCTCCTGCCAAAGCAACGATCAAGCAAGCTAGTGGTTGCGAGAATTTTTGATAGAAACGAACCAAAAGGTCATTCGTGACTGAGTTAGAGCGCTCCAAAATCTTGATGTAGTTCCAAAGTTCAATCATGTTCATGTCTTTGGGTGATACTTTGCCGGTTTCTAAGGCCGCCTGTGCATTCTTCACCCCTGGAAGAATGAGCTTTTCAAATTGCAAAATGCGAGTTATGTCACTGCTGCCCGAGAGCACATATGTTCGTCCCTTTTCCAGCTGCCATTCACCATGATTGAAAATACCCTGAGCTGCGCTGATGATTTGCACGAGTTTGTCTCTAGTGAAATCGAGAATAATGACGTTGAAAATGCTTTTGCCATTGTAATAACCAATGTAAAAGATGCGGTCCAAGGTCAAGTCTTTGCCTCGTTCCATGTACGTGAAGTTGGCTTGCCCGGTCGGAAGTTCGCTCTTATACAGAGCAAGAAATTCCAATTTCTTAGATGTTCGATTTGCCACCGGAACGACGCCTTCGTTGATGCCAAAACTGATGAAACTTGTCATCAATCCAAACAAAAGTGGTGCCACCATGATCCGATAGAAGCTCACGCCGCTGGTGCGCAGGGCGATGATTTCAGAGTCACTGCTCAATCTATTGAAAACGATCAATGTTCCGAGCAACACCCCGATCGGTATTGTCAAAACGATAATTTCAGGCAAGTGCAAACCCAAAATCGCGAACGCCATGTTCCATGGCACGCCGGATCTCATGATCAAATTGAAGATTGTTTTCAGTTGGTCAGCGCCAAACCACACACCGGTGACGATACCAATACCAAAAAGCAAAGGTTGCCAAAATTCATTGGCAATATAACGGTCGAGCATCTTGGTGCCGAAGTTGAAGTTCATAGAGAGAAATCCTCTCCAAGATATTGCTTACGCGCAACGGGACTGTCAGCCACTTCCCGAGAGGATCCGGCGACCAATATTTTGCCATGATCGATTAAATAAGCTCTGTCGCAAATTTTAAGCGTCGCTCTAGGGTTGTGATCGGTAAGTAAAACACCCAGGTTCCACTGATCGCGCACTCGTCGAATTAGACCTTGAATGTCAGAAATTGAAATCGGGTCAACCCCCGTAAACGGTTCGTCCAACAGAATGAATTCAGGTTCGGTAGCTAGACAGCGAGCCAGTTCCAAGCGCCTGCGTTCACCGCCGGAGAGCTGCACTGCAATTACGTGCTCAAGGTGATCCAGTCCGAACTGTTCCAGCAACGCCTTACTGCGTCGGTCTTGCTCTGCGCGTTTGATGCCTCTCATTTCTAGAATCAGACGCATGTTGTCGGCCACTGAAAGTTTGCGGAAAATTGAGTTTTCTTGAGGCAGGTAGGCAATTCCCATTCTGCTGCGCAAATGGATCGGCAGTTTGGTCAAGTCTTTGTCTTCGAGTTTTATGGTCCCTTTTTCAGGCTTAACTAGTCCAAGCACCATATCAAAAGAGGTTGTCTTGCCGGCACCATTTCTGCCCAGCAAACCGACAACTTCACCGCGTTGCACATGGAAGCTAACACCATCGACAACGCGTCGACCGCCATAACTTTTTTGCAGACTGTCGATGTAGAGAGTCTTGTGTTCGCCATTGCCATCGAATTTGACATCGTCACCGATGTTGGTGTTGGCTGTACGTCCAACGTGAAAGGTCGGCATTCTATTCAGTAGCCTCGATCTTAGTTACGCTCACTTTCGAATTTGAATTCGAATTTGTTGATGCCGAAAGTTGGTTTTTGTTACCGGCAAGGGTGCCGGCAGAATCTGCAGATGGCGTTGATTTCGTAGGTGAAGCTGTCGGCACGGTAGGCGTTAACACCAATGGTGCCCGCTTGCCAGAACCTAAGCTACCGATACCGCCACCGGTATCAGGCGCTCCGGGCGTTTTCAAAATGAATGCTTTAGTGTTTCCTTGAGCGAGCACTTTTCTATCGTTAACCATCATCGTAATCTTGTCGCC
>PLXC01000061.1 GCA_003151275.1 Candidatus Melainabacteria bacterium
GGTAGCAGGGTTAAACTGAAACCTGGTATGGTTATAGCGATTGAACCAATGTTCAATCAGGGCGGTGATCGGGTGAAAACAAAACCCGATGGTTGGACAGTTGTAACGCAAGATTACAAGCCTTCTGCACATTTTGAACATTCATTGTTGATCACAGAAGGGGAGCCAGAGATTCTAACCAAGCGCCCGCACGAGGTGATCTAATGACGAAACAGGGTGTAATCGAGTTTGAAGGTGTGATACGGGAATCGCTGCCCAATGCGATGTTTCGTGTCGAACTCGATAACGGCCACAAGGTCCTCGCGCACATTTCTGGCAAAATCAGAAAAAACTTTATTAAGATTCTTCCTGGAGATCGCGTACGAGTTGAGCTTACACCGTACGATTTAACACGCGGAAGAATAACTTACAGAATCAAAGATTGATGTACAATCTAGGTTGTTTGTCTGTCACTGCCATTTGAGCCTTGAAACAAAGGCACAGAGCGGCAGTAAACAAGATTTGGGTCACCAACATTACAGCGCGATCATCTCGCGTAGCGAGCTAAACATGAAGGTTAGAGCGTCCGTCAAAAAAATATGTGATAAGTGCAAGGTGATTCGTCGTAAAGGACGAGTTGCCATAATCTGCGAAAACCCTAAGCATAAGCAACGTCAGGGATAATCCGAGGATAGCCTGTGCAGCAAGCTGCTCGGCATAATCGCGGAAATTTAGCAATTGTGATTGCTGAAGGAGTTTGGAGGATAAATGGCCCGTATAGCTGGAGTGGATCTGCCTAGAAACAAGCGCACCGAAATTGCGCTTACTTACATCTATGGCGTTGGTCGAACGACTGCATCGAAGATTTGTAACAAGCTTGGAGTGCCGCTAGAACGGCGCGTTCAAGACCTTACTGAAGATGAGGTCACCAAACTCAGAGAAGAAGTCGAGAAGACCGGTTTGCAAATCGAAGGCGACCTTCGCCGAGTTGAAGGTCTAAACGTCAAGCGTTTGATCGAAATCAACTGCTTCCGCGGCCAACGTCACCGTCGTGGTTTACCAACTCGCGGTCAACGCACCAAAACGAATGCCCGCACTCGTCGCGGTCGCAAACGTCTCACAGTTGCCGGCAAGAAGATTGCACCAGCGAAATAATCCGAGGATAGCCTATGCAGCAAGCTGCTCGGCATAATCTTAAGGGCGCTTCTGGCGCTGTTCGATCAAGACGCTTGATGCGTCAAAAATGGAAAGGGGCGCTTTAAAAGCGCAATAGTAAAAAAGGACCAACGGAAAGCTATGGCTAAGTCTCCCAAGGCTAGGACCAAAAAGAAAGAAAGACGTTATGTGTTGCAAGGAGTTGTGCACATTCAAAGCACTTTCAACAACACGATTATTGCCTCGACCGATCCTCAAGGCCAGGTAATTGCCTGGGCATCAGCTGGAACGGTCGGCTTTAAGGGCGCTAAGAAGGGCACTCCATTTGCCGCGCAACAAGCCGCAGAAGCTGTTGCTCGTCGCTCAATGGACCAAGGCATGCGTCAAGTAGAGGTTTTAGTTAAAGGCCCAGGAGCTGGACGCGAAACTGCAATTCGCGCTTTGCAAGCTTCAGGACTGGAAATCACCCTCATCAAAGATGTCACCCCAATTCCCCACAACGGTTGTCGGCCGCCCAAGCGCCGTCGAGTCTAAGTTCCAGTAGGAGATACAGCGTTGGCTAGGTATACGGATTCAGTTTGCAAACTATGCCGCAATGAAGGCGTTAAGCTTTTCTTGAAGGGCTCTCGATGCTACACAACAAAGTGTGCCATCGAACGTCGTCGTTATGGCCCAGGACAACATGGTCAGGATCGCAAGAAGCAATCCGAGTACGCGTTGCAACTGAGAGAAAAACAAAAGGTTCGTCGTTTCTACGGCGTCTTGGAGCGTCAGTTCTCCGCTTACTTTGTGCAAGCCACCAAGCAGAAGAAAGTGCCAACTGGTCTGCGCTTGCTTCAATTACTTGAATCACGATTGGATAATATTCTTTATCGGTCAGGTATGGTGCCTTCACGAGCCCAAGCAAGACAGTTGATCTTGCATGGTCACGTCACTGTAGATGGCAAGCGTGTCAATGTCAGTTCTTATGAACTGAGACTAGGACAAGTAGTTTCAATTGCTGAGGGCAGCAAAAAACTGATCAAGCAATTGATCGAGACTTTCCCATCACCAGTTGCACCAAACTGGATGACGGCCAACCTGGAGAATTTCACCGCGTCGATGATCAATCTTCCTGCACGTGAAGATCTCGACCAAACAATCAGAGAGGCGCTCATTGTTGAATACTATTCACGATAACGCAAGAAGCACTAACCGAGAGCAATCTTTTATCCGATCGACAGATGGAGTAAATATGGAACCTCTAAAGATCAAGTGTCTTGAGAATAAAACTGGAACAGATGGCTCAATCTATGGCAAGTTCGTCATTGAGCCGCTAGAACGCGGATACGGCACTACTCTGGGCAATGCCTTGAGAAGAGTGCTGTTGTCATCTCTAGATGGTTCAGCAGTTTCTGCAGTACGCATTGATGGCATCACACATGAATTCACCACCATCCCTGGTGTTGTAGAGGATGTCATCGACATCATGCTCAACCTCAAAGGTTTGGTCGTAAAGACTTTCAGCAACGATCCGCAATACATCCACCTCGATGTAGAGCGTCCGGGTCCAGTCACAGGTCGCGATTTGATGTGCCCTGCCGATGCCACCATCATCAATCCAGATTGGCAAATTTGCACGCTGGCTGAAGGCGGACGGATCAGAGCGGAAGTCACTGTCGAGCGCGGTCGCGGTTATGTACCTGCCGACTCCCACAGCCACTACAAACAAGCTATCGACGTATTGCCAATCGACGCAGTATTCATGCCGGTACGCAAAGTAAGCTACAACGTTGAGCCTACGCGCGTCGGCGAATCCACTGACTTCGACAAGCTGACAATCGAAATCTGGTCAAACGGATCAATCGATGCCACTGAAGCGATAAGCCAGGCTGCCCGTCAAGTAATCGAGCACTTGTTGCCGATTGCCGAACTATCAGGCAAGCCAATGGTGCCGGCTGCTACTGCGCCTGCGCAAACTGACGGCAAGCATTCATCAATTTCCATTGAAGAGCTCGAACTTTCAGTTCGCGCTTACAACTGCCTCAAGCGAGCCAATATCAACTCGCTTGGTGAGTTGCTCAAGTTGACCTATGACGATTTGATGAACATCAAGAACTTCGGTAAGAAGTCCGCTGATGAAGTAATCGAGCGTTTGCGGCAATTTGGACTGACTCTGGCAGATACCCCGAAAGACAAATAACGACACGGCATTAAGGACCAAGAATCATGCGTCACAGAGTACCTGGCAATAAATTAGGACGGCCTGCGGATCAGCGTAAAGCGGTTCTGCGCTCCCTGGCAACTGAATTGTTGCGATATGACGAGATCACAACGACGCTTGCTAAAGCAAAAGCTGTGCAACCGAAAGTTGAGAAACTGATCACTAAAGGGAAGAACGGTTTCCTCAAAGATCACCATGCTCTCTATGAGAAGGCTAAGGGCGGTGACGCTGATGCTGCCAAGCAAGTGGCCCGCGCAGTGCATCTGCGCAGGCAAGTTGGTGCTTATGTTTATGATCGCGAAGTTGTCACAAGAGTGTTTGACGAAGTGGCACCACGTTACATGGATCGCAAAGGCGGCTACACCCGCATTTTGAAAGCTGGCCCGCGCCGCGGCGATAACACGCCGATGGCAATCATTCAGCTCGTCTAACTAGCTTTTCTTTCTGTCTATCTATCTATCTACGAAGAGCAACTGCATTCAGCAGTTGCCTTTTGTTTTGTGGAACGTGGCAATCGATGGTCAGTAGTTGCCGCTCCTGTGGCACGTGCAATTGAGCATGCGACAGAAAACCGACTCCTACGAATTGGCGAATTGAACTTCTAAGCGAACCAAATGAACGGACAAAAAGGCGAACCTTAATTGCGTTCGACCTGGCATACCTTCCTCCCATGCAAAAGACCACTTTTGTGTTAAGCAAAAATCGCGAATTTCCCGAGGCTGAATAGGCTGCACCTGTGACCGTTTCAAAATCGGAAAAGTCCCGAAACGCTGATGTGATATTTCTTCATTAAGACTTTGACCACAAAAGGAACAAGGGTGCCTTGGTTTTAATCTTGGAGAATCAAAGCTCGGCCCATCCTGCTTTTCTCCAAAAACAATGAGCTGATCGACAATGTACAGTTGGCAGTGGCAGTGGCAGTGGCAGTGATGGATGTGAATATGCTTCGCGTGGCGGCTCTAGTTCAATACACAGGTAAGTCGTTTAGCGGCTCTCAGTACCAAGTAGGCGTGCGCACGGTGCAAGCAGAGCTCGAACGCGCCCTCAGCCTTTATTTGAGAAGCCCTATCAAAGCCAGTTTTAGCGGGCGCACCGACCGTGGTGTGCATGCTGCCGGGCAAGTGATCCACTTTGATGTGGAGCAAGACGAGCTTGATCTCTGGCGTTTTTGCTGGGCGTTGAATGGAATTTTGCCAAATGATGTGAGTATTAGTCGCGCTCAAATCGTTCCCGATACCTTCCATGCCAGATTCTCAGCCAGAAAACGAGAATATGTGTATCGAATCTTGAACAGACCACAGCGTTCAGCTTTGTTAAAAGATACTCACCACTTTGTTTTCCGTTCTCTCGATCAAGATCGGATGAAAGCCGCTTCTACTGCACTTCTTGGCTCACACGACTTCCAGGCATTTCGCTCCACCAATGCCGATAAGACTTCGACAATTTGCGATGTGTCGCGCGCCGAATTATTGAATTTAGGTGAAGGGCAGCTTGAGTTCTGGATTGCCGCAAATCACTTCGTGTACAATATGGTGCGCATAGTTGTCGGGACGCTGATAGAGATAGGGCTCGGCCAAAGAGCGCCTGAGAGTTTATCAGAGGCTCTCGTCGCTTGTGATCGTAATCTCGCCGGTCCAACGGCGCCCCCTTGGGGTTTGTCGTTGAACTCTGTAGAATATCCAGAAGCTTACGCATTATTTGAATCGAACTCATAGTTGAGTTGTCCAGGAGAGCGCTCGTGAATACTTTTTGTCCGAAGGCCGAGGAAATAACCAGGCAGTGGCATTTGATTGATGCTGATGGCAAGACACTCGGTCGCTTAGCTACCGAAGTGGCCAATTTGCTCAGAGGCAAGACTAAGCCTGAATTCACTCCGCACGTTGATTGCGGCGATTTTGTGATTGTCATTAACGCTGAGAAAATCAAAGTGTCAGGCAAAAAAGAAACTCAAAAAATCTATCACCGGCACTCAGGATTTCCTGGTGGTCACAGACAAGAGAGCTTTCAAGCTCTGCGTCAAAGACGTCCTGTAGCAATTCTTGAAAAGGCGATCAAGGGTATGCTTCCGCATACTAGACTTGGAGATCACCAATTCACCAAGTTGAACGTTTATGCTGGAGCTGAGCATCCTCACCAAGCTCAACAACCAAAAGTTTATGAGTTAGTCGGCTAAATAGATAAGCACCAATTCCAAGAGGAAGAAGTTTTAGATGACCAGCGTTATTCAGTACTACGGCACCGGAAGAAGAAAGACAGCAACCGCTCGGGTTCGTCTCATACCAGGTACCGGTCAAGTGTCAATCAACAACCGCACGATGGACGATTACGTCGGTGGCAGACATGGCTTGAACAAGCAAATTTTTCTGCCATTCCAGGCAGCAGACGCGATGGGACGTTTTGATGTTCTTGTCTCAGTAATGGGTGGTGGCATCTCCGGTCAAGTGGGCGCAATTCGTCACGGAATCGCCAGAGCATTGGCTGAAGCCGCTCCACAAAACCGACCTGTATTGCGCACTGATGGTCTGTTGACTAGAGACGCTCGTGTCAAAGAACGTAAAAAGTATGGACGCAAACGCGCTCGTAAACGTTTTCAATTCTCGAAACGCTAGAAAGATTTGGCGGGTCTGGCTATTGCTGGACCTGCGCTTTATGAGGCAATCCCCACCACGATACACAACAGATCGCCTGCGCTCTTCTCAGAGTGACGGTCGAATGTCCACATCTAGTCAACGGGTTCAAGAGAACCCTTCGGCGCCGGTTCAAGAGAACCCTTCGGCGCCGGTTCAAGAGAACCCTTCGGTATCGGTTCAAGAGAACCCCACAGTTCAACAGTGGATGCGCGATAAAGGCATCTGCGAAGACAGCAATCCAACATCGTGGAAAGTTTGCTTGCTGGGAACGATTTCGTTGGCCTTAGCAATCGTCACCGCATTTGGAGCTAAAAGTATGGTGGCGGAACTCTTTCTGCGCACGGCTGATACAGTGCTGCCATTGCATGTGCATAGACGCCCTCAAGCTGCGGCAAGTAGCGTCCACGCTCAGGCGCGTAAAACGGCATTGTCTGGCGACTTAGAAAAGGCTGTGACCATGTATAAGAAAGCTGAACTAGAGTGCGATTTAAAAAATCCCGCTCGAGCAGAATTGCTCAACGATTTGGGAGTCGCTTTGACTGCTTCAGGAAAAAACGGAGAGGCGCAACGCTATTTGAAAGAGGCTATACAACTCAATCCGTCTTTGATTGCTGCTTACAACAATCTGGCCATTAGTCAAATGCTGGCAGGCGATAGAAGCAGTGCCACGTCTACTCTTGAAGAGGCGATAAAAATACAGCCCCAAAATGAATATGCCGCTTTAAAGCTAAAGCGCATGTGGACTAACTCTTCCCAAAACAAGTAACGATTGCTTGTGCCAGTGGCACTAAATTTTCGGATGACAAATTTGCTCGTATCGCTGTCACCAAATTTCGGATAACAAATTCGTTCGTGCCCGCAAGCACTCAAATTCGCATCGATCAATGATTGAGTCGTTGTTTACCGGCTTTGAACTCAACGACATTTGAAGGCTCAGTCAATTCGTTTTCTGCAATTGGTTCCGTAATCGGTTCAAGATCCGGTTCCAGATCCGGTTCGAAATCCGGCTGTGCGACTACTTCGCTCACTACTTCCGCCTCGGTGCCATGCTTGAGGATACCGCGAGCACGGTGCTTATTCTGAAAGCGGATGAAGGCAACAATGGCTGCAATGATGATCACAGTGCTCAACGCGGCGAAGGCCCATCCTAATGGCTCTCGATTGTATATAAGAAAGGTTCCTGCTGCCATAATCACGCAGGCAAGGAACAGCGACAATGGGATTAGAAGGGCCTTAACAGATTGGATAAACTCTGCCTTCTCGGCTGCTTCGATTTCACTATTCATGGGGTTTACGACCGTAGTTGAGCAAAGTAAATCTTACCACCCGTCAGTGAGGCATTTCTTAAGACGCCGCAGCCTGCCTTAATTTTCTTTGCAAAGTGCTAAACTGACAGCGATGTTAATGTGCGCTAAATCGCCTAGGGCATGGATCACAGAGGATTAATAGCTGGCATTGACTGCTCAAATATCTAGCTTAAAGTCTGGTTGGCCCCAATGTTCGCAATGTCATGCTGAGACATCAGTCGATGACAGTTTCTGTCAGGAATGCGGTACATCACTGATCGGCACTTCCAAATCAGCTGTCTTGCCAGACATGAACAGGCTGCACACAAGTCTGGCAAAACCTGTGGTGGCTCTGCCTCTGATCATTCTTGCAGTTGCTGTTTTCGTATTTGTGCCGATTTGTCTGGTTGGTTTCGAAAAGTCCTACAGCAGCTTTTCAATCAAATATGCGACAGAGCAGGCCTCGAAATCCTATAACGAAAATCATTTTGACGAAGCCGCTGTAGTTCTAGAGCGGCTTGCTATCAGCCACAAGCTGGACGAAGAACAGCGCGCGCTTCTGAATAATATTTACTTGGCTCGTGCAGATCAACGAGCAAATAATTTGGATTACAACAACGCAATCAGCGATTTGGATAAGATCACTCCGCAGTTTTCGAAATTCGTCCTCGTTTCATTGAAGAAGCACGAGTATTTTGAGTTGCTAACGAAGCAACAAAATCGGACTCGCATGTCTGTCGCAGGAAATAGAAGCCATTTGAAAATTGCCGATCATTCCAAATTACATTCGCCCTTGAAGACGACCACTTCATCGACGGAACACGCTCTAGTTACGACAACACCCACTCTGCTCACGGCGTCTCCTGACACATCGGCTACTATCGTGAAGGCAGCCCCCGCCATGACAACTTTGTCTTCTGGAGCAAAGACAGTCTCTTCTAACTCAACTCTTGCAGCGACGGTTGCTTCTACAATCAAGGCACCTTCTGCAGCGACAGCAACCTCTCCGGGGGTGTTTACAACGACCACAACTGCCCCAATGATGGCAGCCTCTCCAACAGCGACGCAGTCCAGTGCGGAAAAGGCTCATTCTCAATCATTAGCTGCAAAAGTGCCCAAAATCTCCAAGTCGATCAAGTACGCCGAAAACGATATGGTTCGCTACAATGAGCTTCTGGCAGGATATTTCAGTCAAGATCGAAAAACTTCTTCTGCATCGGCTGGACCACCTTCGTTAAAAGAATGGATTGACCTCGGCAAACCGAGTTTTTAAATGACCGAAAATACAAACAGCACGATCCCGTCTTCCGGCAACAGCGCATCAGGCGAGTTGCCTTTGCTTATTCCCGAAGGCATCCGCTACAACTGCCAGGGCTGCGGTCGATGTTGTGCTGGATACGCAGTTGGCCTCACTGAAGATGACTACCAACGCATTAAAGATGTGGATTGGGGCTCGATCAAGCCTGAACTCGCCGGCAAAGAACTTTTTACCCACAGAGAAAAAGAATATGCCGCAGGTTTGTCACTCTATCCGCACCACACAAAGGCAAATGAAGACGGCGCGTGCTCTTTTCTAATTAACGATCTCTGTACAATTCACTCTGCATTTGGTGAAGCGGCCAAGCCTGGAATGTGCAAATTATTTCCCTACACATATGTGCCCACGCCGTCCGGAATCTTTGTCGGCGTTGTGATGAATAGCATGGCGGCAGTCCGAAACATTGGCAAATTACTTAGTGAACAGCGTGAACAATTGGAAGCGACCTGGCACATCGCCGTGCAGCAAGAAAGATCGCAGGGACGCGCTTCTCAACAAATTGCATCGATCGCTGATTCACTTACGGCAAAAGACTTGTCCGCCGTCCAATACGACGTCAATCTCGTTTCCGGTGTGCCCCTGACTTGGGACGAATATTTGTTGATTGAATCAAGGATGCTTCGTGCAGTTCAATCGAACGAGTTCCCGAATGTATTCCACGTGTTTTTAGCCATCAGCGATATCCTCGCTGAAGCATTGCGCAAAAAATCTGCGGGCGAAAATTTGGACGCGATGGAAGAATACCAGCCATCAATTGATCGCTGGTTTCAGGAAACACCGGGGTTGTTTGAAAACCTCGTCTTCAACCTTCTTGCTTTCCGAAATCACGAGTGGCCCGCACTGCGCAAGCAGTACGCAGCTGAGTGGGCGGCCTCGAGTAAGAGCCCATTGACCCAGCCAATTGTTTTGAAGGCAGCACTACGGACGGTGCTACAGGGCAAAATGCAGATTCTTGATTTGGGCACGATAAGCTTAGACAAAGCGCGCAATTACAAAATCAATGCCTTCTCGCCTGAAATTGATGCTTTTGTACGCCGATATATGTATCTAAAAATATTCAGCAAAACTTTCTGTGGTCCAGCCATGAGTGGGTTTTCAATGATTGCCGGTTACAACAATATCGCTGCCAACTTCTTATCCGGTGTAACTTACGCAAAGGCCCATGCTCTCTCTCGCGGTGACAAAGAAATCAAAATCGCTGACCTCTACGAAGCGTACTTTCTTATGGATAAGGAAATGGCGTCCTTAACTCAACTGCCTAAAGAGAAAGCGCAGTTTTATGACAACGGCTTCTCATCAGCAAGGCTTTTCAGCAGGCTTTTTGGACAAATCTCGGCAAGCGTCGAACACTTGCCTACCTGCTAGATGGAGCAGAAAATAAATGACTAAGGCAAAGAAGGTCGGTTACGTTCAGCAACCAGCTTTAGCTACTGGTACCAGTGCAGTGCGTAAGCCAAAGGTCGGCATTTTGGTTGCCACTTGCTTCTGTCTGCTCATTTTGATTCTAATCACTTACGCCTACGCCATGACCGAGCAGTATGTATTTAACGATTCTCTCAACTACTCGGCGATCAATAGCGTCAGAGATAAAAGCAACTACTGGCTTAGGTTATTAGTCACCGGTCTAAGTTCCCCTTATTCGCAGCAATGGTTGAAGGCAACGTACGCTTGGGATATTGGCAGCTTTGGCTTTGCTCCGGGTTGGTCGCATGCAGTAAATATGTGCCTGCATATTATGAGCTGCCTATACTTTTACATTTTTACTTTTAGAATTTGCTGGCGTTTGAACATCGACGGCAAAACTAAAATCGATCCATACTACCTGGCTGCGGCTGCCACTGCCCTTTTAGCATGCCATCCTCTGACTACAGGCTCCATCGCTTATGTATCGGGACGGGCAGGAGTTCTCGGTGCTGCCAATTATTTCTTGGCACTCAATTTTTTCCTTTACGGTTTCTATGAAGAAAGGTTAGAACGAGCGTTTGGTGGTTACGCCTTTTTCTTTCTGTTCACTGCTATCGGGATCTCCTCAAACATGCAGTGTTTCACTCTGCCGTTTACCGCATTTGCGCTGACTTTCATTCTCAGACCAGCGGATGTATCGATGAAAGAATGGTTGTCGGAACGTTGCTATGAAATGGTCATTCTCCTGGTAGCGGGCATTGGATTGTGCTGTCTGTTTACGCTCGGCGTGCCAACACAGATTGATAGTAGTTATGGCTTATTGACTCTTGCGCCCCAAGTATATTGGGCGACTCAGCTCAAATTGATCCTTATGTATTATCTCCGATGTGCTCTTGTTCCCTTTGGTTTAAGCGTCTTTCCGCCATTTCTAGCTACTTCAACCTGGTCGGATCCTGCCACTATCGCCGGTGCAGTCACCATTACTGCTATCGCGGTCCTTAGCTTTATTCAAAAACAGCCGCTAATACAAATTGGCGCCGTCTTGTTTCTGTTGAATTTGTTGCCCTGGTCGGTGCTCGTTCAAGGCGAAATTGCAGCCGATTATCGCTTTTATCTTTCACTTTCCGGTTTATGTTTGGCGGCAGGTGCAGGAATTGCTTATCTGGCTGCGAAAGACTTTCGTAAAACCATTCTCGGATTTGGAATTCTAATCATGGCGCTGGTCTCATTGAGTATTTGGCGCGAAACAGAATGGACCAGCAACAAAAGTCTGTGGCAAGCAGAAATTAAACGCGATTCCAACAACGCCCGCGCGCACTCCTACTTAGCAAGTGATTATTTAGATGCCAATAATATTGCGGATGCTAAAACTCAGATGGATGCGGCACTGAAGCTCGATCGGGACGATTTTGTCGCGCACCTGATAAAAGGTTTCTACTATTACAAACTCAAGGATTATAAAAGTGCAACGCCTGAATTCGAAACTGCAGTTAAGTTAGGTACGAAGCTGAAGATGAGTGATGATGAACTCTCTTATTATCACAGCCAGCTCGCGAAATCATATTTGAAGACCGGTAACATCCCTGCTGCCTATAAAGAAGCTGCCATTGCCAAGCAATACATCACTGCTGATCCTTTCTTGTATTTGATCGTCGGCATGTCGCAAATCGAACAGCATCAACCACTCATAGCCTTAAAGACGCTAGAAGACGGGCTCAAACTCGATCCATCCAATCCGGATTTTCTAGAGCCAATTGCCCAAGCTGCGCTTGACTCAGGCGTCCCTCAAGTTCTTCAACACGCTTTTGTTGCCTCGGAACGGGCTGTGAAAGTGTCACACTCGCCATTGGCAAACGAGCTGTATGTCCGGGCTTGCCTTGAACTTGGTAAACTGCAAGAAGCGCATGATCGTCTTAATCTGATGCGAAAAGCTGATCCGAAAAATCCCGAGTTCATCTGGCTAGAATATGGCTATGAGAAGCTAGCAGGAAATGTGAAAGCAGCTGACACGTTGCGTAAGCAAGCTTTAGCAGCGGATCCAGGGCTCGAAAAACGAGTCAGGTTCTTCCTGCGAAACAAACCATTAGCCAGTCAAGTCGCACCAAATGTAGTGCTGGACACAATGAAATCAACATCGCTGTCGACTGCTGCACAGGATCTAGATCCGAACAAACTTCGATCAGCTCAGCCAGCGAAAAATACACCGGCTACGTCGCCAAAGAAAATCAATCCAGCAGAGCTAGCACCGAACCTTACACCGGATATCATCCCGGACGCGCCAGAGAGCCTGCCTGACCGCCAAAAACCAAGCGTGCCTATCGATCTGCAATCAAAAAAATCCAGTCCCTCAAAATAAGGTTTCGTCGTTTGGCTTCGATAACGAGCTTATTCTTGACAGACTACAATTCTGCGGTCGTTTGAATTCGATGCTTTTAGATTTTCAACTGAAATTGTAGAGACTTCGATCCGCTTGAGCTGGGGACATTCGGCAAACATACGGAACTGCTTTGGCGTTAGTTGTACGTGCTTGAAATTGACACCTTGCAGACTCTTTAACTGAGCAAGTGCGATGACAAGCTGGTCGTTAATCGAGTTTTTTTCAATCTGAAGATAGTTAAAATGCGGACACCGGTGCAACTTTTCTAAACTAGTTGGCGATATCGCGGCATCCTCTAGAATCAATGATTGCAAATTGGATGACTGCGACAAATTGGAAACGATATCATCTGCTTTAAGTCTGCACAAAGTGACCTGCCTGAGTCGCCTCCAGAATGGCTGTTTAGCCAGTTCTCCCATGTCTGCTGGCGGTCCTTAAATTGCCAGACTGTGCAACTGCTTCAGATTGTTTAGTGCTAGTAAGACGGCGCTGTTTTCGGGCATCGAGTTGAGTGAGACTGATTCTAGATTGGGCCATTGAGCTGCGGTCCTCAATATTTTCACGAAGCTTTCTCTTAGCGCTGGCGGATCAATTGCTAAAGAGTTTGTGATCGTCAATCCGTTAAATTCCTTGGCATTGATTTTCTCAAGCACCGATGGAATTTCAAATGTCTCTGGATAATTTCGTCCGTCAACATGCAGCGTTAAGGGTACTCCTTCCGGCACCTCCAAGACTGATTACGCCAGCCAGGTCCCGCATATCAAGGCACAAGGGCGAGGTTGGTGTGAGTTTTAAGCAGTCGCCGATGCCAGTGCACTGAGCCGCTCATCCAATTGCGTCAGTTCGGTCACAGGTGCATCGCATGTGTAGTTGGAGCAAATGTACGCCGTTGGTTTGCCATCTATAGTTCGACGACCTTCAAGCAGCGGGCTTGAAAGCGGGCTGTCTTCATCGCTGCAAAGCACGACTTTGTTTGGTAGGTAGTGCGAATACAGATGGAAGAGCAGCGGTTCCTCCTTCGTATCTGATTTGCTTGGGAACAGGCATGCAATCTCGGTTTCTTTAGCCATGTAGAAATCTATCGCACACAAGAAGTTGGAAAATTGATCGGGTACTCTGGCCATGAATGGAAGATACAATTTTAGAAGTTCTAGTCCGCGCTGTTCGTATTCTTCATTGCCTGTCAATTTGGCTAAACGCAGCAGAGCGAAAACCGCGACCGACGAACCGGACGGAATTGCACCATCGTAGTGGCTTTTCGGTCTCGTCACCAATTCCTCATGGTCAGCGCTAGTGTAAAACAAGCCACCATCCTTGGTGTCCCAAAATTGTTCCAGCATAATGCCGGCTAAACGGTCAGCTTCTTTCAGCCATTTTGGATTTGCATCCACTTCTGCCAGATCGAGCAACGTCTGAATGAAATAAGAGTAGTCATCGAGATAGCCATTGAGCTTAGCCTTGCCTTGGCCCCAAGTGCGCAGCAGTCGTCCATCCGTCATTAAATTGTCAAAAATAAAGTTGGTTGCACGCAGAGCGGCATCTAAATATTTTGGCTCTTTGAGAACACGATAGCCTTCGATAAATCCTGTAATCATTAGGCTGTCCCAGCTCGTCAAGACTTTCTCGTCCCTACCTGGTCGAATGCGCTTTTCTCTTGCGTCATAAAGTTTTTTAGAAGACGCTCGTACTTTGTCCCAGAACTCTGTCGCCGTCATGTTGTATTTTTGCGTCAACTCTTCTGGCGATTTGGCAAGGTGCAAGACACTTTTGCCGTGTTCAAAATTTCCATGTATAGAAACTCCAAACACTTCATTGAACCATTCGGCATCTGCTTCAAGAACATCTTTAACTTCGTCTTGATCCCATACGTAAAATTTGCCTTCCTCTCCTTCACTATCTGCATCTAGACTGGAGTAGAACCCTCCTTCTTCAGTCGTCAGCTCCCGCAACACGAACTCCAAAATACCCCGGGCAACATCGGCCCAGTAAGTTCGACCTGTTAACAGATAACCGTCCAAATAAGTTTTACAGAGAAGCGCATTGTCATAAAGCATTTTCTCGAAATGTGGCACTAACCACATCCGATCTACTGAATAACGAGCAAATCCGCCGCCGATTTGATCGTGCATGCCACCATAAGCCATTTTGTCCAGGCTCGTGTTTACGACTTCGAGACACTCTTCCTTGCGAGCCGATCTACCTTTGCCGTTGGGCGCTGCATAGCGCATGGCCAGCGAGAGACTAAAGGAGTGTGGAAACTTTGGTGCGTTACCAAAACCGCCCCAGAGATGATCGAAGATTTTGAGTAGTTTGTCAGTGCCGAGTTCAATATGATTTAAATTCAGCTCAGGCTCGACCTCAGGTTTTGCAATCTCGTCCATCAACCGCATATGACTTGTCAGTTCTTCTGAACTTTTCAGAATATCCTCACGTTGGCTGTTCCAGGCCTCGGTCAAACCCATCAACAATTTCTTGAAGCCTGGGAGTCCATGCCGATCTTGGGGTGGGAAATATGTTCCTCCAAAGAACGGTTTTAGCTCAGGTGTTAAAAAAACGGTCATTGGCCAGCCACCGTGACCGGTCATCATTTGTACGGCTTTCATATAGATTTCATCGAGGTCGGTACGCTCTTCGCGATCAACTTTGATATTGACGAAATTTTCATTCATCATCTTAGCTGTTGCCTCATCCTCAAACGACTCGTGCTCCATGACGTGGCACCAGTGACAGGCTGCGTAGCCGATTGATAGCAAGATCGGTTTGTCTTCTTGCTTTGCTTTTGTCAGAGCTTCAGGTCCCCAGGCAAACCAATCGACTGGATTGTAAGCATGCTGCAGAAGATATGTGCTCGTCTCATTCACCAGTCTGTTCGGCTTAGCCTGGCTGCCTGTACGATTTGATTTCAAGAAATATCTCCTTTATTCAGCAATGTTGCTGCTCAGTTGCTTTCAACGATGGCGTCGCTAAGGTGGCATTATAGGCTGCGATAGTGGACTCGACTGTCTGATCCCACGTCAATTTTCTTGAAGTTTTAAGAGCCGCATCCGACAAACGCTTCGTCAATTCCGGATTGTCCATCAGTTTCTCCATCAAGGCGGCTAGTTCTTGCACTTTGAGATGGTCCTCGAGGATCAGCGCGTCCGACTCATCAGTCAAGACTTCGGCGACACCACAAACGCGACTGACAATTGGCACCAGACCTCTGAGCATGCCCTCTATCGGAGCCATGCCAAACGGCTCAATGCGTGACGGCAGAATTATGCTGGAAGCCTTTTTGTAGACAGCGTCCATATCTTTTTGAAAACCGAGATATTCAACATGATTTGAAAGACCCATCACCGCGAGTCTCAATTTCTCAAACGGCTTTAGACGCAAACCGGCTATGTATAGTTTGAATTTCTTTCTGCGGCCTAGCAGCCGGCGGCTAGCATCGTGAAGAACATCCAAGCCTTTCTTGCGATATCCCTTGCCGACAAAGAGGAAGTTGAATGTGTCACTGTTCGCCTCTCCTAAAGCGGATTCGGTGGCTCCGGTAGAGCTAGCCCCTGGATGTGCCACTGCCAGATGTTTGTCTTCGAGACCGTAGTGCTCTTTGAAATCATTGAGGCAGACTTTCGATGGGAAAATTAAGCACCGTGCCTGGTGGCACAGGTCTCTATCGTGTTCTTCACGTAACTTGTATGCTTCAGAGGAACCGACTTTGATGCCGTTGAGAACACGTTCCCATGTCTGCCCGACTTCGGAGAGTCGATAGACTGTGTGGTTATGAAAAGTGACCACATCGGCGTTGTTAATGGGAAAGTGCTGGGTGTGCACCAGGTCGTAAGTGCCGGATTCCGCCACTGCCGCACTAGCGGCTTGATAGTAGTGCCGGATCTTGTCGGCTTTGCTCGAGCCTGTGGGCGGGGCCGCAAAATTGACAACCTTGAGGCGTTCGTGTTGCCAGTTAGTGTCATCTTTTTCGCAAACGACGGTGACGCGCATGCCGCGTTCGAGCAGTCCTTTAACTAATTGAAAAGCGTACAGCTCTAAACCACCGTACGGTGAAAACTGACGCAAAACCATAGCAACGTGCATCTCGCACCTGGTGTACTGTTTGCTTATGGCGCTAGAATAAGCCTTACTTAAAAAGAGAGCCTTAACTCAGTTTCACTCCGGATACGATCGCTGAACGATGACTGACAAGTACGACTGTTGTGTAATCGGTGCCGGTGCCATGGGAAGCGCTACTGCATATCACTTGGCACGCAGCGGCAAGAGCGTCCTTTTGCTTGAACAATTCGAGCTCGGGCACGTCAACGGCAGCTCGCACGGCAATAGCCGAATCTTTCGATTGTCTTATGAAGACACTGTTTACGTGTCTCTTGCCCGTGCCTCAAAGCCGCTCTGGCTTGAACTTGAAGCGGAAGCAAAGCAAAAACTGTTTATTCCAACAGGCGGTTTAGATCTCGGCGAGCCAGGCAGCCCAGTTTTTGAAGATTGCATGAAAGCCATGCGAGCTGAAAACGTCGGCTACGAGGTGCTAAATTCGACTCAAATACGCTCTCGATTTCCTCAATTCCGTATTCAAGATTCTATGATCGGAATCTATCAGGATGACACTGCGGTATTAAATGCGGTGGAATGTGTGAAGGCTATGGCGGTGTTGGCTTGTCGTCACGGGGCGACTTTGAAAGAGAACAGTCGCGTTGTTAGCATCAAGGAAAATAACGGCATGGTAAAAATTGCCACTGAAGATGAGGAATTTCTCGCCAGCACGCTCGTGATCAGCGCTGGTGCCTGGGCTAACTCCCTCTTGGAGCACCTCGGATTGACGCTGCCTCTACAAGTGCGTAAAGAGCAGTACATTTTTTTTGCGGCCCATAATCCGGATATGTTCAAGCCTGGAAAGATGCCAGTGTTTTTAGAATATGGTCGCGGTGCAAGTGCCATCATTGGTATGTACGGTTTTCCGCTGCTTGAAATGAATGCCGTCAAAGTAGCTGCCCATCAGCGTGGACCTTATGTCCGTTTGACGGATCGCACTTTTGAACTCGAGCGAGATGGTGCCGCCGAAGTCGAGGCTTACGTGCGTGAACGTTTTGATAACGATCTCGGTGAAATCGTCGAGGCTCAAACTTGTTTATACACTAATACGCCTGACCTGCACTTTCTAATTGACAAATTGCCTGACCATCCCAATATCATCGTCTCCTCGCCTTGTTCAGGACATGGATTTAAATTCGCAATTCTAATTGGCAAGATTGCTGCGGAATTAGCGACCACAGGGAAGTCGAATTATCCGATCTCTTTGTTTGAGATCTCGCGCATGCTCGCTCCCAACTAGAAAAGAATTGCTAATTGCAATTCTCAGTGAGCGCGTTGAGCAAGCCATCGTACAACCATGTGTTTGCTTCTAATACGCCATACAACCCGTGTTCAACGGCTCTTTGGGCGTTGTGATTTTCAATAAAATATTCCGCTAGTTGAATTGACTCGTCTGTGTGTTCAGCTTCAACGTTTATGTGGTCGAACCATATATGGTGCTGGAGGTCGAACCGTCGGAATGCGACTTGCAAAGCTTTAAATTCTTCAAGAGCGAGAATTTCTGTCGCAGTAATCGCTCCGGCAACAATAGCAGCACGCATGAAACCTGCTGATGATGCCGGTCTTGGATCGTAATACTTGGTCGCCTGCTGGATGAATTTTTTCGTGCTCGCCTCGATTTTCGCGTTGTTAAAATCGTCATCACTGACACCAGCGAGATTAGCCAGATCCTTCAATTGCCATTGATGCGCCTTGCTGTAATCGCCATTACCATATTCGTTGCGGACATTTTCCAGGATGTACCCGACGGCCGCTTCAGGCATCAGCGTCGCTGCCTTGAGCAACAGCCTTCTCAAAACTGCTGCGTGCGCATCGTAGTTGCGCAGCATCGCCGCTACCTGTCGAACGTTAAGAGTATTGTTTTCGAGATAGGAGAAAAGCGGATGGATTGCGCAAGCATGATTGAGCGCCAGATCTTTGATCTGTTTAGCCGAATTGACTTTAACTTGGATGTTCAAAGGATGGCTCCATCTGCCACAGCGATGTGATTCTCACTGGAAATAGAGAATCTCCATTTTGTGCAGAGCAACATTATTACGTGCTGCCCACCGGCTGACCTTTGGCTTCAGCTATTGGTGTTTTTTTTTCGTTCTCGGCCTCTTCGGTTTCAAGCAACCATTGGGCTTCGAGAGCAGCCATGCAACCGGTGCCAGCCGCTGTTACGGCTTGACGGTAAAGTTCGTCTTGGACGTCTCCTGCTGCAAATACACCTTTGATTTTGGTTTTCACGCCGTCTGTAACAATGTATCCGGCCTCGGATAATTCTAGCGGACCGCCTTTAAATAAGTCCGTATTCGGTTTGTGTCCGATTGCGATGAAGACTCCATCGGCAGGAAGATCTTGGGTTTCATTCGTGATCAGGTTTTTGATTGTGATCCCTGTCACCTCGCCTTTCGTCATATCGTGCACATTGACCAAGGCTGAATTAAGAATAAACTTGATTTTTGGGTTGCGTTTGACGCGATCGACCATGATTGCTGATGCTCTGAAGGTCTCGCGGCGGTGAATCAAGGTAACGTTGGTGGCGAATCTAGTCAGGAAGTGCGCCTCCTCAAGCGCTGTATCGCCGCCGCCGACAACATATACTTCTTTGTCGCGAAAGAAAAATCCATCGCAAGTGGCACAAGCAGAGACGCCATGCCCCATGAGCTTACTTTCCGACTCCAATCCCAACAGTTTTGCCGACGCGCCAGTACAAATGAGCAAAGTATCCGTGATGATTTCTTCAGCACTCGTGCGGACTGTGAATGGTCGCTTGGTTAGATCAACGAATTCGGCGTTGTCGTAGATGAATTGCGTGCCGAATCTTTCAGCTTGCTTGTGCATCTCTTCCATCAGTTCGGGACCTTGGATGCCATCAGGGAATCCGGGGAAGTTCTCGACTTCTGTAGTGATCGTCAGCTGCCCACCGGCTTGCATGCCTTGAATGACTAGTGGCTCCAAATTGGCTCGAGCCGCATAGATAGCAGCAGTCAAACCCGCCGATCCAGACCCGAGAATGGTTAGCTTCTTTCTAATAGTCATCTGTTTCTTCCCTGGCTCGCTTCGCAGCTTGCCGACGTTGCGCTCATGTCTCCATTTTATGGCGCCAACACTAATATTTCAGGCTGTTTATGGATTAGTTATAATTTCAGTTAGTTTTTAACGTATCACCAAGTGACGAAATGCAAGGTCTAAGCCCATAAGGAAGACTTTCTCGAAATTGTGTGAAGTCATCTAACAGTTTCTCGCGTTGTTCTTTTGACTTGCTAAGAGATTCGTTGGCAAGCGGGCTTTCGGTCGCTTCCAATAAGACTGAAACGCGATGCAGGTCATTTAATTTGCCTAGAATTTGCTGGGCTCTGACCAATTGTAGGTTCGTTAGTCCGTAGAATTCCGCCAGCAGGTATCGCCAGGCTTTGATTCCAAGCCTCAGTGCATGCATCTCCTCAGGGCTTTTTGCCGTGCACGCGAGGTCACGAGCGATCTGCTCTTGCGCTTTAATGAACGGCTCAAGATGCGCGTAGGCAGAGTCACTGCCACTGGCTCCATTTGACTCGAAATCGTGACGCAACTTTTCTGGCCGTTCGAGCAAAAACTTGCTCATTCTTTTGAGAAGCTTCTCCACATTCAGGTTCTTCAGTCTTTTTTTGGTTTTGCGGGCAATTTGCTTGCGTTCCATCAACCAATTTTCAATAATTTCCTGCGGCGCACCTAACGACTCTGCCAACTCGATGTTTACATCACAATCCCTAAGCGTGCCGAGCATGTGACGTATTTCTTTGAGTTCTTTGCCTACTTGTCGCCAATATTTTTTGGACATCCAGCCGTCATCTTCGAGGACATGCCAAATACAGTCCCATCTTCTTAAGACGACTCTGGCTATATGCACCCTATCCGCGCTTGGCTTCTTTGAAAGCCGGCGCAAGCTGCGACTCAAATCGTCATAGATAAGCAGAGCTGTCTGTTGCTCAAACATCAACCAGGGACTGCCGTCCAGGTGTGGCGGCACTGCCGATTCTGCGGCAAGCAGGTGGTTATTGTTATTGCTTGGTTTTGTCATCATTTAACCTAGGATAGTCTATCCGAGGAGCGCCTATCTTGGCTGCTGCACACTTGGGAGCTCTATGCAGCAAAGTTCGCAAGCTGGTCACCTTATCTCAGTAGATCTTTTAAGAGCTCTTTTGAGCGTCTCAAGACCAAGTCTGTTCCCCCACGCGAATAAACAGCATGCGCTCGTTCAATTAATGACGGCATAGTCACCTTTTCAAATGCGGGAGTATGGTAAGGCGCTCGACAGTACCTTTTCAGATGCTCCGCAGACTTGGACCAATAAAACTCTTTGGCGAGCTCAGACGAATTGACAGCGCATGACTTTCTATAATCTTGATCATTAGCCATTTTCTCAATTGCTGCAACCCAGCCGTCAACGTCTTCGTAATTAATCGAAATTCCTGCGTGTCGTGCGTCAATTAGTTCGGCAAGTTGATCGCCGCCGGTTGTTAGGATTGGCAGACCCGCCCAGAGGTAATCTAGAATGCGCGTTCGGAATGAAAATCTGGTCTCGATCAGATCGTAATGTGCAGAAACTGCCGCGTCGCTATCGAGCAAGTAATTAACTCGCTGCTCGTAAGGAATCCACTGCTCCGAAAAGAAAACGTTTTTGTTCAAGACGCCTAACTCTGTCGCTAGAGCTTGAGCTTTGACTGCCATTTCCATTAGTGGCACTTTTGGATTTGGTGACTTAATGCCCATGAAAAATAATTTGATGTCATTGCGTTTTTTATTTAGTTGAGCGACTGCTTTAATCACGGTCAGAGGATCAAACCAATCCCAGACTCCGCCGCCCCACAAAAGCACAAAGTCATTTTTTGAGATCCCAGCGATGTTGTCGCGGATGCCGTTGCTATTTTTTTCTGGCAAATCATTGGACAAACCAAAAGCTGCAACATCAATCAGTTTTCGCAAAGACGGATCGAATTTGTACATTGCTGGATCCACACGGCCGAGCGCACAGAATCGACCCAACCAATAGTCTCGCTGTCTTTCCGATGCGCAAACAAAAAAATCCGCACTCAGCATATGTTTTTCTAGAACTTGGTGCATCAATCTGTAACTTGACGATCCAGTCACCGGGTCGTCTTGATATTGCACCAGCAATGAAAATAAATATGGATCGTATAAATCGACAATCACATACTTGTGCATTTGAGCAAGGTCTGGATATGGCTTCAACACGTTCGCTTGAATGAACAAAATATCGGCCGCGTTAGCTAGTTCGTAAAGCTCAGTTTTACTTGCACCAACAATTACGCGAAACTTATCTGAATCTGTGAGCTGAAATTCATGGTCGCCTCCGTAAGGGCTAAAGACCGTGACGTCAAACTCGTCATCCAGTTGGCGCGCCAACTCTATGCATCGAATCGCTGGACCAGCCATGCTTTTCGAAATCGGTTCCAAGGTGATCAGTAATAATTTGCCGGAAATAGAAGCTTCTCGCTGGCTTTTGTTCTTTAACAATAGAACTGGCCCGGTGCCTTTTGGGGTTCACTATTATATACGGCTCATCGAGCAGACCCATAGGTAGAAGCTGTTGTCCGGCGTTACATTAGTAGGTTGTCGAGATTTACTTGGCAGGAAACTGTAAAATGACTTTCTTACTTTGGTTCATAAAAGCTTTCCGTGTCGAAATATATTGAAAATTTAGTCAGCGTTGTTATTCCTAACTGGAATGGCAAACGTTTTTTGGCCGGATGTTTGGATTCTTTGCTCAAGCAAAAGTATGAGCACGTAGAAGTAATTATTGTCGACAATGGCTCAAAAGATGGCTCTGTTGAATTCTTGCAAGAGAATTATCCACAGGTGCGTTTGCTTACTTTTGAAAATAACACTGGTTTCAGTCCCGCTGTTAATCGCGGTATCAGGGAATCAAAAGGTGAATTTGTTGCTCTGCTCAACAATGACACAGTTGTTGACCCAATGTGGATTTTCGAGCTGGTGCGCACCATGCATGAACATCCGGAAATAGGCAGTGCCGGTTGCAAGATGCTGGCTTACGACGATCATAAATTGCTCGATGGAGCCGGAGATGGCTACAGGCGTGGCGGTTTGCCAGGCAGAATCGGGCATCGCGAGCGCGATACAGGGCGGTTTGATCTCCCCCGTTATATTCTCGGTGCTTGCGGCGGAGCTGCTATGTACCGGCAGGAATTGTTCGAAGCAATAGGCTATCTCGATGACGACTATTTTGCCTACTTGGAAGATGTTGATTTCGGTCTAAGAGCTCAGAATGCCGGATACAAGTGCTACTACGTTCCGACCGCTATCGTCTATCATTTGGGCTGCGGCACTACGGGCAGTGGCTATAGTCCACTGGTAGTGAGACTGTCCTCGCAAAACAATTTGAATACGATCGTGAAAAATATTCCAGGACCGTTGTTGTGGAAGTTCTTGCCAGAGATCCTCTATTGGCAGCTTTATTATCTGGCTGTTGTGACAGTGCGCGGTGCTCAAATCGTGCCCTGGCTACAAGGTGCGCTGGACGCTTTCAAGATGATGCCTAAGATGCTGAAGAAGCGGCAGGAAATTTTCAATCAGCGCAAGGTTTCCCTGCGTTATCTGGAAGAAATTATCGTTGAATCCGAGCGCGATTTGATGGCATCAAAGCGTCGACTGAATCAACAGACTCTTGCAGCTCTATCCGGAAAAGCGTTAGAAAGAATGTCAGCTAAGTAAAGTCAGCGAAGCTTCGCATTCTGCTAGTGCTTGTTTCAATTTTTCTCTGGCTGCTTCAACCAAAGTTATGGCTTTGGCGGATTTTCTGGATTGAACCATATCGATCGCCTGGCGCAATTGCTCGACGCTTGTTTCGCTGTTTTCAATCGAACTCAACAAGCAATCAGTGCTGTGTTGGTATTTATGGGTCTGGTCATTGGCGTTGCAATTATTGCAATATCCGAGGATGTCAAACCTGCTGCTTTTATGCTCGAAACCTTTGCGATGTGCAACCGTCTTGCCAAATCCCCTAATCAGGTCGTCGACAAACTCAATCGTCAGGCCGCAGCCAAGACATATTAGATGATCGTGATCTTCGCCATCTTCTGCAGTTTCGTACCGCACGCCTCGGTCGCCACTGACCGTCGAGACGTCGCCGACGATCTTGAGGCGATGTAAGGTGCGATAGACGGTCGACAAACTCACATCGAGACCGAGTTCACGGGCTTTCTCAAAAACTTCGGAAGCTGTGAGGTGAGTGCCCTTGGGCAGTCCCTTCACAATGGAAGCAATCGCCCCTTGAGTATCCGCTAACCGAGTGGAGCGGACCGCCAAGTCTGCCTGCGGTTCATCTTTCTGAGCCCCAGATTCATTTGTTTCTGATTGATTGGGTGACAAACCTGTCAATTACTCTACTGCCTTATTGCGAATCTTCTCACCAGTACGAGGATGATAGGTCGTCACAGGGGCAATGTCAACTTGATATACATTATGGCGCTGTATGGGGCCTTTCTATCTCTGCTTGGATTAACCAAAATGTTCGCTGAATCGATCGAGTCAATCGCAGTTCCGAACCATTTTTTACTTGTTGTCATCCCTGATGTCATGCGAATAGTAGTATTGATCTGGGCGCAAAGTTGTGAGACAAATGCTTTTTCGCCATCTGCACTGGAGACTGAGCTAAGAACGCCGTACTGAAGCGCTTACAATACGTAAGATTAGCGTTCAATAATTGACTTTGCGAAGAGAGAATAGTAACGTTAGCTCATTCGATAGTTGAGAATATGTCGCAATAACCGCGAAGTTCTTTGAGGCTCATTACCACTATCCCAACAAGGCTATTAGTACGTCTTTCCATTTATCAAATACTTATTTATAGAGGTAATCACAATGAATCGTAAGCAAGGTCGTAAGCAATCCGGTCAAAGCATGGTCGAGTATGCTCTCGGTCTCGGATGCATATCAGCACTCTGTATGGTTGCGTTGGGCTCTCTCGGCGACATGTCTGGCGACATGATCCAAGGCATCGAGCAAGCGATCAATTATGGTGGACAGAAGTCCGGAAACTTCAACCCTATGGTGAAGAGAACCGCTACTCCTTGGAACATAAACTAACTTGAGCTTACAGATATTTGGCGCTGACTATTTGTTAGCGCTAAGTATCGACCCGGTTCGGCGAAGTAAGAACCTTCTGCTTAGTCAGGTTTGCAAATAAGAACATGCGCGTCAGGAGTAATCAATGAGAAGAAGAAATCAGCGTGGCCAGAGCATGGTTGAATATGCCCTGGGTCTTGGCTGCGTTTCCGCACTGTGCATGGTGGCACTTGGATCGTTAGGATTTATTTGTGGCGACATGATTTATAACGTTCAGAACGCGATCAACTATGGTGGTGCCACCGCACCTCAGCCAGGTCGTATTATCAACCCTACAGCCAAACCGTGGATAATCCAGTAGTTGGTTAAGTGACAACAATCAGTAGGGCGCCTCTATGCGCCCTTTATTTTCACCACAATTAATGACAACGTGATTCAAAGAAAGAAGCCAGCATTAAGAAGATCGGAATCGGCACAAGCGATGGTTGAATTCGCCTTGTGCATTCCTCTTTTGATGCTGTTCATTTTTGGCATTATCTATTTCGGTCGTTCTTTTTATACAAAGCAGATTGTCACCATGTCTGTGCAAGAAGGGGCGCGCATGGCTTGTCGTATGCCTGACCTGTCCAATTCTTCAAGCCGCGACTATGTGCGAGGATTTACCGTCACCGGGCAATCAATCAATACTAACTCGCCAATTTATCAAGCCCTTGCGGCGGGGCATTTGTTGTCTGGACCTCAAGGCTCCTCTGGTGATCTTCCGCCCGGCTCCTCGGTCTCCATCTTGCCTTGGGACGACAATTCGATTGCAATGCCAGCAGGCACCGTGGGAGTAAGAATTCAATATCCGTTTGTCTTCATCGGAAGCGCGTTTCCTGGAAATCTAAGTAAAGCTGGACAGGTGAAAATTTGGATGGGTCCAGATGGTCCACCGGTGCCGTTTTTAGACACGCTGATAACCGAACAAGCAGTAGCTACACAAGAAGTTGTTTATTAAAAGGAGAAGTGAAGTGGCACCAAGCGCAACCCAAGACGTTCCCTCATTATTTAAAGACAGAACGCTTTCTGGGACGAGCCCTCGCAAATCAATGAGTTCAGCGGCGATGATTATGCTGGTGCTCATGTTTGTTTTGGTTGCAGTCGGCGTGTCNNAAGATGATGATGAACAAAACAGTCGTCAAAGACACCGTCACCGTAGTTGGTGCTGGTATGGACTTGCCGGCCGGTTCGCGTTTGACATTCGGTAGTCTTCATTATCTAGAACTTCCGAAGCGTTACGCTAGTGCAGAGATGCTAACCAGCTCTGAGCAAGCAGTTGGGCGCGTGACAAAGTATTTTGTGCCGATGGGTGAGCCAATATCGACTGACGAACTTTTCACTCAAAAAAACTCACTTTCGTCCAATTTAGAGACGCACGAAGTAGCCTTCAGCCTGAAGCTAGATGACGAATCAATGGTTGACCACAACATTGCTTGTGGAGACAGTGTTGATGTGCTTGCTGTCATGACAAAGGAAGGTAAGCGTTTCACGAAAACTGTTTGCCAGGACGTGCGTGTGCTGTTGGCGAATTCAAAAGAAGCGATTGAAAGTAAGACTTTGAAGAGCAACGATCAAAGCCGCCTTACTCTAGCGGTCACTCCGCATCAGTCGGAATTGCTGGCCGAAGCGGCCGAAAGTGGCAAGATTAGACTGACGTTGCGAAGCAAGCTCAGTCGACGGGTCACACATCTACCCGGTGTATCTGAAGATGATCTACTTCCTCCTAGCGCAACTTTGCCAAAGAAAGTAGACGCTGTAAAGTTAGCCGCCGCACCTAATCTAGTCATTCCCGCACCACCTGCGATGCCGACGTTCGCTCTACCTGAGTCTGGTGCGCCATCAGTTGCGATACCCGCGCCGCTCGAATGGGTTGTCGAAGTTTTCTCCGGAAGTCACAAGGAGTCCTATGCTGTACCGCTCAGCAGAAAGTAAAGCGAGCCGAAGTCAGAAGACTTCGAAAGGATGCAGAAGTCAACGTGGAGCGATACTGCCCTTCGTTGTCTTCACTCTTATCGTCTCAATTGCTTTTCTTGGTCTGGCAGTGGATGTAATGCGCACTGTGCACGCTGCATCGGCAATCCAATACGCATCGCAAGTTTCTGCGCTCTATTCATATCAGTATGCGTTCAACACTAACGGCACTTTGAAGTCCGGCAGATTTGAAAATAATGTCTTGCGGGAGCTGCAGGTGGCCAGTGGTTCAGGTGGTAAAGCCTGGAATTTGGCACCAGCCGGACCCAATAATAGTGTCACTCAAACTCCTGTTCAGTTCGATAGCAGCGACGTAACTGTTTTGAACAATCCAAATGATCCAGGAGACTACTTCCTGCAAGTACGTGCACGTCGTGACGGCACAGATGGTTTGACAATGTTTTTTTTGCCCGCCATATTCGCCTTTAACGGTCTAGCCGGATTGCCTGTTCCTGTCAACGTCAAACAAGCGAATCCATTTCGCATTACGGAAGTAATCGCTCAACCTGCATCTCGTATTGGTGCCGGGTTGTCCAACAATATGGCACCACTCCAACCAGATTCACGTTTGATCGGCACAGCCACTTTTCCTCTTGCGATTAGCAACAAGCAGTTTTCTGTCGCCGCTCAACCATCTCAGACTCTAACCACCTACACAGTTGATTTGGTCAGTTCCAAAAATCCTGGGAATGCTTCCCCTGGTCATATTCAGGGTGCATTCGTAAACGTCTATAAAACCGGTGGACTCCAGTATTATGGCGGCGGTCAGGGCAACGTTGCGCTCACACAACTGTATGGAAATCTTAGTTATTTTTCAAATCCTAATGCGGCAAATGCTTTGCCTCCTGCTGTTGTGGAGCGTGGTAGCCAGGTTTCAGCATTCGATCCAAACGATCCGATTTATCAACAACAAGCGCAAAAGTTGCTTACAGCCAGAGTTAAATCTGTTCCCGTGGGACCGGAGGCGTTCTATATTTTGCCTGTCATCCGCGATAATCCCGTGTTTTCTGGCGCTGGTAACAAGGTAGTTGGCTTCGCCCGTATGGCTCTGATTTCTGTGATATTGGATGGCAACGGTGTGGTGACGTCCTTAAAATTCAATATTGGTGGTTCTTATGCAATGGCCAATGCCACCGTCGGCACCGCCCTGGCATCAGTGCCTTCAGTGACAGGAGTTTCAATGCCGGCGCTTCAAGTTCCTGCCGAGCAGGCATTTGCACCGAGAGCATTTGATGCTCCATCCAACTCGATTGCAGCCCGACCACGCGGCGTGGTAATGGCTCCTGCGCTATCTCCAAGAGCAATCGTTGGAGGCCCGCTGTGAATATTCGCAGCCCTCTATTGCGTGACCAGAGTGCCAAAAATGATCCGTCCGGACTGGATTTACAGGATGCAGTCATCGCTGTGATCGGCAGTAAAGGTGGCGTTGGTGGCACTACTTTAGCGATCAACCTGGCTGCTTCACTGGGTCAAAGATCGAGCGGCGCATCAGTAACTTTAGTTGACGCAAATTTGCAGCAACCAGATGCTGCACTTATGTTGGCCTGCGAACCACAACATTCGGTTGTTGAACTTTTTAAAAGAGCCGAGGCCTTAGAAAATCAGATTATTGAAGCCTGTCGCTGTGAATTGAGCTCAACATCCGGCTTTAGACTGGTTACCCCTCCACTGGACGGCAGCGCTGCGTCCGAGAACAATCTGTCAGAACTAGTGAAACTTATTCCTGCAATTGGCAACGTCTCCAACGGCATTGTTATGGATTTGCCGAAAAACTTGGATCGCTATCTCGTTACTATGTTGGATTTGGCCTCAGTGATAGTTCTTGTTTTGGAGCCAAATTTGGCGTCGATTGCTGCTGCGAAGAGATGGTTGGCGGCCTTTGAAGACCTTGATTATCCTGACGAAAAAGTATTGTTGGTGGCAAACAGGCTTGGCGGTAAGTTCAAGTTCGTCGAAGAACAGCTTTTCGTCAGCTTCTCCGGTTACGAAATTTTGCGACTGCCGAATGCCTATTCGGTGAGCGAGTCCTGTGCAATCGCCGGTGCACCGATTGTAGTTAAGTATCCAAAGGACAATTATTCAAAGGCGATGCGAATCGTTGCGGCATCCGTGCATGACCGGCTCAAACAAACTACCTGAAGAACAACGACGGCGAACTATAGGGAAGAACTAAATGTCCAAATTGCGTGAGCTACTTTTCAAAGATCAAGATACGTCCGAGGATGGTATCAAGGTTGATGGCGCTAAGAGTCCCGTCTCTGCACCTGTAAAACCAACACCTCAGTTGATTAAAGAGCAGTCAACAACTGGACTTTCGCTTCGCGGAGTGGTCATTTCCGGTAAGAAGGATAAGAAATCAGGAGCGCCTGACGCAGCACAGATTTATCAAACACTCAAAACCAAAATTCACAACCGCCTGATCGAAAATCTCGATGTCAATGCGTTGATGCAATTAAATGGCAATGATGCATTAGAAGCCGCAATCGAACGAACAGTTCATATTCTTTTGGATGAAGAGCGCCTGCCGCTATCCACTGTTGAGCGTGACAACATCGTCAGAGATGTTTTGTACGAGACTCTGGGACTAGGTCCACTCGAGCCTTTGCTCTCCGACCCTGACGTAAACGACATTCTCGTTAACGGTGCGCAAAGTGTTTGGATTGATCAAAATGGACGTTTAAAACAAACGGATATTCATTTCAAAGATGACAATCATCTACTGCATGTGATTAACAGAATTGTCTCGCGAGTTGGTCGCCGTGTGGACGAATCATCTCCCATTGTTGACGCTAGATTACCCGACGGCTCTCGCGTAAATGCGATTATCGCCCCACTTTCGATCGATGGTCCGATCTTATCCATTCGCAGATTTCGTCCGAATCCATTTCAGTTGGAAGACTTGATTTCCAAGAACACACTGTCCAGCAACATGGCGGAGTTTTTGGAGAAGGCGGTTCGGGCACGGCTAAACATCCTGGTTTCAGGAGGTACGTCCGCAGGAAAAACCACGCTTCTAAATGTTTTGTCTGGGCACATATCCGACGACGAACGCATCGTCACGATTGAAGACACAGCCGAATTGCGCTTGCAGCAGCGACATGTAATTCGATTGGAGTCACGTCCGGCCAACATCGAGGGACAAGGTGCTGTAAGTCAAAGAGAATTAGTGAAAAACGCGTTGCGAATGCGTCCTGATCGCATCGTAGTAGGCGAAGTGCGCGGACCTGAAGCTCTGGATATGCTGCAAGCGATGAATACGGGGCACGAAGGATCGCTCACTACCGTGCATGCAAACACTGCTCGTGATGCTCTTAGCAGGCTGGAAACACTCGTTTTGCTAGGAGGAGTTGAACTTTCTCAGCGCAGCATAAGAGAACAGATCGGTTCAGCCTTTGATCTGGTTGTGCAAATTAAGAGACTAATTGATGGAACACGGCGAGTCGTAAGCATTACTGAAGTGACAGGTGTGCAAGAAGGCGTGATTAGTTTGCAAGATATCTTTGAGTTCAAGCAAACGGGGCTTGATCCAGACGGTAAAGTAGCGGGCAGTCACGAGGCCTGCGGAATCAGACCGTTAGTGGAGTACAAATTCACCGAAGCTGGAATTGATCTGAGCAGCGACCTTTTCACCTCAAAGCGAGATGAGGTAATAGTCGAATGAACGAAGTAAAAATTGTTCTGATGGTTTTACTGCTCTCCGCCGTCGTCGGCTTTTTTATGATCAAGCAGCTTCACTTGCGCACTCAAAAGAAGCTGCTTTCACAGCGACTCTCTTCTTGGATTGAGGCCGCCCCTGCAGTTGAGAATGAACCTAAAACTCTTTTGAAAACCAGTAGACCTTTCGGTGACGGTTTGCTCTCGTCATTTGGTGGTTTCTCTCTGGCAAAAAAGGTAGAGACTTTGGTTGTCCAGTCCGGTGTGCAGATTTCAGCCGCGACTCTGATTCTAGCAACGGCATTCCTCTTTCTGGTGCCTGTTTCCCTGGCCATGATTCTTCAGTTGGATCCTTTAATCGCCGGCGCTGTGGGTTTAACACTCTCTTTGCTGCCCTTCGTCTACATATTTTCCAGGCGCGCCGCGTTGCGCAGAAAGTTCACCGAGCAGTTGCCGGATGCGATTGACTTGATGATTTCAGTATTGCGTAGCGGCCATAGCATTCCTCAAGCTGTGAAAACAGTAAGTCAAGAACTACCTGCCCCATGCGGTGCTGAGTTTGCAGAAGTTTTGCAGCGTATGAATTTAGGACAACCGCTGTCTGAAGCCCTCGTTTATACGTGTGATAAATTTCGTTCTTTTGAATTGGATTTGATGCGAAGAGCGATCGCTATTCAGTCTGAAGTTGGTGGAAGCCTGGCTGAGTTGCTAGACAAAACTAATATCACTCTGCGTCAGCGTCTCAAGCTAGTTCGCCAGGTCACTGTTCTAACAGCGCAAAGTCGATTGACAGGAATTGTGGTGGGATTGTTACCGCTATTCATGGCGATAGGCATGCAGACCATTAATCCAGGATATTTGCAGCCGCTTGTGGAGACTGGTTTTGGCAAGACTTTGTTGGCTGTAGCGATCGTACTGCAGGTGGCCGGAATCTTTATTATGAAGAAAATGTCTACGGTTAAGGTGTGAAATGACAGCATCAATGATTTTCGAATATCCCGAATTCTTTCTAGCTGCCTTAGTCGGCGGCCTGTTTTTCTTGCTCACTAAAACCGGTGACAGTGGGCGATTTTACTTGCCAACTTTCATTACGGAACCAGCTGTTTCGATGATTTCCGCTTTGCCTGCAAAGTATGTGACATGGTTGATGCAGCTTCAGAATTGGTCGGGTTGGCGTTCCAACACCGCATTTGGTGTGCTGGCAGTCGTTAAAGTTTACGTGCCAATCCTGCTGCTTGGCACGCTAGCTTTTTTGCGTTTGGAGATCACATTGGCGATTATGGTGGCAGCCTTTTTTGTTCCCGATGCAGTGCTTGCTTTCAACACTAAACGGCGGCAGCAACAAATTCGAGAATCACTACCTCAAGCGTTGGATTTGATGGTCCTTTGTGTGGATGCTGGACTTGGTTTAGACGCCACGCTGCAAAGGATTGCGGCCGAAAAAACTATTGTGGCGATTGCCCTAAACGAAGAATTGCTAACGCTGGGTAGAGACGTCGTGCTCGGTATGGAGAGAGAGCGCGCCTATCAAGAACTGTTCCGGAGAACAGGTGTGGATGAGCTGAAGGCCCTTGGTTCTTCTCTCAATCAGTCGGCGAAACTGGGTTTAAGCATAGCCAAAGTGCTGCGCAATCAGGCGGATTTTCTGAGGATGAAGTTGAGTCAGAAAGCTGAAGAGAAAGCCGCGAGACTGCCAATTCTTATGGCATTTCCATTATGGTTTTGTGTAATGCCTGCTCTAATGGTAGTTTTGCTCGCTCCATCGCTGATCACATTTTTCGAGAACGCGCCGTCTTCCTTCGCCCGCGATATCGTCAAATAGCTTGTTCTGTTCCATGAATGGTGTGAATGATATTGGTTTGATTCGGCTGCTCTAATGAAAAGTGATTTGTCATGAAAAAGCTGCCCCCTGATGTGGAAAGCTATTGGACGGCAGGGGGGGCGCATCCAATCATTGAACAATAACCCATCCGATCAGACGGCTGCGGCGCACCAGTCATCGAACAACAATCGATCCGATCAATAACTCCTTGAGATGGCTTGTCATGCGATCTCGAATTGACTGCGGCGATTTATGGACGTCTCATTTACTTTATAATGGAGCGTGTTGCCGCTTTATCAATCGGAAATCATTCAATGAAGATCTCAATAATCAAAGAAAGTTCAGTTCCGATTCGCGACCAACTTATAGAGCAGATCGGTTTGCAGATTGCTTCAGGCACTCTCAAAGGCAAAGAAAAGTTGCCTAGCATCCGCGCCCTCGCGCAACGTTTAGGTATTCACTACAGCACGGTGACCGCCGCATACAATCACTTAGCTGACGTTGGTCTGCTAGATGTCAGACAAGGCAGTGGCGTCAGAGTGGCCGGCAAGGCTGCGCCGGAACATAGCAACGACAAAATCGATCTAGACGAGCTGTTTAAGGACTTTTTGGCACGCATTTCCGAGTGTGGATATTCGCGAGCTGACTTAAATAAATGCCTCGAACAAATTACAAAGCGACAACCAGTGAAACGTATTCTCGCTGTGGATAGAAACCAAGATTTTCATGAACTGTTGCTGAAAGAGTTGAAACCGCATTTTCCGATTCCTGTTGAGACTTGCACGGTCGAGGAAGTTTTGGCGAACCCGCACGTAATGGATGACGCATTGGTAGTGACTAGTCTCTATCACCTTTTTTCCTTTCAGCAAGTTGTGCCCGATCCAACCAGACTGGTGGCATGCAACATAGAGCCCGGTCGTCCTGAACTTGATTCTATCAACGACTTGCCAAAAGGCAGCCTGGTGCTACTTGTTTCCGGTTCACAAACAATGTTGAATATGGCAACAAAATTGCTTGCCGCCACCCGTGGTGACGAAGTTGCGGTTCGATCAGTGCTGACCTCCGATCAGAAAGAGCTGACTTATATGCTTAAGCACTCAAATCTAGTCATTTGCGATAGCTCGAGCGAATCCACTGTTCTTCCGATCGCTGGGAAAACCAGAGTGCTAGTCTTCAGGCTTTATGCACCGAATACTATTGATCTGATAAAAGAACGACTGACTAAGTGGGGATAACCTGTTCTCATATTTTGCCGATTCCCAAGAGACTTGGTCAGCTAGGCTGGAGCAGATGATCATCTGACCACTGCCGATGTTCATTTGCCGTGGATCTAGTGCTGCTGCGCGTGTAAGGGATTTGGATCCTTGTCCTGCCGCACCACTGTGACAGACATCGAGAATCAAAATGACTCGATCTGAATGCACTTGCTCTTTGACCATTTTTGTCAGCCACTGCATCGGAATCCCGGTGGCAAGCAGACTGTTTTATTAAGTTCCTTCTCTTGTAGCCAGCACCTGTGCGTTCTGGATAGAGGCACGATTTCTAGACAGATTCAGAGCAAGTAGTCTTCGATTGGTTCCGAATCCAGAGAAAAGTATCACTTGCGTCCGCGCTAGCATTCGTATACGGGGCATACGTGTACCATTGAGACGCAGACAGAGCAATTAATCTCAATAAAAGTAACACTGCTGACTGGATCTGTTTGCAACTAAGCAGGAATTCCTTATGCTTGGTGAGCCCAATCAGAAAAGAAGAAAAAATGGTAACAGAGGTCAAAAGCGCTCGCACTAGACCGTTGAGCGATGACGCGCAAACAGATTTGGAAACGGAGCAAGAGCAGGCAAAGGCAAAACAGGTTCGTCTGCTTGTCGCTTTCGCTTATGTCGTATGTTGTTTGGTCTGGAGCACTACCTATTATGTGGTCAGGCAAACCGTGCTGCCTACTGCCGGGGTAGCTCCGTACTATTCGGCCGCCATTCGTTTCTTATTGGCCGTGGCAATTTTCATTCCGATTTGGCTGATCTTTGTGCGTCAGCACCGCACTCCAACAATGCGTGAACTGATTTGGATTTCAGGAGCCGGTGTTTTGAACGGGCTCAATCAAATTTGTGTGTATGGTTCTGAGCAGCAAATATCAGGGGGGCTCGCTGCAGTGCTCGCGGCGACCACACCACTTATGGTGGCACTCCTGGCGATTTTGACCCGCACGGAAAAAGTATCGAGTCGAACAGTTCTTGGTTTTGTAGTTTGTTTCATTGGTGTTGGTCTTGTCTGTCACGACCGACTACAGGTTTCGATCGCGCAAGCCTTTGCTGCCTTGTTGATGCTTGCTTCTTCGTTTTTTAATGCCTGTTCTGCTGTTACTTTAAAGCGCTCAACTATAGCGCTGAATCCGATCGTCGCTGCGACAATTTTCCTGGCGGTAACGGCTGTGCCAATTTGGATCACGAGCGTCTGTCGCGGCGAACCTCAATTTGCAGCTATTCCGACTCAACCAATGCTCGGTATCGTTTATCTTGCTGTAATGAGTTCGGTAGTCGCTTTCGGACTTTACCTTTTCATGATGAAGCACGTGAAGCTGATGACTATATCGACGCTTCCTTTTGTAATTCCAGTGCTCGCACTCGTTGTGGATCTGTTCTTGGAAAAGAGTTTTGTAATGACGACTGAAAGTTGGATCGGCTGCTTCGTAGTTCTTGCCGGCGTTGTTTACAGCATAGTGCACAGATAAAGACTGCAGACAGTTCTAAATTTCCGCAAATAGAAGTCTGTTGGACTGTTGTAGATTTCCGCAGCAGATAGAAGACTGCGAAATGTTCTAGATTTCCGCAAGTAGATGTGCAAAAAATTTCAAAGATTAAAAGGGTGGGTACCCTCCTACTTTTTGCTTCCGTTTAATATGTTAAGCAAAAAACGCGGCTTTTCGTGATTCTGTAAACTGGCGTGCAGTCTGATTATCCAGACTTCGAAAAGTCTCGAAACGCTGATGTAATATTAGTTTACCTGAGATGGGATAGGCAAAAAGTAAGAGGGTACCCGGTCTTTAATGTTTTGTGGTGAACGTCATGACTTTGGTTTGACTCGTGGACGGCGCAATGCTTTAGTGGGGACGTCATATTGGTTCGACTCGTGACGAACACGCAAAAGGTATTTTGTGGCGACGCCATGACTTTGGTTCGACTCGCGACGTGCAACGTGCAATTAGGGATTATTTGTGGCGAAGTGGCAAAACCACAGTAATTTAAAACACTTGCTAGAAATGCTACTGAGCTTTTCCTGAACCTATTTTCTGGTCACACCAAGACCGGGCAGATCAGTCAACTTCAAAATGCCATCATCGTAGACAGCGCCTGTAAATGGATCGTTGGATAATAACAAAGCGCCATCGAGATCTAAATGATCGACCAAGCTGGAAAGATGAACAGCCGCTGTCACGCCGAGTGAAGATTCAAGCATACAACCAAACATGATTTGCATTCCGTGTGCGCGTGCGGTTTGAATCACTTTGATTGCTTCAAGTAAACCGCCAGTTTTAGCCAGTTTCACAACGACACCATCGACTGCATTGGCAAATCTGGCCACGTCGTGAGATCGACATATACTTTCATCTGCAAATATCGGCAGTGGAGATCGCTCTTTGACAAAGCGGAAGTCTTCGACACTTGAATTTTTAGGCAAAGGCTGTTCAATAAATTGCACGTTTTGTTCGGCAAGGAAATTAGCCATGATCACCGCTTGTTTCGGTGTCCATGCTCCATTTGCATCCACTCTTATCGGTATGTCTTTAGCGATCTTACGAACACTTTTGATGATATCTCTGTCGTAATTGGTTCCCTGTTTCACCTTCAAAACTTTGTAACCAGCATCAACTGCTTCTTTTGTTTTCTTCTCGATCATCTCTAGGCTGTCGATGCCAATCGTGAAATCAGTGATTGGTTGTTTTGAGCCTGATAAGCCCAACATCTTATAAGTTGGCAGGTTGGCGATTTTGCCACATATATCGTGGAGAGCCATTTCAATGGCAGCTTTCACTGACGTGTGTCCGGCAATAGCCTTATCCATTTTTCGACAAATTTCAGCAATCGCAAATGGATCGTCGCCCAGAAAATCTTCTGTCGTCCAAGCTTTAAGAAGTGCCGCTGCGGTTTCGGGACTCTCGGCGTGATATTGAACAGGAGATGCCTCTCCATATCCGATCACATCTTTATGCTTCAGTGTGATCAAAAAATTGTGTGAATCTGCTGATGTTCCATACGAAATTCCAAATGGATGCAGGGTCCTCAAGTCCAGTGGTTCAAAGGAGAGAGCTATTTTCTTGCCAAGACTAACTGCCATCACTTGTAATTCTCCTGAGCGGTTTGGATTGCATCGACTAACTGAACTGCGCCGAATCTGACTGGATCGGTGCAAGGTAAGCCTGTTTCCTGGCGAGCTCTTTCGATTACTGCTTTCGCTTGATCATCGGTCAATCCGACAGTGTTGATTGCGACGCCAATAACTTTTGCCGGGCAGACGTAGTCAACTATCGCCTCTGACATTTTGATTAATTGACTGAGTTCAGGTAGCGGAAAATCCTCCAGTTCACAAATCCATTTTTTTGTCGCTTTATGACAAAGGATCATCGCTTTAGGAGCCGAGCCATGCATCAGGGCCAGGGTGACACCGGAAAAGCCAGGATGGGCAAGGGATCCCTGCCCTTCCACGAGAATCAGGTCATGGTCTTTTGCGGCTTCAACAACCATTTGCTCGGCCGCCCCAGCCATGAAATCCCCGATCACTCGATCAATGGCGATGCCTGATCCGCCTGCGATCATGATGCCGGTTTGGCCGGTGGCAATAAATTCTGCTCGAATGCCGCGTTTCTTAGCTTCCTTGAAGAGTTCAAGTGAGGTTGTCATCTTGCCCACGTTGCAGTCAGTTCCCACTGTCAACACTGTGAAAGCTTTGACATGTCTTGCCAAGCCCGCTGCAACAGGTATGTTGTCGGGTGGACGCCGAACATCTAGGAGTAATTTTTTATGTTCTTGAGCGGTAGCGACAATTTTTGGGTCGTCTGAAAGGAAGTCATGGAGACCGTTGACGACGTCCAAACCATTCTCAAGAGCGGTGATGATGTCTTGCCGCCATGATTCAGGCATATGACCGCCAGTCCATGCTGTGCCTAAAAGGAGAGCATCCGGCTTGTGTTTTAACGCGTCTTCGATTGAGGCTACGATCGGGGCCGGGCAGTCGATTCCCACCGCCGATTTGACAGAATTGCCAGCTTCGCTCTTGTCAATCACGGCTGCGATTGGATTGCGAGCGTATCTGATTACTCCTTCAGCGGTTTTGGAGTGCCCCTTGCCAAACTCACCCTGTGCGTAGATTGCCAGTCGAGCCGACGGTTTCAGATACATTTTGGTCTCCTCTGCAAGGAATGGGCTGCCCTGCTATTCTTTGTAACAGCCTAGCTGCCTCTGCACACGTTGATCAAGATTGTTTACCGACAAAACTGACGACTTTGGTCGCTCGTGCCATAGAATTATAGGGGGATTACCTTCGGGAGACCATTTGATGGCAACGGACGACAGCGGTCAAAATAATCAGAGCGGAGATCCGGGAACCGGCGGTGCTCCCACGCCTGAACCAGAAAAACCGGAAGATCGCGCAAATCGGATGAATGCCGCCAAGGCGTTCTATAGAGCAATGTATGCGGGTGAAGATGTTGTACCGGATGATTTTGGTATGAGCGACCAGCGCGGTCCTGAAAGAGGGGGAAATACCGGTCCATGCCCTAACTGCGCTCGTTTAGAGGCACAGGCAGCTGAGTTTGAAAAGCAGAAGAATGAAGCTGAGAATTTCTACAAGCGCATCGCGGCAGACTTCGAGAATTATCGCCGCCGCCTTGATCGCGAGCGAGAAGAGTTTCTAGGACTTGGAATCCAAAAAGCGATCGAGCAAATATTGCCGGCGCTTGACGACATGGACCGTGCCAGGTCGAGTCTTCAGACGGTGACCGATCCCAAAGCAATCTTGGATAGCCTCAATCTTGTTTTTGCCCGCTTTACAAAATGCCTTGAGGCAGTCGGTGTAAAACAAATGGAAGTGATTGGAGAACCCTTCGATCCGCGATTGCATGAGCCTGTGCAAGAAATTGAAACTAATGAATTCCCCGACGGCGCTGTTGTTCATGAATTGCGGCGTGGATATGTTTATAAAGATAAGGTCTTAAGGCCAACGCTCGTGAACGTGGCTTCTAATCCAAGCGGCGTTGTCGTGCCAAAAGCAGCACCGCCGGCGGCAGATCCGAATCCTAGTGAAGGAGCAACCGCACCCGCAGCACCTGCCACTGAAGCTGTTTCTGTGGCTGCGAACGTTGAACCTGCTGTTGTTGTTGTTGTTGAACCTGCGGTGGTAGTTGAGACGGTGCCGCCTGGTGATCAAGCGTCGCCCTCGGTGAATGAGCCACCGGCGCCCATTGTCGATTCAGCTTTGACGCCACCGGCAGCAGCAGTCGTGCCAGAGNNCGCCTGCCGACGCAGAGCCAACTAGCGAAAAGAAAGTTCAACCGCCGTCGAAAAAAGCGATTGATAAATTGAAACCGACTCGTGTGAACACAGAAACTCAAGATTTGCCAATCTTTAAAATTGATGATTATGAAAAATTGGCACCTGAGGCTGGTTCCGAATCTGAAAAAGGTTCGACCGGCACCATATACGATATCACCGACGTGGACATTGAAGACAAGCCCATTGAATTTGCCGAGACCACTGGTAAACAGGTGCTAGATGAGTAGTGACAGAATAATTGGCATTGACCTGGGCACTACATATTCGTGCGTTGCGATTATGGAAGCAGGTAAACCAGTTATCGTTGAAAATTCAGAGGGCGCCCGCACCACTCCGTCGGTTGTGGCATTTACTCGTGGTGGTGAAAGGCTGGTCGGCCAATTAGGTAAACGTCAAGCAGTCACTAATCCCTCGCGCACTATTCAATCGATAAAGCGTGAGATGGGCTCCAACTATAGAATTACGATTGAGGGCATCTCGCATAGTCCCGAACAAATATCAGCAATGATTTTGCAAAAAATGAAAGCCGATACCGAGTCGTATCTTGGCGAAAAAATTTCTCGCGCAGTTATCACGGTGCCTGCCTACTTCAATGATTCACAGAGACAGGCTACTCGAGACGCAGGTCAGATTGCCGGTCTCGACGTCTTACGGATTATCAATGAACCAACTGCCAGTGCGCTTGCCTATGGTTTAAACAAGTTGGATGAGCACGCCACCATTCTGATTTTCGACCTCGGTGGTGGCACTTTCGATGTCAGCATTCTTGAAATAACAGATGGAGTTTTTGAGGTCAAAGCGACTAGCGGTAACAATCGGCTAGGCGGCGATGATTTCGATCAGTGCATCATTGATTGGCTTGTCTCGGAGTTTCTAGCTCAGACTGGTATAGACCTTGCTAACGATTTGATGGCTACGCAGCGATTAAAAGAGACTGCTGAAAAAACCAAAATTGAACTTTCTACAGCCATGCTTAGCGAAGTGCATTTGCCGTTCCTGACTGCCGACGATACAGGTCCGAAGCATTTAGAGACCTCGCTTAGCCGGGCAAAATTCAACGAGTTAACTTCTCACCTGGTGGAAGCAACGCTGGGTCCGCTGCATCAAGCCTTGGAAGACTCAGAGCTCGTGCCGGATCAAATCGAACACATAATTCTGGTGGGTGGCTCGACTCGTATTCCAGCTGTGCAAGATACGATTCGTCGATTTTTTAACAAAGAACCTTCCAAGTCGGTCAATCCAGATGAAGCTGTGGCGCTTGGTGCTGCCATTCAAGCATCAATTTTGGCTGGTGAAGTGCAAGATGTTCTCTTGCTGGATGTTATTCCACTTTCACTTGGAATTGAGACTGCAGGCGGATTATTCACCAGGATCATTGAACGCAATACGACGATTCCAACCAGCCGCACAATGACTTTCACGACTACCGAAAATGGTCAAACGTCAGTTGAAGTGCACGTGCTCCAAGGTGAGCGTGAGCTTGCTAACGCCAATAAGTCACTGGCTAAGTTTCACCTTGCCGGTATTCCCGCAGCACCACGCTCAGTACCAAAGATTGAAGTAACCTTTGATATCGATGCGGACGGTATTGTTCACTGCAGCGCTCGTGACTATGGCTCAGGCATCAAACATTCGATTACGATTCAACGCAGCACAGGTCTGAGCCCAGACGAAGTCGAGTCTTACCAAAAAGAGGCGGAGCAATTTGCCGAACAGGATAAGGCCATTAAGGACGAAGTGACGGCCAAGATCCGCGCCGAGGGGTTGGTGGCCGAATCGAAGCGCACCATTGAAAAATATGGCGAGCGTGTGGAAAAGAATTACGTTGAGAAAGTCAGTCGTGCATCAGAGCTCGTGCTAGAAGCGCTCGAAAAGGGCAATCATGACGAAATCAAGTCAGTTACGGCTGGTCTCGATGTGGCCTTGATGGAACTCGGCAGCGCCATCCACTCTGGAAATCGAGGTGGCACCCCCACCGGTAAGAAACGCCCGACCATCACAACTGAGAGCACTCCGATCGAGCTTGGCGAAGTGGCGCGCCAGAAGCTAGAGACTAGCGCAAACTCTGAGTAATGCTATAGTTCATTGAAGCCGTTTATTACGCGCGTCATTGAACTGTACACTCGTCTTCACCTTTGAAGGTATCCCTTTGGCTACTATGGCAAAACGAGATTATTACGAAGTGCTCGGCATCGCAAAAAATGCCAGCCCTGAGGAAATCAAGAAAAACTTTCGCAACAAGGCACGCGACCTCCACCCTGATAACAAAGACAGTGGTGATGAAGCCGCATTTAAGGAGCTTGCCGAAGCGTATGAGATTCTCTCAGACGAGCAGAAGCGCGCTACTTACGATCGTTACGGACACGAGGGCGTTAAGGGCAGCACGCGTGGGTTTGATAACGTCGACTTCAGTTCGATGGCTGGATTTGGTATCGATGATTTCATAGAGTTTTTCTTTGGTGGCGGCATGCGTTCCGGCGGGCGAAGGGGCGGTCCGGAACAAGGCTCTCATCTGAAATATGACCTGGAGATTGAGTTTCTTGAAGCAGTATTTGGTACTGAAAAGAAAATAAATATTCGCCGACTTGAGGATTGCACGACATGTGAGGGCACAGGAGCTGCACCGGGAAGCACTCCGGTCACATGTGTGACATGCGCTGGCATGGGCCAAGTGCAACAGGTGATGAACAGCTGGTTTGGTCAAACCATGCGCGTGATCGAATGTCCAGCATGTCAGGGTGTTGGACAGAAAATCGACAAACCTTGTCGCGATTGCAAAGGCGAAGCGTTAGTTCGAAAGAGCCGTGAATTTCAATTAAAGATTCCTCCTGGTATCGAGCCTGGCTCGCGCTTGCGCCTCACCATGGCCGGAGACAAAGGCAGACGTGGCGGCACTTTTGGCGATCTGTTCGTAATCATTCATGTGAAAGAGCATAAGCAATTCATTCGAGATGGAGAAACCATTCATTTAAGACAACCAATCAGCTTTTCAATGGCGGCTCTCGGCGGAGAGATGATGATTGCTACTGTGGATGGTCCAAAGCAACTAAAAATTGCCTCCGGCATCCAAAACGGCACGACACAAGTTATGCGAGAAATGGGCGTGCCACGCTTCAATAACCCAACCCGACGGGGCGATCAAGTGGTCCACTTGATTGTTGAGACACCAATCAAACTTTCTGCAGAAGAAAAGAAGTTGCTAGAAAAACTGGCCGAGTTGCGCAATGAAAAGCTGCATTTGACGGCTGAAGAGCTGGCCGAAATCGAACTTAAGAAAGAGGCTGCAAAAGAAGCAGCTGCTGCTGAAGTAGCAGCTAAAGCGGGCGCGGCTGCTAAATCTAAAGCCGGCAAGAAAGAAGAAGAGAAAGAAAAGGAAGATGGATCGCTAATAGACAAAATTGTTGAAGCGTTTCGCCCGAAGAACGGTGACGAGGCGAAGTAGGTGAAGCAATTCATCCACTTTTCTTTAAGTGCTTTCGTTCTGTCTGCTACATTGATTTCACTCAGCTTCATTCTCAGCCCTCAGGCAGCATTCGCTACCCGACTTACAGCTGAACTGAAGACGGCGGTGCAAGCGCAGTTTCCCGAATCGAAAGTTCGCCTTGATGGTGCAATCGAAACGAAAACAGGACAATTGTATTTGTTGCTTGTACCAACAAAAGTTCCCACTGACAAAAAGCCAGCTTCTGTGCTGCTTCAAGATCGATTCCCTGCCACTGAGCCAGCTGATTTCCTCTGTTTTTCGAATGGCTGGTGTTATTTGCGTGTCATTAAAAAGGGCGCCGTAAGAACAACTGTCGCACCGAGTGTACTTCCTGAGAAGTCTCGCAAGCAGTTGTTAACTTGCAAATTTGTGCCGGATTTAATTGTTCCGGAGAATTTTTCAGTAGTTAAAGCATTGAAACCAGTGCTTGGTGATCTCGCCATAGCGTTAGTCCAAGAACAGCCTGCAAAGCCACAAGCAGTGCCAGCCGCTACAAGCACTACTACCGCTACTACCGCCAAACCGGTGGCCGGCACCGTCCACGGTGCTGTCTTCGTCAGTTCGCCAGGTTCAGGAAAGATCACAATGTTAGATGGATTGACCCTGGAAAAGCTGACTGAGTTTCCCACAGAGGGAACTCCAGCAGGTATGACCTGTGCCGAAGGACGGTTGTACATCGCCGATCAGGGAAAGAGTCGAATTCTCATTCTTGATCCTAAGAAACGACAGTTTCTCGGTCAAATTGATTTACCGCCGAAGAGTGCACCGAAGGGCTTAGCATCCTTACCAAACGGCAAATTGATCTACGCGTCTGAAAGCGCGGCGGGAGTTATCGACGTAATCGAGACCGATACTGGCAAAGTCTTACTGAAAACGAAGGTGTTAGCCGGTCCAAGCAAGGTGGTGATGGCACCGAATGGCAACACCCTGATCGTCTTGAATCCCCCTTCCGGGCAAGCAACAATCATTTCAACCAGCAATCAAAAGGTGCTCGGCGTTGTTAAAGTTGGATCGATGCCGAACGCAATTGCCTTCAGTAAAGATAGTGCATTTGCATATGTTTCCAACCGTGTATCGAACACGGTGACGATCATCGACATTGCCAAACGACAGGCGGTTGCAAGCCTTCAGACCGGCTCCGGACCTACCGGAATAGTTCTCACCAACGACGGAGAAAAAATGCTGGTGGCAAATGCTAAAGATAATACAATTACTGTTTTCGATTTAGCCAAGCGCCAGAAGGTGCAAGACGTAAAACTGCCACTGGATGTGGATTTCCCGGGCGCTCTGTTTTTGATGCCTGATGGTCAACACATTCTCGTCTCAAGCGCATCTACAGAAGCAGTCGGCATATTGAATGTGGCAAAATTGGAATTCGAGAGAGAACCAGTGATTGGGCACACCAGTGATGAGATGTTGTGGTTGTCACTTGACTAAGACGATAGTTGTATAATAGGTGCCGTTGTCAACTCTACCAACTCAGCTTCAGCCTCTAGAGCGTCGCTCACAAGAGAATTGTCTATCGTGAAGACGTCACAACCCTCAAAGCTTTCACCAACGATTCGCAAAATCGTCACTGTATTTTCGTTTGCTTTTATATTGAGCGCGTGGTGCGCCCCTGTGACCGCGGATAGGATTATTCCGTTCTCGGATAATTGGTTCAACAGGCAATACGACTGGGTTATATATCTGGGTTTGAGTCCCATGGACAAATATTTGCAATATCCTGGTTCAACGATGACTCCGATCATGCGTATTCCAATTGAATACAGATACGCACCGAATAGACCGAATCGCAAAAACTATCCATTAGACAAGCAAAAGTATGAAGAGCTCTGGTATCACGATGGAAAAGCGGTCGGGTGCAAGCGTTACTCGTTTCTGAATTTGTCCTCTCAAGAGCAAGGTGCGGTTTATATCGTACCGAATCCAAAGAACGGAGACTCCATTCGAGAATTGACCAATGCTCTCGTGCGCCTTGTTTTGGACGTCTACTCGCAAAAGACGATTCTTGCTTCAATTATTGTGCCCAAGGAATATTTTGAAAGTTTTGCTTCCACACTTGCGCAATATAATTTTTTCAAGTTGACCGTTGTTTATCCTGGCGGACCAGGCAACAATATGTCTATTCATTTAACGTCAGAACCTTTCGGGACTGAGCGATATTTCTATTACGATGACACTGGTCGTCGCTAGTCGACGCTAGTTTAGAACGGGCGAAATCCGGGACCTTGCTCTGGTTCAAACGCTGATGGAATAGTGGTTGCCCCGTTAGTCAGAGCTGTCGATCCGATCTGCACAGTGTGATTTTCGTTGCGCATTTTTACATCCATTTTGCCCACCACTTGCACCGCAGTTGGTATCTGATCGAATGACTGTTTGACAAACTTGCCATTCTCAAAAAACAAATTTCCAAATTTGAAAACTTCGGGATTCGCTAATCTTGCCGGTGCGACTAACTTGTCCACCGGAGCAGGAAGTGACGTGATTTTGAAGTCCAACGTATTATCCGGCGCGGGCAATCGGGCATTGATGTTGCCCATATACAGATTACTTCCCGGCTGAAAGTAGCGAGCCCGCTTATCGAGATAAGTCAAATCATCATAAATTTCTGAGTGTTCAACATTGGACTGCACATCTTTCAACGATCCTCCATTGACCTGGAAGACTTGCAAGGCGTAGCTTTGCCACCATGGCAATGTAAATGTGGTGGCGTTTTGCATGTGCATGTTGTATTGTTCGACAGTGTCTCGAATCGTCTTTTGCATCAAAGTAACTTGGGTGCGTCTTTCTTTATCGATGCCGACGGAACTAGAGGACGCTTCGTCCAATAGTTGTTGAGCTAGAGGTGAGCAAAATGAGAGATATGAGTTTTCTGTCACGCCTTGAATAAGTCTTGAGGTATAGACCAGCTCTCGATTGCGAACGACCAAATTATTGATTTGACCAACTCGATCGTCTTGGTTCATCCGTTTAGCAATCGCTAATGCCAGCTTGTCCGCTTCAGATTGCCCGCGCTTCTGCTCTGAAAGCAAAAGGTAAAAAGCGAAGCCGACCATGCAAACGGCCAGCAGCAGACCGATGCACAAAAGCGTCATGGTAAACATGCTACCGCTTTGGTTTCTGCGCAATTTGTCGTTTCGTCTGGCAATCATCGGCATGATCTTACCAAATCAAGCAGGCTCAAGGCTGAAAGGTTTCCAACCGCTAAGCGGGAGCGGCATACTGGTTATGAACCTTGTTCAGAAGCTAAGCAGGAGCGGCATACTGGTTGTGAACCTTGTTCAGGAACCGGGTGATGCTCGACTGGTAGAGCAGGTCGACTGTGCCAACTGGACCGTTTCTTTGTTTGGCGATGATAATTTCAGCCTCGCCACGCTTGTCGCTTTCCGGGTTGTAGTACTCATCTCTGTAGATAAACATAACGATGTCCGCGTCTTGCTCGATCGATCCGCTTTCTCTCAAGTCTGAAAGCATTGGGCGCTTGTTCTGTCGTGCTTCTACTGCGCGCGATAACTGAGAGAGTGCGACGACGGGTACTGAGAGTTCGCGAGCCAGAGTTTTTAAGCTGCGGGAAATCTCGGATACTTCTTGCACGCGATTGTCTGTTGCTTTGCGGCCTTGCATCAACTGGATGTAGTCGATGATGATCAGACCAAGTCCTTTCATCTCAGCCTTAAGGCGTCTGCATTTGGCGCGGATTTCGAGCGCATTAACCATGGCAGAGTCGTCGATGAATATTGGTGCTTCGCCCAGCCTGCCCATTGCTGTAGCCAAGTGAGTCCAATCATTCGTGTGCATATGACCGGTGCGCAGTCTGTTTGCATCGATGTGCGCTTCTGAGCACAGCATTCTCTGTACTAGTTGCTCTTTGGACATTTCTAGACTGAATATAGCAACCGGAACGTTGTTTTCTACAGCCGCAGACTGAGCAAGATTGAGAACGAATGCGGTGTTGTGGACGCAAATATCGTTGGCGACAAAATTATGCGTGTTGGGAATTGTCAGGTCATATACCTGTTTAATTCCCATCGCTTCGATCGATACTATCTCGTCCCAATAGACTTCGCTTGTCGCTAGTCTTGTTAGTTGGATGTCTTGAAGACTGTTCGCCAACGAAAAGAGTCGAGTTCGTGATGGTGCTCGTCTATTTGCGTGGATATTGGAAGTGCCCACAAAATTACTGCGTCTGGCCAAAGATGCCCACGATTCATTGCCGCGCGCAGATTGGATCGCAGACCAAATTTCAATCGGAATTAAGTCTGTATTTGTTTGTTTTCGCTTCGTCTCAATCGCTGAGAGTACGCTTTGAACGGCTAATTCCTTGCCAAAGATACCGATCTCGTTGACAAACGAATGAATTGACTCTGAGTGTGTGATGTCTAGTTGGAAGCAAGTGCGCCTGGTCTCTTTGTATTTATCCGAGGATAGTCTATGCAGCAAGCTGCTCGACTTAACGCTTCTTGTGCGCAATTTCGCAATGATGCCAAAACGTAATAACAAGTGTTGAATTTGTCGTGCCAACTTTTCGCTGACGGTGGCATAGCCTATCTGGCATTGTCCACTGGTCAGCTTAGTTGCCCAACCATCAGTACTGAAGAGCCGATTCAAGAATAATTTCAGATTTTCGCGATTGAGTTTAAAAATGACGGCTGGAATTGTTTTCGTATGAGCCGTTTTGCCGAATAGACCTAATTCGATCAGCCATTCTGTGATCGGGTTCTTGCTCCTGCGACTGGACGCAGTGTGACCGTCCGGTGCAAGGTCCCTTGGTAAGAGGTCCAATGCTTCGCACAGACGTTGAAAGAGTTCCTTTCGGGGGAAGCTTGTTCCGCGCTTCCATGCAACGATGGACCCAGGAGATATTTCTAGCTTGGACGCCAAATTCTCTGCAGATCCGGGTTGTATGAGCATGGATCGTAGGCGCGATCCAAAATTAGCTCGATTGCGTTCGATTGTGCTCTGATCACTGCGAACACCGAACTGTGGTGCGCGATTGCGGCTATGAAAACTCCTGCAGCTTGTGCCGCCGAATGTATTCACCGCCTTAGTAAAGTCTTGTTGAATCGCCGGGTTAGTATTAGTGAAGCTCACATTGCCATTGCTGAGACAGCCATCACCAATCAGATAAGCGAGCAGTTTGATTTCGCATTCGCGCAGGCTTTGCGTTCCGAACAGCGGAATGGTGCGAGGCACAGCAATTTTTTGCCCAACCTTGATCTCCGCAAGCTTTTTCCAGCCTGATATTGTCAGGAACGGATGTGTAATTGTCGTCTCGACTGTACGTCCCAGTCTAGTCGTGACTTTGAAGACTGGCTTCAGACCGTCATCTACAAAGGTTTCGGGCGATGTGATCGAGAGGCGCAGATCGTCATTCAGCGTCAAAAGACTAGCAGATCGATTCCGATATATATCTTCAATGGTCACTAATGAACCGTCGGCCAGTGCAATTTCCGAGTCGAATGCCAGGCACTTGCCCATTGATGGTCTCGCAGCAATGATCACCAAATCCGATTTTTGAAATCCGGACGTCAGTGCATCTAAATCGTAAAAACCAGTCGGCACACCAGACAACGTGTCGCGATTTTCGTACCTTTTTTCAATGCTTGCGAAAGAATCCTCGACGACGTGCTTGATATGCACCAATTGCTGCATGTTTCGTTTTTGAGCCAAGCCGAAAATTAAGTGTTCTGCTTTATCCAGAGCAATTTCAGCATCCGTTTCCTCATAGCACGATCCGACAATTTCGGTTCCCGCTTTGATCAGATGCCGCAAAAGAGCCTTCTCTTGCACTGTTTTTGCGTAATACTCAAGATTGGCTGTCGTGGCTACTGAGAGCGACAGGTCAGTGATGTATTGACGACCGCCGACGTTATCCAGCCTACCTTCATCCTTCAGATATTGAGATAGGGTAACGATATCGATCGGTTCGTTTTTTTCATAAAGATCAACCATCGCCGAGTAGATGACCTGGTGAGCCTTGCGATAAAACGATTCTGGTTGCAGCAAGTCGACAATGCGTGTGATGCCGTCGCCACTCACCATGAGGGCGCCAAGAACAGCTTGCTCAGCGTCAAGAGACTGAGGTGGTAATCTCTCTGTGCCAGATTCTGTAGTTAGGTCTGAGTTCATCATATTCCTATTAACGTAAGACGCGAGCATTTAGTTCAAATTCACCGCAAGTCGTTTGTATATACGACAGCGGTAGATTTGGATATCGATGCGTGCTATTCCTTGGTCGGAAGAGCGCATGGCGACTGGATATGCGGTTGTTTAGCTACTTATAGAATAGTTGATTCAATCTTCCGCTGCACTAAAAAGAATATAGGGTCTGAGCGGATAAATTTATCAAAGGACAAAACCAACCGATGACGGTTGATTTTTTCAGGATGAGTTTTGGAAACCAACCGATATGACAGGCGTTAACTAATCGTCTTCAAGGGACGAGATGTCGCCTGTCGGCAACCCGAGTTCCCATGCTTTAAGTAAGCGTCTCATGATCTTGCCGGATCGAGTCTTGGGCAAGCTCTCTTTCACTTCGATTTCCCGTGGATAAGCATGAGCAGCCAATTGACGTTTGGTGAACTCTTTGATGTCTTCCAAAAGTTCAGGGGTTTGAACGACACCATTGCCAAGCACGATGAAAGCTTTGATGATTTCGCCACGTTCATGGTCGGGTTTTCCAATCACCCCGGCTTCTGCAACTGATGGATGTTCGATTAGCGCTGACTCTACTTCGAAAGGTCCTACTCTGTGTCCAGCGGTGTTTATAACATCATCTGCACGCCCGATGAACCAGAAGTAACCGTCCGTGTCCTTCATGGCGTTGTCGCCGCTGAAATACCATCCTGGAATTTTGAAGTACTCGTTGAACTTTTCTTCGTTTCTCCAGACTTCACGTAGCATCGAAGGCCAACCTGGACGAACTACGAGTTTTCCAATGCTACCAGGCTCAACCTCTTCGCCGTCTTCATCAACGCAAGCCGCATACACCCCTGGTAGAGGTTTGCCCATAGAACCCGGTTTAATGGCATTGCAAGGAATGTTAGCGATCAATTGCATGCCGGTTTCTGTCTGCCACCAGTTGTCGTGAATTGGCAAGCCGTAAACTTTGTGACCCCAGCGAATTACTTCCGGATTAAGTGGTTCACCGACGCTGAGAATATGGCGCAAGCTGTCGAGGCTGTGTTTGTAAACAACGTCATCGCCGGCTTTCATCAGCATCCGCAAGGCTGTAGGAGCTGTGTACCAGACTGTCACTTTTAATCGATCAATGAGTGCATACCAGCTATCGGCGTCAAATCTGCCTTCGTAACTGACTACGGATGCGCCTAGAGACCATGGACCGAAGATACCATATACGGTGCCGGTGACCCAACCTGGATCGGCCGTGCACCAGTAGATATCATCGTCGCGTAGATCCAAAACCCATTTGGAAGTCATGTGGTGCCCGACGATGTCGTGATGAACATGCACGACGCCTTTTGGTTTACCTGTTGTGCCTGATGTATAGAGCAGATAAAGTGGATCTTCTGGGTCCATCCGAGCGCATTCCAATTTATCGGATTCGCCCGAGACAAGCTCTTCATAAGTGAATTCGCGTTCACCCAACTTCTCTTTATCACCGCCGACAACGATGACGTATTCGAGGTCAGGTAACTGGCTCCTGATGGCATCGAGTTTCGGCTTCAATGCGGGATTAGTGATAATGATCTTCGCTTCACTATCGATGAGTCGATCGCGCAAGGCATCAGGTCCGAACGCGGAAAATAGCGGACCAGCAATGGCGCCGATTTTCGCGATGGCAACTGTTGTTGTATACAGTTCAGGGACGCGGGGAAGGAAAACAAAAACGCGATCACCACGATGTGCGCCCAATTTCTTTAGGGCATTGCCCATTTTGTTCGACTGTTCGGCGATATCCTGGAAAGTCAGCTTTTCAATTTTGTTGTTTACATCTACTGAATAAAGAGCGACTTTGTTTCTGCGACCATCGTGAAGATGGCGGTCGACGGCGTTGTAAGCAGCGTTCATTTTGCCGCCGGCAAAGTAAGAAATCTCTTTTTTTGCGTCGTCCCAGTTGAACGTGGCGTATTCCTGCTCGTAATTCTCAAGGTTGGCACGGACCGGAAATTTCTTGATCAATTCAGCGCGGCCCTGCGAGACCTTTTTGCTAGCGTCTTCGCTAATCGCTTTTGGCGCCGCATCGTTCCCTTTCTTGGCTTTTACAGGCTCATCAACCAGTTTCATCATTACCTCCATCACAGCCGATTAGGCTTGAGAGTAGCAATCCGGATATTTCCATGCATTCAACGCCACCGCGTGGATGGCAGGACTGTATGCGTTGAGCCTCTTAGTGTACCCTGTTTTATACGCTCCGTCGCGTCCGCGAGCGCAACTCGCGTGTGTCAAACCGGCGCTGAATTATGAGGGTCTGGCGGGTATGTCTCCCAATGCTTTGACGATGCCAACGAAGTGCCCGTTTGGCGCGTGCCACAGCGTCTTTGCCATTGAGCTGCCGCCTGATGATCCTAAAGCAACTAGGCCGGTGCCGGGAAGTTGTCCTAATTGCTCGGAGAAGGCAAGTTTCAAGCCTTTGGCGGTAATAGAAAAGCTGGAGCGAAATGTGGGCAAGCGCTCCGAGAATCCACTCTACACGTTGCCGCCGTTATCAGTATTGGTCGAAGATGTGCGCAGCTTGTGGAACGTGGGCTCAATCTTTCGCACCGCTGATGGAGCGGGTTTTGCAAAGTTGTTTCTTTCTGGAATAACAGGTTGTCCGCCGCGAAAAGAAATTGCAAAAACAAGTTTGGGAGCCGAAGATCATCTTGAGTGGCAATATTTTTTGAGCGCCGTTGAAATAGTGCCGCGCTTAAAGGCCGAGGGCGTTTTGATCGTTGGCTTGGAACGGAATGAGCAGAGTATTGACCTCGCGGAGGCGCTTAAAGACCATCGCGTTAGTAAACCTCTGTGTTTGATTGTCGGCAATGAGGTGACGGGACTGTCTGTAGAATCGCTGGCAATGTGTGATTTGGTATGCCATTTGCCCATGCGCGGATTTAAAGAATCCCTCAACGTTGCTGTCGCCTTTGGAATTGCTTCATACTTGCTCGCGTCTGAATCGCTTCCAGAAAAAATCAATGAAAACGCACGCACTCAAGGGATTTCCACATAATTCAGTTATTATCTGCGGTCGCTGGATCAACTCAGTCGTATTCGGTACGATCTACATCCATTCGAAGGAGATGCGTATGACACTTAATTGGATTTATCACCGCAACGGTTGACAGACGTGCGTAAAGGCGCAAGAGTTTCTTGCGCGAAACAACGTAAAAGCGACTACGACTGTAGACGCCAAGAAGACGAAGATGGGACCGGAAGAAGCTCTGGAACTGGCTCGTAAAGCGGATCAGATCTATGCCAGCAAGGGGACAAAAATTGTGCATATTGATATGCGCAAGGAAAAGCCCGATGACGACAGAATCATCGCCCTGATGATTGGACCTTCCGGCAATTTGCGCGCACCAACGCTTCAGGTCGGTAAAACGCTTCTCGTCGGTTTCAACGAAGAGAGTTATACAAAGGTCTTGAACTAACCGTATCGCGGTATAACGTGCCACTTTAATAACGTGCCCATTCGAGTGACTAGAGAGTGAGCGAACTGCTCTCGTGTTAATCGAGCTAGTTGCTGTTGAACAAAACGAGATACTCTTGTCGTTCTGCGTGAGTAAGAAATGAGGCGTTGATTGAGTTGACGGCAAGTGTTATTAGATCCGCTTGTTGTAGCTCCAGCGCTTCGGAAATACTTCTGAAATTCTCACCGATGTAGCCGCCGAAGTAAGCCGGATCGTCAGAGTTGATAGTTGCCTTCAATCCAGCATCGAGCATTTCTTTGACGTTGTGATCTTTCATCTTATCGAAAACCCTTAGCTTGACGTTCGAAAGTGGACACACTGTCAGTGGTATCGCCGACTCGACCAAATGCTGCACAAGTTTAGGATCTTCCATACTCCTAACACCGTGATCTATACGTGTGACCTTAAGAATGTTTATCGCTTCCCAAACGTATTCAGCTGGTCCTTCCTCACCCGCATGTGCGGTTGCTTCGAATCCACAGGCGCGTGCTTTGGCAAAAACTTCTGCAAATTTGGACGGTGGATTGCCGCGTTCTGCAGAATCCAAACCTACCGCTACAATTCGGTCTCCGTATGGGATGGCTTTATCAAGAGTTTCCATGGCAGACTCTGCGCTGTGATCGCGAAGAAAACACATGATCATTTTGCTTGTGATACCAAAATTTTTCTTGCTGTTTTTGACAGCTGCCCACAGTCCGTCAATCACCGTACTAAAAGAAATACCGCGCTGTGTGTGCGCTTGCGGATCAAAAAAGATTTCAGCATGCACCACTTTTTGTTTGCTCGCTTTCTCGAAATAAGCGTTGGCCAACTCGGCAAAGTCTTCTTCAGTGCGCAGTACGTTCATGCTGGCATAATACAAGTCTAGAAAGGATTGCAAATCACTAAATTCGTAAGCTTTTTGCAGTGACTCAACTGACGCATACGGCAACTTTACCTTATTGCGTTGTGCCATCTTAAAAATAAGTTCCGGTTCAAAAGTGCCTTCTATATGGACATGCAACTCCGCTTTAGGCAAAGCAGCAATGAAGTTTTCGATCATTTCCGAACACCCGGGGGATGGTAAACGCTATGAGGTTAGCAGGTTTTGCTGAGAATCGTCGTCCGATTTCTTTGATTGTGCCGACCTATAACCCGCTTTAACAGTTCTGAAAGTGATCGAATATCGTAGCTCTTTTGTGGGTGCCAAGCTGTGCTGCCAATGGGTTCTAGCGCTTCCTGAAATTATATAGAAGGATTTAGGCTCGAGTTCAATCTTGAATATCTCCTTATTCACTCCAACGTCTCTTCTGAATCGCATCACTCCTTTTGCCCGCAGCGAGATTCCTAATACTGTAGGATCAAACATGGGAGCATCCCTGTGCCAGCCAATAGCGGCGCCTTCAGGATACCTGGCGATAAGCACTTGTTCCAATCTTTCAGGAGATATTTTAGCCTCTTTGGCACATTTGTCTCTGAGAGTGATCAGCCAATCTGGAAAAGGGTCGGTTGGGAAAATCTTCCATGAATCGTATCCATAGTCATAACCAAAGTGCAGGGTGGACCAGTTTCCCTGAAGTACGAAACTTGATCAGGCAATGGTTGCTCAATAGTTCGATTTCTAGATGAGGCAATACGGACGGTTCATTTTTTGAAGTCTCTAGAAAACCAACCGCTGACGGTTCATTTTTGAAATCTCTAAAACCGAGGCAACGGCATAACGAAAAGGACGCCTTCCCGGCGTCCTGGCATAACACTAATATCGATCTGTATCGATGAGTTAGACGTCAGCGTCTAAAAAGTGCGAATCGTCGGTAAGAAAGCCCAATACCAAGCCGCATACTGCTCCAACCACTAAACCCCAGAGGGCGCCTTGTCTGAAGCCAAAATATGGTGCAACACTGACCGGAAGTGGCCAGTATCTAATAATGTAAAAACTCAGGCCACTAACTAAAGCGCCGGCGAGACCAATTACGACCATGGCTGCGCTTGGCAGTCCGATTCCGTTATTGACCACTTCCTTCTTAGCCATAAGTGCTTGACCTCGCTGATTGCCTGCTGGTTGCCATTCCTTGATTAAGCAGAACACAGCTAGGCGCTGAATTTGCTGAGGCGAAGTATACCATTAGGAAACGCAAGTTTTGAGGTGCTACCCGGCTGGCCCTTGATTGAGCAATCAAATGATACGTCCAGAAGGATATTCGAACCCGATTCTCATAAGACGCTAAGAACACTTGTCTTGCTGCTGCATTCCATAAAGTAAGCCAATACCGGCGATCGTTTTCGCGTCTCTCACCTTTCCATCCAAAACCAGTTGCCAAGCCTCAACAATTGTGAGCACCATGACTTCTGTTTCCTCGTCTTCATCGAGGTCTTTGCCAACTATTTTGACGTCGGTAGCGTGAAACATATACAACATCTCATTGCAGAAACCCGGAGCGGTGTACATTCTCGACAGTTCACGCCAATGTTCAGCGAGATAGCCAGTCTCTTCAGTCAGTTCGCGCTGGGCAGCCCGAAGCGGTTCTTCACCTTTTTCAATGCGCCCGGCCGGCAATTCCAACAAGTCTTCATCCACTGAATATCGATATTGTTTGATCAAAATAATTTCTTTGGCTGTTGGCTGACAAGCGATCACCACGCCGCCGCTGTGCTCGACCAGCTCGCGGGTTGTCTCTTTACCGTCGTCAAGCCTGACTGTGTCAACTCTAAAGTTGACGATATCGCCTTCGTAAATACGCTTGCTTTCTACTCTGTGGGCGACTTTGAAAACTGGCACTAGGAACTCCAATGTTGTGGTTCGAGGCAATCATCGTAACAGGTATGATTTTAGACGAACGAACTGGTGTCGCAGTTTAAGACATGTGAGTGGTGGATGGATTATTCTGAGTGTCTCTTCTACATCGAAAGCTTGTCACCGACTTTGGAGAAGCCGAGTCTGACTCGCATCGCCGCGTTCATGGCGTGTCATTCGAATTGGCAGAATCAATATGAAGTAATTCACGTTGGTGGCACCAACGGTAAAGGCTCGACTGTCTCCTTAATTGACAGCATTGCGCGTGCTTCAGGGCTGCGCGTTGGGCGATTTACTGGTCCCCATTTGCTGCGTTGGAATGAGCGTTTCCATGTTGATGGAAAGCCAATCAGTGACGATGAGTTCGCAAGAGTTGGAACTTTGATTAGAGAATTCTCTGACGATTTTGGGCGCGACAATCCCGAACTTGGGCCATTGACTTGGTTTGAATATCTCACAACCGTCGCATTTTATTGGTTTGCGGAAAGCAAAGTTGATTTGGCTGTGATCGAGGTTGGTCTAGGGGGACGGTTCGATGCCACGAACATAGTGCAAAACGTTCTGGCAAGCGTGATTACTAATATCGATCTTGATCACATGCACATTTTAGGGAACACTGTTGAACAAATCGCTTTTGAAAAGGCTGGCATCATCAAAGAGGGCGTGCCTGTTGTTACTGGTGCAACTGGGACAAGTTTAGAAGTAATCGCTAACAAAAGCAGCGTGTTAAGATGCCCATTCTTTGTCATTGAGAATCCCGATCTAAGTGTAATGTCAGATCAGATTATGAGCGATTTTACTGCTTGCAAAAACTCACTTTCATTACTGGGTCGCTTTCAGCAAACCAACGCTTTGCTTGCAGTTGCTGCGTTTTATATCAGTGGGTTGGCTGCTCGCTCCAAGGTGAATGCTCTCGATGCAATCCGGAAAGGGTTTGTAGCAGCCTATTGGCCCGGGCGGCTGCAGTATATTGAGCCGGCGAGAATAATCTTGGATGGCGCCCACAACGCGGCTGGAGCCCTAGCTTTGAGAACTGCTTTGAACCATTTATATCCCGACAGTGCGTTTCAGTTTGTGGTTGGCTGCTTTGAAAATAAGAATGCAGAACAAATAATTGATGCCCTAGTCAAACCCGGCGATCGGGTTTATGCAAGTCAGGCGTCAACTCGCCGTGCTACCTATAGCAAGGAACAGTTAGCGGCATTTTGTCAAATTCGTGGAGCCGTCGCTGCACCGTTTCAGAGCATAGCTGAAGCTTTCCGGGCTGCTAAGTCTGAGCAAGCAGATGGAATTATTGTGGTGACCGGTTCTTTTGCAACTGTACGAGAGGTAATAGTTGCGCTGGGTTGGGAATCAGTCGAGGACGGAAGTCCAGAATGCGTTAAAATCTCAGACAGTCTAAAATTTGGTGCGACAAAGGAGTCACTTTGACATCGAGCGTTTTTACCTTCAACCTCTCTGGTAATGTCCGACACCAGGGGCTGAGCATATCCGGCGTCACTGTTTCGCTCTTTGACCTGTCTGACATTAACGCTTCGGACATGCTGGTTGGCAAGCAAAAGACCGGAAGTCGGGGCGAATTTACTTTTGGTGTTTGTCCAGGAACTTACCGGATAGAGATCGAACCCGATCACAACACGCGGTTTCTGCGCACTTTCAACGAAATGACCGTAAATAACAACACCACTTTAAACATTGGGCTTGTCACTGGTTGCATACTCAAGGTTAAGGTTGTCACCAAATCCGGTGCGCCGGTGACGTCAGGTGAAGTCGTGGTGTTAGCAGTGGATCCAACATCGTATCGATCAACTGCAACCGTCCAAAGTGATGGCAAATACGCACTCACACTGCCTCGAGGTAAATTCAATATTGGTTTTCGCTACGCCGCTCAAGGCGTCGAATCTGGTGAGCAGAACGCTAGAGGCCTGCCATTTGTAATCAGCGCCATCTCTTCTGTAGAACTGCAGAGTGACGATTCTTTAGAGCTCGTTTTACCAGAACTGTTTAACTTTTCTGGACAAGTCACCGATGTTTTTGGCGTCCCTGCTCCAGGCGTGAAGGTAAAAATCTCTCCGTCGAGTCAGGATAGCGACATCTTAAACGAACTTGGAATGGAAGTTACTTGCACAACTGATACGACCGGAGACTTCCGAGCCTTAGTCGAGTCTGGACTCTACGACATTGTCATCGAGCCGGATCGGGCTGGAGTATTGTTCGCGGCAACAGAGAATAACGTTGAAGTGCTAAAGGACACTACGAAAAAATTTCAACTTGCGGAAGGTTTTCGTTTGCGTGGACAGGTGCAGTACGAACTGACGCAATTGGCTCAGTGTCTGGTTCGAATTCAAGGACTGGATCGGAAAATAGATATGCTTACAAAAACAGATGAAAGCGGACAATTTTCTGTCGGGGTTCCTGGCGGCAGTTATAAATTGGTTGTCTCCGCTCATCCAAAACACGCCCCCTCGCTGACTCTTGAAGGCTCCGAATTTAGTGGCTTAGCACCCTGGACTCGGATGATCGTAGTTGGTGGCGACACTCAAGTTCCTGTTCGCCTGCTGCAAGGGACTCCGCTCTATGGGCGCATTGCCGATGAGGCTGGACATACACGCACCGGTGTCAAAGTGTCTGTTTATGCCGATGACGATAAAGATTTGCTCGAAGAAGAATTGGACGTTCCACTGTCAACATGCATGACCGATGCCGAAGGAAAATATAGCTTCTTCATCGCACCGGGCTCATACTGGCTGGCCGTTCACACTGATTTGTCCAACGCTCAAAAAATCGAAATCGGCACCGAGCCCAAGAACATAGATATTGATTGGCACGGTTGGTGCCAGGTGAAGTTCGAGGTCATGGGAGAGTCTGATCAAAAGGTACCGCGTTGCCGAGTTGCCTACAGTCCCTACGGCAATGCCATCACTTGTGGTGGCAGTAGCAAATCGCTGCCTAAAGGTTCGGTTCTAACGGACCATGAAGGTGTCTGCAATGTGACCATTCCAACTGGCGTTTATTCACTAAGATTCAGCCCCCCCTCAGACAGCACATACGACTCAAAGACAATCAAGCAAATTTCAATCAGTCACGACATTGCTCGCACTATTAGACTGCCGCTGAAGAGCGGTGCCCAAGCTTCAGCTGAGTAGTGCTCTAAATGTCCTTCTAATGAAAGCGTTGCACCAACTACATTC
>PLXC01000179.1 GCA_003151275.1 Candidatus Melainabacteria bacterium
GTGAAAATGGAATCGACATTCCGGCAGGCGTAGGACGATATGTTATGTCAAACAATCCAGCTTTGCCACTTAGCGCTGATATCGCATTTGCAGTTAGTGATGAATATCAAGGCTTGGGAATTGGAACAATGTTACTAAGGCATTTAACGCCCATTGCGCGTGATGCGGGAATTCTCCAATTTACCGCGCTAGTGCTTCCGGACAATAGAAAAATGTTGCATGTGTTTCGTCATTCAGGACTGCCAATTAAGGAGACCGTGAACTGTGTAGGTGTTTTGGAAGTAGTACTCAGTCTGCAATGATGGTTCCTAAATACGCGACTCCATAGAAGCAGAATGTGAATATACTTACTCCGTTGTTTTTCCATCGAAGTGCTCTTTGTCGGATTCCGCATCTGTTTTCGTTTTGTGGATGACACCGTCTCTATGGTTGGGCGGAGCGTAAACGGTATAAAGTTTCATCGCTTTATCCGCAGAGGTATTGATAATGTTGTGGCGGATTCCAGACGGAACCAGTACCACAAACCCTTCGTTGAAGTCGTGCTCTATGCCGTTCAAAATCGCCTTGCCCTGGCCCGATTCACATCGGATGAACTGGTCGAGGTGATGCACTTCTTCGCCGATGTCTTCCTTGGGCAAAAGGCTCATGACCACAAGCTGACTATGCTTCGCCGTGTACAAGACCTTGCGGAAATTCTCATTCCCGAGGGAAGCCTGCTCGACGTTCGTTGTAAAGCCTTTCATGTTTTGAAAATCCTCATTTGAGTTATAAGCTAATTGATTTGTAGAGTTTACCTAGAGAGATCCCTTCTTCACACTCGCCATTTTGAACCGACGCTGCCAAATGATCATGCATCTAGAGTATGATTTTGGAAGCTCTTTCGGATGATGTAGGGACAAAGTAGACTTTGTTCAATTGGGGACGTTAGTTTCCAGCAACTCGTGCTCAACGAGAATTTCACGGTTTCCAGGTCTTTGGCTTCAAATGCGTATATTAATCCAAGTATTTCTGTGCGGCTTGTTATTGCTTAGTTCGACGGAAAAGGTTTACGCGCAGACGACAAGTATTGGTGCGACCGACTTTGGAGCACCGCATGAAATGGAGACTTTCGTAGATGTTGCTGAGTGCAATCATAGACTGCGAGAGGACATAAGGGAAGCGGGGAAACCTGTTCACTCTAAAGCTGAGATATGGATCGCTACTTGGTCTTGGTCTAATGACTTTTATATGGATGCTGACAAGGCTACTTTAGTTGAAGAGATCAAGACTGCGCTCATAAGTAACCCAAATCTCAAGGTGTATGTACTTCTTTGGGACATGCCGCTTGCAGCTAACTTTTTTCTCAAGCTTGGATGGTCACATTTTAACCAATCACTTGCTGTAGAAGGTTGGTCAAACGATTTGAAAAGGCGATTCATAGTGGCGCGAGAATCACTTTTGCTGAAACATCCTGTTAGCTCAGCTCACCAGAAGTTTATGCTTATTCAGTTCGGTGATGATTCCGCGGCATACTGTTTTGACTTTAACTTTCAAAACTTTTTTTGGGACTGGAACGATCACGACGTGGCAAGAAGAATTGCTTGCGGGTTCAAATTGCCACCAGTCCACGATACAGCTATTAGATTCAAAGGTTCAGCCGTAGCGGACTTCCGCCGGGAATTCCTTTTTCGATGGTTAAAATGCAAAAATTCTAAACACGAACCAAGCGCAACGTTCACTTCTCTCGCAGGAGCAAAGTCAATTCCATATCTGAGGGCGCGCTTTCAGCATCCAGGCACCAAGGGTGGAGACATTAAAGAATGGTATCGGTCGGCTATTCAAAATGCTCATGACTATATCTATCTCGAGAATCAGTTTTTAGATGATCAAGACATCAGTGACGATCTCATCAAAGCGTATTTCCGTGGCTTAAGCTACCCTCAACCCAACATTATAGTAAACCTCTGTTCTATCGCGATTCTAGAGCCTAAGAGTCAGGTTAATGGCACTTTACGACAAGTAATGCGAATTCGCTTGAGTACTGCGGAACAAATAGAATTGGCTAATGGTGTTGTCATTCGGCGCACATCTCCGTGGGAGAAAGTGCTGGTCAATAAAAGCGCAACTGAATGTTCTATTCGCGGGTTAGAATTCAACGGAACAATTAAACTAGATCAGATAAAGCGGCTTAATGGTGGCATCCGCTTCTACACAATGCTGACTGCAGCAGCTGCGCCCAAAGTCGGTTTCGAGCCAATTTATATTCACTCTAAGTTGGGATTAATAGACAACCAGCTCACTATAGGCTCTGCTAACCAGAATAGACGCTCTTATGGCACTGATTATGAGGCCAACGTGATGGTCACTGATCTTAATAACACCAAAGAGGTAGAATCTCTCAGAAATCGCATTCTAAGTGTCTTGACCGCATCAAACGTCGTAAGCTCAACGCCATTTCAAAAAATAGAACAAACGGCAGAATTGAATACCAAAATGCAGTTTGCCAATCCGCCGACCAATCCTATTGGAATGGTTATGCACTATCCGTTTTGCAAGAATGTTCGCAAGCACAGGCATTAGAGGCACTATCTGCTTAGATCCTGATGGTGATGCTAGTGTGGAATTACTTCATGCGGCGCAGAGCCTTCTATCAAACGGAGCTTTGGCTCAAAAGCCGTTCGACAAACAGCTGAAGATTTCGTCACCACTGCACACCGAGAAGCAACTTCGTTCATAAAACTTTTGATTGAGTCACTTACCATTGGTTTCAGCCTACTGATCCCGAGGAGTATGTGTCCACATTTTGGTATCACAACCAGGCGCTTGTTTAAACTGTTAGCGGTATCAAATACTTTCCTTGCTGATTTAGGACTGAGAACATGATCACTTTCACCTTGAATAATGAGCACGGCAATGTGCGGATCCAGTCGTCGAGCAAATTTGCAGTTCTTGCGAAGAAATTTGTTGGCTCCCATTATTTCGCTTAAACTCAAGGTCTTTCTTTGCTCGGTATCCTTGAGAGTCTCCTCGAAAGCTGGCAAATCGTCGGTGCCGTATTTAAGCTGATAGCGCACAATATTAATTTGATGATTCCAACGGTAGCAGTTTCGCAAAAGGTCGCTTATCACCCAGCTAATTTTTACGTGCCTAGCTGTGCACCCAGTGCCGGCTGCCACGATGCCGTCCACCGCATCGGGCCTATGAACGGCAGCCCGCCATGCGACGGCTGCACCAACGCTTTCACCAATCAAGAACACAGGAAGTCCGGGATGTTCCTCCTTCAGAACGAACAGAAGCTTGTCCACATCGTTCACAGTTTGAGAGAAATCGCACTTATAGCCTGGATCGCCTTTCTTTTGATGAAAATGCCACCATCCGTGACCGCGCTCGTCTAGTCCATAGACGAGAAAATCGTCTGAAACCAGTTTTTGAGCCAAACAATCCAGAGTACATGCTCTTTCGGCAATACCGTGAAGCAGAAGAACAACTCCTTTTGGATTGCGCGCAGTTTCTTGCCAAACGTAAACAGGCAAATGTGTCTTAGTCCCTTCGATGCACTGATCTCGATAGCTGACATCTGCGAATGTTGGATATGCGGACAACCAAAGGAGGATTGATGCCATCACAGCTCTGGTGACGAACATTACTAAACTCTTTCTCTTCATTGAACGTCCCTTCGAACTAAGTCTCCGCAACCAGCCAAGATTACTTACTCCACAGGCGCCATGGATGCATCTCATGTTTCGCCTCTCGCTTGCTTACGATACGGTTAATTGTAGGTCTCTCTCAATTTGATCGCATCATTCCTCTGGACGAATTTAAAAGAATAGTTCTCTTTCTGTTGTATAGACTGGCGTCATGTTCAAAGGGTAAGGAAGCGATTTAAGCCTAATGCTTTGTTTGCTAATCTGTGTGTTCTACTCCACACGGACGATGTCTTTAAAAGGTCATTCTGCAATAGTAAATGCATGATGTAAAACGAGGAAGTGCAATGCGAGTCCTGATAGCCGTAGACGATGCATCCACTAGTGCTGCGATAATCGATTTTGTCGGCGATCATGGGATGTATTGTGGTGCAAGCTTCAGAGTAATTCATGTAATGAATCCGATTATGGTAAACGAGCATCCGGCGATCGCCTACCCACCTTTTTTAGAGCCGGCGACGAATCAATGTGCGATCGAGGCTCGAGAGATGATAGAAGTTGCAGCAAAGAGACTGCACGACAAAGTTGGCAGGCACGCTTTGATTAACGCGGATGTTCTCGTCGGATTGCCTACCACAATCATAGTAGAGCAAGCACGCAAATGGCCCGCAGATTTAATCATTATTGGTTCACACGGGCGCAGTGGGTTCAAACAATTTTTATTGGGCAGTGTTTCGCGAGAGGTAGTTGCAAAAGCCCCATGTTCCGTTTTGGTTGTAAGACTAGAGCAGGATCATAGACCACAGTTTGAGCCTAAGATGTCATCGAATTCGTCCGTGGCTGTCTAGGGGTAGGAAGGATTCTGTAAGTCCACAGTCGACGCTAAACATAAATCGTTCCAAGTGCTGACCGTTGGAGATAAATATCGGCCTTTGGATCAATTTCATTACAGATCCTTAGGTGGTCTAATCGAAACATTCCCA
>PLXC01000135.1 GCA_003151275.1 Candidatus Melainabacteria bacterium
ATATGGAGATGAGCTAAACCGGTTGACCGAAGACACGCAGACCAGGAAAGAAAATCTGCAAACAATGCAAGAAAACGTCCAGCGTTTGCGCGAGGATCTGCAGCGGCAGCGAGAGGAGTGGAAGAAATGGGAACGCCAGAAGCGAGACAAGAACAAGAAAGAGTAATGGGCCGCTTGGCCAGACGCATAACGTACGATCTCAATCCTTGAATCCAGTCCTGCGTCGGCGGACAATCCATTTTCTCAATTCTTCAAGGGCGACCATAGTCACCATCATCGGAACTACACTGAGCCAGACATTGATTCCAATTGGTGCTGTTTTAAAGATCGCATTGCCTAATTCTGTATAGTTCACAAACAGGGCAAATAAAATCTCGAAGCCGATTCCAATCATCAACAGTTTGTTTGTGAACATTGCCGCAGAGAAAGCCGATTGACGTTCGCTGCGACACATGAATGCATTCACTATTTGCATGCACGTTATACCAGTGCGGCAAGCGGTAGTGGCCAAAATGAAAGCCCCATGGCGCAGCCAATTAGAAAGAAAATTACGCCAACTGTGAGTGCAATTGCTGCAATTACCCGACTGAGTCGAACAATCTCTTTCTGTAATGGAGACAACATCTTCTCGGTCGACTGCGTCAGAACGGCGATCTTGCCGAACTCAGTATGCATTCCTGTGGCAAATACAACGGACTTCCCTTGTCCAGAGGCGATAGAGGTACCAGCCAAGAGTATGTTTTGGCTCCTGATAATATCTGCTTCTTTCGACTTTTCTATGTTTCTTTCGACTGCCATCGATTCACCAGTGATGGTGGCATTATTGACTCGAAGGTCCAGTCCCTCGAGCAGTCTGCAGTCTGCGGGAATGTCATTTCCTTCCTCCAAGTACACGATATCTCCAGGAACGAGTGTCGCAGAGTTTACTTGGACTAATTTGCCTCCTCTGACTGCCTTGGCCGTATGCGGAATTAATTTCTGCAGGGCTTCAATTGCTTGTTCGGCCTGGTACTCCTGCCAATAGGAAAACACGGCATTGATGATAATAACTGCGACAATGGCCCATCCCAGAAGCCCCATGCCATTGCCTGGTTCCTTCCATTCTGCAAAGAAGGCAATCAATGCTCCACACCATAGAATTAGAGCGAAAAAGTGAGTCAACCCGGTGAGGAATTCCAGAATACGGGATCGTTGTTGCAACCTTTGGATGGTATTCGTCCCAAATTCGGCAAGTCTACTTTGAGCTGCCTGATCATCTAAACCCTCCATTCGTGAATTCATGCTGTCCAGTGCTTCATCGACGGATAGCTGATGAATTCTGCTTTTGCCGCCATGAGCGGCGCGGGTGTATAAGTCGGCAAATGGGGTTGGTGGAGACATGAGTTTCACTTTAACGATTAGTGACTATTCTGACTCGAACGATGTGGCTGAAACCTGGGCCGAAAGGATGAGTTGATCTCCTCCCCTCCCTAATGGAACCCTAAAGAGGGTGGATTGACGCGCAATAAGGTCAATCTGTGCACTACTCCAAGTTCTTGCAGAGGAGTCGACAAATATACAATCATTCCAATAGATGATGTCGCTAAGTTCGTTTTTAACTAAACTAATAGTGCAAAAGGAAACCAGGGTCTAAAACACAAAAGACAGAGTTCAGAATACTAGACAAGGAGAACGACAGCATAAATGACATTATCTCTTTAAAAACGGCCGAACCCAAGCACAACTCTCTTGAGAGCTAGACACAGAATGGGGCTGCGGCCGTTTTATTTGGCACTATATTCAGTGCTCTTGAACGAGATCGATGAATTTAGTTTTGAGAAATCAGATCCACTAGTTACATATTGACTTGTATTGATCACCATGCGTTGAAACTTATAAAAGGCACAGAAGCAATTGAATTCGCTATTTGAAGTTGACGAGGCATGCTTGAACTGGATGATTGGGATTAGACGCAATTTGCATCGTCATCCTGAGTTAAGCTGGAAAGAAGAACGTACTTCGCAACTGATAGCCGATCATTTGTCCGAGCTGGGAATTGAAGCCAAGAGAGTTGACGGCAGCACCGGAATTATTGCTGAGATACATGGACTACCAGGGTCTCCTTTGATCGCCCTGAGGGCAGATATAGACGCTTTGCCAATTCGCGAAGAAACAGGATTGGAGTTTGCCTCTATTTCAGATTGCATGCATGCATGCGGGCATGATGGACACACGGCGATGTTGCTGGGCGCGGCCAGGTCTTTGTCCTTAGAGCGTGCGCTTCCAATATCTGTGCGCTTGATCTTTCAACCGGCTGAAGAACTGGGCACCGGTGCGAAAGCATTGATTGACACAGGAGTTTTGACCGGTGTGCAAATGATCTTCGGCGGTCATCTTGATCGTCACTATCCAAATGGAACGGTCGTCGTCAGCGATGGCATTGTCAATGCCTCCACTGACTCGTTTCGAATTGCCATTACCGGACAGGGTGGACATGCTGCCCGACCGCACGAAAGCATCGATGCTGTCGTGGTCGGAAGCCTTCTGGTGACTGCGCTTCAAACCATCGTGTCACGAGAAATCAATCCCGCCTATCCATCAGTCGTAACAATAGGACGCTTTGACGCCGGCACCGCCTGTAATGTCATAGCGGGGCAGGCTACCTTAGAAGGTACCATTAGAGCTCAACATCCTGCTGTGCGTCAGCATTTGAAGAGTTCTCTTGAGCGTATAGCGTCGGCGATTGGACAACTTCATGGAGCAGGCATTGTCGTTGAGTTTTTTGACGGTACTCCGGCAGTAATCAATAGTCCAGAGAGCGCGTCAATTGCAAAACAGGTAGCTATCCAGACATTTGGAAAAGAGCGAGTCCTAGACATGAAGGTCGCTAATATGGGTGGAGAGGACTTTAGCTATTATCTTGAACAAGTGCCTGGATGTTATGTCAGATTTGGTGCGCAAATCGAAGGTAAGGAAGGATATCCAGCTCATTCGAGTAAATTTGATTTCGATGAAAGTGCACTCGCGGTTGGTGCATCTTATTATCATGCTGTCGCCAAGGCGGCCGGGAAGGCACTGTGCTCTAAGTGAAGCCGGAGCAGGGGCAAGAAACAAGCTGCACCGATCGGATCTGTCAACGGCATTCGGCAAGTAAATGAATTTAGAGTCGGAAACAGCGATCGCCTTTATTTCATCGCGCTTTGGCGAAACAAGTGCTACGCTTTAAAAATTTCTTCTTGGAGACTTGAATTGCGCAAGGCAAGCGCTTTACGATCTATGCCTCGTAACGTCTGGATCTTAGGTCTGGCTTCAATGCTGACCGACACGAGTTCAGAGATGATTCATTGCTTGTTACCCATGTTCCTTGTTGTCAGTCTGGGGG
>PLXC01000144.1 GCA_003151275.1 Candidatus Melainabacteria bacterium
ATTTGTTGAACGCGTTTGCCACTGGGCGGCAATCAACCAGATCGTTGGGGCTACCAATTTCTTCGTCTTCGTTTAATTCAAGTCGTGTGCGAACTGAGCGCACCATTTGGGCCAGCGCTGGACGAACTGCGCGCATGAGGAGATCACCCACACCGCGCAGGTGTCGGTTTTCTAAACTGTCTATGTTATCTGTGGTGCCATTGCTCAGTGGCAGGTTGAGAATGTATTCAACTGCAGCCATGAGATCATCGGCGCTCATTTGCAGCGAGTCGCTATCAATACCGAGTTTCTTGTTAACGCGGCGCCGTCCGAGGTTACCCATCGAATAACGGCGCTTGTCAGTTAGCTCTTTTAGAGCAGTAACACCACCACTGGTGCCACCGCCACCATCCGGTTTCCAACCACGTCCCACAATTGCCAGGGCTTCAGTCGGAGTAACTTTTTTCCATTCAATGCGATTTTTTTCAAGCAGAGGACCGATCCGCTTCTGCAACGTGGCATCGTCAATACCCATTGCTGCCAACACTGTTGTGGCCGCAATCCAGCTGCGTTTTGGTAATTTGATTCTGCACTTGGCGCGGCTGGTTTTTCCAGAGCCTGGATCAAGTTCCAATTCGATGCTTACAGGTGCGCCTTGCTCGGCAAGCCATAATGCTTTGTAGCTGCTTGGACCGCCTTGCGAAAAATAGATACCTGGTGCACGCACCAATTGTCCCAGTACAACGCGTTCAGATCCGTTAATTACAAAAGTACCGCGGTCTGTAATCACCGGCACATCCGCGACGTATGCTGTCGATTTGCGGAGTTCGTGGGTCTGCGTATCGCGTAACCAAACTTCCATCATCATGCGGCGTGCATGAGTCATGTTTGTTTTGCGAGCGGCTTCCGATGAAGTGGGATAGCCGGAATCTTGCGCGTAGTCTTCAAAGCGCCAGTGTACTTTGCCATCTTGTCCCACAAAGGAGACTTCGAAACGATGACTAAACTCACTGGTCATGGGACAAATTTCAGCGAACAGATTACCCAGGGTTTCTTCGAGGAACTTTCGGTATGACCGCCTCGGAAACTCGGCTAAATCTGGAGCCTGAAAGTAAAAACTCATTGAGGTACTCCGGCACCGTCGCTCGATAAGGATCGTTTGTGAATCGACATTGCTCTGGCTAGATCTTCAGCATAAGTCTTCTGCTTCGGATTTAGTGCACTGGCTATCCTAAATTCCGAAATTGCTTCACTAATTTCTCCGGATGACATCAGGTTGACAGCCAGTCTGTGGTGAATTTCGGGATTCTGCAAATTATCGGACAGTAATTGTCGAAGCAGCGTTACGGCACCACTATAGTCTTTTTGCGCTTCGCAGGCTGTAACTTTCGACAGGTTATCGGTTGGTGCAGACGGCGCCGACTGAGCTGGAATTGCACCAGCGGCTGCGGCTGCGCTAGGCGCGGCTTGTTGAGCGGCATCCATTTCGTCGTGTGTTCTAAAATTCATTGTCGAAGGAAGCGACGGTGAGCCAGTTCCACCTTCAAACATATTTTTTCTAGGTGCTCCCATATCGGTTGGCGCTGCTTGTTGAGCAGGAGCAATCGCTTGAGCTTGTTGTTGAACAGGTGCAGCTGGGGCTGTTGCCGCTGCCGCTGGCTGACCAAAACCACCGCTTGTGATTTTGTTGGCGATTTGAGTTGCCATTGATCCTGACTGTTGCGCAGTCATGCCGCTTTGAGACTGCATCGCTTTCATGCGAGCAGCAGCTTCTTTGTTGTTTTCTGGATCGATCAACACACAAGTCAAGTAAGCTTGGTGCGCGTTTTGGTAGTCTCCATTGGCTTCTAGGCATTCTCCGAGGAGGAATTGATACTCGGCATTTCTTGGCTCGAGCATCACAGCTTGATTGATTTCAGCTAAAGCTTCTCTGCGCAATCCCTGGTTATACAGAGTCGTGGAAGCCAATTTATGCTTGTCAGCTTTAGCGTGTTGGTAGGCGCGACCTAAACTGGCCCGTCCTGCTTCCAAGCCAAGATTCTTTGGATCAAGAGCCTCAAGCTTTCTGTACGAACTTTCTGCACCGACGAAATCTTGCGTCAGTTGCAGCGCACCAGCTAATCCCAAGTGGTTTTCTGCAAGCAGAGGATTGGCGGCCACTTGTTTGCGCCAGATCTCAACGAGCTGTTGTCCAGCGGCGACGTCCTTTGGATCAAGAATTACTGCTTTGCGCAAAGATGCGGCAGCGGAAGTGTTGTCTCTTTGAGCCAGAGCCAGAAATCCGAGTTGACGGTGTGCTGCTCCGCAATTTGGATCCTTGACGATCGCCTGAAGATACCAGTTGTTGGCAGTTGTGATTTGACCATAGCGATAAGCCATGTCACCCATTTTGACGTAGGTGCGAGCCGATGGCTCCAGCTGCATCGCTGCCTGATACTCAATTGCAGCTCCCTCAAAATCGTTTGCTCCAGCTAGTTGATCGCCTACAGACAGGCGTACTTCTGCATTGCCGGCATCAAGTCCGCTTTTCTTCATACATTCAACTAACATTTTGCCGGCCAGACCGTTATCCGGTGCAGCACTCAAAGCTTTACGGAAGAGACTGGCGGCACCCGAGTAGTCCTTGCCAGCCATTCTCTGCTGACCAAATGCCGTGCGAGCAGCGGACAGGTTGACTCTAAACTGCTTGTTACGTGGATCATATTGGACAGCTTTTTCGTGAGCGGCAAGCGCTTCCATCCAACGGCCCTGCTTACCTAGTGCGACAGCGCTGTTGTTGGCGTCGACGGCAACTTGCGCTTGTTTGTGATAAGCATCAACTTGCTGCTGTTGTGCCCTTACTGAGGCGTCATAAGCTTGTTTCTTGGCTTCGTCTGCACGTTTTTGGGCTTCGAGGTCATCAACCTTCTTTTGCTTTTCGACTTCTCTGTAATCCGGACGGCGGTTGAAACGCGTTGCGCTAGGCGGGATCACGGTCTCTCCACCATTATCGAAGTCTTTCGAGTCACGCTCATGCGGCAGAGGGGCTGCGTTGAGTTTAGTGGCTGGGGCCTGCATGGTGGCGTAGGTCAGATGTAAACTGATTGCCAGAGACAGGGAATATATGATTTTGTGCGGGTTGCTCATGGTTTTTTAAAATCTGGCTGAGGGTGAAGACAATATTGGTTCTCAATGTGAGCACAGCTTAACGATTCCGGGGCTGCCAAGTCTATTGGGGGATATCCCACAGGCTTCGTATATTTCCCACAGTTGATATACGCTCGGCGACTGAAAATAGGGAACAGGAAAGGCATTGACTTGACGAAGGCTGCCACATACCTTACCTTTCCATATAAGGGGGATTTTTGGAAGTGTCTGGTTCCCCAAAGCGTTGTTACAATTAAACCCGTGGCACATCCCACAAGATTTTAAAAACTAGGTTCTGGAGATTTCCTTGGATTCTTATTCACAACCGCCCCGGCACTCAGTGTTCCGACCACGTACTGTGTTATGTGAGCGTCATGAGCTGATCCGGTTCGGGCTTAAAAGAGTAGTTTCAGAAGTTGTGGAGATAGTCGGGGAAGCCGCAGATGGCATGGCTGCCATCGAGATGATTAGGCGCCTGCGACCTGATTTTGTGATTACTGATGTTGATCTGGATGTTTTGAACGGTGTGGAAGTTTGCCGCCGTGTCACAACTGAGATGCCCAACGCCAATGTTCTAATTTTGACCGATTCGTATCACGCTACCAAATATCACAATCAGTTGATGCGGGCGGGGGCACGAGGCTTTTGCCTGAAGAGTTCTGGACCGAGAACCTTATTTGAAGCAATCGAACAGGTGACGAGAGCCTTGCCGTTTTGCGACCCGAAGATCACCCAGCTAGTCAAGCAAAGTCCGGCGACTTCCATGCCGAACTCCAATTTGACCGACAGAGAAATAGAAGTTTTGATTCGTCTTGACTTGCGCAACAAAGAAATTTCAGAAGAGTTGGATATGAAATTACGCACGGTAGAGAAACATATCGAATGTATTCTTGCCAAGTTGAAAGTGCCGACTAGAACTGCTGCGGCTTTGAAAGCTGTGCAATTGGGTTATGTTCTACTACCCAAGATGCCAGGACGCGATCCAGTTACAGGGGTGACCCACGAACAAACAGTAGCTGAGTTGCAAGCTGAACTTGCCATTGCCAACGAACACTTGAAGGCTTTGCTTAAACAAAATGAACTACTGAAGGAAGCTTTAAACGAAAAGATGCGTCCATCCGGTCAGAGCTTTGGCACTCCTAACCCTAACGCGCCGCAAACACCACCTCCTCAGCGTCCGCAGCAGATGCAACGCCAGCCAGAAAAGGAAAAGGAAGAGGAAGAGCAAGTTGTGACGCCACCTAGACCGAATCCTCCGCGTTCACTTCCGCCGCCGGATCCGTTCGGTCCAGTCATTTAAATACTGCATCAGTTCAATCGGCATTGATTTCGCGCGCTTTGGCTCGTAAAGACCTATTGCAGCAATCAGAGCGCGCCATCCGACTAATTGCTCCGCACCACCTGCGGTGTCTGTCGATTTAGAGAGCACCGGCAGCCGCCTTTTTCATCACATCGCTCGGTTCTTAAGTGCCACCTGGGATTGCTTCTGGTGGATTATGGCAGTCGTTAAATGGTGACCCTAGGACCAGGACAGTGACATTGGCTGTGAGCGGACGAGCATCGCTGATCGATCGTTCATTTTTGCGCAGAGCTGGCCAGAACTTGACAGATATAAAGCGCGCATTACAACTCATGTCGACAATAGCCAACTGATTTAAGTAGCATGAAGCTTCAAAACGTAGGAGTGAAGCGCATTTGCAAAACATGTTTAACAAATAAGCGACCGGCGCGATCAGTGTAAGACAAAAGGCCATACAATCATACGTCGAGCTATTTTTAGGTATCCGTTGGAATCCATAAGACCGTGTCTCTAGAGGTAAAGTGAATGTCCAACATATACGGATCGCCTAATGGTATTGAGCGTCGTGCCTATCGCACCACTAATGCCACTTTGAACAGTATTCCGGCTGCCACTCCCCCGCAGCTAACAACTGGGAAACAAGGCGATCCGCTAAAACAGACGTGCACTCGCGAATATTTGGCCCAACTCTTGGAAGGCCAGGTGGAATTGGCGATTGAGAACGGTTATCCATTAAGCCTTGTGTTGGCCGAGTTTCAGACTGAAGAAAATGCGTCGCAAGAATCTGAAGCAGTACTGTATGCGGTGGCACAACAATTCAATTTGAATTTACGTCCAACCGACATCATTGTTCGTTTTAGAAACAAAACGTTGGCGATGATTCTGCATGAGTGCAATGAAATTGGCGCGCGACAAGCGACTACGCGCTTGAATTCTTTTCTGGCCAGTGGTGCGCGTGTAGGTAACGAAAAAGTTGTGGTCAAGCCGCAATATGGTTATTCTTCGCAGATCACTCGAGGATCAGACAGAGCCGCGAAATTGTTGGCAACTGCTGAACAATCTCTCAAGTCCTCGCAACAAAATTAGGATTGCTGCCAATCTAGGTTTCCTGGCGCTAACTATTTGGCAGTGCGCGATTAAAAGTCAAACACCCGAGATGTTTGCGTTGTAACTGGTGGCACTTCACTTGTAATCAAGTCTAGTTCAAACAAGGCGTCAAGCACGTCTCGGAAAAACGCGTTCGAGGTTGTCATCTCTTCTGCACTATTGATTCGAACAATATCGAAAAAACTAATCACATTTCCCCAATTCTGATCAGGATGCTTCAGATTGCTTGAAACAGCGAAGCCAGTCATTCTTGAGGCGAGTATCTTTTCTCTGACTCGGTAGCTGGCAAACAATTTCTCGACAATTTGAGGGTGTGTCGTTTTAATCACGAACCGGCTATCGACATCATAGTGTCCGCATTTAGTTTCCGCGCCGGAGTCGGTTTTTGGTTTCTTGTCGGCCACTTCTTTCAGTTCAGGCCAGAGTCTGATTACGTTTTCGAGTGGCTTCGAGAGAAACTCCACAGATGTGCCCCTAGTCATGATGCTCAGTTGAAACTCTTGTTTAGGAACAAATCGCGTTCCTTGAGAAATCAACATCACTTTGCCAGGAAAAATTAGCGGAAATTCAGCCGGTCCCAAGACTCGAGAAACCAGCTTCCAGTGCTTATACCGAACGTTGATGACCGGAAACTTGAGCTTATCGATTAATCGTCGGCGCAGTTCGTGATCAAGCAGGGCGTTGCCCGAGTTAAGTTTCGGAATGTCAGCCTCATCCTTGTACATACGCCCTTCGGAAAGTGTGCCGCCTTGCTTAGCGGTAAACCCTTTCACTGTTCGCATCATTTCTTTGTGGTATTTCTCCAGCCAATCGTCACCTTTGTTTTTCCAAAGGTCGAAGAAACGAGAGGCTAGCTTTTCCCAAGGCTCCATCCAATTACTCCCAATCCAACATCATTGATCGTATTCGATTTGTAAGTGTTTGGAACATAATGTATCGCTTGTGCATTCAGGTACGAGTTGAATCCACCATTTGATTCCAGGCGGGATGGCTTCCCAAAAGTGTTAACGCCTCAGCCAACAAAGTAATCCCCGGTTCGCGTTTGAACCATGTTGAGGCACCGGAAGGATGAGGCAGTGGTATCACTTCACAGGTTTGCCCAAAGGCAACCACTGCAAACTTCTTGCCGATTATTTCAGTTAACGGGCTGGTAGGGAGGAACTGCTCTATGGCGAGCCGACCAACAGGAATAATCAGTTCCGGTTCCATCAGTCGAAATTCTCTGTTCATCCAGCTTGCACAAGTATTTACCTCCAGGGCAGATGGGACGCGGTCACCACCCTGCTTTGTCTTGCCCGGAAAGCAGCGACAGACGGCGCCGATAAAAGCCCGAGAGCGAAACTGTTCTTCATTTATGCCTATCGTTTCAAACCACTTGAACATGGTCTTACCAGCTGTCCAGGCAAAAGGGCGACCAAATGAGCCCTCGCGCGGTCCTGGCGCTTGACCGCACAGGTAGACCTTGCTGACCACTGCTGTAGGGGTGATTACAGGACCAATCATGTTTGGGCAGGCTGTGCATGTTTTCAGTTGTGAAAGATGCTCTTCCAGGGTTGTTTGAAGCATAATCTCAGTCATAGAGCCTTAATAAGGGACTTTCGGATAACTAACTGACCACGCGCAAAATCGACAGCGCAAGCGAAGGCAATGAGGCTCTGAGCCTCATAACAAATTATCACACGAAGATGTTAAGAGAAGCATCTTTCAGAAGGTGAGGCAATTTGATATCCTTTGCAGCCTGTTGTCCGCCCGCAGTCTTGCCATGGACCTAACTTTGATGAAAGTGCCTAAGCTGCCTATAAAATTATCTGCGCTGGTGCTTTTGTCGTGTGCAGCACCCGCTTTCGCCGAGGTAAAGGAACCTGAGGCTGCGCCAACACCTTTTCCGATCGGTAGCAAATTTAGCCGTACGGTTCAGAAGGTTACTGGCATTACTTTCTTGAGCGATGTTATCGCTGGTCAAGCAGCTAAAAAAGTGCTGCGCAAAAAACTAGGCGGCAAAGTCAAAGTGAAAGTGAAAACTTTCGGACTGACTGATCTAGTGGCTGGAAAAATCAAATCAGTGTCCGTGTCATCGGATGGTGGTGCCTACAAGAACATTCCCCTCGGGGAAGTTGAAATGGTTAGTGCTACTCCGATTTGGTATCAGTACAAGCGCAAAGATGGACAGAAACCGGGTCTGAAGACGCCAATTCTTTTAAACGTCAAAGGCGATTTAAGTACGAACGATATCATCACTGCCTTAGGCTCCGAAAGAATCGCAAGATCAATGCGCGGCTTAAAGTTGGATCTTCCAGGGCTTGGCGACCAGCAACTACAGGTGGTGCGTCCGAAAGTTGAGATCGGTGACAGCACTCTTAAAATTGACGCGCTCCTGATTACGCAAGGCGCCGCCGAGGACACTGGAGTGCCGATAGTGATTTCAGGCAGACCGGTACTCGAAGGCGACAAAATATTCTTGCGTGAGATGAAAGTCAGCTCCCCAGATATTGTAGAGCCTGAAAAGTTTGCCGCGTTCGCCGAAGAATTGCTAAATCCGATTGTTGATTTCAGCCGGATGGACAGGAAAGATCATGCATTCAGACTGAAAGAATTGGCTATCAAAAAGGATGTCGTTCAGGGAGGCGGTCAATTATTGATTGCGCCTCGCCCCGACGCAGCTGTTGCTCAGTCGGATACATCTAAGTAAGCTATTCCGACCTTCCAGAAGCAGCGTTTTATGACCATGTTCAGGCTGAGATTCCTTAGAATGCTCCCTTGCGTTTCGGGGACTTCTTTCCGCCAGTGGTATTGAGAGCGACGGCGGCGCGGATGAGCGCCCTTGCCTGCTGCCTTTGGTTGACTCGTCATATTCCTACCTCGTTTCTATACCAGTGGATGCTTCGCAGGTCATTTGCAGGAGTTAGAATTTGATACCACGTTCGGCACTGCATTCGGTGTCGTAGATTTTGGCATAACTAAGCTTACTTACTAGGGTTATTACTGAAAACTCTACAGTCGATTGGATAGTTATCGCGCGCCCACCATGAACTAGCTTGTACTTAGGCTTGATGCCTGTTTGGCGCAAGCATCCCTTGTGCAGGTGAAGAATATGAGAATACGCCATAGTGTCCCGCTAGCACTGTCATTACTGTCTGTCTTAGTTTCCCCCTGGATTGGTTGGGCCGCAAGTTCAATGCCTGATTACAAGATCACCGGTCCGGTCAAAAGTCACAATCTCGAAGTCTTTATCATTCACGGTGCGGATTCAATGAAGGGCCAGCAATTCCTTACTCTTGCGGAAGCGATGCAGCAAAAGACGCTAAAAGTTTTTGAGACTGGTGACGTGAACGAACTTGCATGTCAAAATTTTTCAAGTCGACCAGTCTTCATTCAATCCGGTGACATAGTTAAGGGTGGGCGTCAGGATCGGACAATGCAATATGACTTGATTGTGCCACCGAATTCAAAACGGATGCCATTGTCCGCATTTTGTGTAGAAAGCGGTCGCTGGCAGAAACGCGGTGCAGAGTCCGCCGACACCTTTAGCTCGGCAGGAAAATCAATATCTGGTAAGGAATTGAAGCTGGCTGCCAAATACAAAGCTAACCAAAGCGAAGTTTGGGACAATGTTTCGCGTAGTCAGAGCCGACTGGCAATGGCTGTTCCTGTGGCTCGAGCAGCGTCTCCTGTGAGCGCTGGTTATGCATCGCCCACCAGTTTGCAATTAACTATGGAGAACAAGGAACTCGAGAAAACCAGTAATAGCTATGCAAAAGATCTACAAGCATTGGCGGGTCGAGACAAAGACGCGATTGGATATGCTTTCTCAATTGATGGCAAATTGAACAGCGCCGACGTATACGCGTCTCACGACCTATTTGTGAAGCTCTGGCCAAAGTTGCTTGAGTCTACGTCGGTAGAAGCTATTGCCCAAAAACCAAGCAAAGGACCTGCCAGCGCCACGAGCTCCAAACCAGCACAATCGGAAGACGTAAGATCTCTCCTAACTTCGAGCGAGGAAGGCAAGGCGAGCGTTAAGAAAGTCTCGGACGGTACTAACCAGGTTACGCGAGATTCAGCTAAGGCCGTTTATTTCGAGACTCAAACCAAGGACAACTCTTGGTTACATAGAAACTACATCACCAAATAGGTCCATTGAAAAATCAACCGTCAGTGGTTGGCTTTTAGAAATCAACCGTCAGCGGTTGGTTTTTGAAGGGGACAAGTTTGTTCGCCACTGTCAACCCTAATTTTTCCTCCCGAAAGATGCTTTTGGCATGATCAAAGCCTGGACTGTAACTGCAGGAACTTAATCATTCTGTGTAGTTCGGCGCGGAGCGTCATATGTTTGTTATGATATCTATTCGGCTAACACCATCTATATCAAGCAAGGTCTGTCATGAAGGAAGGAATTCACCCCAAGTATCAAGAAGTCATCGCCACTTGCGTGTGCGGTAACTCGGTTGAACTAGGTTCAACCAAGCCTCAGATTCGAGTTGAAATCTGTAGTAACTGTCACCCGTTTTACACCGGGCAACAAAAAATTGTTGACACTGAGGGTCGCGTAGACCGCTTTGTCAAGCGTTACAAGCTTGATAAAGACAAGGTTCCAACAACCTAATCTCAGTATCGAATTTGGAAAAGCTTGGCAATATTTAATTGCCAAGCTTTTTGTTTGGTCCAGTTTCCTGTTTGAATTGCTTAGTACCTCATCGAGTCTAAAATGACCAACCCTACAAAAGCTCGAACTGCCCGCGAAAAATTGATTCTTGCGTTGGATGTGCCGTCTTTGGACGAAGCTGTGAATTTAGTGAAGGAATTGAAGGACGAGGTCGGACTTTTCAAGGTTGGCTTAGAGCTTTACGCCCATGGCGGAACCCGATTGTTTGAAGCAATGAGAGCGGAAGGCGTTCTCTTTTTCTTTGATTGCAAGTTCCACGACATACCAAATACAGTGGCAAGAGCAAGTCAGGCACTGGTTGGGCAAGGTATTGCGATGTTCAATGTGCATGCCGCCGGCGGTTTTGAGATGATGCACGAGACTGTTACGGCGACTCAAAGAGCGGCTCAGATTGCTAATGTTCAGGTGCCTAAGATCATTGCTGTAACTATGCTTACCAGTATTAGCGACAAAGAAGCAGAGGAGATTGGTTTTGCTTCTACAGTCTCCGCGCTGGTTCCCAAGCTAGCATTGCTTTCAAAAAAGGCGGGATTAGATGGAGTGGTTGCCTCCGCAAAGGAAGTGAACGCCATCAGAAAGGCTTGTGGTCCCGATTTCTTGATCGTCACGCCTGGAATCAGACCGTCATGGTCATCAAATGATGATCAAAAACGAATTGTCACTCCTGCTCAAGCGATTAAGGATGGTGCGGATTACCTTGTCATTGGACGCCCAATCACGCAGGCTTCAAGCCGTCGTGATGCCGCCCGACGAATTGTCGAAGAAATGGAATCAACAAATTGAAGAAGATTATTGCGCTACTGGTCATCCTTCTGAGCATGCTTATATGCCCCGTATTGGCAGCTGAAGAACGTCCCGTCAACTTCATTTTCCTGATCGATGTGTCAGGCAGCATGGTGTTGAAATCTACGATGGTCACCGCCGCTGATGGCACACAAGTAACATTATTCGAAGCGCTTAGGCAGGCGTTAAAACAAGTAGCCGAAGACCCTCGCCTGATCAATCCGAAGAGTCGTATTTCATTCATAACCTTCGGTACGAAAATTACTGAGAAAACGGATTGGCCTTCAAAGCTTGAAACAGCTGCTGATCGCCAGGCCTTATTGAAGGTGATCCAGACGCCTGAGGCGTTAAGTGCCGATAAGCATGGCGATACTTACATGGGCGGTGCTCTTGCATTAGCGCTACAAAAAGCCAATCAAATGTATTCAGAGGCGGATCCATGCACGACAACATTTATCGTTATGTTGACGGATGGTTGGGATGAACCGCCACCTGGTGCCACCATTAAGGTGCGAACCGTTGCCAACGAACTGACAAACAAACAACTTGAGATTTTCAAAAAAGTTGGTATCAAGACCTGGAAGGTCTTAGTAATTGGATTGCAGCGATTGCCAGATAAAAAGGCCGGAACAACTACAGCAAAAGAGCTGGCGGACATGCTTGGCGGTGGCTTTATAGATGTGACTAAGCAAACCGGTGGCACTGTTTCCCAAAGGATTTTTCTAGCTCTTAAATCTCAAGTAGAACAATTGAAAGGCCAACTAACGTTGGGTTCTGGTCAGAGTCTGAAAAATGGAATAGTTGATTTTGGCACTGTCACTGGCAATGGTTCGGCAAAAGCGTCTTTCCCGCTTGAATTGAAATCGTGTTATGCAGAAGAAATCAGTGGCTTAAAGGATGTGACCGAATCCGTCTCACCGGCCAAAGTAATGGCAATAGTGGCCAAAGCCGCAAAGATTACTGGTGGCGGCTGCCAATCAATCGCCACTTTGCCGCCCGATGCCATTACTTTGCATGTTTCGCCCACTCAAATCGCACCTGCAAGTGGCGAGCAGGGCAATCGAACTGCCAGCGCCCAAGAGATTTCAGTGGAAGCGCAAGCTCACAGCAACTGTCCAGCTGGTCACTTTGCTGGCTGTTTCAAACTCGACTCCTCCGCAAAGGTTCCGGATTACATCGGCTGGAGTTTGCAAGTGCCGGGTCGAGTTGTTGCCGATCCAGAGACCATCAAGGTGAAGATGCGAAAGCCAGGTTTCTTGTGGTCTGAGGATTCTGATGTTGCCTTGCTTGGCAAGCTTAAGGAACTACCTGGAGCGCACGCGCAGGCCAACTATGATGTCGAGATCTCACCGCATGCTGCGCAGCTAGTCATTGGCAAGAAAGAGGGAGATCCTAACGCTGCCAATATCCCTCAGGACGATATTAATGATGGCAAGCCCCTGTCGTTTGCTTTAGATACGTCAAAAACGGATAGTCATGAGTTCAAACTGAATGTCGGCATAAAAGGAAAACAAGCGCCTGGTAAATACCGAGGTACTTTGGCAGTTCACATTTCTGGACCTGCAGAGACGGTTGGACCTTCCGAAATTCCCTTCGAAATAACTGTTGAGCCAAGCGCCTGGGAAGAGATTGCACCAATCGCGATTCCGATTTTGTTCGTGCTAGTCATCTTAATTGTCTTCGGTCTGTTTTTGTGGCTAACAAATATGAGACGGGATTGACTGACAATGCTGAAGGTTTGCTTAGACTAAGATTGGTATACTTTGCTCTTTGGTTCCCACTAGGTTGAGCTTTTCAAGCACTAGCGCGCCTGCGGACACCCGTTTAATTTAGCCTATGATTGGGCTAAGCGTGATAGTACTCACCTGTAAAGTCATAAACGAGAGGACGGCGAAGTCAATGGAAATGGTTGGATGGTATGTAATTTTGGCTGTTGCCGCGATTGCAATTGCTATTGCTTTGCGTTTCGTTGTGTACACCATGCTCGTTAAGAACAGTAGGTGGTTGCCTGAGAGAGCCACCAAAGTAGCGAATATGACCAGCGGCATAGCAGTCGGACTGGCTATTGCAGCCATCGTCGGCAAAGCATTGTTGACGCACTAGGAAATTATTCAATTGGGCTTAGTTGTCGTGCTTTGATACTAGGCATTTTATCTATTGAAAGCAGGTTGAAACACATCGGAGTTTGCAGAAATGGCAATCAGGACAATTCCTTCGTTAGTCATCGGTCTTGGTGGTACGGGAAAGAGAGCACTGACTCACTTAAAACGACGAATCTTTGACACATACGGCCGCGCCGATTTGCCATGGATCCGACTGTTGTCGATTGACACCGATAGTGCCGGTGTCAACAATCCGCCGGTAATCAGTCAACGCACCGGTGAATTCATCACGCTTGGAACTAATGAACTGCGTGTGATCGATCAAAGTGACACACCGCAGATCATCTCCAACCTCGATGCGCCGGAAAACAGACATATTAAAGAATGGTATCCAGATCCGGATATGCGAGTGGATTTTCCGAAGGCCGCCCGGGGATCCGGCCAAGTGCGCATGTTCGGCAAAATTGGTTTGTACAAGGGCGAGAATTTGCACACCACTTATCGTTGGTTGCAACAAGCCGCTCACGAAGTCTCGGATCCTGCTGCCTGGGAGGATTTCTCTGGGTTCGAAGTAGATCCTGGCTTGCAATTTGTCTATATTATTTGCTCGATATGTGGTGGCACTGGCAGTGGCATGTTCTTGGACGTCGCTTACATGCTGAGAAAAATTGTTGGAGTTGACCCATCGACTAGACGTTTCATTGGCATGTTGGTGATGCCGGAGGTCTATGAGCCGGTTGTTGAAAACCAACACATCAAGCGCATCTATTCGAACGGCTATGCTGCTTTGCGCGAGTTGGATTACTTGCTGAACAGCCCTAAGCGTTCGTACATAATCAAAGGCAAGGATCATACGTTCGTAGATTTTCCGAAGGATGTGCCACCTTTCGATTTCACATTCTTGTTCAGCAACAAAAATAAGCGCGGCGCTGTAATCTCTCAACGCCAGGTCTCTGGCGATAAGCCAGTCGCCGCTGACGACCGCGTGGCGCAGTATATGTCAGAGACGATCATGACTGATGTTCTTTCACCTTTGACTGAACGTAGCGAATCTATTTTGAGCAATATTTTCACATCCATCACCGAACCTGAAACGATGGGCGATCGCACCTTCTACAAGGCCTACTCTGGCGTTGGTGTGTCATCAGTGAAAGTGCCACCACTAGCCTATTTCCAAGACATGTTGGAATTCAAATTGACCAATGCGGTGATAGACTTTTTGCTCAGACCAGATCCGGATATTACGGAAAAAGCCCTGGCCAAGCAATTCTTCGCAGAGAATCTGGCCAAAATAGAAGACACCCTGACATTGAAGGCAAGCCTCAGTACCGATGCGTCATACGGGCGCTATCTTTCGCGTCCGTTCTTCGATGAGTTTCGTCAAAATCGTCCCGCTTGCATCAATAAGTTAAAGCAATGGTCTGACACCATAATCAGTGATACAGTCGATCCTGACAGTCCACTGGAGATCGAAAAGCAGGCCGCCGCTGCAAGTAAGCAAGCACTCTCGACAATTTCGACAGCCTTGGATAACAATCTAAAATCCTATGTGAAAGACCCCGAGCGTGGTTATGCGTTTCTTCGAGAATGGCTTGAAGAGCTGCTTGCGCTCACTCAGCAGAAGCTTGCTCAAGTTCCACCAAATACGATTGTTGAAGGTGATTCCAAGCGACCCGTTAAGGAAGCGATGGACTCACTGCAGCGTGTTGCCAATGACGTCCAGCTGCCCGTGCTCAGAGACACAGTTGAAGTTCTCCTGGAGCGATTGGCGAACTACTACGACAACTTTGGTCGTGACGGTCGCAGCCATAGCATGCTGACCAACTTCTATGGTGATCTGACTAAATTGTTCGAAAGTGTCCATGCCAAGATTAAAGCGCTGACAGACACCATTGCCATTGTCGATAAGGATGGCGAGCTGAAACTATCCGCTCGAATCGGCTCCATGGGAGACACGTCCCAGGAGCGTGTGTTGATCGACAAGTCCTTGATTGGCAGAAAAGAAGTGGAACGGTTCTTAGACAGTTTGCTTGCACCACTTTGGGAAAAAGGTGATTGGAAGGCAGTCGTGCCAACCCTTTCAGCTGATACGAAAGCGCTAATAACAGCCGAACTGGCAAACAAGTTGTTTGCTACACAAATGGACAATGCCGTTGATCCGGATTCAAGAAAGCAGAAACTGGAAGAAACGATTCATACGTTTGTTAAAGAAAAACTTTTCAACAAGCTGTTCCCGACTGATTCTCAATCAGGATTGATGAAGGAGCCCTCGTATACGAATTCTGAAGGACGCAGCATGCTGCTTGATTTTTCAAACGACAATTTACTGTCGTTGATGATCGCGCATAGCAGTCCTTTGTGGTCCGTGCAGACTCATCAAATCGGTTCAGCAAGCTCACCTGTGACTTTTGTCGGCTTAAACGGGATCAAAATTCCTGAATCTGTTGTTGAAGATCTGCAAGAACAAATTCCAAACTTCAGAACTACAGATATCGTCTTATCCGATGCCGAGCCACGTGTTGTAGTAAAACAATATGATCCACTCTACGCTCTGGCGTCGATGAATGGGATTGCGGACTACGAGAACTATTATAAGAATACGGATCGCAAGATGAATCCGATGCACACGGATGTGAAGTTCGTCTCTGAGCCGAATCCATATCTGCAATGGTTGTCCTATGTGGTACCTCAAGATGACACTGTGAAGACGTGTCCTGTTGGTCACGACATTACTGCTGCCCTAGCTGATGATGCGCAGTTCTGCCCCACTTGCTCTAAGTCCGGCATGAAGACTCTGATTGTTCCGAACAAGATGCTCTGTCCAAAGTGCCAACACATCATCGATAAAGGCAGTCGCAAATGTCCAGAGTGCGCAACGATCATCTCAGAGGATAAGAAGGCTCAAGAAAAGACTTGGCCATTACCTCGCGGGGAGGCTAAGAAGGAATTGTGTCCTGGATGTATCACCCTTGAACGTGAGAATCCAGAGACGATGATTTTGAAGACCGGAGCCGAAGCTGGTGGTGCTAAGAGCTACTGCCCAAGCTGCGGATCGGCCTGGGCCAATCTCTGTCCTTATTGCAGTGCACCCTTGGAAAAACCAACTGTTTGCACCAAAGGTAGTGACAGGTGCATTTTTGAAGGACCACCGATAGTGCTGTGCACATCGTGCAGCTGCCCTGTAACTCCAGACACCACTAAATGCCCTCGATGTTTTAAAGACCTGGTCGAGTGCGAGCAATGTCGCAAAGAAGGCAAGGAAAAACGGATGATTCCGAAAGGCACGGAGTGTCCCGAAAAGCATGTAAAGGTGGCAGAGGCTCCCGAGCCTGTTGCTGCTCAGGCTCCGATGGCCTGACAACTTCGGAGCAAGGTCGCATCCTGTAAAATCTAAACTTGGATAAGATACATGCGCGAGTTTGAAAACGCGGTGATAGGAGACGTTCATGCCACTTGTGGTGCATCTGCGAGATACAAATCCTGAGTTGATCAAAGCCTGGCAAGCATTCTTTGGTCGAAATGCCAAAGTGGATATCACTGAGGGAAGCGTGTTTGACCTTGACGTTTCGGTTTTGGTCATTCCGGCAAATAGCTTCGGCATTATGGATGACGGACTGGGCTCTCAGGTGAACAAACTGACAGACGGTAAGTTGGAGTCACGCGTGCGCAAATTGATTCAGGACAAGCACGCAGGTGAGTTGCCCGTCGGCTGCGCGGAGATGATCACGACTAATTTGGATAAGCCGAAACTGGCAATTATCGCTCCGACAATGCGCGTTCCCATTCGTATGACCAATGCCAATGTGAATAGCTACATGGCGACGAGGGCAGCGTTTAGAACGCTTGCTGCCTTTATCAGGCAGGACCGAGAAGACCACGGCGGAGAATCTAAAATTGAATCAGTGGCACTTGTCGGCATGGGTACCGGGACCGGAAAAACAGCACCAGCTGTGGCTGCTTTCCAAATGTATGAGGCTTATTGTCAAATCGTATTGGGACAAGAACCGAATTTCGCTACTGTGGAAGCTGCCACCGCCCATGATGCCGAACTGCGCAAGAGTAGATACATTTGAAAGTTTTCCTTGACCACGCCAATTATGTTTGGTGCTTGGTGCGGTTTCAATACCCTTTCTGAAAGAAGTAGTATTGATCCTTACCGCGAGGATATGTGCGCAGATGAATGCTCATTTGTTGGCCGGCCCTGACTGTCATATAAGGAAAGAAACCGTAACGCCCGAGTTCGCCTGTCAGCTGGTCATATTTACGACTAGGCACCATCACTACACTTGTGACTATTTGCTTCAGTTGAAGATCCAGCAATAATCTCACCAGGGCGTTGGCCACTGCAGTGCCGTGTTCTGGTTGATCGTCGTCGGCACCGATAACAATAACTCCAAACAGGTCTGGCGCGATGTTCAGCTGATTATAACGACGCAAACCAACAGGCGTGCCGTTGTGATACCAGAAGTCCTCAAAAATAGCGGCAGATTTGGGTCGAGTCCTTGCCCCTCGGTTTAGGGCTCTGAAGTTGATTCGCACAACGGTGATTGGATGAAGTTGGCTGCCAGGGTAGGTCAAGTACTGCTTCAGATCATGCGTGTCCAGGTACATGGCCCAATCATATTCCCGCTCCAAATATGGATCGCGGAGATCCGCATTGAGCTCGGCCTTGGAGACCATTGGACAGAAAAAGGAGAGGCAAATCGCCACCATTAGTAGTGCCGTTTTGCCTCTCAAATTTTTGTTCAGAACGTTCATGGTGGCTTGTGATTCGTTGTCTATAAAAGGATCGTAGCCAAGATGAGCGTTAATGCCTATACCTCAAAACGTCAGTTAGGAGGAGCCAGGGGACCCATGTAGGTAACTTGAACGGTGCCGCCGGACCCTAAACGTTGGATATTGCAAAGGGATGAGGCGGTCGAGCAGAAGGCTCCCTGTGGGCATGCGTCAGGACCGGCATTGCAGTTTGTCAGGTTGTAGGCAAATACACCGGTCAGATTGCAGTTGTTATCCTTTCTGTTCTTTATATCGACCCAAGAGTTCTGAATGTTCGTGACATTGTTATTGCCTGCACCATTGTTCCAGTTCGGACCGGAGCCTGGGGTGAATTGGACGCTGATGGTCGCATTTGCTCCTTGGTTGCAACTGATGTCCACAGTCTCCTGGTGGGGGGCTGTGACGTTCAGAGTTGCTTCAGCGAGATTGACTCCATTTGGAAAAATCAGGCTGGGATCGCCGCCAAAGGGATGGGTGGGATCGGTACAAACAGAGTTAAAAGGTGGGCCGATGTTACAGGGGCATTGAGCGAGTGTGACGAACGTAATGATCGCCCCCTGCAAGCAACTAAACTGCGGTGCCGGGGTGATGGAGACGGTTCGCCCTGAGAGGAGGGTGAAGTAGCCGATATCCTGTAAATTAGCGGCTAGTGGAGTTATCGGAATGGGATTTCTGTTGTGGATGTCCTCTACTATTAACTGAGAGACTTGGGTTGGTCCACAGTTAAACGAAGAAACTCCCGGTAGCTTAACGACTACTTTAACTGTTTGATTGGGACTGTAAACGTGAAGTACCGTTTTGCCCCCCTGGCTACTGGTCGGTGGCGGCGATCTGTCTGGTCTGGCAAGCACGCTTGCCGGACTTGCAAACGAGATGAAGGCCAGTGCCGCTGTTGCCAACGCGGCAAGCCGTCCGAATGTTCTCATGAAACCTCCTTGATCTAGAACGAAGAAGGCAAGTTTAGCCTGATTGGCTGAGTTAAGCAATTGACTGAGTGAGCAAATTCTAGATCGCTTGTTCTGATTCTATCGAACCGATGCTGGAGACATTGTTCTCATGTGGTGGTGCAACTTCCAAGGTCGGCTTGATTTTCTCCGTGCCACTAGATGTAGTATCAGAGGTGCTTGGTTTGTTACGACCGAGCATACTCAGGAATGAATCCAGAGGAGTTGGAGTCTTTCTGTCTACGCCTTGCAAATACATATACGACAAAGCGTCCATCAATTCGTCAGCTGTGCTGTAACGCGCTAGGATGCCGCGGTTGGAGGCTGAAATCGATCCTGTTTCTTCGGAGACAACGATACACAAACCGTCGTATATCTCTGAAAGTCCGATCGCGGCACGGTGTCGAGTGCCATAGCGAGAACTCAATTTCGGATCGTCAGTCATTGGCAAAATCACACCGGCAGCGACGATTTTGTTTTGGCGGATAACCACCGCCCCATCGTGCAATGGTGATTTTGGAAAAAATATTGAAAGCAGAAGATTGGACGAGATGTCGGCATTGACCGGCGTGCCTGGGCTTAAGTAGTCGCGTTCGCCTTCTGGTGGTTCAACGACGATCAGCGCTCCGACTTTAGTTCGGGACAATTCTCGAACGGCGCTAATGATTTGGGCGACGTCTCTTCTCGTGTTATCAATTTCGCGATTTGGCAGGGAGAAGTCCACCCTGAAATTATTCATTCTTCCCAGGTAGCCCAGCCCTCTGCGAATTTCAGGCTGGAAAATTATCACCAGGGCCATTACGGCCACTGGGATCAGGTGCTGTAGGATCGAAGTGACAAGACTGAATCCGGCGAAATATGAAATCACGCAGACGCCTATCAAGACCATGACGCCCTTGACCAGGCGCTCTGCCTGAGTGCCGACAATGCGCCGCCATACCCAGATCGTGCAATAGCAGATGATGACGATTTGAAAAAACGTCTTAAGGGCAATCAGCCAATCAACTTGACTTAGGGCTTCGCTCAAATTACGACCTCAAAGCAATCTTTCAGGTGTCCGATCCTGGCGCACCAGGTCATCGTTAGTCTCTCTGGCGATGATTACCTCCGCTTTGCCATCATAGACAAGAACGCATGCCGGACGGGGTGTCCGATTATAGTTCGATGCCATGCTGTAGTTGTAGGCACCGGTGCCGAATACGGCAATGAGATCGCCGCGTTGGGCAGACAAATAAGCTTCCTTTACGATTATATCCCCCGACTCGCAATACCTGCCGACTAAACTGACAGGTTTTGTTGCAGGAGGCTCATTCATGCGGTTTGCCACGCACGTTGTATATTTTGCTTGATACGTTATAGGACGTGGATTGTCAGCCATACCACCGTCTACGGACAGGCAAGAGGCTTCGCCATCGATCTCTTTCGTGTGCCCGGCTCGATAAAGAGTGACACCGGCCGTGCCAATCATTGAGCGACCAGGCTCCACAAACAACTCTGGCAACGCCATGTTTCGTTGGCTGAAGGCCTCTGCAACTTTGGAGGCAACGGAGCCCGCCCAGTCGTAAATGGGAGTTGGACGATCCGAATCGGTATAGGCGATGCCTAGTCCACCGCCGACATCAAGTTGAGTCAGGAGGATGCCATATTTCTCTTTCAGGAGAGCAAATCGGTCCGCCATAATGTCGATTAGCTCGAGAAATGGACCGAGATCATGTGATTGGCTGCCGATGTGGGCGTGCAAGCCAATCAATTCAAGCACGTCAGGATATTTCAAAATTACCCCGACTGTTTCTTCCAGGCGGTCAAGAGAAATACCAAATTTGCTGTTGTGCTGACCTGTCTTGATATGCTCGTGAGTGTCTGGCTCCACCCCTGGTGTCACTCTGATCAGAATAGATGCCCGCGCTTTCATCCTGCGGGCGATCGAAGCGAGCAACTCGACTTCGCCGTCACTATCGATGACGATCTTGACGCCTTTGTAGGCAAGCGCTGCTTCCAACTCTTTTTCACTTTTGTTGTTGCCATGCAGATATGTCAAATCCGCTGGAAATCCAGCTTTCACGGCCGTGTATAGCTCGCCTTCTGAGACGACGTCGAGACCGAATCCAAGTTTGCGAATCAGGTGGCACATTGCCGTGCATAAAAATGCTTTACCTGCATAAAGAGGTCGCGAGTTTTTGTAAAGCGACAGTCCGGCTTGAAAAGCACATGCCGAGGCGCGCACCGTTTCTTCATCGACAACATATAATGGAGTACCGAACTGTTTGGCGAGTTCTACTGTATCGCAACCACCGATGATCAAATGACCTTGGGCATTGGTTTTTGCGCTGACCGGCATGATTTCGACGTTGGGTGAAATAACGCGCGTTGATTGGCTCATGAGAGCACGTGCCTCCTTCGACGTTCTTGCCTGCGCATTTATGGCGGCGCAGAGATCTATATTATGCCGCAGAAGAAGCGTTAACTCAATATTGATTTGGGCTGCGAAGCGAAGTGGTCTTGTTGCGAATCAATCCCGAGTTGTTGCGAATTGGCATGTGGCGCCCGGAATCGCTCTGTAATTCTGCTATTTCATCATATGAAGTAAGTAACGGTATGTCGTATCTTCGGGTTTGGGCGGCTCGATCGCCGAGTCCCGTTAAACTGAAAGTCATTTCCTCAACTTCCTTGATGCTGCTTGCCGCTAAGGCGCTGGCCATTACTTGAGTATTAGGCGTACCAACAACATATTCAAGCGCAGTCTCGTAAGTAGACTTGACCCAACCTTCACTAAATGAATAGACGCCGATGATATGTCCACTGAAGATGTAGACCATACACAGCGCTTCATTATTGGCTGAATTAATCACAATACAGCCTGGAGCATTGCTGTGCATCAGGTGCGTCGCGGCAGATTCAAAAGCTTGTTCAGGTGAACCACCGAGGTGGTCGACTTGATGTCCGTGAAAGAGCGCACCACCTGCCAAAACTAGTTCTTCACTAAGCAGGTAGGTATCGACGATGTTATCAGGTTTGGCAAGCTCGGACATGGCGCGCTGATGCGCTTCTTGTCCAAACAGCTGTTGTTCCGATGACTTACTTCCGTAGAGGCAACCAAGAACTCGACCTCTAAATACTAAAATTGCCGAACGTGATTTGTTGGTCTCCGAAATAACGCGGATGCAGCATGTGCTTTGTTTGGCTTCAATTGAAACTAGTAATTGGTGGTAACGAATGCGGTGTGATTGCGCGATTTCGTGTGTTTCACGCACTGTAGGTAGTGGCACTAAATTGATGGCGCGACGATTTGCTCCCTGTCCGTTATTTTCGGCGGAGACAAGTTTGGCAATGGTTTCCTGAAATCCTTTTCGGTCTTTCCACGCAAACATTTGGACCCTCCTGGGGTCGTGTGGATCCGACGTTTTTCACGGATCGGGCGGTTTGGGTACAAGTGATGAAGGCGAAGGCTGCTCGACACTGAAGTTACCAAACTGACCTTGCACTGTCACTGGGAAAATTACGAACCGGGCAAATATTGTTAGCTGAGGTAGAGCGCCTGCGGATCTGGGTGCCTGCAGGCTTTGGATAAGGCTCCACTGCGAATCGCCAAGATTTTTGTCTGTGAGGACGCTTTGTCGGATAGGAGTTGCGCGCGGGCTGTGGATAACGCTCCGCCGCGAATGTGCCAAGATTTTTGGACTAGTAGAATGCCTGTTTGATATGAGTTGCCTTTGGGCTGTGAACGTGTTCCATCAGTGACAGCTCATCCATATAGTGAATGTCAAAATCATGTGTGCTGTCTTTGCGCGGGAAATTAACAACTACCACATCAAGTCGAGCCCCTTTTTCTACAAGGCTGTTGTGATGCAAATAAATATTTGCCGAGGCCACTATTTTTTGTCTCTTTGTATAAGTGATAGATTCCAATCCGTACATGGAAACGCCCGGTTCTAGCGACGTGATTCTTGTCTTTATTTCAATAAAGACAAGAATGTCTTCTGGATCCAAAGCAATGATGTCAACTTCGTAACGGCCCGCCTTCCAATTTCTTTCCAGGATATGCCAGCCTTGTTCTTGCAACATATCCGCGGCGAAATTTTCGCCGATTCGCCAAAGAATTGTGCGTTTATCCGCTATTTGGTCTGCAACTTGGTCAGTCTGCGCCATCAGGACGAAGTAAAATGCAACAATGTGTGGCTGAATTGGCTCATTTGGGCGCGTCCTCGTGCTGTTTTCTATATAATTGTCATCTTGGGCTAGAGTGCAGATCCTGCGCTCTACTTATAACTACGACTAATCCCCGCAAAAAGTTCAAAGTGAAACCATGATTGATCTACGCATAATTCGAGAAAAAACTGACGAAGTTGAGAAAGCTCTGGTGCGTCGCAACGGCGGTTTTTCGACCAAAGAGTTAGTCGAGGTCGATGTTGCCCATCGTAAGGTGCAAGCTGAGTGGGAAGGCTATCGTCAGCGCAGCAATCAAATTACCGAGCTCTTCAAAACTGCCTCTGCGGATGAGAAGGCGGTGCTAAAAGTTGAGGCCAAAGAAGTTAGCACGCGTACGAAAGAAGCCGATCAGCTAAAGAATGAGTTGGATGCGCGGCTCAAGGCGCTGCATTTTGCTTTGCCTAACATGCCGGATCCATCAGTGCCAGATGGTCCAGACGAGACTCACAATGTTGAGATCTCAACATGGGGTGACCTTCCCAAAATTGAAAATGCCAAAGAACATTGGGAGTTGGGACCGCCCCTGCGAGTGTTTGATTTTGAACGTGGTGTGAAAATCGCAGAATCCCGTTTCACTGTACTTATGGAAATGGGCGCGAAGATGGAACGGGCCTTGATGAATTTCATGCTCGATTTCCATTCAAGTCGCGGATACAGAGAAGTTTTCCCGCCAATTCTGGTCAACAAAGAGTGCATGTTTGGCACCGGTCAATTGCCCAAATTCGAGGGCGACTTTTATAAATGTGCCGATGATGAACTCTATCTGGTGCCCACTTCAGAAGTACCGGTGACCAACCTCTATAGAGATGAAGTAATTGAGGCGGCAAATTTGCCGATTCACCATTGCGCCTATACGCCGAATTTTCGTCGTGAAGCAGGCAGCGCCGGCAAGGACACCCGCGGCTACATTCGCCAACATCAGTTCAATAAAGTTGAATTGGTCAAATTTTGTTTGCCTGAGAACTCAGAAGAAGAGCATGAGAAGCTAACTCGTGACGCCGAGGCTGTCTTGGAGGCGCTCAAATTGCCGTACCGACGCATAATTCTTTGCGCCGGCGACTTGGGCTTTTCAGCCAAGAAGTGTTTTGACTTGGAAGTCTGGTTTCCGGGACAGAACAAGTACCGGGAAATTAGCTCCTGCAGTAACTTTGGCGACTTTCAGGCGCGGCGGGCAAATATTCGCTACAAACCGGCAGATGACAGCAAAGCCCGATACTTGCACACCCTCAATGGTTCGGGGCTGGCGATCGGGCGGACTTTGGCGGCGATTTTGGAAAACAATCAACAACCGGATGGCAGCGTGCGTGTTCCTGAAGTACTTGTTCCATACCTTGGCGGGGTCACTGTCTTGAGCCCTTTTGATAAAGTTGCGGAACCTGTACATTAGCTATTGGCTGGATTGTCTTTCCAGCCAATGTGGGATATGCTGATATTGGCTTGAATCCGATTCATCTCTTCCGCTTGTGAGGATTTGCTGACCATTTGACTGGCGGATTTGCCGGATCTCATTCCGAAAAGTCACGAATTGGCTGGCTCGTTCTCTTTACTTTAGGCGAAATTTATGAATTGGCTGGATTTATTGTCTGAAGCTGAGTCTGGATTGGATAGGAATGAGCCAATGTACGCCAGAATCACGGCAGGGATAAGAGAAGCCATTCAATCCGGCCAATTGGCAGACAATACTCGCTTGCCCACCAATCGTGAGCTCGCCAGCGTCTTGAAAATAGATAGATCGACTGTATCGAGAGCCTATTTGGAGTTGAGTCAGTTAGGATTTATTGATAGCCATGTCGGACGCGGCACTTACGTTCGTCCCCTCGTGCAACGGCAGTCTTCGGCGAATTCGTCCACGGGATCAACTTCCAACTTCTCAACTTCATCAATAAATTGGGTCGAGAAATTTTCGCAGTCGAGTCGCACTTGTCTTGACTTGATCAGCAGGCAACCGGCTGGCACGCAGCAAAGCGACGCAATCACGTTCGCTGGTGGCATACCGACTGAAGAATTTTACCCACACGATCAATTTCAACGCATTGTCAGTCAGATTTTAAAATCCGAGCACTGCAATGAGATGTTCGGATACAGTGCCGCCGAAGGCAGTCCCTATCTGCGTACTCAAGTGAAGCAGCATTTAAAGAAACATGGTATTGCCTGTGGTGACGATCAATTATTGATCGTGAGCGGTTCGCAACAAGGTATCGATCTGGTCACCAATGTTTTGGTGGATCCAGGTGATGTTGTTCTACTTGAGGACCCAAGCTACTTTTGGGCGATATGTAATTTCAGAGCTCGTCAAGCTCGCTGCCTGCCAATCGGATTGGATGACGAAGGCATTCGGCTGGATATTTTGGAATCTCATTTGTCTAGACAGAAGGCAAAATTGTTGTATGTGATGCCCAGTTTCCAGAATCCAACCGGCGCAACAATGTCTTTGTCCCGTCGCACCAAGCTAGTCGAACTCGCTAATGAATACCAAGTGCCAATTCTTGAGGACAATTTTGTTGGTGATCTAAATTACGACAAGAGTGCCTTACCACCGCTCAGGTCTTTGCCTGGCGGCAATGAAGTCGTCATCCATCAAGGCACATTTTCCAAGGCCCTGTGTCCAGGTCTACGTCTTGGTTGGCTGGTGGCACCGCCTGAAGTGACTTCACGATTGCTTTTGGCAAAGCGCACTTCTGACTTATCCACCAATTCAATCGCCCAAATAATTCTCGCCAAATATTTAGAAGAGGGACTTTACACTACCCATCTCGAGCACGTGCGTCAGTGTTATCGCAATAGACGAGACACGATGTTGAACGCGCTTTCACGTCACATGTCTAATTTCTCAAGCGATAAGTCCTTGAAATTGACCTGGTCAACGCCTCAAGGTGGATTGTTTATATGGGCAAAGCTGCCGGACGGATTGTCTGCACGAGATCTGCTAACTTTCGCCGAAATGCAGGGCGTCTCATTTTCGCCTGGTGACATGTTCTTTTTAAATGGCGACCACTCAGAGTATTTCCGTTTATGTTTTATCCAAACTGAAGAATCAGTTATTGAAGAAGGTATAGAAAGGCTCGCAAGAGCCCTGCGCAGCTATTTTGAATCAGTTGCGCGTTCCAGCCTGTCGGAAATATCCGGCAGGGCGCGTGTGCGCAACAACGTATTAATTTAGGTCTTTGACTGAAGGAGAATTTATGGTCATCGAAACGAAAGACGCCGCAAGTGCAAACAAAATCGCCACCGGCACTGAGTTGGTCAAAAAAGCGCTGCCACAAATGTTGAAAGGCGGCGTGATCATGGATGTGGTTAACGCTGAACAGGCAAAGATCGCAGAAGACGCTGGAGCTGTCGCCGTTATGGCACTCGAGCGGGTGCCTGCCGACATTCGCGCCGATGGTGGCGTAGCTCGAATGAGCGATCCTGAACTGGTCAGTAAAATAATCGAAGCTGTCAGCATTCCTGTTATGGCCAAAGCGAGAATTGGACATTTTGTTGAAGCTCAGATCCTGCAAGCGCTTGGCGTGGACTGCGTGGATGAGAGCGAAGTGCTCACGCCTGCCGATGAGGAATATCACATCGACAAGAACGCATTCACAATTCCTTTTGTCTGCGGTGCACGGAACCTTGGAGAAGCGCTCAGACGAATCGGCGAAGGCGCGGCGATGATCCGCACCAAAGGTGAAGCTGGCACAGGCGACGTTGTCGAAGCGGTTCGCCATGCACGAGCAATACTTGGCGAAATTCGCTTGCTGTCTAATATGCCGCGCGAAGAGCTAATGAGTTACGCCAAAAAAATCGGCGCACCTTACGAATTAGTCCTCAAGATTGCCCAAGATGGGAAGCTGCCTGTCGTCAATTTTGCCGCTGGTGGAATTGCCACACCAGCAGACGCTGCTTTGATGATGCAGATTGGAGTGGATGGAGTATTCGTTGGTTCTGGCATCTTCAAATCAGGGGATCCCGGCAAGAGAGCTAGAGCAATCGTTAAAGCAACGACGTTTTATCAAGATCCAGCTATTCTGGCCGAAGTCAGTCGCAATCTGGGCGAGCCCATGGTTGGTCGCACCGCACGCAGTTTGAGCGAGAGCGAGCAGCTTGCTGTTCGAGGCTGGTAAGAATCAGGGCTTCGGGGCGGGTCTGCGGACCCGCCTTGAAGCTTGATCGTGGCTATGTTGGAGAGCTGCGGCTAGGAGGGGTCAATGACTAAAATTGGTGTGTTAGGACTGCAAGGATCTTTCGCCGAACATATCGCGGCGATAGAAAAGTGTGGCGCTCATGCTATAGACATAAGACATTCCTGGCAGTTGGCAGATGTGGATGGACTGATCATTCCCGGTGGTGAGTCCACTGCTATCGCCAAATTGACCGGCGACAATCCTGACCCTATATTCGATACTATCAAAAAGCGAATCAATGGCGGGATGCCTGTCTTTGGTACTTGCATGGGCTCAATTTTTCTTGCCAAAGAAATCGAAGGATCAGCGCAAGGTCGATTGGCCGCGATGGACATTAAAGTGAAGCGCAATGCCTTTGGACCTCAGCGAAACAGTTTTGAGACTTCACTGGCGATTGCGGTATTAGGTCAAGCGCCGTTTCCTGCAATATTCATTCGCGCACCAATTGTGGTGTCTGTAGGTAATGCTGTGCAGGTTTTGGCCAGAGTCGAAGAAGGTATCGTCATGGCTCGGCAAAATAACCTTCTGGTGACGGCCTTTCATCCTGAGATCACGGATGACCTGCGAGTGCACGAGTACTTCTTAACTATTGTTGAAGATAACTTGCGTGTCGGGTACAAACAGCCGACTGCGGAACGTGTTATTTTCTGACGAAGCAGCCGACCGCAGACCGCCTACGCAAGACAAATTTTTTCAATTGATTGGCACTCAGAATTTGAGCCCGTCACATTATTTCGTTACTTCGCACTCGAAGATCTCTTTAAAGGGACTAAAATAGAGGGCCCACAGCTTTGCTAAATGGAGGCATTATGTTGCAAGTCGGTGCGAAATTTCCTGAATTCACCTTACCGAACCAGGATGGAGTCAACAAGAGCCTTAAGGATTACGCCGGACAATGGTTGGTTTTGTATGTCTATCCGAAGGATGACACTCCAGGGTGTACCATTCAAGGTAAGTCATTCACAACTCGTCAAGAAGAATTTGATGATAACGGTATAGTGGTTGTTGGTCTGAGTGCTGATGATGTAGATTCACACAAGAGTTTCTGCACGAAGCATTCTTTCTCAATCGATTTACTTGCCGATCCGGAAGCTAAATTGCTGACCGAAACTGGCATCCCGCAAACCGAATACAAAGATTCTAAATACTGGGAACGCACCACTTTTGTCATCGATGACAAAGGCATTATTCGCAAGATCTATAATAAGGTTACACCCGAAGGTCACGAGCGAGTTCTACTCGCTGAAATCGCTGGATTGAGAAAAGCAGCTAGCACTCCTGCCTAGTTCATTCACCGCAATTAGAGAAAAAGAGCGCCCCAAAAGGCGCTCTTTTTCTTTCAATTTATCCACGGCTGCTTCTAACGTTTTGCGCTTTTTACGGCCATGCCTTTGGCGTAAAGTTCACTGCCCACAACGGATTGGGGATTGAAGGTGATTTTAGGCAGTTTTATCGTTTGCATAGTCTGAACTTCCCCACTGAGTCCCCCGTAGCTGCCCCAGAAAGTAGGTCCAACCTTCTTTTTTCTGGGCCGATAAACGGGCATCATTTCGGCAACATCAAGATTATGCAAGACGCAAAATAATGTTATAGTCGCGCCTATCATGCCAATTCCGAGTATGAAGCAAATCAATATTACCATTGCAATAATATTCCTCTGTTATATTTTTATGGATGCCACGCCACTGCATGTGGAGGCAGTTTGCTAGGCGCATCTAAGTTTATCGTTGGATCGTGTAGGGCAATAGTGCCCGTATTTAGTGCGTCACCCACACCGGCATACTTGCCCCAATAGGAAGCAGAGACCCGGCTTTGAGGCAGTGTTTCGTCAATATGAACGATGCGTATGAGAATAAGCGAAATTATGATTGGCGCAACCAAAATCGCCACGAAGATAAACAACGGAAGGAACATATAGTTCTCCTCTGAGGAAGGAAGGGCACGTGATTCCTTGCTGTCAGACTTGCTCTGGGCAGCGGTTACGGCTTCCGTAAAAGGACTTCAAGGGCCTGAAGTCGAGTTGATTGCACTTTATTCCTGCATGGTGCACTTGTCCATGGGAAATCTACGAACCGCGCAAGCCGCCAGGCTCTGTCTATTTTACAAAAGCTGATGCCGCGATTTTTTTGGCATGACTTTTGATGTCGACTGGCCACGCATCAACTAACTCATTGAATTGAGTTGTCTCTCCTGCAAATAGTGCACGTGTTGCTTCTTCGAATCCAGGAAAGTTACCAGCCATCGCGGACATAAAACGATAGGTGCCCTCTTGGGATTGGCGTTTCTCATCTTTATGTATGCTGGTTCGTTTCGCTTCTTCGACTAACTTCCTGAGCGCTACAGAAGCACCTCCTGGTTGATTGGCTAGCCATTCCCAATGGCGTGGTAGCAGAGTTACCTCTCGCGGCACTACTCCTAATTTGGGACGCCCAGGACGGCGAGTCATTCGTTGCTGAGCAACTTCAGCGGCAGAATCCATTCCGTTTATATGTGGGGCGAGCGATAGATTGTGCAGTCGTTGTTTTAAGTCATAAATCGAACCGCGGAAATCAAGCTCGATAAGCATGCTGTCGCTGTTGTTGAAAATTAAAATGGCTTCGTTCTCGCCTGAGTCGATCACTTTTTTTGTTTTCACTGCAACATGCAATAAGTTTCCGCTCGCTATGCAGCGCGAACCGGCAAAGGCTGTGCATTCGTTTGAATCCAGTTGTTGAATGTCGTCTGGCATGCCAAGTATTTCCGATTAGCGTGGACACTTAAAATGAACCGATGACGGTTGATTTTTCATTTTACCCGGATAAAATTATGCGGTCAATATGATCCGGGTAAATTCCGAACTCCTCTGAAAAATCAACCGATGACGGTTGATTTTTAGAAAGCCGACTGCAAGGCAAAATGAGGCTTTTCAAGTTTTGGACATTTATGGGGTACCAACCATGGGAGTCTTACTAATCGATAGGGATTTTCACCAATCGACTAGTTGCATTTAGATATCTATGATTCGTGCACACTCAATTTATTTGCAGGGAGCCTGGATGGTATACACCTGAAAAACAGCGAGAGCTGAAATTGATCGACGATCAATTACGCGTCGAAGAACGAAAAATTGAAACACGAAGCCAGCCGATAGTGTCATAGACGGCGCCCCTGGTCCGCTTTCTAAACTGCAAGGTCAGAAAGCGGGGTTAAACCGACAGACAATTCAACTGCATACGGGCAAAAGCACCGATGCATTTGATCGCGCCCGAGTTCGAGTTGCTGATGCACAACAAGCACCATAAAGCCTAAGAACCAGCTCCAGCACGTATTCTAGAATGGAAAAGATAATGCAAATAAAACAAGCTCAACTAACTGACTATCAAAGCCAGAGCCTATCGTTGGCTAATCAAACCGTAGATCTTCTTGATCGAATCGATGCTCGCCGAAGAGACCTTGAATTCGACCCAACCAGGTCCAAATCGATCAAAGAAACAGCGACACCAATTGTTCGCCGCGTTAAGTCTGTCGTCGTCGCTCCTGGCGAAACAAATTTTGAACCACCTGTTGTCGGAGCTGGGCTGCGGCACTCTCGAGTCACCATAGCCGATACCAAACCATTTGCTCAAAAGAAAATTGGTGAAGAGCTAAAACCGCTTGACGAAGAGCTTTCCAAAGCAGACAAGATTGAAGTTATTCTCTCTCGTGAAATTGAAGTCGCACGCAATATGGCACTTAGAAATTACGAGCCGTGGCGCGCTGAAGCTGAGCTCAAGTCAGCTCAAAATGGTAGACGAGCCGCTGAAAGCGCTCGCTATTTAAGCGATGAAAGCCGCACACGTTCTCTGGAAAATGCTGATCTCCGTTTAACCCAAGCCCAATCGGCAAGCGATTTCGCCGGACCAACTAAGTATGCTCAGACCGTGCGTGCGCTGAGAGATTATGCCCTTTCAATTGAAAAACAAATTGTTCAGGAAAGCGATTCCCACCTTCGTGATGCTTTTGCTAAGCAGTCAGTGATCGATCTAGAAATGATGGTTCGCTCTGTGAAGAATCTGGAGAAAGGCGTCAATGGCGATTTGCCTCAGGTCAATGTTCAAGGCGTTTTCGATCCATACTCTCGCCTGGCAAAAGTCAAAGATCATTTGGAGGACAAAATTTCGCGAATCAACTCTAATCAAGATAAGAGATTGGATCGGTTGGTTGAGCAAAATACTGTCCTGGCGGCTCTGCAAAGCAGGCTTAGCGAACTGCCAAATGACGGCGTAATCTTCTTCTTCAACAAAGACGGGCAGATCATCAAAGCTCCGATGAGCAAACCTGGCAATATTTTGGTCGGTGCTGACCGTCTGGAATATCCAAAGAGCAAATTGCGTTCAGATGGTACTTTTTTGAATCGAGCCGGTGAAGCTGTAAAGGTAGAAATGACCTACAAAGCAATTGACGTGCCTCGTTGGAAGAACTCCGGAAATGGCCCTAATGGCGCTGGAATTGATCGTTTCGCCGGAGACGATATCGCCGGAGCAACGATAGTTCGTCCCAAAGAAGGCGCTAAACCAATTCAAGCAAATAAGCGTGTCTTTGTTGAGAAGGAAGTCGTTGGGCTGATTGGTGAATTGCCTGAAGACGTAACAACTGGAATGGCCTTCAAAGAATTAGCGAAGCGCTTCGGGAACATGGAGTACGGTAAAAAAGCGACGGACGCAACGGAACAAAAGTAAATTAGGTATCCGCTCCGTGCACGATTTGAAAGGATCGCGCAATGGCACGAAGCGGACCCGATACAGCCCAGACAAGACTTGGCGGATCTAAGAGAATAGATGTCGAGGTGGAGCTGGGCAAATTCTGAGACTAGGAGAAGCTTGCTTCTCCTGTTTCGTTTTAGCTCGGATTTCGTTGACTGGTGGCTGGGATTTAACCGAATATGCATCATTTGGCTCAAGGTTTGATTGCAGGTTCGATTGCCTAGCTAGTCAATTGCTTGCGGATTGTGCCCACACTTTGAGAAGATAGTTTCTGTCTTAGGAGAGGCAGGCTGTGGATTGTGGGAAAAGTGAATCGAATCCGCCGTTAGCTGAGACGCTGTCTGCGATTTCGCCGTCTTCGCTAATAGAAGTGTCGCCGTCTAAATGCTTTCAAAGCTTACAGTGGTGGAAGAATGCAACACTGATGTCGCTTCTATTTGCACGCCAATGTCTTATCCCTGCTTGTCTTTGGATCGCTGCTATATGCGTAGTCATTTTTCCCGGCGTGTTGATTATAAGCACGGCGGGGCTTTCTTCAGGGCTGATGCAAATTATTCAAGCCTTGATCGCCTATCTTCTGGCTCTGGTTCTGGCTGTACCACTAATGGGCTGGTGTTTTGCTGCCTGGCTTGTGCGATTAACTGCCTATTCGTCAGCCTTCAGCATGTTTTCATCAGCGGATATGGTGACCTCACCCATAGAGAAGACTCGGATCGTCAAAGCTCAGCACGACGCTCTTGAGAAGACGAGATTGAACAAAGCGTTTTTGACAAAGTTTTGGTCGACGTTGACCGTGTTTTTGTTATTGCCATTTTCCATTTTCTTTATTTCTATGATGGTGCTCACTTGCACTTATCCAGCAATTCTAGGGGCATCAGCTTTAAAGCTGCCCGCATGGGCCCTTATCACCACAAACATCTGCTGCTCTGTGTCCGGATTGTATTCCACTGCTGTAAGTTTCGCTGGAATTTGTGTTTCTTCCAATGCAAGCAGCAATCCTGTTGATCACGCCAAGCAAACAATGGCACTCTCGTTCAGATACTTTTTTCCGGTGATGATTATTTCTGCTCTGTCGATTTTCTTTAACATGCTCATTTCCTCTCCGCACGAGCTTCTGCAGGGTGCCCAGCCAATGGGCTTAATGACTCTGACCGGGTCCTGGTGGCCCGCTCTTGAAGAACTGTGGCGTGGAGTTACCAGCACAGTGTTATGGACGCTCACCCTGGCGCCTATTTGTGAGTATCTGCGAGGCAAACTGAGTAATGTTCGATAGTGGCTTCGTCCAGGTCGTTAATGATCGCCTACGAATGGAAAGTCTGTTTACCGAGATGAGCAGCTCACGTGCTTTTTATCTCTGTCTCGGCGGTACTAAGACAAGCGATTTAGTCGGAATTTCAGCCGCCGGTGCCACGCCCGAGCTGCGCAGAGTGACTCCGGCAGCCGATGCGGAAGCGCTTCTTTTGGGGTATACGAAAACGGTCGAGAAGTTACCTGTCTCTCCGCGCGGAATAGTATCCCCGGTTGTGATCACCAGAGCTTGTTTGCAACTCGCTGATATCGAGCCGCTGGTGATTAATTGTGGTGCTTTCAAGGCGCCCCAAATTCCTTTCTTCGAGGCCGGCTTGACGCCTGCGGAATCTGTGGTATCCGGGCAGGCGATGACACTGGATATGGTGATTGGCCTATTTAGGCGTGGCTTTGATTTTGGCGTTAAGGAGGCGGCTGGCAAGCAAACACTGGTCATTGCCGAATGTGTTCCAGGCGGCACCACCACAGCCTTGGCCGTGCTCGTTGGCTTAGGTTATGAGGCCCATAACTCTATGTCTAGCAGCATTCCTAACTGCAATCATGAGGACCGGTGGAATGTGGTGGAGCAAGGGTTGAAAGTTGCAGGCATCGTTCCAGCTCATTCAAATCCGTTTGAGATCCTTGCTGCAGTTGGCGATCCGATGCAACCATTCGTGGTCGGAATGACCTTAGCGGCCTGTCAAAGCGCCTCAGTGATTCTCGCCGGAGGGTCGCAGATGCTAGCTGTTTACGCATTGTGCCAAGCCCTCTCTTCCGAATATGCGGTCAAAATTACCAGGGCTCGCATCGGTGTCCTCACTACAAAATGGGTGGCATTCGATCGAAACGCAGGCTTAGTAAAAATGAGTGCTGAGATTGGTGCACCATTTGCGGCATCATGTCCAAATTTTTTGTTATCCAGACACATTGGTTTGCGAGCCTATGAACAGGGCAATGTGAAAGAGGGTGTTGGAGCAGGCGCGGCTCTGGCATTGGCCTATTTCGCTGCCGGTCAAAACAGCAGCCTCCTGATGAACAAAATTGATCAAACATACGATTCTATGGTGGGCAGGTTTTGCCCGGCGCCCCAAGAAGCATGATCTAGGTTAGTCCAGGAATCAGGCTAAGACAATCAGGCGTAGACTGAGACACAATTGCGCCCGGCCTCTTTTGCTTTCTGAAGCGCAAGTTTAGCGTCACGCAGAATTGTCTCCGGATTCAAGTCTTCCATATTGAAATGCGAACAGCCGACGCTGACGGTGACGTGAGGACTTTTTCGGCCGGGTCCTTTCCCGAAGCCTAATTGCTCGACCTCGACTCTTACTTTTTCTGCCAGAACCTTGACTCCGGCAATCTCTGTGTTTGGCAAAACAACTGCAAATTCATCGCCACCATATCTGGCGATCAAATCGCTTGAGCGGGTGATGTTCAGCAAACGGTTTGCGATTGTTGAAATCACTACGTCACCGACTTCATATCCAAATTCATCGTTCAGTTCTGCAAAGTTATCGATATCTATAATTGCCATGCCCACAGCCAGTCTCTGTCGAAAGGAGAAGAGCAGCTGTTGCTGGAGAAAGCCGACCAGAAATTCCAAGTTATATAAACCGGTGAGTGGATCGATTGAGGCTCTATAAGCCTCACGAGAATGCAGCACTTCTATTTCCTGCTTTGCTAAAAGCAGCTGAATGACAGGTTGCATCTGCAATTGAAGCTGGCTCATAAAGGCCTTGGAAGTGGCATTGAAAGTTTTCTTCTGGTACGAGGCAAAGACCAAGGCGCCCGTTCCAGCCTTTTCTCCGGCTACTGGAAGTAATTCAAACTCGCCCAGTCCTTTGCCTTTTTCGTCAAATTCTCCGCGCACATCTAGGGCCAGGTCGCGCGGCACTGACAATTGCTTCGTTATCTTGGCCAGAAGTTGATCAAATGCTTCTTTGCTTAGTCCAGGCGCGAGCTGAAATGCGGCCCACGGGTTTTCAGGATTGGCGATGACGATCCCAAGAACATCAGGGCTAAAAAGTTGGTTGATCGATGAGAAATAAGCGTCAACAAAGCGTTTTCTTGGTTCGACAAGTCCTGTCATGTTGCGTGTCAGTCGCGTCACGAGTCTTTCGATCAGGAGATCATCCAATAAGCCGGCGTAACTGTTGATCAGGTTGTTGCTTGAAAAAGTACGCGATGGCACAAGTAAATTTTTGACCATGCTGGTTTTCCAGCCTTGATCTTTAGCGGCTTTGATCAAGTCAGTAATCATTTCAACAACCGCTTTGACGTCGTTTAACTCTTCTGGTTCTAAAAGAGCATCAGGAAGTGCAGCCACTCTCCAAAATTCATCTTGATCAGCCGGCTGCCCTTTTATTAAGACAATTGGAAGTCTGCTGGTACGGTCGTTGGATTTAATCAAACACGATAGTTGATAGCCGCTCAAGTCTTGCAACGAGGTCGATGCGACAACGATATCTGCACCTTGCGAGCCCAGCTCGTCAAGAGCATCAAAGCCTCCTCGACAAGCGCTGATCTCGTGTCCTGCCGACTTAAGCTCAGCTTTGAGGTCCCCATGTGCACTTGGATCTTCTTCTACAAATACGATTTTGAATTCTGCCATGCTCTCCGGTCCCTGACTACTTGATGCGCTGCCTGTCAATTTTACAGGGTTCAAGGCAAGTATCCATCAATCTGGACACCAATCTGATAAGCCATTCCTGAGTGTTATGATCTTCCTTTGAGAAATGCTCTGCGTCGAGGTCAAATGGATCGTAGTGGCGCGGCGTTAACGAGGATACCTGACTCTTATGGCAACTGCGACATCGCTTAAAGACCAGCCGCTGACGTTCGAATATTCCGAAGAGCAAATGCTTATTCGTGAGACGATCAATGAAATCGCTCAAAAAGAATTCGCCCCCAGAGCCGCTGAAGTAGACAAGAATCATCGCTTCCCCCGGGAAAATTGGCATTTGTTAGCAGCTTCTGATGTGTGCGGTTTGCCCTTCCCAGAACAATATGGCGGAGCGGGACTTGATAGTGTCTGTTACAGCATAGTCGTCGAGGAATTGGCCAAAGCTTGTGCCACGACATCCGTGATCTACTCGGCTCATGTTTCTTTGACAGCCAAACCAATCTATATCTTTGGAACCGAAGAGCAACGGCAACGCTTCCTTGTACCGATGTGTGAGGGCAAGAAACTTGGCGCCTTTGCTCTGTCTGAGCCGGGTTCGGGCTCAGATGCTGCGGCGGCGCGATCAACAGCGGTATTGAAAGGGGACCATTTTATTCTAAACGGGTCCAAGAATTGGATCACCAATGGCATCGAAGCGGACTTTTATCTCGTTCTTGCTCAGACCGACGCGACTTTGAAACACAGAGGGCTGGTTGCGCTGGTCGTCGAAAAAGGATCGCCTGGTTTTTCTTTTGGAAAATTAGAAGACAAGCTCGGAATCAGAGGTTCATCGACCTGTCAAATCCTTTTTGAGGATACTCCAGTACCGATTGAAAACATGCTCGGCTCGATTGGAGAAGGCTTCAAGGTGGCAATGCTCACTTTGGATGGTGGCAGAATCGGCATCGCCTCTCAAGCCGTGGGAATCGCACAAGGCGCATGGGATCACGCTTTTAAGTACTCCAAAGAGCGGTCTGCTTTCGGTAAAACAATCAATCAATTTCAAGCCATACAATTTATGCTGGCTGACATGCAGACCGAAATCGATGCAGCCAGGCTCTTGACCTACCATGCCAGTCTCGCTCAAGATCGTGGTGTCAAATTCAGTAAAGAAGCAGCGCACGCGAAGTTGTACGCTTCCGAAGTGGCGATGCGCAATACCGTCAAATGCGTGCAGATTTTTGGCGGATACGGTTTTGTCACTGATTATCCAGTTGAACGCTATATGCGAGATGCAAAAATCACTGAGATATACGAGGGTACCTCCGAGGTACAAAGAATAGTAATCGCCAATCATGTGTTAAAGGGAATGTGAAATTATGTCGTGGAATCCACCTCCTCAGCCAAAACCTCAGGGTTCCCCACCGCCGCAGCCGGGCAATGGCGGACCAGCCGCACCAGAAGAGTTGAGTCTCTACCAACTCCTGCACGTCGACCGTGATGCGCATGTGACGATCATTCGTTACGCATATCGATTCTTAGCGGCACAGTATCACCCTGATAATGGTGAAACCGGCGACGCAGAGAAATTCAGAATTATTACCGAAGCTTGGAAGACTCTGTCGGACGAAGGTAAACGGGCCGCCTATGACATGTCTTTAGGTGCGCAAGAACAAAACCGCGGCGGTGCGCAACATAAAGCCCAGCCTAAGGTTAACGAGTTCGGGCGTGATACTTTACCGACCATGATTAAGGCCGGTATATCGTGGAACGAAATTGAGTTGCGGATCGCTATTTTGCAAGTCCTATTGGCGGCACGCAAGAAGAAGCCAGCATCCGGCGGTGCTTCGGGCAAGATGCTCATGGACTGCTTGCAGTTGGACGCCATCGTCGAAATTGAATTTGCGCTTTGGTATCTTCGCGAAAAGCGTTACATTGAAACGGGCGAACGTGTCTTCATGATCACCGGGATAGGACTAGACTATCTCACCGATCAATTGTCCAAGACTCAAATTCTTGAAGGGCCTGGAGCAACTGAAAAGAAGGTCGCCGACGTCGTCGCAAACCTGCCGGCAACATTGAAATAGCGCACCATATCTAGTGGCTAATTCAAAGTAATTCCAGATCGGCTATTTTTTCCTCGATTTTGTATTCTTGATCTTCTTCAATATTCCAGGTGCCGCTGACAAACTTTTCGCTGAAAAGCCGACGATGATGGCAAGTCATGCCGAGCAGCTTCAAAGCTTCGCGGTGGGTTCTAGAACCGTAGCCTTTATTCTGCTGCCAGTTGTATTCAGGATGTTGGCTACCGAGATCAGCCATCAGTTTGTCGCGGTAAACTTTGGCGATAATCGACGCTGCGGCAATTGATGCAGACGAAGAGTCTCCCTGAATCACAGGGGTTTGCAAATGCTCAACATCCTTCATAGCCTTGTTGCCATCTACCAAAATCAGGGTGGGCAACATATCGGGAATCAAGGCCTTCACTTTATTCATTGCTCGCCGCATCGCTAATAGGCTTGCCTGCAAGATGTTGATATCGTCAATTTCCACTACAGAGGCTTGCTCGATCGCACAGACTGCAATTTCATGGATGATCGCGGCCAACCGCTCACGTTGACTGGGGGTCAGTTTTTTTGAATCATTGAGCTCGCAAAGTGACTCGGCTAATTCTGATCCTTCGTCAATGTCTGGCAGCATCACCGCTGCTGCCACCACAGGTCCGGCAAGGCAACCTCTACCAACTTCATCTGTGCCAATTAAATAACACTGGGGTTTTGTCGATCGGCCTTTGAAGCGGTGCTTACGATCAAACGAAAGCAGCTTTCTGAGCGATTCCAGTTTTTCTTCGGTGTCTTTTTTTCGTTGAAGAACTTTTGGCATTGGACACCATCAAAGAGATTGCTCTTCCAGATTATAAAACTTGCGGAGCTCGATCTAAAGTGATTCTGCCTAATCTGCCATTACGTAAATCGGTCAGGAAAGTACTTGCAGCTCTTGCCGTGTCTAGCTTTCCGCCATGAGTTAAAAAATGTCGTATCGTGGAAATGTCTTCCAGGCTTGCTAATTCAAGCTCGCACTCCGGTATGTACTGTTGCACTATTGATGGATATACCTTCTTGAGGAGATTCAAGCCGTGTCTGGCTACTTCTTCTGCATCATATGTGGTTTCTGGTATCAAATTGAGTAGGGAAAGTTTGAGCTGCACGTCTTCACTGAACGAAGCAGGCGGCAAAAATCCTGGTGTATCAAGTAATTCGATTTGGGGATGCACCCGCACCCACTGAGGACCACGCGTGACACCGGGTTTGTTGGCGACCTTGGCTTTGCTTTTTCCGATCAGCCAATTGATCAAACTGGACTTGCCCACGTTCGGCATGCCCACAACGACAGCTCGCATTGGTCGTGGCAATAAGCCTTTTTTGGCCAGGGCGGCTCTCTTTGTTTCAGTAAGTTTTAGCGCGACATGCAGAATCTTGTCTCTGTTTTTCTGAGTTTTCAAGGATAAAGAAAGACTGGCGGCCGGCATTTCGGCGGCGGCATCCTGAACTGTCATGATCGGAATCCATTCATTCAATTTAGCCATATCAGCTAAATCCTCTTTACTCAAGACTATTAAGCGTGGCTTGTGACCAAAGATTTCATGGGCGTTGGGGTGGCGGCTTGACAATGGCGCGCGCGCATCCAGAACCTCAATGACCAGATCAACCCACTTGATTGTTTCCTGCAGAGACTTGTAAGCCGATCGATGGCCAGAAGACCTGCCGGATTTTGGTGGCATGATTTATCCGAAGATAGCCGACGCACTTTTAGGGTGATTGCAGCAAGCTGCTTTCCGCAATTTAGCGTGGCTTATGAGCCTATTGATTTGGCGCAGCAGGCTCGGTAGGTGCCGCTGGTGCAGCCGGCGCAGGTGCCGCTGATGCTTTCGCTGGCGGAGCTGCTGCGGCGACGAGTTCTTTTCTGGCGCCAATCTTTTCCTTGATGCGAGTTGCCTTACCGGTGCGCTCGCGCAAGTAGTACAACTTAGCGCGCCGGACGTGTCCGCGACGTTGGACTGTGATCTTCTCAACGCGAGGTGAGTGGAGGAGGAATACGCGCTCAATGCCGATTCCTTGAAACACTCGTCGCACCGTGATCGTGGCCCCGACGCCATTACCATTGCGTTTGATGATTACGCCTTCGTAACCTTGCGTACGTTCCTTGCCGCCTTCTTTGATTTTTACGAAGACTTTTACCGTGTCTCCGATATTGAGAACCGGTAGGGACGTCTTTAATAGAGGTGCTTCAATTTCCTGGATAATCTGATTCATGGCTACTGCGCTGCTTTTTGACTGTAATAATTTGGTTCATCATTCTATCATGAGCTTTTATGGATTGTTCTCTTCGGAGATCCAATACTGGTAAGCGATTCACGTACCTTAATGAATTTGCCTTTAGATTTAGCTAAACGCCATGTATATACAGATGAGGCATTGCATAGTATTAGTGCTGCTTGACAATGTTGAGATTTAAAAAATGAACCGACAGCG